>NZ_JCALCG010000003.1:0-444915 GCF_059812225.1 Mycobacterium sp. NGS66 | reverse complement strand
CCACTTCGCCCGGCTGCGCCGCGCTCGTGATCGCCACTGAACCTGATGGTGGCGACCCACTTCCGCGATCAGCCCAGAAACGGGCGGGTGGCCAACGCGTAGATCGCCACCACCGCCAATGGCGCCACCAACGGCAACCACGGCAACTGCAACGGGAACGCCGTCGCCACTAACCCGGCGAACGTAAAGCCCACGGCCGCAACGGCTGTCGGCGCGCTGCCCAGGACAGTGCCGACGGGTGTGCCGATGGCGTACCGGCACACCAGGTAGGCTGCGGCGCAAAGTCCGGACATCGCGGCAAACAGCGCGGGTGGACCGGACAGCGCGACAGTGCACACCGTCAGCAGCACGGCAAGCGTTGCGGCCGGACGGTATGCCAGCCCGACACCCGCCGCAATCAGCGCTGCAATTCCCATGCCGAATGCCGCTCCGTGGGATGCGACCGCTGCCGAACTCACCATGAGCAGCCCGAATGCCGCTGCCAGAGCACGAGCTCCGGGTTGGGTCGGGGATGCCATGAGCGCTATCTCCGGATCCGGCGACGGCGGTCGGGTATGGCGCCCATCGACTGCTCCAAAGTGTCGTCGCCATGCCAGGCGATCACATCGACACCGATGGTGGCCATGTCGCGATACATCGCGGAGCGCTGCAGTCCCCACATCCGGATCACCAGGGGGTCATGCTCGTCCTCGAACGGCGAACTGTCCAGCACGTCGACGGCCACCACCACATGGCCTCGCTTGCGAAGGTCGATCAAGGCCAACGCGAATTCGGTGTCGAGCAGCGTGGAGAACGCGATGACGATCGCGCCCGCGGGAATCGCCGCACGCGGCGCCAGTGTCCCCGTTGTGCTTTCGAAGCGGTTCCCGGCGTCGAGCACGGTATCGAGGATCCGATAAAACTGGCGCTGCCCGATATCGGCGCCCAGCCATCTCGGCCGGTTGCCGCCGAGCGCCACGATGCCGGCCCGGTCGCCGTTACGCAACGCGGTCTGCACCACCTGGGCGGCGCCCCGCACTATTCGTTCGGTGGCCTCAGTCGCCGGGCCGGGCGGCTGCTGGTAGGTGTCGATCAGCACCACCACATCGGCGGCGCGGTCGGTCAACCGCTGCGTGACATGCAGGCGGCCACGGCGCGCGCTCACCGGCCAGTTCACCGCGCGCAGTTGGTCACCGGGGACGTAGGGACGGATGTCGGCGTATTCCACTCCCGGGCCGATGTAGCGGGTGAGATGGGTGCCCAGGCGGTCCAGTAACTCGGTCCGGGGGATCGCCGTCGACTGGGGCGGCGTCAAGGGAAACACCACGACCTGCGCGGCATCAACGGCCCCGGTGCCCGTCAGCAACCCACCGCGGGCGACCACGTCCACCCGCGCCCGGATCGGATACCGGCCCCAGCGTTGCGCCACTGCCACAACAGATTTCGCAAGCGAGCCGGGGGCCGGAGCGGCCATGTCGGCCAGCTCGAGCTGCATTCCCTCCACGGCAGCAATGGAGAGTTGGACACCCGGTACTGTCCGGGTTTGCGCCGAGGAGCCCTCGATTTCTGGGGCGGCCCAGACGGTCAGCCGCGCTGGCTCGGTTTCGAAGAGCCGCTGTGAGTCCGGCTCCCCATACACACGAACCTTCGGCACCGGGCGCTGCCAAGTGATCGAGCACAACACGCCGAGCAGTGGCGCAGCGAACGCAATCAGCTGCCAGCGGCCACCGATCACCGCTGCGGCCAAGGCGAATCCGGCGCAAGTGGCGATCGCCTGAGTCAGTTTCGATGCCCGCCAACGTAACTCGACTTCTTGGCTTTCGATCACGGCGTCACCGCCACGTGTCTCACTTCGTGCGCGGCACAGGCAGGCGCCGCAATAGTTCCCCGACCACGTCGGCGCCCTGGATCTTGCGCACCCACATCTCAGGCCGCAAGGTGATTCGGTGCGCCACCGCCGCCGTCGCGAGGGCCTTCACGTCTTCGGGGATCACATAGTCGCGGCCCAGCAGCAGGGCACGGGCACGCGCGAGTTGAACGAGGTCGAGTTCGGCTCTGGGACTGGCGCCTACGGCCACCTGCGGATGGTGCCGGGTCGCGTTAGCCAGCGAGACCACATAGTGCAACACGTCCTCGTGCACGCTCACCTGTTCGACCGATTCGCGCATCGCCATGAGATCGTGGGCGTCCACCACCTGGTTTACCGTCGCCTCGACCGAACCGCGTTCGAGGCGGCGGCGCAGCATCGCGGTTTCGTCGCTCTCCGAGAGGTAGCGCAATTCCAGCCGGATCGCGAAGCGGTCCAACTGTGCCTCCGGCAGCGGATAGGTGCCTTCGTACTCGATCGGGTTGTCGGTCGCTAGAACGATGAATGGCATTGGCAGCTTATGGGTTTGGCCGTCGATGCTCACTTGGCCTTCGGCCATCGCCTCCAGCAGCGCCGCCTGCGTCTTGGGCGGCGTGCGGTTGATTTCGTCGGCGAGCAGCAGGTTGGTGAAAATCGGGCCCGCGCGGAATTCGAAATGACCCGACTGCATGTCGTAGATGGTCGACCCGAGCAGATCCGCGGGCAGCAGATCGGGGGTGAACTGAACCCGGGTGAATTGCAGCCCCAACGCGGAAGCGAAGGATCGGGCAATCAAGGTCTTGCCGAGGCCGGGCAGATCTTCGATGAGGACGTGGCCGCGCGCGAGCACCGCGATAAGGATGAGGGTGAGGGCGGAACGCTTTCCCACCACGACACGTTCGATTTCGTCGAGCACCGCCTCGCAATGGGAGGTGGTTTTGCTTGGCGCCCAAGCAGCCGGCATCGTCATATCGTGGTGGCGCCTCTCATCACACTTGCTCCAACCTATGCAGAATTTCCTCTAGTGTCCCCCGGCCGGGGCCCGGCGCGCGGTCACCGGTACGCGAGACGTTGTTCGGGTTGACCCATTCCCACAATTCGGCGCCGAACAGCATTCGGCCGGTGGCGTGAAAAGCCGTGGGGTCCTTGGCCTGTCCGTGGCCGGTGGCGATTTCGAAGCGTCGGGCCAGCATGGGACGCAGGTGCCGGTCCCAGTCCGCCCGGGTGGACTCCGACCACCGAATCGTCGTCTCGGTGGTGGACAGCCAGCGGCGCAACCCCTCGCCGAGATCGTCGGGAGTCCGGTCGATCTCGGCCGCGGCCTGGTGACCCACCAGCCGGCGGATGTTCAGTAGCACCAGAGCTACCGCGGCACCGGCCCCGGCCAGCACGAACCGGCGGTCGTGCAGTATCAGCGCCAGCAGCTCGATACCGACAATCAGGCAAACCCCAAGCGCGATAAGTTTTTTCATGCGCCACCCCGGATACCGGTGCGCGGAGCCAGTTCATCGAGAACCAGCCTGAGCACCCGCACCGCCACCTCGCGGTGGTCCTCGTTCATCACATGTGAGCTGAACCGGGCCTCGGCAAACAGGTTTACCAACCGCGCTGCGTTATCGGCATGCAGGGCATGGTGTTCGACGGCTCGGGCCAACACTTCGGTGGGGGTGTCGAAGTCCTGAGGAACGGCATCGGGAACATTCGCGAGCTCACGTTCCATCGCGGCATAGCAGGCGATGATCGCCTCTCGCGGTTCGCGGCTGAGGTCGGCGATTTCGGCAAGGCCGATTTCGGCAGCTCGCACCAGCGATTCCGATTGCGGTGGGGCGGCCGCTGATTCTTGCGCGTCTTGATTGTCCATGGTCGTGGTCGGCGTGACCGTGCGCCAACGTCGTCGTGACATCAGGATCGCTCCGGCGACGATGATCACCAGCATCGGAATAGCGCCGGCAAGCAGGACCTTGAACATGTCACCCGAGCCCTGGGGCGGGTTTTGCGCCGGCGGCGGCGGAGGTGGTGCGGTACGGGCGCCCGTCGCCGTCGCTGTCGGATTCGTGCTTGCCACCTGCGAACTGCTGTCGTGCGGCACGGATAACCGGGCCAGCAGCCATGCAATCAACAACCAGGCGACGATCACCGCGAGTCCGATCAACAGCACGCGCCAATTGGCTCGTCTTCGGCCGGCGCCGAGCATTTCGGACAGATCGCGCGTGTGTGGCGCCACCGCCCGTGGATCTCGCAACCGCCCAATGACCGCTATAGCCAGCAGCGCCAGCGTCACGCTCAATATGGCCACGATGATCATCAGCGCCGCGCGGTTGCCGATCAGCTCGCGGGTCGAACGATTCTGGGCCGGAAGGTATCCACGCAAGGCAGCAGCAACAAGCAGCAACAGCACTATCAGGACGACGACGCGCCGCGTCGGCTTCTCAGTCACGAGGCGGCCAATACCGGCTTGCGCGCGACGACCACGCGCAGGGCCACGGTGGCTTGCAGCCGCGCCAGCGACGCATCGAGGCAGGCGATCGCCCCATAGCCGAAGGCTAGCGGCGCTGGCCTATTGCGGTCCAGTTCGCGTGGCGTCCGCCGGCCTCGGCGACTTGTCGTCGCCCTCGGGTATAGTCGAACACATGTGCGATTCCTTGGCGGTGGTGGATCCGGCGTCTGATGAAGCGGCGTTGATCGCGCGCATCGGTGAACTCGAGCGGATCAAGGCCGCCGCCGCCGCCGGGCAAGCCCGTGCGGCCGCGGCGCTGGACGCATCGCGCCGCGCCGCCGAGGCCGGCGCCGGGGTGCCGGCCGCGCGGCGCGGGCGGGGGGTGGCCAGTGAGATCGCCTTGGCCCGCCGCGACTCCCCGGCGCGGGGCAATCGGCACCTAGGCTTCGCCAAGGCGTTGGTGCACGAGATGCCGCACACCTTGGCCGCGCTGGAATCCGGGGCGCTCTCGGAATGGCGGGCCACCTTGATCGTGCGCGAATCAGCCTGCCTGGACGTCGATGACCGCCGGGCGCTGGATGCCGAGTTGTGCGCCGATGTGGCCAATCTGGACGGGATGGGCGATGCCCGCATCGCCGCGGCGGCCCAGGCGATTGCCTACCGGCTGGACCCGCACGCCGTGGTGGAACGGGCCGCCAAGGCCGACGCCGAGCGCACGGTCAGCATCCGGCCCGCCCCCGACACCATGACCTATTTGACCGCCCTGCTACCGGTCGCCCAGGGGGTGGCCGCCTACGCCGCGCTGCGCCGCGCCGCCGACACCACCTTCGACGGGCGCACCCGCGGGCAGGTGATGGCTGACACCCTGATCGAACGCCTCACCGGGCGCGCCGCAGCGATACCCACCCCGATCGCGGTGAACCTGGTGCTCTCCGATGCCACCTTGCTCGCCGGCGACACCACGCCGGCCCAGCTCAGTGGCTATGGGCCCATCCCCGCCGCGGTGGCACGGGCCATGGTGGCCGGCGCGGCCACCGACCGGCGCACCCGCGCCACCCTGCGCCGGCTCTATGTCCACCCGCGCAGCGGAGCACTGGTGGCCATGGAAAGCCGGGCCCGGCGCTTCCCGCGCGGCCTGGCCCACTTCATCGCCCTACGCGATCAACGCTGCCGCACCCCCCACTGCGATGCGCCCATCCGCCACACCGACCACGCCGACCCCTGGGCCCAAGGTGGACCCACCAGCGCCGGCAACGGGCTCGGGTTGTGCGAACGTTGCAACTACGCCAAAGAAGCCCCCGGGCTGGCAGGTCAACACGAGCATCGACGAAAACCATACGCACACCGCCGAATTCATCACCCCCACCGGCGCACACTACCGGTCCACCGCCCCACCACCACCCAGCCCACGAATCGACCTCAGCGAAGTCGAAACCGCCATCACCATCACCCTCATCGACCTACACGCCGCATGAAACTAATCCAGGGTGAAGGGGCGGAAGGTGCCGTCGAGAACTTGGTGATGGCCAATGGTGCGTCCGGTGACCTGGGCGGGGTCGACGAGCACCAGTGCCACGGCCGCCTGCGCGAACTCCTCTGCCGGAGCGGTGTCGACGAATTCGCGCGCATAGTAGGACAGGCCCGGCGTCATGATCGGTTTCGACGGCGAGAGCGCATTCACCGCGATGTTGTAGTCGGCGAGATCGAGTGCCGCGCATTGGGTGAGGTGCTCGAGTGCCGCCTTGGAGCCGCCATAACCCGGCAGCACACCGGCGCTGCGGTCCGGATAGGGCCCATTACCGGGCATGCGGGATGCCACCGAGGTGATGTTGACGATCGACCCGCCCCCCGCTGCGATCATGTCGGGACAGACGAGCTGCATCAGCTCGTAGGCCGCGAACACCCCAATGTCGAAATGCCGGCGGTAGGCGGCCAGCGGCGTGCTGACGAACCCCGGCCAGCCGGGTTTTTCGCTCTTGGGGTTTGTCGGCTTGGCGCGTGGCTGTGTGCCACGAGCCGGGCGGCCGGGCGCGGTGAATGCGGCGTTGTTGACCAGAATCGTGATGGGCCCCAATGCATCTCGAGCCGCCGCGACCAGACCGGCGACGTCGTCGCGGTCGGTCAGATCGGCTCGCACCGCCACCGCGCGCCCGCCCGTCGCCTCGATGTCCGCGACCGTCTCGCCAATGGTGCCGGGCAGTCGGTCGTCCCAGACCTGCTCGGTACGGCCGGCCACCGCCACCGCGGCGCCGTCGGCCGCCAGCGCCAGCGCGATCGCCCGGCCCAATCCGCGGCTGCCACCGGTGACGATCGCGGTCCGGCCCGCAAGCCGCGGGCGCGCGGCCGTCACCGGGTCACCCCGTGCACCAGGATGGCGGCGGTCTGCTCCACCCACGCCTCGTCCAGCTTTTCGTCGGGGCGCAACAGCATCCGCAGCATCGTCGTTCCCCCAATCAACTCGATCAACCGGTCCGGGTCCACATCGGGATGGGCTTCGCCGCGGTCGACGGCCTCGCGCAGCCGTACCCGCACCGCGGTGAACAGGTCCGCGAACCGCGCCATGACCCGGGCGTTGAGCTCGGCATCGGCCGTCATGTCGGCCACCAGGCCCGGTAGCGCGGCCCGCACCACCGGGGTGGTGAACACGTCACGCGTCGCCTCGATCATCATCCGGATGTCCGCGGCGATATCGCCCGCCGGAGCCTCCAGTGCGGTGGGCGCGACCGGGAACGCCGCCTCGTGCACCAACTCGGCCTTGCTCGACCAGCGCCGGTATAGCGCCGATTTCGTGGTACCGGCACGCTGGGCGACGGCCGCCAGACTCAGGTTCGAATATCCGATTTCCACAAGCAGTTCCGCGGTCGCAGCCAAGATGGCCGAGTCGATGCGCGGATCGCGCGGCCGCCCGGCGCCGGGGGCCTTGTCAAGGGAGGACGGGTCTGCTTTCATAACGCTACCTACCGTATCGTAATTACCCCGCGAAGGGACCACCCGTGGCCAACGAACCCGCGGTCGAAGATGTGGGCCGCTTGCAGCGCTCGAGCCGGGATACCACCGCGGTCCCGAGCCTGATGTCGCGATGGTTGTCGACGCTGTTGCCCGGCGGCGTGACACCCGAGCTGACCGTGGAAAGCGGTGTGGACTCCACCGGCATGTCGTCGGAGACGATCATCCTGACCGCTCGCTGGCCGGAGAACGGCCGGCCCGTCGAGCAGAAACTCGTCGCCCGCGTGGCGCCCACCAATGAAGACGTGCCGGTTTTCCCGACCTATCGCCTCGACCACCAATTCGAGGTCATCCGCAAGGTCAGCGAACTGACCGACGTGCCCGTGCCCCGGGTGCGCTGGATCGAGACCACCGGCGAGGTGCTGGGCACACCCTTTTTCCTGATGGACTACGTCGACGGGGTGGTGCCGCCGGACGTCATGCCGTACACGTTCGGCGGCAACTGGTTCGCCGACGCACCCGTCGAGCAACAGCGTAAGCTGCAGGACGCCTCGGTCGGAATACTGGCCGCATTGCATTCAATCCCCAACGCAGAGAATACATTTGGCTTCTTGACCGAACGACTGACCGGTGACACCGCGCTGCGCCGGCACTTCGGCTGGGTGCAGTCCTGGTACGACTTCGCAGTACCCGACATCGGCCGATCACCGTTGGTGGAGCGCAGTTTGCAGTGGCTACAAGACAATTGGCCCGACGAGGCCGCCGCCCGCGAACCAGTACTGCTGTGGGGTGACGCCAGAGTGGGCAACGTCTTGTATCGCGACTTCGAGCCGGTCGCCGTACTGGACTGGGAGATGGTCACGCTGGGCCCGCGCGAGCTGGACGTTGCCTGGATGATCTACGCGCACAAGGTCTTTCAAGAGCTCGCCGGATTGGCGGGACTACCCGGCCTACCCGATGTGATGCGCGAGGAGGACGTCCGTGCCACCTATCGGCGCCTTGCCGGCGTGGAAGTCGGTGACCTGCAGTGGTTTTACGTGTATGCCGGTGTCATGTGGGCGTGCGTGTTCATGCGGACCAGTGCGCGCCGCATTCACTTCGGCGAATTAGAGCAGCCTGAGGATGTCGAATCACTGTTCTATCACGCGACTTTGATGAAACGTCTTATCGGAGAGGAAAACTGATGCTAGGCCCACTTGACGAGTACCCGGTACATCAGCTTCCCCAGCCCATAGCCTGGCCCGGCTCGTCGGACCGCAACTTCTACGACCGCTCCTACTTCAACGCCCACGACCGCACCGGCGACATCTTCGTCATCAGCGGCATCGGCTACTACCCCAACCTCGGCGTGAAGGACGCGTTCTTTCTGATCCGGCGCGGCGATACTCAGACCTCGGTGCACCTTTCCGACGCCATCGACCAGGACCGGCTGAACCAAAACGTCAACGGCTACCGCGTCGAGGTCATCGAGCCACTGCACAAGGTACGGATAGTGCTCGACGAAACCGAGGGCATCGCGGCCGATCTCACCTGGGACGGGCTGTTCGACGTGGTCCGCGAGCAGCCGCACATCCTGCGCTCGGGCAACCGGGTGACGCTCGACGCGCAGCGGTTCGCCCAGCTCGGCAGTTGGAGCGGCCGGCTGGTAATCGACGGCGAGGAGATCGCCGTCGATCCCGCGACCTGGATCGGCAGCCGTGACCGGTCCTGGGGCATCCGGCCCATCGGCGAGCCGGAACCGGCGGGCCGGCCCGCCGACCCGCCGTTCGAGGGCATGTGGTGGCTGTATGTGCCGATCGCCTTCGACGAGTTCGCCATCGTGCTCATCATCCAGGAGGAGCCCGACGGGTTCCGTTCACTCAACGACTGCACCCGGGTATGGCGCGACGGCCGCGTCGAACAGCTGGGCTGGCCGCGGGTCAAGATCCACTACCGCTCCGGCACGCGCATCCCGACCGGGGCCACCATCGACGCGACCACTCCCGACGGCACACCCGTGCACTTCGACGTGGAGTCCAAGCTGCCCGTCCCGATCCACGTCGGCGGCGGCTACGGCGGCGACTCGGACTGGTTGCACGGGATGTGGAAGGGCGAGAAGTTCGTCGAGCGGCTGACCTACGACATGACCGACCCGGCGATCATCGCCCGATCCGGCTTCGGCGTCATCGACCACGTCGGCCGCGCGGTCTGCCGTGACGGCGACCAAGACCCGGTGGAGGGCTGGGGCCTGTACGAGCATGGCGCGCTGGGCCGGCACGACCCATCCGGTTTCACCGACTGGTTGACGGTCGCCCCCTGACCGCGCCCAACGTGCGGTTGATGCACGCGTATGTCGAAAAGGCGTGACATTCCGCCACACTCGGCGCGGATGTGCGGTTCACTATAGGGCGTGACGGACCCGCCACGGATTGTCGACGTTGTGGTAGTGGGCGCCGGGTTCGCCGGGTTAGCCGCGGCACGCGACCTGAAACAGCAAGGTTACGACGTGCTGGTCTTCGAGGGTCGTGACCGGGTGGGCGGACGCTCGTTCACCGGCAGCGTCGCCGGCCTGCCGGTCGATATGGGTGCCGCCTTCGTCGGGCCGACCCAGGACGCCGTCCTGGCGCTGGCGGCCGACCTGCAGGTTGACACCGCCCCGACCTACCACAACGGCAAGAACCTGATCCATTGGCGGGGCTGGGCCCGCCCGTACCGCGGCACCATCCCGAATCTGTCGCTGACCGGACTGCTCGATATCGCCCGGTTACGTTGGCAATTCGAAAGAATCGCCCGGGCCGTCCCCAGCGCCGCGCCCTGGGCTGCCCGACGCGCCCGCGTACTAGACGAGCTCTCGTTTGCCGAGTGGCTGCGCTCGGTACGGGCCACCGAGTCGTCGCGAGTCCTGATGGCCATCATGGCCCGGGTGACGTGGGGCTGCGAACCCGAAGAAGTGTCGATGCTGCACGCCGCCCGCTACGTGCACGCCGCCGGCGGCCTGGACCGGTTACTCGACGTGGAGAACGGTGCCCAGCAGGACCGCTTTCCGGGCGGCACGCAACAAATCGCCGAGGCGGCGGCGGCCGAACTCGGCGACGCTGTGCTGCTCAATGCCCCGGTCCGGCGCATCGACCGGCATGGTGCCGGTGTCACCGTCACCTCCGACCGCGGCCAGGCGGAAGCCGGGTTTGTCATCGTGGCGATTCCGCCGGCGCACCGAATGTCCATCGAGTTCACTCCCCCTTTGCCCCGCGAGTACGAGCAGCTCGCCACGCACTGGCCGCAGGGCAGGCTCAGCAAGGCCTACGCGGCCTACCCGACGCCGTTCTGGCGGGCCAACGGCTTCTCCGGCATGGCGCTGTCCGACGAAGGCCCGGTGTTCATCACTTTCGACGTCAGCCCGGATGACGACGGACCGGGCATCCTGATGGGCTTCGCCGATGCCCGCGCCTTCGACTCGCTTCCCGGCGAGCAGCGCCGCCGCGACTCGCTGCGCTGCTTCGCGTCGCTGTTCGGCGACGACGCGCTCAAACCCCTCGACTACGTCGATTACCGTTGGGGCGCAGAGGAATTCGCGCCGGGCGGCCCGACGGCCGCGGTGCCGCCGGGATCCTGGACCCGCTATGGGCAGTGGTTGCGGGAGCCCGTCGGGCCGATCCATTGGGCCGGCACCGAGACCGCCGAGGAATGGACCGGGTATCTGGACGGGGCCGTCAGGTCCGGCCACCGGGCGGCCGCCGAGGTCGCCGAACTGTTGTGAGGACTGCTACGAGCTGATCCGCCGCATGCGCGGGTGACCGCTCACCGATTCGGCCAGTGCCCGCAGCTGGTGGTTCACCTCGTCGTGTTGCTCCAGCATCGAGCAGTGGCCGCCGGGCAACTCGACCAGGCCGACGACGTTGGGTGCGGTGCGCGCGATCCGGCGGGACTGGCTGATCGGGGTCAACCGGTCGCATTCGCTGCCGATCACCAGCGTGGGGACGGTCAGCCCGTCCAGGCTGAGATACCGCCCGCCCAGGGACTCGACGAGCATCCTGGCGCAGCCGCCCCGTCCCGCCGGCGGCGTCTGCGCGAAAAGCTCGTAGATCAGCCGCGCCGCACTGGGATCCGCGTCGGCCGCGACGGCCAGCATGGCCACCACATAACGGCTGGGCAGCTGCGCCACGCCCGGAATCGGAAAGCCCGCGAACACGCTGACCAAACCACGTCCGGCCAGCGCCCGGGCCAGCGACAGCTCCCGGGGGACCGACAAGAATCGCACCTTGCGCAACAGATCACCGGTGGTGGTGTTGATCAGCGCGACGGCGTCGGCGCGCGCGCGTACCTTGTCGCGGAAGTGCTGCGACCAGGCGGCGATGGTGATGCCGCCCATCGAATGACCGGCCAGCACCGCCCGCTCACCCGGGGCCAGCGTCGCCTCCAGCACCGAATCCAGATCGGACGCAAGGAGTTCCAGGCTGTAGCCGCCCCGCTTCGGGATACCACTTCGACCGTGGCCGCGATGGTCGAAGGCGATCACACGGTAGTCGGGCGAAAGGTCGGCGATCTGATAGGCCCAGGCCCGGATCGCGCAGGTGATGCCGTGCGTGAGCACAATCGGGTAGCCATCCGGCGGTCCGTACACCTCGGTATGCAGGGAGGTGCCGTCCGTGGCTCGCACGGTCAGCGTTTCGGTGGGAATCAGGGGGTCTGGGAGCCGGACTCTGGGGCGGATAGCTACGTCACCCTGGACTGATTGTCGTGCACCCATCGTCGCTTCCCCCTTGAACACGGCCCCGTTGCCCGTTCTCCGGATGTCCGCGAGTTTAACCCCAAATCAACGAGAAACTCTGAGAATCGCCCCAGAGCGTGGTGCGGATTTTTGCACGCCCGTGCAACATGACATACGTGTCCCCGATTTCCCGTCGGGCGGTTTTGACGGCCATGGCAGGCGTGCTGGGCGGGGGCCTTGCGGCGGGCTGCGCGGCTGAAGATCGCACCTCGCCGGACACCAAATCGGTGCTCATCGTCGGGGCCGGGATGGCTGGCCTGGCCGCCGCTCGCAAGCTTTCCGACGCCGGCTGGCCGGTACGGCTGATCGAAGCGCGCGGCCGCATCGGAGGCAGGGTGCACACCGTCCGCGACTGGGGCGCGCCGATGGAAATGGGCGCGTCCTGGATTCACGGCGCGACAGACAATCCGCTGACCGAGTTGGCCCACCAAGCACGGGTCCAGACCGTGCCAACCGCCTACACCGATTCGGCAAGGCTGGTGGTCGATCCGGGCCTGCGGCCGATGGACTACGACGAAACCGGCTGGCGTCAGTTCGTGGCACGCGCCCGCGACCGGGTCGACGGCGGCAGCCTGGGCGCCGCCGTCGGCGCCGCGACGGAAACCGAACAGCTCTCCGACAACGAGCGCGCTCAGTTGGCCTTCTACCTCGCCACCGAAATCGCCGACGAGTACGCCGCCGACGCCGACCAGCTCTCGGCCACGACGTTCGACGACGGCACGTACACCCGCGGCGACCACGTCATCATCCCCAGCGGCTACGACGCCCTGGCCAAGCTGCTCGCCGACGGCCTGCGCATCACGCTCAACACGCCCGTGACCGCGATCGCGCAACGAGACGACGCGGTCGTGGTGCGGTCCGCCCACCAATCGTTCGAGGGCCCCGCCGCGATCGTCACGGTGCCCCTGGGCGTGCTGAAATCCGGTGCGATCGGCTTTGATCCGCCGCTTCCCGACCCACACGCCCGCGCGGTGCGGGCGCTCGGGTTCGGGGTGCTGTCCAAGACCTACTTCCGCTTCGAGCGTCAAACCTGGAACCTGACAAACAGCGCGAACAGCTTTTACCAATTCATCGGCCGCGAACCGGGATTGTGGGCGCAGTGGTTCACCATGCCGGCCGCTGCCGGGCCGATCGTGATGGCATTCCACGCCGGTGAACGGGGCCGCTCGGTGGAGTCGTCGTCGGCCAAGGATTTGATGGCCGGCGCGCTGCCTGTGGCTCGCCAGCTGTTCGGCGCCGACGTCGCCATGGTCGCGGTGTCCACGTCGAGTTGGACCGCGGACCCCTATGCGCGCGGTGCGTATTCGTTCCACGCAACCGGTTCGGGGCTCGGCGATCGGCGACGACTGCAGGAACCGATCAGCGACCGGCGGTATCTGGCCGGTGAGGCCGTGGGCGCCGACAATCCCGCCACGGTGCACGGCGCCGTGCTCAGCGGACGACACGCCGCAGAACAACTGATGCAGCGACTGTCATTGTGAAACATGCTGCGCTGCACCACTACTGGTGATCCAGCTGGCGAGCAGGCGCAGCGCTTCGTCGGATCGTGAATTCGGTTCGGCCGTATAGCCGATCAACGACAACCCACCCACACCGGTGATGTCGAAGACGTTGTAGATCAGGGCAAGTTCGCCCACCTCCGGATGGCGGAATCGCTTGATGCCGTGCCGATGCGCCTTGACGTTGTGGGCTGCCCAACGGGTGCGGAATTGCTCGCTGCGAGTGGCGAGTTCCCCGACGAGCCGAGTCACAGCGGGCGAATCGGGAGTCCGTGCCGCTTCCGAGCGCAGTAGCGCGACGGCATCGTCGGCGGCAGTGGCCCATTCGGGAAAGAGCTGATCGGCGGCGGCGTCGAAGAAGATGAACCGGGCCAGGTTCGGCGTCGTGTTCGCGCGGGCGAACACCGGTGCATACAGCTCGCGGCCCAGCGCGTTGGTCGCGACAACGTCGAGGTGGCCATTCAAGACCACCGCCGGCGCGGTGACCATGCTGTCGAGCAAGACTTGCACGCCGGTCGGCAGCGCCGGACCTGCGCGGCGCGGTGACCGGGTCCGGTCGGCCTTGGCGGTGGCCGCACGCACCAGGTCGAACAAGTGCGTCGACTCCGCCTCGGTGAACCGCAACGCCCGCGCGATTGCGTGCAGCACTTCGTCGGAAACGCCTGTGACATTCCCCCGTTCGATTTGCGTGTAGTACTCGATGCTCACCCCGGCCAATTGAGCGACTTCCTCACGGCGCAACCCGGGCACCCGCCGGCGCCGGCCCGGCGGCAGGCCCACCAGTTCGGGGGTGATCTTGGCGCGGCGGGTCATCAAGAACTCTTTGATGTCCTTCGCGACGTCCATATTCGTCAACTCTAGGGAGAGCTCTGTGCCTGCAGGGAGGGGTTGGCGGTACCTCCTATAACCGACACCTGCCTTGGGGCGGCGAACAAACCTAACCTCGGAAGGACAGGGCGTGTTCATTTCGATAGCCGAGGAGGTCACCGGTCATGGCGACGAACGACGAGCAGGGCCAAGCAGCCCTGGACAACTTCCTGGACATGTGGGTGACGGGTACGACGGGCGGTCTGCGGGCGCCGGTGTTGCGCCGGCCCGGAGAGGTCGGCTTGGAGTATGAAGATGTGTTTTTCCCGTCGATGGACGGGGTTGCGCTCGAAGGATGGTTCATCCCGGCCGATTCGGACAAGCTGATCATTCACAATCACTTCCTGCCCGGGAACAGGTACGGCTACCCGGGCCATTTGCCACAGTTCGGTGGTCTGGGCGGATTCGAGGTGAATCTCCTGCCCGAGTACCGAGCGCTCCATGACGCGGGCTTCAACATCTTGTGCTACGACATACGCAACCACGGGCTCAGCGGTTCAGGAAACGGCGGCACGGTCGGCATCGGCCTGCTCGAGTACCGCGACGTGATCGGTTCGGTCCGCTATGCCAAGTCGCGATCCGACACCGCGTCGATGACGACGTTCCTGCTCAGCGTCTGCCTGGGCGGCGACTCGACCTGTGTGGCCATGGCCAAGCACCCAGAAGAGTTCGAGCACATCAAGTCGTTGGTGCTGCTGCAGCCGGTGTCGGCTAACTACATCATCGAGGAATTCGTCAAAGCCAACGAGATCCCCGACGGCTACCGGCGTTTCGACACCGCGCTGGCCGAGCGGACCGGCTTCCACCTGCACGAGCAATCACCGCTGGAGTACGCCAAGTCGATCCACATTCCGACGCTGGTCGCTCAGGTGCACGACGACACCATGACCCGTCCCGAGGATGTGCAGTCGATTTATGACGCCATCCCGGCTGCGGAGAAAAAGCTCGTGTGGATCGAAGGCACGACCCGCCGCTTCGACGGCTACAACTATTTCGGCGAGCACCCCGAGATCCCGATCGGCTGGTTCAACTCGCACGCCTCCTAGCATCATATCGCCTGCGGCACAAGCTATTCAGTGCCTAGCGCTCCAGCGCCTTGGCGCAGGCATCGAGGATCGCAAGGAAGCTGGAGCGCAGCACCGGACGGCTCACGGCCTC
Organism: Mycobacterium sp. NGS66; assembly: GCF_059812225.1. Classification (NCBI taxonomy): domain Bacteria; kingdom Bacillati; phylum Actinomycetota; class Actinomycetes; order Mycobacteriales; family Mycobacteriaceae; genus Mycobacterium; species Mycobacterium sp. NGS66. Next base: position 429,436 of record NZ_JCALCG010000003.1, on the reverse strand, counting down.
CAGCAACTTGCCGCCCGCGAGCGCCGGATGGGTGTAGTTGGTCAGCCAGTCGACGTGCGTGCGGTCGCCCGACGCGGTGAAAGTCAGGGTGCCGCCCTCATGATTGAACGGGGGAAACGAGCGCACGATGAGGTATGAGTAGCTGTGCGGCCGGTCGTAGGCGGTGATGTTTTCCCGGAACCAGGTGCCGAACCCGGTCACTTCGCGCACCGCGCCCGCGCCGGGCCCCGGCGAGCCCTTCGCATAGCCGGCCTTCAGTACCAGGGGCGCGGCGGTCAGATTGGCCGGGTCGGCCAGCCAATCGAAGACCTGTTCCACGGGTGCGGCAATCGTGCGCTCCAAGTGAATCTCGACCATGCGTCTCCTGCCCGGGAACGGCGCGTACCACGCACATGCTAGCCGCCCGGCCGGATCGACAAACTGGCGCAAAGGCTAGCGTTCCGTCCGCCGCTGGGACCGAGCCGCCTTTGCCGCCGCGCGCAAACTGCGGTTGGTGGACCGCAAGTCGGCGTTGTCGTCTTCGAGGTCGAGGATGCGGGCGATGCCGGCCAGGTTGACTCCGGCGTCGACCAGCGCACTGATGCGTTGCAGGCGGGCCAGATCGTCCGCGCTGTAGCGGCGGGTGCCGCCGTCGCTTCGGGCCGGCGTGAGCAGTCCGTAACGTTCGTACAAGCGCAGCGATTGCACGGGGATTCCGGACAACTCGGCGGCCACCGAGATGCCGTACACCCCGCGGTCGGGCGCTGGCCCGCCGCTGGCGTCCATACGATCGGTCATCGGGTTTCTCCTGGAATGCCTACAGAAAACCTGTTTACCACACTTGCGTCGTTATGTCGATAGTGCTATAAAAAATCTATGTCATTAGACATAGGTAATGGCACCCACGAGACAGCAGATTGGAGTGAAAGGTGACCGCCATGTTGATGCGTACTGACCCGTTCCGTGAGCTGGACCGTTTCGCCCAACAGGTGCTGGGCACGGCCGCCCGCCCGGCCGGGATGCCGATGGACGCCTGGCGCGAAGGTGAAAAGTTCGTTGTCGAGTTCGACCTGCCCGGCATCAACGCCGACTCGCTGGACATCGACATCGAGCGCAACGTGGTGACCGTGCGGGCCGAGCGGCCCGGGCTCGACCCGAACCGCGAAATGCTGGCCACCGAACGGCCACGCGGAGTGTTCAGCCGCCAGCTGGTGCTCGGCGAAAACCTGGACACCGAGAAGATCCAGGCCGCCTACCACGAGGGCGTCCTGCGACTGACCATTCCGGTAGCCGAAAAGGCCAAGCCGCGCAAGATTTCCGTCGACCGCGGCAACGGGCACCAGGCGATCGGCGAACACGCCCAGAAGCGGGAGGTCATAGACGCCTGATCGCGGGGATGAGCAAGGCGGCGGCCGCGATCGGCAGGACAGTCGCGGCCGCCGCCGCATTCCGAGGAGGAACGCCGCGATGAGCTACGAATTCAACGGCCAATCGGCCACCACCGAGCAAGCCCTGGCCGGCGGTTCCGCACAGCGGGTCGGCTGGTTCCGCTTCTACTTCGCCGACCAGCGCTGGGAATGGTCCGAGCAGGTGCACCGAATGCACGGCTACGAGCCGGGCAGCGTAACCCCGACCACCGAGCTGGTACTGGCTCACAAGCACCCGCACGACCGAGCCCGAGTCGCCGCCGCCATCGACGAAATTCTGCACACCAAGCAAGCATTCAGCACGCGCCATCGCATCATCGACACCCGCGGCAATGTGCACCACGTCGTCGTGGTCGGTGACCAGCTCTATGAAGATCGCGGCCGTTCGGAAAACGACGACGGCAACCGCGGCGGATACCGGGAAGTCGCCGGGACGCAAGGCTTTTACATCGATATCTCCTCGTTCACCGAACAGGTGGACGAAGACCTGGTCACCGCACGACTGACCGATATCGCTGCCAACCGGGCGGGCATCGAACAGGCAAAGGGCATGCTGATGCTGATCTACGGCATCGACGAGGAATCAGCGTTCAATCTGCTGAGGCGGTTGTCCCAGGAGACGAACGTCAGATTGCGGCCGCTGGCCGAGCAGATCGCTGAAGACTTCCGCGCGGTCGGTGCGGACCATATCTCGCAGTCCGCTTTCGATCAACTACTGCTGACCGCCCATTTGCGCGCCAGACGGTGAAAGTCGTTGTCTTTAACCATTTCTTCGACGCGCTGGATGGCTTCGGGAACCGAATCGGCGACCGGTAAGCCGGTATCGGCGAAGATCCGCATCAGCCGACGCAGCGCGGTGCCGGTCACCGCGCAGACGGGCTGGGACTCCCGGGCAAGCGCAATCAGCGCTCGGAAACCGGCAACGCCCAAAAAATCTACGTGGCTGAGGTCGACGATCAGTGGCGCACTCAGCCGCGAGAAGTGGCCGATCGCCTGAGCGACGAGCTTCGCATTGGAGGCGTCGATTTCGCCGTCGACGCGCACTACGCTGATCGGACCGCATGCGTGGGCAGTCAATTCCGCTCCCCCGCAGTCGGCTACGCAGCGCCCACCCTGCCAGCGCTGCGGCGGATCCATCTCGGCACGAGCGATCATGTCATTACCAGTCCTGGGTAAAAGCCTAGCGCCACAACAGCGACGAGACACCGCCCGCAAATGTGGCCCGAGCACCGCAAAACCAGTCCTGTCTCTGCGCTGCAGCCGTTTTCGGCCACGACGTTCACATGTTTGGCCCGCACAGCTCTTCGTTTGGTGGACGTTGGCGGGCTGCCGATTTCGCTTATCGTCCCGCCGGGGAGCCGGGCTCGCGCAAACCGGCGGCTCAACACCTTCGCATCCAAAGCACTGTTGTCCGAATTGCGAAGTATCGCGCGCGGCGAGATCCGGCTTACCTTGGGTCGGTGCGCGATAAACCGCGGTCTCGGCCGCAGGAATGGTATCGGGTCGGGACCTTCCGCTATGTCGCCTGCGACGACCGCTGGGAATGGCCCGACGAGGTCGCACAACTGCACGGCTAGGAACCGGGCACGGTGGTTCCCACATAAGATGGCGCTGCAACGCATCTCAGCCTCATCGTGGCTGAACGTCGCGACTAGGTCACTGCTTGAGCGTGGTGTGTGGGCTCTGACCATAGGTCTGCCGGTAGAGGACGGCGAACCGGCCGGTGTGCACAAAGCCCCATCGCTGTGCGATCTCGGTGACGGTGACCTGAGACCGGTTGCCCGCCAACAAATCTTGATGGGCGCAGTGCAATCGGACGCGACGCACATATTCGGTAGGGGTGGTGTCGAGTTGCTGGCGAAAGAGGTACTGCACCGACCGTGGCGTGAGATGCACCGCTGCCGCGATGTCATTGACGCCCACCTCGTCGGCGGCATGGTCGTGGATGTATGCCACAGCGTCTTTCAACGTTTCCGGCACGGCCGGGTCGCTCAGCAGATCCCGCTCTGCGGTCACGGTGGACGGGTAACACTCGAGCAGCGCGGTGGCCAGCAACGGGGCCGCTGCCGCCGCGAGCAGCGGCTGCCCGACGGTGTCCGGGGACGCGAAAGTGGCGGTCACGTAATCGAGCGCCCGATGCCACCCACGCACGGCGGCGCGCGAGCGGGGGCGCCAGTCGCTGAACCGGATCTGCTGCGGCAACGGCGTGCGTCCCTCCGCGGCAACCCTGTGCAGCACCTCCCTCGCGACGGTCACCACTTCGAAACGCGCGCTGTTGATGTGCAGCCCGCAGGGCATCCCATGTGCGACGAGAACCGGACAGTCCGATGTCTGCGGTTTCTCGCCCGCCACGGTCAGCGACCCGGCACGGGGCTGGATCACCACGACCGAGTCCTCGGCGGAAACCTCACACTCGATTCGGCCCTGGATCAGTACCTCGTCGAGAGTCATCGAACGCGTTTCACAGCGCCGGTGCGTGACCGAAGCACCTTTGGCGGCGCCGGTGATTCGCCAGCCCGGCGTGTAGGCGCCGGCAAAGAAGCGACGCATGGCGCCGGGGTGGCCGGTACGGAATTGGGTGTATCCCACTGCGGCGGGAGCAGGCCGTTCCTCGGGCCGGCTGCGAGGGCGACGAGCAGCCGTGACCTCACCGTCCGGCGCGGCCAGCCAGTCGGCTCCCCCGATGAGCATGTCGGGCGCTGCGTTCACGGTGAGGCGTGTCATGGTCTTCGCGGTCGGTAACGGGGGTTACCACGAGATTACACAGCGGTCGCCGCACCCACATGGCCGCTGGAGCGCACGTACGGCGAACTGAGCCGCCGATAAATCGTCTGCGATTCCAGCGCCATCCGGTCCCAGGTGAATCGGGACGACGCGCGATTGCGGCCCGCCGCGCCCATGCTCTGACACTGAAACTGTTGTGCCGGAAGGCTTCGCAGGGCCCCGACGAGTTCGGCGGGACGCTGTGGGGATAGCACCACCCCGGTGACGGCCTGCACGACGATGTCGCTGAGCGCACCGACGGGCACCGTGACCACTGCCAGTCCGCTGGCCATGGCCTGCAACACCGGGGTCGCGCGCATGGGCACCCGCGGTGTGCACGCCAGCAGATCGACGGATCGCAACAGCTTGGGCATCTGGTCGCTGGTGACCGACCCGGCAAATTGCACCCGGTCGGACACGCCCAGGCTTGCGGCGAGCTGTTCTAGACCGCTTCTGGCCCGATCGTGACCGGGATCGGTGTCTTCGGTTTCGGCGACCACCAGCTCGGTGCCGGGGATCCGCGGCAATGCGCGAATCGTGATGTCGAATCCGTAGCGGGGCAACGGGTTTGGCGCGACGCACAGGATGCGGTGCAGATCGCTGCGGGCAAGCGAAGGCCCGACCGGAGAATACCGGTCGACGTCGACGCCCTCCACCAGCACGGACAACCGTGCCCGGCTGTGGCGCAACTTCGCCAGTGCGGCGACGTCGGCGCTGCTCTCCCCGGTGACCCACGCCGCGTTGCGCGCCAGGAGGGGCTCGATGCGTTCGCGCTCGGTGTCGTCCGGGCAATCGACGGCTGGATGCGATGTCGCGGCTAGTCCCCGGAAGCTCTGGACCACCGCAATACGTCGCCGTCGCGCAGCCAGTTGAGCCGCCAAGCCGCCCAGCCAGCCGAAGGCGTGCACGACGTCGGGTTGGTTTGCCGACCACGATCGCTCGAGGGTCGCTGCCCAGTCGGCGACGACGGGCAACAACTCGCGCTCTGCCCGCACTACCTCCGGCCCGGCGGACAACGGGATCACCCGGTAGTCGTGCTTGGCGCTCCTGCGGGTGCGGCGTCGGCCCGGCTGCCGGAGGTAGGCAGTGACATCTTGCCCTTGTGCGGCAAGCGCGGCGAACAGCTGCCCGAAGTCCTCGCCCAGCAGATCGTCGCCGCTGACGATGGAGATCCTCACCTACCACTCCCTTCATCCGCCACTGGCAACTGCTGGCCGCCGCGCGCGATATTGCGAGGGTGTTCAGGGTTTCGTCTACCCGGGCGGGCGCTCCGGCGAAACAGCCGCCACTTGGCTCTTCGCATGCCGTACGGGGGGCTTCGCATGCTGGATAACGTGCCCGCGCAGGCGTGCGCCCCAAAGCTGTAAATGGGTGGAAAATGGGGCAATGACCACCGCCGCGTCTGGTCCGCCAATCGAGCTGGTAGCACTGTTGGCGTCGGCGGGGGGATTGGCGTCGTTGTCCACGGTGCTCAGTGATCTGCCTACCGGGTTTCCCGCTGCCCTGGTCGTGCAACAACACCTCGGTGGTCACAGCAGTAGCGTGCTACCGAACATCCTGAGCCGCCGAACCGCTCATCAGGTGGTGTGGGCGCGCGACGGGCAGACGGTCGTCGCCGGACAAGTATTGGTCTGTCCACCGGGAACAAACATGGAACTGAACCCGGACGGATCGTGTTGCCTGAGCACGCTCAACGAGCGCGGAGAGCGACGTTTCGACGTGTTGTTGACCTCCCTGGCCCGCTCGTACGGGGCACGCGGTATCGCCGTGGTGTTGTCCGGGTCCGGCAGCGATGGTTTCGATGGCACCGTGGCGATGAAGGGCGCCGGCGCAGTCGTCATTGCAGAGAGCCCAGATACGGCCCAGTACCCGGCCATGCCCAGGGCGGCAGCGCAGGCAGGCGCGGACCTGGTATTGCCGGTATGCGATATCGGTCGGGTCTTGACCGACCTCGTCGGGGGTGCACGGTTATCCGCGCAACGTGGCGGATTGCACGGAATCGACACGGCGGCAACGCAACTGGACTCAGCAATGACACGGCAGGCCCGGGAAACCGGCCAAGAAACGAGTGCGGCACCAGAAGAACAGAGGCAGACAGGTCCCGCGACCACCGACCATGCCACCCGGTTATCGTCCTACGGCGCCGACTTCAGTCCGGCCGCTCGTGCGGAAGCCGCCCGGCTGCGTGTGGCCGAACTCCGGCGCAGACGCCACGATCTGGCCGCCGGACGCAACGCCACCCCACAGACGGTGGCCATGGCGCGCCGCCGAGCCGAAGAATCGCTGAATCGTGCGATCCGAGCCCAGCAGGCCGCAGAGCGTGCGGCCCGACGATCAACGGTCTGATCGGTCAAGCCCGGTCCACGACCTCCATCAACAGCAGCGCCCCGCCGACGGTCCCATCGTTGGCCCGGAACGGGGTGCAGGTGACCCGCACCCGCGCCGCCCGGCCGCGCCGGTTGATCGCGTCCACCACCGTCTCACCGGCGCCGTCCGCATCCACCAGCGCGTTGCCGATCAGGGGCCGCACGCCGTCCAGCGGCAGCCCGATGTCCAGTGAGGTGAAGCTCTGTCCCGTCGTCTCCTCCGAGCGCAGGCCCCAAAGTTCCTCGCTGCCTCGGTTCCACACCGCCACCGTCATCTCCCGATCCACCACCACCATGCCCAGCTGGACCGAGTTGACCAACGAGTCCAGGAAAGTTCTGGCGTTGTCCAATTCGAGGCTGCGTTCGCGCAGCGCGTCGTTGATGGTGTGCAATTCGTCGTTGGTGGACTGCAGCTCCTCGTTCATCGTCTCGAGTTCTTCGTTGGTGGACTGCAGCTCCTCGTTGGTGGTCTCCAGCTCTTCCACCGTGGACTGCAATTCTTCGTTGGTGGTTTCGAGTTCCTCGTTGGTGGATTGCAATTCCTCGTAGGCCGCCTCGAGCTGACTGTTGGTCTGGACCACCTTGTCGAGCAATGCGCGCGTCGCGGTGACGTCGAAGAACACGATCGACACTCCGACGAGGCCGTTTTCGGCGTCGATGAGCGGATTGATGTGGATCTCGAACCACACCGTCTCGGCGCCCGGCCGCAGCCACTTGACGTCCTGAATCCGGGCCGACCGCCGATCCACCTTGGCCTGCTCGAGATATGCCCGCAGCTCCACGGGCCGGTAGGAGACTTCGAGGTCGCGCAGCAGCCGGCCGATGTCGCGGGCCGACAAACCGAAGGTGGTCTCCGCCTGCTGGTTGATCATTGCCACCGTGTCCTCGCCAGTGACCACGATCTGGGCCACCGGACTGGCGCGAAAGGCCAACTCGCGCAGCGTGGTCAAGCCAGGCAGGTCGCCGTGGCGCTCGTAGAACGCCGCAGCCGGGTCGTAGCGTTCCGGGCCAGTGTGCGATCCGACAGCCTTGCGGAATATTCGGTTCTTCAGGTTCAGCGGGGTGAACCGGTCACTGTGACTGAGCAGCATCTCGGCATGCCCGAGAAACAGCGTGCCCTGCGGCCCAAGCGCAAAATGCAAGCGACCCAAGACATTTCGTTGGGTTTCGGCGTTGAGATACATCAAGGTGTTGCGGCACACCAGTAGGTCGACGCGCGAGATCGGCGCGTCCTTGACGAGGTCGTTGCGACCGAAAATGACTGCGCGGCGCAAGTCTTTGTGAAATACGTAGCGGCCGTTGACCTTTTCGAAATAGCGCGCCAAGAGATCCGCCGGTACCGATTCCACCGCCTTGGCCTCGTAGGACGCCATCCGCGCCTCGGTGAGGGCGTCCTCGTCGATGTCGGTGGCGTAGATCTTCACCCGCTGCCGGAAGGCGTCTGGCCCCAGCGCCTCGGCCAGCAGCATGGCCAGCGTGTAGGCCTCCTGGCCGGACGCGCATCCGGCGCTCCAAACCCGGATCGGATCGTTGGGAGCCCGCTCGGCCAGCAACCGTGGAATCACCTCGCTGCTGATGAATTCCCATGCCTCCGGATCCCTGAAGAACGCCGTGACGTTGATGAGGATGGTGTTGAACAGCGCGGCGAACTCATCCGAGCTGGCCTGCAGAACGTCGAGGTATTCCTCGAACGAGGTATAGCCGGCCTGGTCCATCCGGTGACGGACACGTCGCATCAGCGACGTGCGCTTGTAGCCGGTGAAGTCGAAGCCGCGAGAGTCCCGCATATAGCGCAATAAAGCCTCGAAGGACTCGTCGGTGGTGCCATCCATTGGAGGTCCTATTCGAATACCGTTTGCGGAAGGACTTGAACACTACTCGCGACGCTAAAGCTGGTTTTCGCGCCCGATCACCGCCCACACCGTCTTACCCGACAACGTCGGGGTGCTGCCCCACGCACGACACAGTGCGGCAACAATCGCCAGGCCGGACACCACATCGGCGCCGCGGACTGCATCTTCGTGCCGGGCGGCCGGCTGCTGACTGCCATCCTCGACCGCGACGGTGATCGCTCCGCGATAGCTCTCCACGATCAACACCGGCGCGCTCTCGGTGTGGACCAGCACATTCTCGACGAAAACCGTAGCCACGGTGGCGGCGACCGGAATCAACCGGGGCTGATCCCAAACGGTGAGCCAAGCGTCGATCAGGTCGCGGGCCTGATGGGCACTCGTCGAGAGCGCCGGCAGCCGGGCGCTGGCTCGCCGCCGTACATGCACGGACATGTCGCCGATCGCTGCGAGCGCCGTCTCGCGGGACGGATGTACCGAAACATACCGGGCCACACCGGCGCTGGCGATATCACGACGCGCCTGTGGGTGTTCGGAAACCAGCAATATCGGCACGTCCGGCCAGACGCTGACGTGCCAGCGGGCGCTGGTGAACACCGACCATGACGCCGTGGATGGCACTGCAAGCTCGGTGACGTCGACGACGACCGCGCGCGGCTCGTCCAACGCGGCCTTGATCACCGTGTCCCGCAGCCCGCGATAAGTCGAACTGTCCAGGATCCCGCTGGCTATCAGGATCGAGGCGTCATGCTGGCGCCGAGCATCGACCTGGATCGGCGCAGTCGGTTCAATCACCGGAGTCAGCGGCGGGCGGGCCGTGCGCGCCGAGCCGTTCGCTGAGCACGGCCAGCGCGTGTTCGGTTTCCTCGGCCATCGAGCTGTAACGCCGGCGCAACAGGCCAGGGCCGACGGTATCAGCCAACTGCCGGGCAAGTTTCGCCTTTTCTTGCAGGCTGCGCAGGGCTACCCACAGGGCGCCCTCGACTTCGTGATCGCGGGCCGCGAGCAGGGACTCGGCAGTCCAGGCGTGACCGACGTGGCAGCGAAAGTGGCCCTCTGCGACCGAAACAAGCGACCCGTTGCAATCCGGGCAGGTATAGCCCGACACCGGACCGAGTGACTGGGTATCGAAATCGGTGGAGAAGCGGGCAGTCATGGCAATGCGGTTCTCGAATTCCATCGCGGCGTCAGGCTCCATGTCCACCTCCTCTACTTCTCGTTGCGAGAGCTCTTTGAGCACTGCGCCGACATCGGTCGCGGGGACCAGGCGATCCAATACGCCCGCGTTTTGGGCGTTGACCGGCATTGCCGGGAACAACGCGTCGTCGGGCGACTGACCGACGGTGAAACCGCCGCGCGAGCGGATGGCCTGCAGACCCCGTACTCCGTCGTCGAGCACGCCGGACAGCAGCACCCCGATGGCGCGCGGCCCGAAATCCACTGCCGCGGAACGAAACAATGCATTGATAGCCGGCCGATGCCCGTTCTCGGTGGGGCCCTGCGACAACACCACGCGATGACCGGCGACCAGCAGATGATAATCCGGCCTGGCGACGTAGATGCGCGCCGGTTCCAGCTTTTCATCGTGGTCGGCGGTGGTCGCGCGCAGCGGCCCCTGACGATCGAGGATGTGCGCCAAGATGCTGGGGGCACCGGCGGGAATGTGCAGTGTCACCAAGTAGGCGAACGGCAAATCGGGCGAAAGTCCTGCGGCCACTTTCGACAACGCTTCTACACCGCCCGCCGAGGCGCCGATGGCCACCACGCCGCGAAGTTCGTTTTGTCCGTCGGTCCCCTTGTTCACCACACCCTCGGTTACCCCGTACCAGCTTAGGCAACCGCACGGTCAGTGGATAGCGCACGACGTGATCCGGTTTGGCTCGCGCGGATGGCGGCTACCCGAAGTGGTCGGACAACCGGCCCGGCCAGAAATCAGCGCAGACAAGACCGAAACAGAAGGGGACGAGCCATGGACGCCGACCGAGATGACCCGAAGCAGAGGAGCCTAGAGCCCAACCGGGTGCGCCGCGACACCGGATACCTGACCACCCAGCAGGGGGTGCGCGTCGACCACACCGACGATGCGTTGACGGTCGGCGAACGCGGACCAACGCTGCTCGAGGACTTCCACGCTCGCGAAAAGATCACCCACTTCGACCACGAACGGATTCCGGAGCGCGTGGTCCATGCCCGCGGCGCCGGCGCGTACGGATTCTTCGAGCCATACGACGATTGGCTGGCCGAGTACACCGCCGCCCGATTCCTGACCACGCCAGGCACCCGGACGCCGGTGTTCGTGCGGTTCTCCACCGTCGCGGGATCGCGCGGCTCGGCCGACACCGTGCGCGACGTCCGCGGATTTGCCACCAAGTTCTACACCGAGCAAGGCAATTACGACTTGGTGGGCAACAACTTTCCGGTCTTCTTCATCCAGGACGGCATCAAGTTTCCCGACTTCGTGCACGCGGTGAAACCCGAGCCGCACAACGAGATTCCGCAAGCACAATCCGCGCACGACACGTTGTGGGACTTCGTCTCGCTGCAACCGGAGACCTTGCACGCCATCATGTGGCTGATGTCGGACCGCTCATTGCCGCGCAGCTACCGGATGATGCAGGGCTTCGGCGTGCACACCTTCCGGCTGGTCAACGACCGCGGTGAAGGCACTTTCGTGAAGTTCCACTGGAAGCCGCGGCTGGGCACGCATTCGCTGATTTGGGATGAGGTGCAAAAGATCGCCGGCAAGGACCCCGACTACAACCGGCGCGACCTGTGGGAGGCCATCGAAGCCGGCCAGTATCCAGAATGGGAGCTCGGGGTGCAACTGGTGGCCGAGGCCGACGAGTTCAACTTCGACTTCGACCTGCTCGACGCAACGAAAATCATTCCCGAAGAACAGGTTCCGGTGCGGCCCGTCGGCAAGATGGTGCTGAACCGCAATCCGGACAACTTCTTCGCCGAGACCGAGCAGGTGGCGTTCCACACCGCCAATGTCGTCCCGGGCATCGACTTCACCAACGACCCGCTGCTGCAGTTCCGCAATTTCTCCTACCTCGACACTCAGCTGATCCGGTTGGGCGGCCCCAACTTTGCCCAGTTGCCGGTCAACCGGCCGGTGGCCGAGGTGCGCAACAACCAGCAGGACGGGTACGGGCAGCACGTCATCCCGCAGGGGCGGTCCAGCTACTTCAAGAACACGATCGGCAGCGGATGTCCGGCGCTGGCCAACGAGAACGTTTTCCGTCACTACACGCAGCGGCTCGACGGCGAAACCATGCGTAAGCGGGCCAAGTCTTTTGAGAATCACTACAGCCAGGCGCGCATGTTCTGGAAGAGCATGTCGGCGGTGGAAGCCGAACATATCGTCGCCGCCTTTGCGTTCGAGCTCGGCAAGGTCGAGGTGCCCGACATCCGGTCGGCGGTGGTGGCGCAACTCGTTCGCGTCGACCACGGGCTGGCGAGCCAGGTGGCCGCGAAGCTCGGGCTGCCCGAGCCGGCCGAGGAACCGGTCGACGACAGCGTGCCCGCCTCGCCGGCCTTGTCGCAGATCGGCGTCAGCGACACCATCGAGTCGCGCAAAATCGCCGTCCTGGCCGCCGATGGCGTGGATGTCGTTGGGGTGCAACGGTTCAAGGAAGCAATGGATCGGCGCGGCGCCATGGTCGAAGTGCTGGCGCCGGTGGCCGGTGGCAACCTGACCGGCGGCTCGGGCGGCGAGCTGCCGGTGGACCGCGCATTCACGACGATGGCCTCGGTGCTCTACGACGCGGTCGTGGTGGCCTGCGGGCCGCAATCGGTGTCCACGTTGGCCGCCGACGGCTACGCGGTGCACTTCGTGACCGAGGCCTACAAGCATCTCAAGCCGATCGGCGCGTTCGGCGCCGGCATCGACCTGCTGCGCGAGGCGCGCGTCGGCGCCCGCCTCGCGGATGGCACCGAGGTGGTCAGCGACCAATCCGTGGTCACCACCGGCGCCGCGGCGGACACCTTGCCGGACGAGTTCGTCGACAAGTTCACCGCCGCCCTGGCCGAGCACCGGTGCTGGGCGCGGCGCACGGATCCGGTACCGGCCTGACGATTGCAGTGGGTTTGGCACCCGTCGGGCCCGGGCATCCAGGCAGCGTTGTCCAGGCACAGGAGGTGACGATGCCGAACTCGTCGATCAAGAACGAGAAGATGTATCAGGATCTGCGCAAGAAGGGTGATTCGAAAGAGAAGGCCGCGCGGATTTCCAACGCGGCCGCGTCCCGGGGCAAGTCCTCGGTTGGCCGCAAGGGCGGCAAGGCCGGATCGTACGCGGACTGGACCGTGCCGCAACTCAAGAAGCGGGCCAAAGAGCTTGGTATTTCGGGTTATTCGTCGCTGACGAAAGACAAGCTGATCACCAAATTGCGCAATCACTGAGCCGTGATGCCGAGCCGTTGCGCCAGCACCAGGAAGGCGACGGCGTAGTCGTTGTCGGCGGTCTGGGCGCTGACCACATCCCAGTCCACCCGTTCGCGGATCGCCCGCACCGCCGGCAACAGCTGGGCGAAGTCGCAATGGTGTTCGCCCAGCGAACGCAGCTTCTGAATCAGGACCGTGGTCGGCGGCAGCACCGGCATGCCGATCGCGAGCACGTCGCGCTGTTCTGCGCTGTCCAGCACGGCCTGATCGACGGGCACGCCGTTGACCCGGTGCAGCACGTCGACAACGGTGTCACCGGTGCGGGCCTTGAAAAGCCAGTCCTCCGGCGGATGTTCGACGGCAAAGCCGGCGTCTCGCAGCGTCGCCTCGGCCTTCGCCACGTCGGACTCTGCGACCACCACATCGACGTCGTGGCAAGGTTCGGGTGCGCCGTAAGCCCATAGGGCGTAGCTGCCGGCCAGCGCGAAGCGCGGTCCGTGCTCTTTCAATGCCGACGCGGCACCTCGTAATGCCTCGCGCAACGGGGCGCAGTACGTCGGCGACTCGGTGGGCGTCTCGATCGTTGCCATTGTGGATTAGGTCATACCCCCGCGCAGCGCTGGGCAACCTGGCCGCCCCGATGCCGTTTTCTCGCTGTTCACGTCGTTTGCCCGCTGTTTAACTGGTTGCGGAACGGGCAATCCGCAGCTATGTCGGCCCCAGCCATCCGGATCTGCGAGCAGGTTGCCGTCGTGATTCGCACGCTGTCCTTTGGCGAGGGCTCTGACTTGTCGATCATCACCCAGGCGCGCCGCCCGGGTCGGTTCGCGCACCGCCTGGGCGCACTGCGGAGAATGGCGACGGGAGGGAGCGCGTGACGGCCGGTCTGGTACGGCACTGGCTGGAGTCGGGGCGACTGGAGTTGCCGCTGCCCGCGTCGGGACGCACCGCCGAACGCTGGCAACGCCTGGCGCTGCTGGCCGAGGAGGACATCGTGGCCGCCCGCATCGCCGAGGCCCACGTTGATGCCGTCGCGATCCTGGACGAACTGGGCGGTAAGCCGCCGGAGCCGGGTCAACTGTGGGCCGTCTGGGCTACCGAGTCTCCCGACGCGATCCTCAACGCCACCGAGATCGGCGGGGGCACTGTCGCGCTCAACGGCACCAAGGTCTGGTGCGCGGGGGCCGGCTTCTGCACCCATGCGCTGGTGACCGCCCGCATCGACGACGGGCGGCGCGGCCTGTTCGCTGTCACGGTCACCGATCCCGCCGTCAAGCCGTTGCCGAGCACCTGGTGGAACGCCGGCATGGCCGGCAGCGACACCCGGCCGGTCCAGTTCACCAATGCTCAGGCGGTTGCCGTCGGGGAACCCGGCGATTACCTGAACCGGCCCGGCTACTGGCACGGCGCCATCGGCGTGGCCGCCTGCTGGCTGGGCGGCGCGCGCCGGGTTGCCAACCCGCTCTACCGTTGCGCCGGCAGTGAATCGGCCGACGCGTACTCGCTCGCACACCTGGGCGCCGTGGACGCCGCGCTTGCCGCCGGCGAGGCGATCCTGGGCTCGGCGGCAGCGCAGATCGACTCCGATCCCTTCGACCGGGCCGGCATCGCCCAACTGGTGGCCCGCCGCGCGCGCACCGTCGTGGAACACGCGGTCGACGAAGCCATCACCCGCACCGGCCGGGCGCTGGGGCCGGGACCGCTGTGTCAGGACGGCCGGCACGCTCAGCGGGTGGCCGACCTCACCATCTACGTACGCCAAAGCCACGCGGAGCGGGATTTGGCCGAGCTGGGGCGGCTGGCCGGGCGCCCGTGCTGAGGTCGCAGTCCGTCCCAGTGGCGCGACATCCGGCCGACCCGCGCAATCCCGCATAGACACGTGCTTGCGCAGCCCGGTAACGACTGCTCGTGAGGAGAGGAGTGAGATGTCAAGAAGCAGCCGACTACCCGACACGTACTTCGACCGGATATATGCCGGCGACGCCGATCCATGGCACTCGACATCCCGCTGGTACGAAAAGCGCAAATACGCGATCACCATGGCCCTGCTGCCGAATCGCCGGTATCGGCACGCGTTCGAGCCCGGCTGCTCGATCGGGACACTGACCGCCATGCTGGCGTTGCGCTGCGATCACATCACAGCGGTGGATGTAGCCGGTGCTGCGGTGAGCGTCGCCAATGAGCGGCTGCGCGCGGCCAGGTTGCGCGGGCAAGTGACCCTGGCGCGCGCGTCGCTGGACGCCCCATGGCCGCCCGGGCCGTTCGACCTGGTGGTGCTCAGCGAAGTCGCCTACTACCTGGAGGCCGACACCTTGGCCGCGGTGTTGCGCCGGGAGTGCCCCCGGCTGCTGCCCGGCGCCACCGTCATCGCCGCGCACTGGCGGCATCCCGTGCCCGACTATCCACTTACCGGAGACAAGGCCCACACCATCATCGCGGCCACGCCCGGTCTGACGCCGCTGGGCAGCTACCGCGACAGCGACGTCCTCATCGATGTCTTCGACACCGGTGACGGGCTATCGGTGGCCGCCCGCGACGGGGTGCCGGGGGCCGCCGGTTAGCGATGCGGGTGGCCACCTTCAACATCCTGCACGGCCGCACCGTCGGCGACGGGGTCGACCCGGCGCGACTACGCGACTGTGTGCGCCGCCTCGATCCCGACATTCTCGCCCTGCAAGAGGTGGACCGTGAGCAACCGCGCTCGGACCGGGCCGATCTGACCGCGCTCGCGGCCGACGCCATGGGTGCGGTGGCTCACCGGTTCGTGGCCGCGATCTCCGGGACGCCCGGGGCCACCTGGATGGCCGCCACCGGCGACGAGCAGCCGGGCACGGCGGCCTACGGCATCGCGCTGCTGTCCCGGTATCCGGTGGACAGTTGGCAGGTGCTGCGCCTGCCGCGGATCCCGCTCCGCTTTCCCATGTACTTGCCCGGGCCAAGCCGGGTGATGATCGTCGACGAGGAGCCGCGGGCGGCGGTCATCGCGCGGCTGCAGACCCCGCTGGGCGCGATGACGGTGGCGAACACCCATTTGTCGTTCGTGCCCGGTTGGAATCGCCGCCAGCTGCGACGGTTGGTCCACGACCTCCGCGGCTTCCCCGGACCGCGACTGCTCACCGGGGATCTGAACCTCACCCTTCCGGCGGTGCGCCGCTGGTCGGGCATGCGACCGCTGGCCGTCGCAGCGACCTTTCCCGCGGCCAATCCCGACCGGCAGCTCGACCACATCCTGACCGACGACCGTCGCCTGCGTGGCAGTGCCGCCGAGTCCGAGCCGATGTCGATCTCCGACCACCGACCGCTCGCGGTCGACCTAGACCGGGTGTGAGCCGATCAGCGCTCACTTCCCCGACGCCAACCCGACCACAGGCGTGCAGTCCAGGTTGTCGAGCAGATCCTGCGGGTCGGCGAAAATCGCTGCGGCACCGGCTGTTTGCAATTCCGCGCCGGAAATGCCGCCGCTCAACAAGCCGATGCACCGCAGGTCCGCGGCCAGCGCTGCCCGCACATCCCAGACGGCGTCGCCGACGAACACCGCTTGCGCTGCGGTCACGCCGGCCCGGTCCAATGCGACGTTCAGGATGCCGGGTTGGGGCTTGGCGGTGTCGACGTCATGCGACGACGTCGTCACCGAGACGACCTCCTCGCAGTCGAGCACCTTGCGCAGCACCTCCAACTCGTCTTCGGGAGCCGAGCTGGCCAGCACCACCTGCAAGCCGAGATCGGCGACGGCGCCCAGCAATTCGCGCGCCCCCGGCAGGGGCGCCAACAGTGGGATCAGCTCGCGGTAATACCGGCTGTGCGCCTCGCTGAGCCGGTCCTGCACGTCGTCGGGCGCGTCGTTGGACAGGCTGCGAACCAGCTTCGAACCGTCCATGCCGATGCTGCGGTGGATGCGCCAAGCCGCGACGGGTATGCCTTCGTCGTCGAAGGCTCGCTGCCAGGCATGGACGTGCAGGTAGTTGGAATCCACCAGCGTTCCGTCCACGTCGAACAGGACGGCCGGCACACCGTGGCGAGGGTTCTGCGTCGGCGCAGCGTCCGCGGCGGGATTATTCATCGAATTGCTCGTTTCTGGGTCTGCCACGCCGGGTGGACGCACCGGCCACTAGCCCGAACCGGCGAGGCGCCGGCGGATGCGCTCGACGTCGCCCGGCGCGGGCATCTCCTGGGTGATGCGGGTGATCTCCACACCGACACCGGCGATGCCGATACGCCGGCGTCCGGTGGCGATGAGTTGCCACACGACCGATCGACCAGGCTCATCGCACACCCCCGATATCGGTTGCGGCGCAGTCAGTTTCGCTAACGGGTCCGGTCCTCGGCCCCGAAGGGCGAGGACCGGACCCGTCGGTGAACTACTGGTTTTCTTTCTGGCGCTGTTCGGCGGCCTCCGCGCCCCCGCGGGCAGACGCCGCTTCGGCCTCTTTCTTGGCCGCATCGCGCTGCGCGTCCGCCTTGTCCTGCTGCGCCTGTCCTTCCTTGCGGAGGTCGTCGCTGCCCGTCACGGCTCCGCCGACCTCCTTGACCTTGCCCTTGACGCCCTCGACGACTCCCGAGACGCCCTCGGCCGGTCCGCTCTTTTCATCCCCCATGGGGTTTGTCCTTCCTCGTGTATCGAGCTTGTACTCATTGGCCGCGAACTGGGTTGCGGCACGACGCGTCCGATGCTGATCCGGACGCAGATACGGACTTCCCGCGCCGGGGTGCGTCAAACACTTTCCGCCCAACGAGACACGTTCGGCCAGGTCAGTGGGCTGGCCTGAGCGCATTGCGATTGATCGGCAGTTCCTCGTTTGGACGGTGTTTCCCCGGGTATCTGCACTTTTCGGCGGGCTTGGTGGCCAGAGAAGGGGGCACTCTCACGATCACGATCGCTGTCATCGGAGCCAGCGGCACAGCCGGAACACGCGTCGTTGCCAGGCTGAAGGGCCGCGATGTGGCCATCGTCGAGATTGCCCGCGCCTATGGCGTGGACCTGGTCAGCGGCGACGGCTTGAACGAGGCCCTGGCGGGTGTCGACGTCGCCATCGATGTCTCCGACCCGCGGCCGCCCGACGGCCATTGCGACCTCGTCGAGACCGTCACCACGGCCGCCCGCAACCTGGTCGGAGCCTGCGCGGCGCAGGGCATCCAGCGGGTGGTCGCGCTGACCATCGCCGGTATCGACGATCCGGCCTTCGACGCGTTCCCCTACTACGTGGCCAAACGCGCAGCCAAGGAGATAGCGCTGACCAGCCCGGTGCCGGCGACCATGGTGTCGTCCACCCAGTGGTTCGAATTCGCCACCAACCCGGCCGCGGTGACGTTCAACGGACGCGACGTTCTGGTCGAGGACTGGCTGATTCAGCCGATTGCCGCCGATACCGTGGCCGATGTTTTGGTCGAGACGGCGCTGGGCCAGACCCCCACCCCGATTACCATCACCGGTCCGCGCGACATCCGGTTACCGGAGCTGACGTCGAAACTGCTGAGCCACAACGGCGATGACCGTCGCGTGCGTGCTGTGCCGCCCGCGCTCCCCGCGCTCGGCACCGGGGCGCTGCGGGCTCCCGAGCACGCGGTAGTCCTCGGTCCTGATGTCGACGGGTGGCTCGGCGCTTCGCCTCCTGACGGCAACGCGAGTCGCACCGCCCGGGAGGGGGGTGAGCACTGAAATCACGTGATTTCACAATCGTGCCGTAGGAAATTGTTGCCGGCGCGAATAACGACCGAATATTGGGGGTATCACGACCTTCGTGACTGGGAAAGATCTGCGTTCGGGCCAAACTGTTGTCGTCACCGGTGCCAGCGGCGGAATCGGGCGGGCAACTGCCCGAGCGTTCGGCGCGCGCGGCGCGCAAGTCGGCTTGGTCGCCCGCGGCGAGAAAGGACTGGCCGCGGCGGCCCGCGAGATCGAGGCGGCGGGCGGCAAAGCGGTGGTCATACCGACCGACGTGGCCGACCCGGAGCAGTGCGAAGCGGCCGCCGAGGAAACCGAACGGGCCTTCGGTCCCATCGACGTGTGGGTCAATGTTGCTTTTACTTCGGTCTTTTCGCCGTTCAGCGAGATCACTCCGGCGGAATTCCGGCGCGTCACCGAGGTGAGCTACCTCGGCTACGTGTACTCGACGATGGCGGCCTTGCGCCGCATGAAGTCCCGAAACGCGGGCACCATTGTGCAGGTCGGCTCCGCGCTGGCCTACCGGGGAATTCCGTTGCAAAGCGCCTACTGCGGCGCCAAGCATGCGATTCAGGGATTCAACGAAGCTCTCCGCTGCGAACTGCTGCATGAGGGCAGCAAGGTTCGCGTCACGATGGTTCAGATGCCGGCGGTCAACACACCGCAGTTCTCCTGGGTACTGTCCCGGCTGCCGCGCCAAGCCCAACCGGTTCCCCCCATCTACCAGCCCGAGATCGCTGCCCGCGCAGTGCTGTATGCAGCGGACCACCCGCGGCGGCGTGAGTATTGGGTGGGCGGCAGCACAGTAGGGACGTTGGCCGCCAATGCCATTGCGCCGGGCCTGCTCGACCGCTACCTCGCCCGGACCGGCTTCGACTCGCAGCAGACCGAAGATCCTCGCCCACCCGATCAGCCGGCCAACCTGTGGGAGCCCGCCGACGGCAGCGAGGGCCGCGATTTCGGTGCGCACGGCATCTTCGACGACCAGTCCACCAGCCGCAGTGTCCAGCTGTGGGCCTCCCAACACCACGGCCTGCTCGGCGGCGCGGCTGTCCCGGTGGTGGCGGCCGTTGCCGGTGCGGCCGGAATGACCGCGCGCCAGTTGCGCCGCTGGCGCCGATGACTGCGCGCACTCGCCGCCGCGTGAACTGCTCTGCCTAGGAGGGAAATCAATGTCCAAACAAGAAGTCAGCGACTACCTGCTGGAGCGGTTGCGCGCCTGGGATGTCCAGCACGTCTTCGCCTATCCCGGTGACGGAATCAACGGCATCCTCGCCGCCTGGGGGCGGGCCGACAATCAGCCGATGTTCATCCAGTCGCGGCACGAGGAGATGAGCGCGTTCGAAGCGGTCGGCTACGCGAAGTTCACCAACCGGGTCGGCGTGTGCATGGCTACGTCGGGACCCGGCGCGGTGCACCTGCTCAACGGTCTGTACGACGCCAAACTCGACCACGTGCCGGTAGTCGCCATCGTCGGGCAGACTAACCGCAGCGCCATGGGCGGGTCCTACCAGCAAGAGATCGACCTGATGAGCCTGTACAAGGACGTCGCCAGCGACTACGTCCAAATGGTCACCGTCCCAGAGCAATTGCCCAACGTCTTGGACCGCGCCATTCGGGTGGCGCTGACCCAGCGCGCCCCGACCGCGCTGATCATTCCCGCCGACGTTCAGGAGCTGCCGTACTCGGCTCCCACCCACGCCTTCAAGATGGTGCCGTCCAGTTTGGGCGTGGAATGGCCGGCCATCGCGCCCGACGACGCCGCGATCGCGCGCGCGGCCGAGGTTCTCAACGAAGGCAAAAAGGTCGCGATGCTGGTGGGCACCGGCGGGCGCGAAGCACGCGACGAACTCGTCGAGGTCGCCGAGCTGCTGGGCGCCGGCGCCGCCAAGGCGCTGTTGGGCAAGGACGTGTTGTCCGACGAATTGCCTTGGGTCACCGGCTCAATCGGCTTGCTGGGGACCAGGCCGAGCTATGAGATGATGCGCGACTGCGACACCCTGCTGACGGTGGGATCCAGCTTCCCCTACACCCAGTTCCTCCCCGAGTTCGGGCAGTGCAAAGCGGTGCAGATCGACATCGACGCCCGGATGATCGGAATGCGCTACCCGTACGCGATCAACGTGGTGGCCGATGCGAAGGCGGCACTGCGTGCCCTGATCCCGCATCTGCGCCGCAAAGAAGACCGGTCGTGGCGCGAGACCATCGAGGCCAATGTGGCGCGCTGGTGGGAAACCATGGAGATGGAGGCGGGTGTCAGCGCCCACCCGGTCAACCCGCTGCGGCTGTTCTCCGAGTTGTCCCCCCAGCTGCCCGACAACGCGATCATCACCGCAGACTCCGGGTCGGCAGCCAACTGGTACGCGCGAATCTTGCGGTTCCGCGGCAATATTCGCGGTTCGCTGTCGGGGAACCTGGCGACGATGGGGCCCGGTGTACCGTACGCGATCGGTGCGAAATTCGCTCACCCGCAACGGCCTGTCATCGCGTTCGCCGGCGATGGCGCCATGCAGATGAACGGCATGGCCGAGCTGATCACGATCAAACGCTATTGGCAGCAGTGGGACGATCCACGCCTCATTGTGGCCATCCTGCACAACAACGACCTCAACCAGGTCACCTGGGAGATGCGAGCCATGGCGGGCGCGCCGAAATTCGTGGAATCCCAAGCACTTCCGGACGTCGACTTCGCCGGGTTCGCCGCAGGCCTTGGGCTCAATGCGTTGTCCGTCAAGGATCCCGAGGAACTCGGCAATGCCTGGCGCGAGGCGCTGTCGGCGGACCGGCCGACCGTGCTGGACGTCTACACCGACCCCGACATGCCGCCGATCCCCCCGCACGCCACCTGGGAACAGTTCAAGGCGGCCACCGCCGCGGTGCTCGCCGGCGATGAGAACACGGCAGGCTTCGTCAAGGTGGGCCTGAAGACCAAGGCGCAGGAGTTCCTGCCGCACAAGAAGAAATAATCGTCAGCGGCGCTGGAGGTCTGCGCTGCGCAGGTCCTCGACGAAGGACTTGTACACTTCGTCGCGATTATCGCTGCGATCGCGCAGCACCGCGGACGGGTGCACGGTGGTCACCACAACCGGTTCCGACGGGACTTGCACGCCGATGTCCGGGGGCAGCCGCGTGGCCTCGCCGCGGTGGGCGGACACCCGAAACGCCGTCCCCAACAGCGACTGCGCGGCGGTGGCGCCCAGGCACAGGATCACCTGCGGCTGCACCGCCTCGATCTCGGCGAGCAGCCACGGCTGACACGCAACGACTTCGATACGGCCGGGTTTTTCGTGTATCCGCCGTTTACCGCCCTTACGGGTGAACTTGAAGTGCTTGACCGCGTTGGTTTGGTACGTCGAGGCGGGATCGATTCCCGCGTCTTCGAGGGCGCGAGCCAGCAGCCGACCCGCAGGCCCGACGAACGGCATGCCCGCGCGGTCCTCCTGATCGCCCGGCTGCTCGCCGACCAACATGATGTCCGCCCCGGGCTTTCCGTGCCCGAAGACAGTTTGGGTGGCGTTCTCGAAAAGTGCGCAGCCCCGGCATGATTGAGCTGCCGCCTGCAACGCGTCCAGCGAGTGTTCTTCGGGTAGGTAGCTTCGCGCACCGGTGGGCTTGGTCGTGCTCATGGGAGTCAGGCAGCGAGCTCGGGCGCAATCTCTTCGCACGACAGTGACGTCATGGCCCCTGGGCATACCCCTGCCCGTCGACCCGAAACCGGTCAGCCCTTTCCGACGATCGCGTCGCGGGCGCGGTCCAGCATCGCGGCGAACGGGCCCGCGACCAGGTTGGCTAGTTGCGATTCCACCCCCGGATGCGGCCTGGTGGGCGCGATCGCTTCGGCAAGCTTGGCCGCGCGGCCCATCTTTTCCAGCTCGTCCCTGCTCAATTCGCCTGCCAGCCGGGAGAACTCGTCGGTTTCCTCATGCTCGGCGTGGTCCAGGACGGCGTCGCGCAGCTCAGTGAGCACGCGGGTGAACTCCGGACTGTCGACGTCGAGCTTCTCCAGCTGCTGCAGCTTTGTCTTGGCTTCGTGCTCTTCTCCGAGCCGCTTGTCCACCACCACTTCGCCGTTGGCGATCTTGCGCTTGGCGCGCGGGTGGACGATCTCTTCCTCGACGGTTTCGTGTACCGCGAGCAGTCGCCGCAGTTGGACGAAAGCACGCTCCCGATCTTTGCCGTTGGCCGACAGTGTCTCGGCGAACAGCGTCTTGATTTGCTCATGTTGGCTGACCAAGAAGTCGACCACATCGGTGGGCGATGAAGCTGCGGCCATGGTGTCCTCCTCAATAGTGCTCTCGATAGTGCTCAGCGGTCGGATTCCGGCGCGCGGGCGCTGTGGCGCACCGCGGGGTCGGCTACCCGACCAACCGGACGCCCAAACGTTGTGTAGCAGCCCCCGGCCCCGGGTACTGCATCCAAATACGGCATCGCGGAAGGACGGTGAGATCGTGGGCCGTTGGCCATGGCTGCTGCGCGTGGGAGCGTGCGGCGCAGTCATGGTTGCTAGTGCGTGTTCTGCCCCGGGGACGTCGCTGGAAGCCGCCCCGGCAGTCGTCACGTGGTCGGTCGGCACTCCCCTGCACAACCCGGTGTGGTCCTACCGCCTGCACTCCCTCGTCGCGCTCACCGACGACCACCGGCTGGCCGAGATCACCCCGGGTGACAGTCCTCAAGCCGCCAAAACCCGGGTGTCGGGCCCGCTGGCGGCCGGACGCAACCTGCAGATCAGCCAGAAGGACGACCGAATCGTTTATGTGCCGCAGCCGGATCGGGGCAGGGTGGCCGGGGTGGACCTGGAAAACCTGCGGCAGGTGGACGATTTCGACGCCGGCCCGGCCCCCGACTATCTGTCCGAAGATGCCGGAATGCGCATACTGCTCGCATTGTCCGCGGACGGCATGTCGGTGACGCCGGTGGAGCAGTATGGCCTGCGGAAGCTGCCGACCGCCAAAGTCGGCGATGATCCTGCCGATACCATCGACGGCGCCAACCGGGGTCGCGACATCGATTACCACCTCTTCGGACCGTCGGGCATCCGGCACTACAAAGGTCCCTCGTCGCCGCCGGAGGAACGAGGTTCACTGGGCATCGATGTCGCGGTGGCCGCCGGTGACGGCACCGCGGTGGGCCGCAGCTACGTTGCCGGACACGACGACAACGTGCTTTATGCGGTCGACGCCGGTCGCGGCGGTCACGGCCTGACGGTGCTCGCCAGCACCCGGCTGCCGGCGCCGATTCGCGCGCTGGGAACCGATGACACCCGGATCTACGCCGCCACCGACCGCGAGTTGGTGGTGCTCGAAACCGCCAGTTTCACCGGCTTTCCGCAGCAGACGATTCCGGTCATCCGTGTCATCGACTACCGGGCAGCGCTGCCCGCTGGGGCGGTCAAATCCGCGCGTGTGTCCGGCATGGCCATCGGCCCGCACCGGGTCTATCTCACGCTGGCCGAAACCGGGAATGTGGTCGGCGTCGCCAAACCACAGCTATGACCCGACCAGACCTACGACGAGGCGCGAGGAGAAACCGATGAGTGTGACGCAACACCGCAGTGGCGCAGAGCACGCCAACGCGACGGTCGACATCGACGCCGACGTCGAATTGCTCACCGAACAGATCAATGCGCTCAAAGAGCTTGGCGGCCAAGGCCAGGTCAGCGAAGGGCAGCGCTACGACTTCAGCATCAGATGGGGAACGATACAGGCGGGGCGGCTACGCCGGCTGGTGCATTACAGCGCGTTGGGCATGCTCACCGACGCCGACGAACGCAGATTTCAGGAGCTGTGCGCCGAGTTGCGCTCGCTGTCCGGGTTGATCGACCGGTTCCGGCTCGCTCAGCCGGTTTTCACCGAGGGCAAGCCCGCCAGGGCTAAGCGCCACCGGGCGCCGAAGCAGTCCAAGTCTTCGCCCGGCACTCCTGCCCGTCGTCCAGAAATTCGCTCTCCGGCAGTCTGATTGCAGTTCTCGGCTTGGCGCAGTCCGGGTTGCGGCAGCTGAGCGCGACCAGGTAGGCGTCGACATCCTCGTCGAGAAACAGGAAGCCCAGGTACAACGCCGATCCGACGTCGAATTCCTTTCCGCCACAGGATTCGCAGTAGCCGCCCTGCGCTGAAACACGGCTGAGCACGCGTTCGCGCGCGGCATGATCGAGAGCGACCAGCTCGGGACGCAACATCACATCGTCGGCGTTCATCTCAGATCTCTACGTCTTTGTCGTAGTGGACATTGTCCTCACGCCAGCCGCCCAGCCCGTAGCCGATGCCCCGGTAGTCGTCGATGAACTCGATCTGGTTGATCCACTTGACCATCTTGAAACCGACCTGAGTCTCCACCCGTAACCGCAACGGCGCACCGTGCTTGATAGGCAACGGCTTTCCGTTCATCTCGTACGCCAGAATGGTTTGCGGCTTATAGGCCAGCTGGAGATCCATCACCTCGTAGAACTGTCCCTCCCCCTCTGCACTCGGTTCGTCACGTCCACTATCCTGCATGCTCAGACAGCACACGTACCGTGCCTGGGGCAGCGGTCCCACCAGCTCGGCGAGCCGCGCCAGCGGCAATCCCGTCCACTCCCCGATGCTCGACCAGCCCTGCACGCAGTTATGCAGCACCCGTTGGGTTTCCGGTTGCGCGAGCGCCCGCAGCGCGGCCAGATCCAGGGTCACCGGCCGTTCGACCAGCCCGCCGACCCGCAACCGCCAGTCGACGAAATTGTGTACCGCCATCACCTTGTACTCGTTCGAACACGGCGGCTTACCGTTGACCCGATGTTCCTCGGACAGCATCTCTTTCGGATAGTTCTGTCGCGAGTTCAGCGGCCGCAGCACGATCAGCCGGGCCCGCGTCACCACCGCGCCCAGCAGCCGGCGCACCTGGACCGGCCGGCGAAGGCTCCACACCGTGGCCGCGACGTGGATGGCGACAATCACGCCGATGATCACGAACGACAATGCCGTGGCCCAATTGATGTTTCGGACCGAGCCGAAGATCATCGTCGCGTTGAGTTGCCCCCAGCTCCAGAAGAACACCATCGACAGGTGGATGACGATGAAGACCACGAACGCCAGCAGCCCCAGGAAATGCAGGCTGCGTGCACCCTGCCGACCACCGAATAACCGCACAAACCAAGGGAATCGGGCCTCGAACGCCGGTGCTTGCGCCGCGCCGGTGAGAATCTGAAACGGAGCGAGCAGGAAGATGACGGCGGCGTAGGTGAGCTTCTGGATCGCGTCCAGCGGTTCGCCGGGCAGCAACGGCGGTAGGTTGAACGACATGTAGGTGACGATGTCGTTGTAGGCCTCGCCGAAGATCGACCACGAATACGGCCAGTAGCGGTGCCATTGGCCGGTGGCGAACAGCAGCACGTAGTACGAGAGGCCGACCGCAATCCAGCCGATCACCGAAATGAAGTGCCAGTGCCGGCCCATGCCGAGCTTCTTGTGACCCGGCAGTGCCACCAGTGAGCTGTAATCCTCCTCTTCGTCGAGGGTGTCGAAGAGCTTGTCGGTCGGCATTTGCTTGGTGGTGAAGCGTGCCCACTCGGTGCCGGGCTTGCTGTCCTCACGCCAATACAACTTGGGGTGGGTGGAGAGGATCTCAATTCCGCTGCGCAGCAACAAAGTCAGGAACAGCACGTTGAGCCAGTGGTCGACGCGCAGCCATGCCGGGTAGTCGAGCACAGTCATATCTTGGGCAACCTGAGCCGAAAGATCATCGGCCATAACCCCGCTAGGCCCATTTCTGATGCTTACCCGCAGGTGTTCGGTTCAAACCGGATACCGGGCACCACGCTAAGGGTGTCAGCCGGCCCGGATTGACGCCTTGGGCACGGGGTACCCGCCTGGTCATGGATCAGTCACAGACACCCCTGTTGGACGCGCTGGCCGACTATCACCGCAGTAACCGCTACGGCTTCACCCCGCCGGGGCATCGGCAGGGTGTCGGCGTGGACGAGCGTGTCCTTGCCGTATTGGGCAAGGAGCCGTTCCGCAACGACATTCTGGCCACCAGCGGGCTCGACGATCGGCTGTCTCGCGGGAAGTTTCTGGCGCGCGCCGAGGAACTCATGGCGGACGCCGTCGGCGCGGATACGGCCTTCTTTTCCACATGCGGCAGCTCGCTGTCGGTGAAGGCCGCAATGATGGCCGTGGCCGGTGGCGCCGAAGGGGGATTGTTGGTCGCCCGCGACAGCCACAAGTCGGTCGTGGCAGGCCTGGTCTTCTCCGGCGTGCAGCCGAAGTGGATTGCGCCGCGCTGGGACTCCGAACGGCATTTCTCTCATCCGCCCTCGCCCGAACAGGTGGAGGCCGCGTGGGACCAGAATCCTGACGCCGCCGGAGCTCTCATCGTCAGCCCGAGCCCCTACGGCACCTGCGCCGACATCGAGGGCATCGCGGAGGTCTGCCACGATCGCAACAAACCGTTGATCGTCGACGAGGCGTGGGGCGCACACCTTCCGTTCCACGAGGACCTGCCGACGTGGGCGATGGACGCCGACGCCGACGTATGCGTCGTCAGCGTCCACAAGATGGGCGCGGGATTCGAACAGGGTTCGGTGTTTCATCTCCAGGGTGAGCTGGTTGACCCGGACCGGCTGTCGGCATGCGCGGACCTGCTGATGACGACCAGCCCGAACGTCATGGTGTATGCGGCCCTTGACGGTTGGCGACGTCAGATGGTCGAGCACGGGCACGACCTGCTGGCGGCCGAGCTCGACCTGGCCGGGGAGTTGCGTTCCCGTCTTGGCGAGATCCCGGATCTGCACGTGCTCGAAGACGAGCTGCTCGGCGAGGAGGCGTCCTGCGACCTGGATGTGACGCAGGTGCTGATGGACGTCTCGGACACGGGAACATCTGGATACCAGGCCTCAGACTGGCTACGCGAACACTGCCAGCTCGACCTCGGCCTGAGCGATCACCGCCGCATCCTGGCCACCATGTCATTCGCCGACGACAAGCGCACCGCAGACCGGCTCGTCACCGCGATGACCCAGTGGCGCAGCGCGGCAAAGGAATTCGACAAGCCGCCGCAAATAGCGCTGCTCTCCCCCGAAGAGTTGCAACTGGAGACCGCCCTGCTGCCCCGCGACGCGTTCTTCGGGCCGACCGAGATGGTGCCCGCGGAGAAGGCCGCCGGTCGCATTGCCGCAGAACAGATCACGCCGTATCCGCCGGGCATCCCCGCCGTCGTGCCCGGCGAGCGCCTGAACGACGCCGTCATCGACTATCTGCGTTCCGGTGTCGAGGCCGGCATGGCCCTGCCGGACCCGGCGGATCAAAGCGCGCGGCACTTCCGCGTGGTCGCCTGACGGCCCGCGCCTGCTATCGCGAAAGTGCAACTGCCGACCCATTTCCCGAGAGCGAACGTCGGTAGTCGTACTTTCGCGGCGGCTAGTTGTCCCGGGCTCAGTCGTTCCACTGCTGCCGCTGCGGATAGGCCACGTTGATGCCCAGCAACACCGACCCGTGCACCCCGATGAAGGCCGCCGCGAACGCCAGCGCAAACGTGACGGGCACGAAGTCCCATCGTCCGGTCAGCGTGGCCAGACCGGGCAGACTCACGATCCGGGTGCCCACGGCGACCGCGAGGAAGACCAGCGCCAGCAGGTCACCGAAATACCAACCGGCCTGTGCCACACGGGGATTCCTGCCATAGCCGATACTTGCGGCGACCGCGAGGCATCCGGCGATCATCGCGATGGCATACACGACGAAGTAGGCGGGCAGTGCCGGTTCGCCGGCCACCATGTACCCGTGGGCCGTCGCGATGCCCAACAGCAGCGCCGCGCCCAACCCGGTTACCAGCCGGGGCAGGTCGAACGCAACGTAGCCACCCAGACTGAGGATGCGAAACAGGCGACTGCGATGCCAGCTCTCTGGCCACGTCTCGACGAGAAGGCCCACGGTGGCTAGGTACCCGACGACGCGGGGCTCAAACCAGAGCGCCCGGCGCCTACTCGAGCTGGTCGCGCAGGCGTTGCAAGGTGTTGGCCAGGATGCGCGAGATTTGCATCTGCGAGCAGCCGATTCGCTGGGCGATTTGGCTTTGGGTCATCGACTCGAAGAAGCGCATCTGCAGGATCTCCCGCTCGCGCTGCGGCAGAACGGCGACAAAGGCGCGCACCGCCTCACGGTTGGTGATGTGGTCGATCTGCGGGTCGAGCTCGCCGACCGACTCGGCGACCATCCGGCTGCTGCCCGAATTGACGGCACCGACGGGTGCGTCCAGCGACTCGAGCCGATAGCTCTCCCCCGCGACCAGGCATTCCACCACCTCCTCGCGCGAGATGCCGAGCATCTCCGATATCTCGGTGGCGGTGGGCGCGCGTCCCAGATTCTGGACCAAAGCCGGGGTGGCCTTGCCGATCTGGACGTGCAGCTCACGCAGCCGCCGGGGCACTCGCATGCTCCAGGTATGGTCGCGGAAATGCCGCCTGACCTCGCCCATCATGGTGGGGACCGCGAACCCGATGAAGCTGGGCCCCTTGTCCGGGTCGAATCGGTTGATGGCGTTCATCAGGCCTACCCGCGCGACCTGCACCAAGTCATCCAGGTTTTCCCCACGACGCGCGTAGCGACGGGCTACGTGGTCCGCCAACGGTAGGCACCGCACGACGATGCATTCGCGCTGCCGCGCGTATTCGCGCGATTCGGGCGGCATCGTGCGAAGCGCCAAGAACATGTCGACGACATCGTCATAGGAATCCCCGGACGATGCTGCGTCGGCCCGCCGCCGGGGCCGGTCGGCGGCGATCACGTCGCTGATCGGGTTGATCGCCGTAAGGGCCAGGTCTTGCGTCACCGGCACACTTCCTGTCAGTCCTACGCGGCAGCCATCCCCGCACATGAACCGTGGGCGTTGTCCTCCCACGGTCCTCCCACTGCACTGGGATCCGTCGGTACGGATCGACTACCTGCGGCGCACGGCCTACTGGGTCCGGGGTGACCGGGAATGTTGCTGCCGCAGCCACGCAGCCCGGCAACCGTGCGGATACCGACCGCTTTGGGCTAAACGGCGAAGAGAGTCCGAACGGACTTAATCGGTAAGTGTACGCCACGACAACAAACCGGCGCCCGCGATCGCGACCGGACCGATCACGTCGCGACTATTGTCGAGGCCATGCTCCCCACGATGCGGGGTCATGAAGGACCGCTCGCGTGAGCAACCCTCAGGATCCCTTCGGGCGCAACCCGTTTAACTACGATCCGTTCGGCAGCCTGCCATACGGACCGCCGGTAGAACCGCTGGAGGACTACCCCGAGCCGGTCGAACCGCCGGTGAACGCATTGGCGACGTTGTCGGTGGTGTTCGCGTTCGTGTTCGCGCCGGCCGGAGCGATCCTGGGGCATCTGGGGCTTGCTCAAATCCGTCGCACCGGCGAAGGCGGCCGTCAGCGGGCCCTGGTGGGGGTGGCGGTGTCGTACGCATTCATCACCCTTGCCGTCATCGCACTGGTCTGCTGGGCCGCCGTGGCCACCATCAGGTCGAACCAACACCCAGCACCCAGCGTCGCGGGCGCCCGTCCGCCCGCGCCGACGGTGGCGCCGGTCGACCTGGGCGGGTTGCTGCCCGGCCTGCCCGACGTCAGAAGGATCACCGGTGACCAGAGCCTGACGCCCGGCAAGACCTGGGACCGGATCGCCGCCAACAGCCGGGAGGGACGCATCGACCGCCCCGAGTGTTGGGGCAGCATCGGCCCGGCCAGTTCGGACGCCTATCAGGTCGAAGCCGTATTCGGTTATCGCGCAGCAGAATTCACCGACACCAGCAACGCGGGAAATGCCCAGCAGGTGGTTGCGGCGGTGGCCGCTTTCCGCGAGCCCGCTGCGGCCGCAAAGCAGCTGACGCAGTTGCTGGCCGGATGGCGTCAATGCGGCGGGGACGTGCAGGTGACCCTTCCGTCTGGGCAGATCCTGACGTTCGCCGTGGGCGTTCCCACCGAGGCCGGCAACGGCATCACCACGCTCGAAGTGGAGACCAAGGGCCTGCGGCGCTCCGTCCGGGCCATCGCGGCCAAGGCCAACGTGGTCGTCGACGTGAACGTGTCCTACGCCGCCACCGGCACTGGCACGGATCGCGCGAAACCGGCGGTGGGCATCGCCAACTACGTCCTGGGCAAAATACCGGGCTGAAGCACTAAGGTGTGGCCGAGTCGTCGCGGGCCTGCAACACCACCGCGGTGTGCGCGTCGACGGTGAATGTCTCCGCCGCGCTCAGTTCCTCAGGGGGCGCCGCTTGCTCGCTACCGGTGAACACCACGGTCCTCCAGCCGGTGCCGAACTCCTTCGGCGGAACGGCGAACTCGATCGGCTCGTAGTGGGCGTTGAAGCACAGCAGGAACGAGTCGTCGATGACTCGTTGACCGCGCTGATCGCGGTCGAGAATGCCGTGGCCGTTGAGGAACACCGCGACCGATTTCGCGAAGCCGGTCCCCCAATCGTCTTCGGTCATCTCGGTGCCGTCCGGGGCGAACCACGCGATGTCGGGCAGACCGTCCTGGCCGCGCCGGCCCACCGGTTTGCCGCTGAAGAAGCGGCGGCGGCGGAACACCGGGTGGTTGCCGCGCAGTGCGGACACCGCGGCGGTGAACTCGAGCAGTCCGGTGTCCGCTTTGTCCCAGTCGATCCAGGTGAGCTCGTTGTCCTGGCAGTAGCCGTTGTTGTTGCCGTTCTGGGTGCGGCCGAGCTCGTCGCCGTGACTGATCATCGGCACGCCCTGCGACAACAGCAGCGTGGTGATGAAGTTTCGCTGTTGGCGCGCGCGCAGCTCGTTGACACCGGCGTCGTCGGTAGGCCCTTCGACCCCGCAGTTCCAGGACCGGTTGTGGCTCTCGCCGTCGTTGTTGTCCTCGCCGTTGGCCTCGTTGTGCTTCTCGTTGTAGGACACCAGGTCGCGCAGCGTGAAGCCGTCGTGGGCGGTGACGAAGTTGATCGAGGCCACCGGCCGGCGACCGGTGTGCTCGTAGAGATCGGACGATCCGGTCAGCCGGTAGGCGAACTCGTCGAGCATGGCCGGCTCACCGCGCCAGAAGTCGCGCACGGTGTCGCGGTACTTGCCGTTCCACTCCGTCCACTGCGGCGGGAAGTTGCCCACTTGGTAACCACCCGGCCCGACGTCCCACGGCTCGGCGATCAACTTGACCTGGCTGACCGTCGGATCCTGTTGCACCAGTTCGAAAAACGTCGCCAGCCGATCCACGTCGTAGAACTCCCGGGCCAGGGTGGACGCCAGGTCGAACCGGAAGCCGTCGACATGCATCTCGGTCACCCAATAGCGCAGCGAGTCCATGATCAGCTGCAGCGCATGCGGGTGCCCGACATTGAGGCTGTTGCCGGTTCCCGTGTAGTCCATGTAGTAGCGCTTGTCGTCGTCGACCAGTCGGTAGTAGGCGGCGTTGTCGATACCGCGCATCGACAGCGTCGGGCCCAGGTGATTGCCCTCGGCGGTGTGGTTGTAGACCACGTCGAGGATCACCTCCATGCCCGCCTCGTGCAGGGTGCGCACCATCGCCTTGAACTCCTGGACCTGACCTCCCGGTGAAGTGGCGCTGGAATATTTGGGGTCCGGCGCGAAGAACGAAATGGTATTGTATCCCCAGTAATTCGTCAGGTTCTTTTCCACCAGCGTCGAGTCGTTGGCAAAGTGGTGCACCGGCATCAGCTCGATCGCGGTGATGCCGAGGCTCTTGAGGTGCTCGACGATCACCGGGTGACCGACGGCGGCGTAGGTGCCCCGAATCGGTTCCGGGATGTCGGGATGTGTCATGGTCAGGCCCTTGACGTGGGCCTCGTAGACGACGGTGTCGGCGTACTCGTGGTTCGGTGGCCGGTCGATCGCCCAGTCGAAGTAGGGGTTGATCACCACCGACTTGGGCATGCTGGCCGCCGAATCGTCGTCGTTGCGGCTGTCCGGGTCGCCGAAGTTGTAGCTGAACAGCGACTGATTCCAGTCGAACGTCCCGTCGATGGCCTTCGAGTACGGGTCGAGCAACAGCTTGTTGGGGTTGCACCGCAGCCCGGCCTCGGGCTCGTAGGGGCCGTAGACCCGGTAGCCGTAGCGCTGACCGGGCTCGATGGCCGGCACGAAACCGTGCCAGACGAAGCTGTCCACCTCGGGCAGCGTTATCCGGCTTTCGGCGCCGTCGGCGTCGAACAGGCACAGCTCGACGCGCTCGGCCACCTCGCTGAACACTGCGAAGTTGGTACCTGCTCCGTCGTATGTCGCGCCCAGTGGGTATGCCTTGCCCGGCCACGCTTCATCGCTGGGTGTGGGGGCGGGGCCGGCTGCGCTGGTCATGGCGCACTTCATACCCGAGCAGCGGGGTTGTCAAACCGCGCACTATCCTTCCCGGCGACCAGTCGATGCGCTAAATACCATGTCGCCCATTACTTTTGACGTGCCTGCCGGGTTCAGATTTCAGGGCTTCAGCATCACCTTCACGGCGCCGTCCTGCTTTTTCTGGAAGATCTCGTAGGCGTGCGGGGCCTGGTCCAGGGGCAGCACGTGGCTGGCGAAGGAGTCCACGCCCAGCGGATCGCCGTCGATGAGCAGCGGCATAATGTCGTCCACCCACTTCTTGACGTTGGCCTGCCCCATCCGCAGGGTGATCTGCTTGTCGAAGAGGGTGAGCATCGGCAGCGGATCGGCCATGCCCCCGTAGACGCCGGCCAGCGAGATGGTCCCGCCGCGCCGCACCACGTCGATAGCGGAGTACAGCGCGCTGAGCCGGTCCACGCCGGCGGTCTGCATCATCCGCTTGGCCAGCGCATCCGGCAGCAGGGCGGTGGCCTGCTGGGCCAGCCGCGCGGCGGGAGACCCGTGCGCCTCCATCCCGACCGCGTCGATCACCGAATCCGTGCCGCGCCCGTCGGTCAGATCCCGGATCTGCTCGCCCAGGGCGACGTCGAGCCGGCTCAGGTCGATGGTGTGGATGCCGCGCTGCGCGGCACGGGCCAACCGCTCGGGCACTAGGTCGACGGCGAACACCCGGTAGCCGAGATGATCGGCGATGCGGGCGGCCATGTCGCCGATGGGGCCCAGGCCGAGTACGGCGACCGTACCGCCGGGTGGGATGTCGGCGTACGCTACCGCCTGCCAGGCGGTCGGTAGCACGTCCGACAAGTAGACGAATCGCGAATCCGGCTGTCCCACCGGAACTTTGATGTGCGTGAATTGGGCTTGGGGCACGCGCAGCAGTTCGGCCTGGCCGCCGGGAACTTCGCCGTAGAGCTCCGAATAGCCGAACAGTGCGGCCCCCATCCCCTGGTCGCGGACCTGGGTGGTTTCACATTGGGTGTAGAGCTGCTTGCCGCACATGTGACAGCTGCCGCACGAGATCTGGAACGGGATCACGACCCGGTCACCGACCCGCAGGTTATCCACCTCTTTACCGACCTCCCGCACGATGCCCATGGCTTCGTGGCCGAGGATGTCGCCCGGGTTCATGAAGGCGCCGAGGACCTCGTACAGATGAAGGTCTGAGCCGCAGATGTTCGTCGAGGTGACCTCGATGACGGCGTCGTTGGGTTGCTCGATCGCAGCGTCGGGAACCGTCTCGACGCGCACATCACGCTTACCCTGCCAGGTAACGGCTTTCATAGAAACTCCTGCTCTGACGCTGTGGCGGATACCCTCCTGGCGGCGGTCAAAACGCGGGCGCCGATCCAGCGGTAGCGGTTTAACATCTGCCGATGACGGGCAACCGGGCGTCGTGGAAACCGACAACTCCGATGACATGTTGGAGCAGTCAGAGAGCCTGGACTCCGACGAGGTGCGCAACGACGACGGCGACGAGGTCGTCGATCCGCCCGACGAGTGGATCAAGGCCGAGGAGAACGAGACGCTCGACGAAAAGCTGGCCGCTGAGACGCCCGACGACTCAGATGTCAGCACCCCCTCGAGTGAGGCTCACGACGCGCGGGCCGGTGGCGCATTCAACGTAGTCGGCGACGACGACCTGGACCGGATCGATCCAGATCGGCACGGCCGCGAGCGCGGCCAGATCGACGGAACGCCGGAGGACGGCGAATCCTTCTACAACATCGAACGTTAGCGCGACTGCCTGGCGAAATTTGCCGCCTCCCAGCCTCACTCAATGCTGTAGGCGATTCCTTATGAAGCCGGAAGTTGGTCAAACCGTGACGTTTGCGGCGTATTCGGCCGGGTATACGCCTTAACAACGTTAAGAAAGTTGACCTAATGTACCGAAAAGCCGCAGCGCATACGGGATTGAGAGGCTCAATGCGTCGGACCATCCATAGGCGTCGCAGCGTGCAGTCCACTGCGGTAGCCGTAGCTTGCCGGGCTTTTGTGAAGAACAGTATCCGGATTTGGGCACTGAGCCCAAACCTCAACTGGCCGTTCGCCGCAATCGACTATTTGGCCGGTCTGGCGCCGCGGCGCGGGCACGCGACGATCCGGCCCGTCCAACTCCCGAATTGCAAAGCCGAGTTGGTCACTGGCCGAGGCGTTTCCGGGTCGCGAGCGGTGCTGTACCTGCACGGCGGTGCGTTCATGGTTTGTGGACTCAATACCCACCGATCGCTGGTGGCGCGTCTGTCCAAGGCGGCCGACGCCGTCGTTCTCAATGTCGGCTATCGAATGCTGCCCAGGCATGCTGTCACAGACGCGCTTTCGGACAGTGTCGACGCCTGGCGATGGCTACGGCGCCAGGGGTATCCACCAAGCAGCATCGTGGTCGCGGGCGACTCCGCGGGAGGCATGTTGGCATTCATGCTCACGCTGAACATGATTGAGTGCGGCCCTGATCACGACGAGGCCCTGCCGGCAGGCATCGCGACCATATCGCCCCTGACTGATTTGGGCTCGTCGCGTAGGTTGACTCATCGCAACGCCCGCCGCTGCGCGATGTTCAGCGGCCGGGTCTTGCCGGCATTCGCCAAATACGTTGAGCGCTGCCACAAGCGGCTTTCCGCGGACGGCTCACCTCTGGTACCCCCGGTGGATGCCGACTTGTCCCAGCTGCCCCCGGTGGCAATTCACGCCGGCGGCGACGAATTGCTGCTGCATGATGCGGAATTGATGGCGCGTCGGCTGGCGCAAGCCGGGGTCCGGTGCGACTTGCACGTGTGGCGCGGACAGATCCACGACTTCCCTTTGGCCGCCGACATTTTGCCGGAAGGCCGCCGCGCGATAACTTACCTCGGCAACTTCATCAATGAAGTGACCGTCCCGGCAGAGACTCTCGCGGTCTCGACCAACACGCCGGCGGCCTGACTCACGCCGTCTTGGCCAGTGCCGACGCGCCAGACATGTTCCCGCCCTTGGCTATTCGGCGAATCATCGACGCGGTCGCCTTTTCCAGCATCTCCTGCGCCGCGCCGGGGCGACGGATCCGCGCCGCGCGTTGCGTTGCCGCGGCGATCGTTATCCCCTGTTCGTAGCCGGTGACAACGCGCGGATCGACGTAGGAGCCGCGCGCAACTGCCGGAGTATTCCCCAGTTCCTCGGCGACCTCACGCATCACAGCCGCTTCGACGCGTTTGGCGACCCGCCGCGACACGGCGGGATCGGCCTCGGCGAACGCCGCGGCGGCCAGCACCGTGCCATGCCAAGTGCGGAGGTCTTTGACGGAGTATTCGTCGCCGACAAGTTCTTTGAACCGCGTATTGAGGTCTTCGGCCCGGACTTCCACCAACTCAGATCCCGTCCGGCACACCAGTAGTCGTCGCGAGCGCTCGGCTTGGCGCTGCAGTGACCGCACCGCACGTACGACCTGGACGTCCTCGATCTCGAGCGTGCGCCGCACCCCGCTTTTGGCGGGATAGTCGAATCGCACTGCGCCGCCGCGGACGGTCACATGCTGACACTGCAGCGTGGCAATGCCGTAGGACTCGTTCTCCTCTGCGTATCGGTCACCGCCCGCCCGAAAGTAGCCTCGGTCAAGCAAATACAGCGCCAACGCCAGCACCCGGTCGCGGGACAACCCGCGGCCCGCCAGATCTCGGGCGATGTGCTGTCGCCACGCGGGCAATTCCTTGGACAACTCCAGCACGCGATCGAACTTCTCTTCCGAACGCTCTTGCTGCCACGCGACGTGGTAGAGGTACTGACGCCGTCCGGCCGCATCCGTGCCGACGGCCTGGATGTGGCCGTTGGGGTAAGGGCTGATCCACACCTTTTTCCAGGCCGGCGGGATGACCAGATCCTTTATCCGCTGCAGAGTCTGCGGATCGGAGATCTGATCACCGTCGGGGTCGTAGTAGGCGAAACCCTTTCCCCGGCGCTTCCGGGCGATTCCTGGCTTGCTCACCACGCTACGACGCAGGCGCATGAGGATACTCCACTTCCGTTGGCTGATCAGAAGTTACCCACGCGACCGGCAGTTCATGCCTGCGCGCCACATCCGGCGCGCAGACATGAACCCTGCCCCAATCAGCCGGCCATGAATTCGTGGTAGGCCGACTCCAGATTCGGTGACAGCGCCGTCACGTTGCACTGGCGCTCGGTCTCCCCGATCGGCGCCAGAATGCCGCGCAGGTCGTAGTACTCCTGCGGGTGCGCGGTGAAGTAGCTGCGCAAGTTCGCAGCCGCCTCCGAACGCGGCTGCCCGTAAGCGGCCATCACTACCTGGTTGGCTCCCGGGTGGCTGCCCAGGTACTGCTCCGCGGCGCCGGTGACCGACGACACGGTGGCGTTGACCCCCTCCGGGCTGCAGTCGGGCGCTGCGGCCGCCGAGGGGGCGCCGACGATGCCGACGGCAAATCCCCCGAGCAGACACCCAGCGCTGATGCCGGCCAGCCGCCGGCGTGCGGGCACACTGCTGAATTTCATGATTTGTTCCTTCAGATGATGCGACTTGATCGTTGAGGTTCCCGATGTCCCGAAATTCAAAGTAGCCGAAGCGAAACCGCGTCGATCGGGCATTGATACCCGACGAACGGCGCCGCACCGGGGCGAGCGCGCAACTGGGTGGCCTCGACCACAAAAACGACGCGAATTCACTAAGCGGGCAACCAGACTGAGCGTCCAAAGTTGAGAACTCTCAGAGTTGTGGCCTCATTCTTAGGGAATCGTGACTTCTTATCGTGATCAAACCGTTATTCGCCAGGCCTTTAGGGAGGTCGACGTGGACCCGGTGAGCCACGCCACATGTTTCAGATTGCGGCCATCCGGAAACACTGCGCCAAGCGGGAAATCCTGGACACCACGACGCGGTTGGTCAGCGTCCTGGCCAGGCCCGCCGGATGCGCAAAGTCGAAACCGGGCAGCGCGCAGCCACCGAACGAAGCGATGACAGGGAGGAATGCATGGGCGAGAAGAGTGGCCCCCAGGAAGCTGTCGAGGGTGTCGTCGAAGGCGTCAAGGGCAAGGCGAAGGAAGTCATCGGTGCCGTGACGGGCCGCGATGACGTCAAGCGCGAGGGCCAGGCTCAGCAGGACAAGGCCGACGCCCAGCGCAACGCGGCCAAGAAAGAGGCCGAGGCGGAAGCTGCCCGCGGTGCGGCCAGCGCGGCCGAAGAGCGTGAGCGGGCCAACCAGTAGCTCATAGCGAGAATGGCCCCAGCCCGATCCCGGGCTGGGGCCATTTGCTTTGCACCGCAGACGAACTGCTCGTCAGGTGCGGAACAAGCTGACCATGACGGCGACGTCGGCGAGCAGCAGAGCCAGCCCGCACAGCGGAACGATGACGCCCCAACGACGTGTCGCGGTCACAAAGGAGATTGCGATGGTCAATGCGGCCACGGCGGGAGCCCCGTACAGCAATATGCCGTAGAGCAGGCCGCTGGGCCCGAGCTTTGGGCATTGGCCGCTACTGCAGGCAGCCACGCTCATCGCTGCACCGATGCCGAAGATCATCACCAGCGCCGCCGAAGGCACCGTCAGCAACGCCAGCACCCAGTTGACCCAGCCACGCCGCCGACGGCTGCGATCGTCACCTTCGGGCGGGTGGGCATGCTCGTCGGTCACCAGCTGCCCGGTCTGGTTGTCCTGCAGGCTCATGAGTTTCCCTCTCGATACAGACTTGCCATCCAGGACGGCTACCCGCACCGGGTCGGGGAAAACCTCAGCCAGAGCTTGTCAACCTTCGGTTGACTGCTGGGCCATCGCATAGCCGAGCTGCAGGAAGTCCGCCCCGGCCAAGGCGGTGAAGGTGCCGGCGACCAGGCGCGTGAGCCTTGGCGCGAAAATCAGGCCGATGGCGAATCCGGTGGCAACCCACATATCGAGACAGAAGGGGCAGGTCAACAGCTCACCCAAGCTGTGCCGCAGTTGACCTGATTCCCTGGCCTCTTCGTTCACCTCGGCCGGGCCGCCGGTACCGGCATATTGGGTGAACGCGGCTCGCAGCGGACTCGTCACGGCGTCCTTGGTCAACGTTCGGGAAAGCTTGTGGGTGCCCAGCGTGACGGTGACCAGGTCTTGGATGGTCCAGCGATCCGGCAGCCTACGGCCGGTGAGCGCCGCGATCACCGTCGTTGCGGTTACCAAGAGCCCATAGACAGCCAACACCACCAGATAGCCGACCAGCGGACGCGGATTGTCGCCGCGATACACCTGTGCTTCCTGCCGTGCGCCGTCGACCATTTGAGTGCCGGTGTCTGTGACTTCTCCCATCACAACTCCTTCGTGGGATGAAATAGCTTGGTGCGCAATGGCTTACGCGCCATACGGAGGATATTGTCGTTGCCGCAGAAGCCGCGCCAAGTGCGCCGCGTTGCGCGCCGCAGTCGCGGTGGTGGACGCAATCTGCTCCGGCACTTCGTCCAGATCGGGGTGCTGATCAGCAGGATGTCGGCGCTCAGCACCTTCTCCCGGATCTGCGGCCAGGCATCCCCTTGACCCATGTCGTTTTCCACACCCGGGGCAATGGCATGGTCGACGCAACGAATCAGCTCGCATTCGACGTCGTTGCTTTTCAGCTCGCTTGCCACCTGCTCGGCCATCAGGACGCTGCTGGACGGCGCCGAACTGGGTTTCAGGCTGCACACCAGTCCGACCGCATGCAGGGACTGCTTTGTCTCATCGGCCATTTCGGATTCATACCCGCCGGTCGGGCAACGAAAACCACAGCTCAGCGATGGCCTGGGAGCCGTTGGGGCCCAAGGCGATTCGAGCGAGCGCGCCGCCTAGCGGTTGCGGCGAGCCTTATTTGGCCGACTCGAATTCGGGGCAGTGGAAAGGATGCGCCGCACGGCGCTGTCCAGCTGATCGGCGACCTCGCGATAGGACATCGTCCCACTGGCAGCGCGGACCATCACGCCGATGTAGATCAGCTCGAGCAGCACCACGGCTTCTGGATCCCCGTCGTCGCCGACGGCCGAGATGAGTAGGTCGTGGACGAAGCGGCCCATCTGCAGGCGAAGCAGTTCCACGTCCGGATCACCACTGTTCATGGTGACCGCGACGGCGTGGGCCAACGCCGGCTCGTCACCGACGATGAACGCCAGTTCGCGCAGCACGCCCGCCACCCGCTCCACCACGTCGGCTTCGTCCCCGGCCGGCTCGATGCTCGACATCCGCCGCCAGAAGACCTCGGCGATCAGGTGCTCTTTGGAGGAGAAATACGTGTAGGCGGTCGCGCGCGCCAGTCCGGCCTGAGCCGCCACCGCCTGCAGGGTGAGCTCCTGGTAGCCGACGTCGCGCAGTACCTCGAGGGTGGCCCGCCCGAGTTTCAAGACGGTGTCAGCGCGTTTACCGGTGAACCGGCGTCGCGCCGACTCGACCGACATACCGTTGGACATGTGTCTAGACGCTACTACATCGGCGTCGTACCGGCGTCAGCCCAGTATCGGGAATCGGCGGGCGGCGGCGAGCTCGTCGAGTCCGGCCTGCATGACCTCACGCACGTGGGCGTCGACGTCAGCGACGTCGGGGTTTTTGCCGAATTTCTTGCGGATGTTGATCGGTTCGAGCACGCGGGTGACGATTTTGGCGGGCAGCGGGAGGTTCGGCGGAAATACGAAAAGGCTGACGCCGAACGGGAAGCCCACCGTGATTGGCGCGATCTTGGCGCGCGCCCACCGCGCGAGCGGGCCCAAGCGCTGAGCCAACGAGGTGCCGCGGGTGAGGAAGAACTGGGTCTCCTGTCCGCCGATAGAAACCATCGGGACGATGGGTACCCCGGCCTCGATCGCGGCCCGAACGTATCCGGTGCGGCCGTCGAAGTCGATGACGTTCTGGGCGGTCGTCGGCCGGTAGGCGTCGTAGTCGCCACCCGGGAAGACCACGACGATGCCGTCGCTGCGGAGCGCGCGGGCGGCGTTGTCGTGATTGGCCCGGATGAACCCGATCTTTTGCAGGAAGTTTCCCACCGGCCCGACCATGATCATGTCATGGCTGAGCGTGTAGATCGGGCGGTCGTAGCCGTGCTCGGTATACCAGTCGATCGCGAAGATCGGCACGTCGAACGCCAGCTGGCCGCCGGAGTGGTTGGACACCACCAGCGCTCCGCCGGCGGGGATGTTGTCGAGTCCGTACACCTCGGATCGGAAGTAGCGCTTGAGAATTGGCCGGATGGCGCCGATGACGCGCGCGGTGAGAAGCGGGTCCCATTTCGCGATCTCGGGTTCGGCGATATCGGTGGTAGTCACGGTGTCCTTTCGGTTGTTCAGGCCACGACGGCCTGGTACTCGTGCTGGCCGGCTTCGGTGTAACAGCCTGCGGCAGAGGCGATCTGGGTGAATTCGCGAATCATCGCGTCGGTGACCTCGTGTGCGTCGTCGAGCGTCGCGGCGTCGGCCAGAACCGAGATGTTGAGCTGATTCGCATAGCTCCACACGGTGATGTTCAGACCGCTTCCTGCCACAAGCGGTCCTACCGAATAGAACTCGGCGACCGTCGCGCCGGCGACCGTGACGAGTTCGCGCGGACCGGGCACATTGGAAACCACGAGATTCTGCATGGCGTTGTGGGCATCCCTGCGTGCCATCCAGCCGCTGAGCATCCGCGCCAACCCGGGCGGCATGTAGTCGAACCACCGCGTCCAAAGCTCCGGCCCTTGTAGAACATGCCGCTGCTTGGCGGCAATGGCCGCATCGTGGCTGTGTTTGATCCGATGCAGCGGGTCGGCAACGTGCGCCGGTAGTGCGACCGCGATCTGGGTGAAGTTGTTGCCGGCCACTCTCCCCGGCGACGAGTCGAGGCATACCGGCACCATGGCTACCAGCGGGGTGTCCGAGCGGCCGTCGTAACGCAGCCGCAGCTCCCGGGCCGCGCCCGCGCTCATGGCGAGGATCAGATCGTTTATCGTGCAATCCAATTGACGGGTCACTCGCTTGGCATCGGCGAACGGCACACTAGCCGTGGCGAACTGGCGTCGGGTGCCGAGCCGGTGATTCAGGAAGCACTTCGGGGCTTTGAGGCGTTCTTCGCGTTTGCTGCGCCGGACTCGACGGGCGCCGGCCGCGGTGTAGCGCAAAAGGCTTGGCAATTGGGCGATTTGCCGCACATGGTCGCGGGTGGCATCCCATAGCAACCGGGTCCTGCTCGGAACCAGGTCGAGCTCAGCGGAGTCGACGGCTTCCGGTCGGTCTAGCGCACCGGCAAGGAGATTGGCCGATGCGACACCATCGGCAAGCGCGTGATGAATCTTGGTGACGACGGCGACCCGTCCGTCGGCCAGGCCGTCGACGACGTAAATCTCCCACAGCGGCCGGGTGCGGTCCAACGGCTCCTCGATCAATCGGGCAATGGCCGCATCGAGTTCCCGCCGTCCACCGGGGGCCGGTAGCCGCAGTGGCCGAACGTGATATGCGAGGTCGACCGGACAATGCTCCCGCCACACCGGGCGGTGAAACGCATAGGGCGTCTCGACGAGGATGCGCCGCATGGGTTCGAATCGGTGTAGTCGCCGTTGCAGAACTTTGCGGACGGTGTCCACCGAAAAGCTGCCGGTGTTGGGCGCATCGACGATCGCGACCTTGACCGTGTGCATCGGCACGTTGGGCGCTTCGCTGTAGAGCATCATCGCGTCCGCACCGCTAAGTCGTTTCACTGCTTGCCCTTCGTACCAAGGATTTTCGATTTCGCCACCGCTGCCGCGCTTCGTCGATGCCGACGCTTACGTCTTGTCACCGCGTGCACAGCGGAATATCCGGCAGGGTGAAGGGAACGTTACCGGGGAAAATGGACTGCTGTCTAGACGTGGCAGCAGACAGAGGTGTGGAATATGTCACAGCCCGGCGGGCCGGCCGAGAGGGAGTGCTGCGTTGTCAACTTGCCGAATTATTAAGCCCGACAACCAAATTGATCGTTACCGCGAGGATGACCGCCCCGAAGAGGTAAGACAGCAGCGCCTGGCACAGTACGAGCGCACGGAACTGTCCGGTCTCCAGACTGGTATCGGAGACCTGGTACGTCATGCCGACGGTGAACGCGAGGTAGAAGAAATCCACGAATCGTGGCTTCTCTTTGCCGTTGAAATTGATGCCGGTGCCCTCGCTCGAGTAGTAGACGTCGGCATAGCGGACGCTGAAGACGGTGTGGACCACGCACCACGCCGCGATGATGCTGACCACTCCGACCGCCGCGGCGACCTGTCGCTCGACTCCCGACTTCGACCCGGCGGTGAGCAGATGCGCCACACCCGCCAGGCTGGCCACGCTCGCCGCGAGAATGATGCCGTCGGTGATCCAGCCCCTTGGCGGATCCTCAGGACGAACATGTGCGCGCGTCTGTTCGGCGTCCATCGGCAAGACGACGATCCAGGTCCAGGCAAGGTAGACACCTGCCGCGGCGATCCACCCGACGGCGGGTGCGTACCGCCATGCCGTCGTGAAGCCGAGCGCCAGCGCAACGACC
Source organism: Mycobacterium sp. NGS66 (assembly GCF_059812225.1). NCBI lineage: Bacteria > Bacillati > Actinomycetota > Actinomycetes > Mycobacteriales > Mycobacteriaceae > Mycobacterium > Mycobacterium sp. NGS66. The sequence goes on along the minus strand of NZ_JCALCG010000003.1, from coordinate 386,242 downwards.
AGGCCGACCAATAGGGCCACGATCAGGCGGATCACCACGCGCTTTTGCCAGTGCGACCGAGCTTGGTATTCCATAACGCAAGCTAAACACCGAAATCTTCGTCCTGTGCGGCACAATGCGGCGAGTCGCCGGGTGACTGCGTACGGAACGGCGCAGCAAAATCGTCGGTGAACCCGACGTGATCGCAACCCCGGTTACAGCGAGCCCTTGGCGGCCACCCACTCTGTGGCCTGGCCGGTCACGGCGGCGATGCGGTCGTAATCGGCGTCGTAATGTAGGACGGTCGCTCCGTTGAGTTCGGCTGTGGCAGCGATGATCAAGTCGGGTAGACGGAAGTGTCGGTGCTGGCTGGTCTTGGCGAGTTCTCGGTGCACGGCCAGTGCTCGGTTCATGGCCTCCGAGGTCACGTCCATCCAGCGGTGTCCATGCAAGGCGCCCCAGACAATCTCGTAGCCTTTCGGATCCGGGGCACCGTTGAGGTACTCCAGAGCCGACATCTGGCATCCTGCGAGTCGCCCCTCTGCCAAGAGCGTTTCGAATCGGCGGCGCACGACGTCGTGGCGACCCTGTAAGACGTAGACGGTTGTGTCTGCCAAGTACACGATGCTGGCCATTAAGGGGCTTTGGGCTCTCGCGCCTCTTGTTCGAGTCGAGTGAGGTCGCGGCCAGCACCGTAGCGCCACGAGGCATCGGAATCGGTGAAATCCATCGGGACACTGCCCAGCGCGGCGACGATCTTGCCGGCTTGTGTGCGCAGCGCGAAAGACCGCAACGCTGCGTTGATGGTCGCGACCTTGGTGTCGGTTCCAAGGGCCTCTTTGGCGGCGTCAAGCCATTCGTCATTCACGTCGACCGTGATGCGTGTCATGGGCGCAAATATACACCAAACCAGGCGGTTTATATGCACCAAAAATCTAGCAGAGTCATACACCATTCTGATTCTGAAGTCAGCATATCGACGACAGGCTCTAACGCTGTGCAGGCTCTAACGCTGTACGTAAGGTGCTGCAGGGGCTGATGCGTCGTGCCTTGAAGCAGTAATTAATTCGCGGTACTGCGCGTCGGAACGATCTAGGTGTCGAGCGTTTGGCTTGGCCCGGTTGGCCGGCTCCCCTCACGCCGAGCAGTTCCTGCAACGGCGCGGGATCCTCTTGCTGGTCGATCGGCATTCCCAGCGCAGTGCAGCAAGCGAGGCAGACTGTGGTTGTGGAGGAGCGTTTTCCGGGTGAGCTCGAGACGTTGCGCGCTGACAATCTCCGCCTGCGTCGCCTACTGAAATTGAGTGAAGAGCAGGCCCGAGCGGCGGATCCGGATCAAGCTACTCTCTCCGGTGCACCGGAATTGCCAATCAGCATGAGATCGGCGCCCGAAGACAAGGTCCGTTTCTTCCTCGATCTGTTTCGTTGTCGCTCAGATGTTTACGCGGTGCGTTGGGAGAACCGGCGCGACGGGCGATCCGGTTGGATGCCGGCCATTCGCGGCTACTGGCGCAAGGGCATGAACCGTGCCGAGATCCCCTATCTTGCTTTGACTCCCGACATCATCGGACAACACCTACGCGGCGAGGTTCATATCGGCCTCTATCCGCTTGGCGACGATGACACATGTTGGTGGGTCGCGGCCGACTTCGACAAAGAGGCCGCGATGCTTGACGCACTGGCCTATTTGAAAGCAGCCCGGGCCCATAAGGTTCCGGCTGCTTTGGAAGTATCGCAGTCGGGGCGAGGTGCGCACGTTTGGATCTTCTTCGCACAGGCGATGTTGGCCGCAACAGCCCGCAGTATCGCGACCAGCCTACTCGGCGAGGCCTTCCAACTCCGCGGCAGCATGCACCTCAGTAGCTACGACAGACTATTTCCGTCCCAGGACATCCACACCGGCCGCGGCATGGGCAACCTCATCGCCGCACCCCTCAACGGCAAGCGCCGCCAGCACGGCACAACCCTGTTCCTCGACCCCGCCACGCTGGAACCCTTCGACGACCAATGGGCGTACCTGTCCAGCATCGCACGCCTCTCGCATAAGGACGTGGCCGCGCTCGCTCGCACGCTGCCCGATCCGCAATTCGGTCATCGCGTGCGCCGGCTGCAATTACCACCTCATCGAAAATCGTGCCGAGGCCAGCAGCGATCATCCGGGCAACCTTTACTGCTCGAATCACGCTGACCGCCAACGATCTTGGTCCAGCCATGATCGCGGCCGTGAAACACGCAGCCTCTATCCGAAATCCGGAATTCGATGCCCGCCAACGTGCTCGACGCAGCACCTGGAACATACCGCGCTTCCTATACAGCTACGACGAGACAGTCGAAGGCGATCTCGTGCTGCCCCGCGGACTTTACGAGCTCCTAACAGATTTGGCCGACTCAGCGGGGAGTACTTTAGGCATCGACGACAAACGCTCGGCCGGTGACCGTCACGAATTCAGTTGCTCAACCACACTTCGGCCCGAACAAGCCGAGGCCGCCCGACAACTCGTTGAGGAAGACACCAGTGTCCTGATCGCGCCTCCTGGCTTGGGCAAAACCGTGATTGCCTGCGCCTCCATCGCCTCTCGCGCCACCTCGACCCTGATACTGGTCGACCGCAAAGCGCTGGCGGACCAGTGGCGTGACCGGTTGCAGAAACACCTCGGATTCAAGTGCGGACAGATCGGCGGCGGGCGATCCAAGACCACCGGCATCGTCGACATTGCGCTGCTACCCACACTCACCCGCCGCGGCAACATCGAAGATCTCACGGCCAGTTACGGTTTCGTCATAGTCGACGAATGCCATCACATCGCGGCCAGCGCGTTCTTTCACGTCCTAAATCGGATCGCCGCCAAATACTGGCTCGGGCTCACCGCCACACCCGAACGCCGCGACGGGCTCGAAGACCTCATCTACCACCAACTCGGATCACATCACGTCCTCCTCGAAGCCCCTACCGCGGGCCAACTCCCTTCGGCGAGCACCGACCTGCTCGCACCGCACCCAGTCCTACACGTCCATCCCACCCAGTTCCGCTATACCGGACAAGCCGATCCCAGTGCGCCAGGCGGAATGGCCGAGATCTACCGAGCCCTCATCGCCGACGAAGCACGCCTCGAGCAGATCATCGCTGACGTCCTCTCGGCTCACGCCGACGGCGCCAACATCCTCGTCCTCACCACATGGATTGATCACCTCAATGCCATCGCCGAAAGACTCCGGAATGACGAGAAGGATGTCGTCGTGCTGAGCGGCCGGATGAAGGCGCGCCAACGCCGCGAGATCTCTCAACAACTCGCCAACCACACCGCCGACGACGGACCGTTGCTGATCGTCGGCACCAGCTCATTCATCGGCGAGGGATTCGACTGCCCCGCCCTGGACACCCTGTTCCTCGCCGCCCCGATCACCTTCAAGAACCGGCTCGTCCAATACGTCGGGCGCATCACCCGACCCCACGCCACCAAGACCACCGCGACGGTGCACGACTACCACGACGAACTCACCCCTGTAATCGCCTCTTCACTACGGAAACGCGCGCCCGGCTACACCAAACTGGGCTTCCCCGATCCCCGAAAACTGGTCCGTTGAGCGCTCGGTGTCCATAACGACATTGCCGGCTCACCCCCGGTCGGCCGGGCCCACCGCGCCAGGGCAGCGAGGACTCCTTCAGCTCGCTTGAATCCACCGCATGCATGAAAACGGCCCCCGGAGTCTCCTTCCGAGGGCCATTTCCGCTGGTAGCGGGGACAGGATTCGAACCTGCGACCTCTGGGTTATGAGCCCAGCGAGCTACCGAGCTGCTCCACCCCGCGTCGGTAAACGCAAGGTTACCCAACGCTTGGCGGGGCTACCAAATCGCGCACGCCGCGCTCCCAGCTCTCCGCCCGCTTCAGTGCGACGGCGGGTTGAGCCGATAGCGGCGGACAATGTCGCCCATCCATTCCGGGTCGCCGTAGGTCAGCCCGTACTTGTCGGCAAGTTCGCCGAACTCGGGCAGCTCATGCAGTGGCGTGCCGACCGGGCTGTTGATGTGGTCACCGAGCAATTCGCTGAGTTCCCGGAAGTAGTTCTCGAATCCTCCCGGGGTGATGATCTCGACGATGCGACCGGGTTCGTTGCCCGCGTTCCACATTGCGTGCATTTGCCCGCGGGGCTTGGTGATGTAGCCGCCCGGGCCGAGGACCACTTCGCTGTCGTCGGAGCGAAACCCGATCTCACCGGCCAGCACGAAGGAATGTTCGTCTTCGCGGGTATGCCGATGCGCCGCGGTGATGAAGCCCACTTCGAATGGGTGCTCGACGATGGACACCTCGCCCCCGTTGGTCTTACTGGACAACTTGAAGAATGCGCCGAAGCCGGGAAGGGCGGCATAGTCGCCCTCGCCGGGCGGAACGACGGTGACTCCGATGCCTGTCGGATCTGCCATGTCACATACCTCCTGTACCGGTTACCTGCGACAGATCAACCCGCCGCGGGCAGGCCAATGGTCATGTTGTCGTGAGGCGGCCACAGCGGTTCCGATACCTCGACCCCGAATGGCGAGTCCCAGTGGTTTCGGGATGAAACCTCATGCACTGGGCGGCGATTGGCGGCGACACCCCACTTCCCCCGCGGGTAGCCGAGCGTCAGCATGGCCGACATCCGCCAGCCTTCCTCGACCGGCACACCCAGCAACTCGTTCACCCGGTCCCGGAAATTATTGAGCACCAGCGTCATGACGCCGCCGACGCCCTCGGCACGGGCGGCCAACAACGCGCTCCAGATCGCCGGGTAGATGTTGGCGCCGCCGAGATCGTCGATGGCGAAGACGAAGAGCAGCAGGGGAACTTCTTCGAAATGCTCGGCCAGGTAGTCCCCCGACCCTTTGATCCGGCGCATGGTCTCGGCGTGAGCGGCCGGGTCCGCACCGGGCGCGGGCGCCACCATGGGCCCCTGACCGGTGCTGAATTTCTCGTATTCGAGGGCGCGTGCCCGCCGGAACAGCTGAGCGAACTCACGTATGAGTTCTGGATCGTCAACGGCCACAAAGTGCCAGCGTTGGGTGTTGCCCCCGTTGGGCGCGCGAACGGCCGCGTCGAGGATGCGCGCCTGCACGTCCAGCGGAACCGGATCCGGCCGCAACCGCCGCATCATCCTGGTGGTGTAGAGCGCCTCATGGATGTCCATTTTCTGCTCCTCTTCGCTACTCGGGCCAATTGCTGCTGAGAATGGCGTCGACCATGTCGCCCTTCTGAAATGTGGGGTCGAAGTGCGCCAGCACATCGGCGTTCATGGTGCCGTAGGTGGTCCACGGACGGTGCTTCATACCGTCGTTGAAGGCCGCCAGGATGCGGTTCTTGAAATCGGGACGCGGATGCGCTGACGTCACCGCGCCGATGGCTTCCGGGTTGAGATCCTCCCGGCCCAACCCGACCACGTCCGTCTTGACTCCCGCTGCGAGCAAAGCGATTTCGGGGTCAAGGCGACCGGGGACCTCGGGTGTCGTGTGCAACGCGATGCCCAGCCATACCTTGTCGGCGTCGGATCGGTCGACGCCGTGCTCGAGCAGGAAGTCGCGCGCCGCGTCGGCACCATCGGTCTCGAAACGCTGCGTCGACGCGCCGTAACGGGCGGTGAGTCCGAGATCGTGAAACATGGCTGCCACATAGAGCAGGTCCAGATCCGCCTGAAGGCCGAGGCGGCGGCCATGCAACGCGCCGAAGAAGAATACCCGTCGGGAATGATGAAAGAGCACATCGTCTTCGGCGTCCCGGATGAACTCGGTTGCCTCGCGGATCAGCGCGGTGTCCGGTACGACGATACCGGCCACGGTTTCCATTGATTGAGTGGGCATTACCGCTTCTCCTGCAATAGCTTTCACTTACCTTGCGACGGTGCCTATTCAGGCCAGGTGTTGGTCAGGATGATGTCGACGAAGTCGTCGCGGCGGAAATCGGGGTCGAAGTACGCCAGCACATCGGCATTGACCGTGCCGAAGGTGCTGTGCGGGCGGTGCTTCATGCCGTCGTTGAACGCATCCAGGATGCGCCGCTTGAAATCCGGTCGTGGATGGGCGGCGGTGACCGCGGCGAGTGCCTCCGGTGAAAGGTCGTCTCGGCCGATACCGAGCACATCGGTCTCGACACCCGCTGTGACCAAAGCGATTTCGGGTCCGCAGTACTCGGGTATACCAGGCGTGGTGTGCATCGCGATGCTCAGCCATACTTTGTCGGCGTCGGCTTTGTCCACGCCACGCTGCAACAGGAAGTCGCGTGCGGCATTCGCGCCGTCCACCTCGAAGCGTAGGGCGGAGGTGCGATACCGCTGGGTGAGGCCGAGGTCGTGGAACATCGCCCCGGTGTAGAGCAGCTCCAGGTCCGGTTGCAGGCCCCGCCGACGGCCCTGCAGCACCCCGAACAGAAAGACCCGCCGGGAATGGTCGAAGAGCAAGTCGTCTTCGGCGTCGCGGATGAACTCGGTGACCTCGCGCACCAGCGGGGTGTCCGGTATCGCGATGTCAGCGATGGTTTCGATCGGCGCAGCGACCATGATTCCTCTCCTGGCTCGGGCTAACACAAATCAGTGTGCGAGCACCGAAGTCCGTCCACCCACGACGATTGAGCCGTCTTCGCCACAGAATGCGACGTGATTGGCAGCCGACCGGCTGGTGCTCGCAAGGACGGAACCGGCTGACGCGACAGCTTTCCCACGATTTGCGACACAATGAGTCCGTGACGCAAGCCGGTGAGCGATCGCGCGTGATGGTCATCGTCGTCTTCGACGACGTGACGATGCTGGACGTCGCAGGAGCGGGCGAGGTGTTCGCCGAGGCCAACCGGTTCGGCGCCGACTACCGACTCAGGATCGCATCCGTGGATGGGCGCGATGTCACCACCTCGCTCGGCACCAGGTTGGGTGTCACCGATGCCATCTCGGCGATCCAGTGTGCCGACACGGTCATGGTCGCCGGCAGCGACAACCTGCCGCGCCGAGCGATTGATCCCGAGCTCGTCGATGCAGTCAAGTCGATTGCCCAACGGACCAAACGCCTGGCCTCGATCTGCACGGGATCGTTCATCCTGGCCCAAGCGGGCCTGCTCAACGGCCGGCGCGCCACCACGCACTGGCATGATGCCCGGTTATTCGCCCGGGCCTTCCCGGACATCACCGTCGAGCCCGACGCGATCTTCGTGCGCGACGGAGATGTATTCACCTCGGCCGGGGTCTCCTCGGGGATAGACCTGGCGCTGGCGTTGGTCGAAATGGACCACGGCACCGATCTCACCCGAGAGGTGGCTCGATGGCTTGTGGTCTACCTCAAGCGCGCCGGTGGTCAATCCCAATTCTCGGTGCTGGTCGAAGCCGACCCGCCGCCGCAGTCTGCGCTGCGCAAGGTCACGGATGCAATCTCGGCCGATCCGGCAGCCAACCACAGCGTCAAGGCCCTTGCCGCGCGGGCGTCGTTGAGCACACGGCAGCTGACCCGGCTTTTCCAGGCCGAACTCGGGACGACACCGGCCCGGTATGTCGAGATGGTGCGCATTGATGCCGCCCGCGCCGCGCTCGATGCCGGCCGCACCGTCGCCGACACCGCGCGCGTCGCTGGGTTCGGCAGCCCCGAAAGCCTCCGCCGGGTTTTCGTCGACCACCTCGGTGTCTCACCCAAGGCCTACCGGCAGAGGTTTCGCACCGCATCAGGCGGATAGACCGACGTAACCTAGTGCCGCCCAAGGTCTTTCGTTTCCGATTCAGGATCTCCGCGTCGGCCCGGAACCGCATCAGGCATACTGTTCCCCCGTGCACATCGACGTGATGACCGTTCCGCAGCCGCTGAGCAAGATCGGCGACCTGGCCCGTCGGACACAGGCGGCCGGTTTCTCCGGCCTGCTGTTCACCGAGACCGGTCGCACGGCGTATCTGAATGCCGCCGTCGCATCGCAAGCCGCGCCGGGCCTCGAGCTGTCCACCGGGGTTGCGGTTGCATTTCCGCGCAGCCCGTTCGTCACCGCGGCCGCGGCGTGGGAGCTGCAGGAAGCCACGGGCGGAAAGTTCCGGCTCGGTCTCGGCACCCAGGTGCGCACCCACGTGGTGCGCCGCTACGGCATGCCCTTCGAGCCCCCCGGTCCGCGATTGCGCGACTACGTCCGTGCCGTGAAGGCATGTTTCGCCGCTTTCCGAACCGGGACGCTCGATCACCACGGCGAGTTCTACGAGCTCGACTTCATCACTCCGCAATGGAGCGCGGGCCCCATCGACGCGCCAGACCCCAAAGTCGATGTTGCAGCGGTGAATTCGTGGATGCTGCGGATGGCGGGCGCGGTAGCCGACGGCGTGCACGTCCACCCGCTTGGCGAGCCCGGCTATCTCACCCGGCATGTCGTGCCCGAGGTCGCCGAGGGGGCGGCCAAGGCGGGGCGCTCGCCGTCGGACATCGCGGTGATCGTTCCGGTGATGACAATCGTCGGCGACAGCGACGAAGAGCGCGCCAACCAACGAGAGTTGGTGCGGGCCAGCATGAGCTTCTACGGCAGCACCCCCAACTACGCGTTCATTTGGGACGAAGCGGGTTTCGAGGGCACTACCGCCCGGATTCGGGAAAAGCAGAAGGCCGGTGACTTCGCCGGCATGGCCGCGCAGATTACCGACGAACACATCGCCGTCTTCGCCACCGAGTCGACCTGGGACGGCTTGGCCGACGCGCTCACCGACAAATACGCCGGGATCGCAACCCGTCTGGTGCTGTACAACGCGGTGGGCGACCCCGAGCGCTTCGAGCGCTACGGCGAGGTCGCCCGTCGGCTGCAGCGCTAGCACCCGCGAGCGGGCGCAAATTGCCGGGATTTATGGCATATCGGTGTACATTTGCGCGCGCTCGCGACGGCAGCTACTTGGTGTTGTTGTACTTGTTGATCGCGTCATCGAGGCGCTGCAGCGCGGCCCCGTAGGCACCGAAGTCGCCCTTCTTCTGGGCCTCCCGCGCCGCACCGAGCGCGGCCTCAATCTCTTGTAGCGCAGCGGCTTTGGCCGCCGACAGAGTCACCGTTCCCTCGGGCGGCGGCGGCACTGCCGTCGGAGGCGCGGGTGGTGCCGGCCCGACCGCCGGCGCCGGGGCATTCGGCGGCGGCTTCGGCGGTCCGCCGCCCTCGGTGGGTTCGATGCCGGTTGCGGCAGCGCCGGCCCCCGGCCCGAACAATCTGTCCAGGGCCTCGCCGACCGTCGGGCCGTATCCGATCTTGTCGTTGTACATCATCGCCACCCGGATCAGCCGCGGGTACGACGAGGCGGCGTCGCTGCTGCCCGGGGAGGCATAGACCGGTTCCACATACAACAGGCCGCCCTGGGCCACCGGCAGTGTGAGCAGATTGCCCCACTTGATCCGGTTCTGGTTGTCCCGCCCGATCACACCGAGATCCTGCGACACCGCCGTATCGGTGGTGATCGCGTTGTTCGCCAACTTCGGGCCGTTGACATTACCCGGGATCGTGAGCACCGTGATCTTGCCGTACGTCGCGGGATCGCAGCTGGCGCTGATGTAGGCGGACAGGAATTCCGCCCTTAACTTGTTCATCGCACTGGTCAGCTGATAGGACGGCGAATTGTCGTTCTTCAGAATGTTTTTCGCGACGATGTAATAGGGCGGCTGAAAACTGCTGGCGGTCGGATTCGGGTCCAGCGGCACGTCCCAGAAATCCGACGAGTTGAAGAAGGTCCCCGGGCGGTCCGGCGGCACGTGGTACTTGGCCAGGATCTTGCGCTGCACCTTGAACAGGTCTTCGGGATAACGCAGGTGATCTCGAAGCTCGGGCGTGATCTCGCTCTTCGGCTTGACCGTTCCTGGGAAGACCCGCATCCAGGCTTTGAGGACCGGGTCTTGTTCGTCTTGTTGGTAGAGCGTGACCGTCCCGTCGTAGGCGTCCACCGTGGCCTTGACCGAATTGCGGATGTAGGACACCTGCTTGTCGGGGGCCAGCCGGTTAAACGCCACCTCGGTGGAATCCGCGGTCGCCGTCGACAGTGAGGTGAGTTCGGAATACGGGTAGTTGTCCAGCGTGGTGTACCCGTCGATGATCCACACCAGCCGCTTGTTGACGATCGCCGGGTACACCGCACTGTCAGCCGTCAGCCATGGCGCCACAGCCTCCACCCGCTGCGCGGGGTCGCGGTTGAACAATATCCTGCTGTTGGAGCCAATCACGCTGGAAAACAAGAAGTTTCGTTCGGCGAACTTGGCGGCGAACACACTGCGGGATATCCAGCTGCCGATAGGGACCCCACCGGCGCCGCTGTAGGTGTTCCGCTTGGTGTCGGTATTGGTCTCGTAGTCGTATTCGCGGTCGTCACCGTTCTTGCCGACGATCGCGTAGTCGGCGGCGGTGTTGGATATCACCGGGCCGAAGTAGATCCGCGGCTGATCCAGCGGCGCAGGGCCGGTCGGCGCCGCATTCGGCCCGACCACGTTGACGAGGAACTGAGGGTAGCCGCCGTTCTGATTCGGGTCGCTGGCGATACCGCGCACCGTGTTGGCCGGCGACGCCACGAATCCGTTGCCGTGCGTGTACACGGTGTGCCGGTTGATCCAGTCCCGCTGATTGTCGATCAACCGGTCCGGGTTGAGTTCCCGTGCCGCCACGACGTAGTCGCGCAGGGCGCCGTTGCGGTCCAGGTAGCGGTCGATGGACAACTGCTCGGGGAAGTAATAGAAGTTCTTGCCCCGCTGGAATTGGGTGAATGCCGGGCTGATGATCGTCGGGTCGAGCAGCCGGATGTTCGAGGTGGTAGCCCGGTCGGCGGCCACCTGCTGCGCCGTTGCCGGAGCGTCGCCGCTGTAGTTCCGGTAACTGACGATGTCGTCGGTCAGTCCGTAGGCCTGCCGGGTGGCGGTGATGCTTCGGCTGATGTACTCGCTTTCCTTGCGCACCGCGTCGGGTCTGGCGATGAGCTGCTCGACCACCACTGGCCAGCCGACACCCACAATCAACGACGACAGCAGCAACAACACCAGCCCGATCGCGGGGATTCGCAAGTCCCGCAACGTAATCGCGGAGAAAACCGCGGCCGCGCAGATCAGCGCGATCGTCATCAGGATCAGCTTGGCCGGCAACACGGCGTTGATGTCGGTGTACCCGGCGATCTTGGTGTATCCGCTACCACCGGTGGACCGCTCGCGGACGTGCCACAGCAGCTCATAGCGGTCCAGCCAATAGGCGACCGCCTTGAGCAGCACCAGCACGCCGACCAGGCTGACCAGCTGGATACGCGCAGAGCGGCTCAGTGCGCCGGTGCGCCCGGCCAACCGGATACCGCCGAAGATGTAGTGCGCCAGCAGGTTCGCCAGGAAGGCCAGGAAAACGGCGACGAACAGATAGGTCAGCACCAGTCGATAGAACGGCAATTCGAAGGCGTAGAAGCCGAGGTCCTTGCCGAACTGCGGATCCCGGATGCCGAAGTCGCCGCCATGCAGGAACAGCTGGACGCGAACCCAGTAGCTTTGCGCGATGATTCCGGCGACCAGGCCGATCGCCGCCGGGATCCCGATGCCCACCAGGCGCAGCCGGGACAGCACGAAGGTGCGGTAGCGCGCCACCGGATCGTTCTCGTTGCTCGGGACGAAGACCGGACGGGTGCGGTACGCCAGCATCAGACCGGCCGAGACGATGCCGCCCACCAACAGACCCGCCACCAGAAACACCACCAGGCGAGTCACCAGCACGGTGGTGAACACCGAGCGGTAGCCGAGTTCACCGAACCAGAGCCAGTCCACGTAGGCGTCGATCAATCGTGGCCCCGCGAGCAGCAGCACGATCACACCGAGCGCGATCACGATCAGGATCCGGCTACGCCGGGTCAGTTTCGGCATCCGTGCGGCGGGCCGCATTCCCACTAGCTACGCTCCCTGCTCTTCCCCGGCCGGTTGCTAGAGACCGGTTGCTAGAGATTTGTCAGACCGTCACAACTCTACGCACCGCCGCGCCACCCTGATCGGCTAGCAACTCGGGGGCTGATGGCCCGAGGTCATCGCGTGCAACGCGTCCACCGCCTGAGTCAGGGTTTCCACCTTGACCAGGCGTAGGCCGGTCCGGTTGTCGGAGGCGGCTTCGTAGCAGTTTTTGGCGGGCACCAGAAAAACCGTGGCACCGGCGGCACGGGCCGCGACCATCTTGTGGGTGATGCCGCCGATTTGGCCGACCTTGCCGTCGACGGAGATGGTGCCGGTCCCCGCGACGAACATGGAGCCGGCCAGGTCACCGTTGGTGAGCTTGTCGACGACGGCCAGGCTGAACATCAGTCCGGCCGAGGGACCGCCGATGTTGGCGAGGTTGAAGTCCACCACGAACGGCGCCCATGGCGCGTCGAGCACCGAGACACCCAAAAAGCCATAGTCGCGATCTTTGTTGGAGCCCAGCTTGATCTGGACGACACCGGCCGGTTCGTTCTTGCGCCGGTAGTCGATCGTCACCGTCTGCCCGGGCTTGGTGTTCTTCAGCAACGCGGTGAACTGTTCGACGTTGGCGACCGGGGTGCCGTCGACCATGTCGATGGCATCACCGGTTTTCAGCTTGCCCGCCGACGGACTGGAATCGGTGATCTTGGCGACGGTGACCGCGGGCGGGTACTTCAGATACCCCAGGGCGGCGTAGGCGGCGCTGTCCTCGGACTGCTTGAAATCGGCGTTGTTCGCCTTGTCGACCTCGTCACGCGACTTGCCCGGAGGGTAGATCAGATCGCGCGGCACCAGCTGTTCGTCCCCCGAGAGCCATAAGGTCAGGGCTTCCCCGAGGGTCAGATCGTCACGCTGGGACACCGTCGTCATGTTGAGGTGCCCCGAGGTGGGGTGGGTTTGGGTGCCTTCGATGTGGACTATCTGCTTGCCGTCGTACTCGCCGAGCGTGTCGAAGGTGGGGCCGGGACCCAGCGATACGAAGGGCACCGTCACCGCCGCGAGCAAGACGCCGAAGACCACAATCGGCACCAGCGCGACGATCAAGGTCAAAATCCGCCTGTTCACGCCGCCAAGACTAGACGCCGGCCCAGCACGCCCGTTCAGCTACGAGCGTGACCTGTGACCGCGCTTTCCGGGCGGCCCTTGAGTACCGTTGACGGTATGGCTGACCCGCCTTTCGGCTTCTCCTCGGGAGACGACTCGTCAAAGGACGATTCGGGAGAACACCGGAAGAAAAATCCCGATTCCGGTTCTGCAGGTCAGGACCCGCTGGCCGCGTTCGGCATCAGTGGCGACTTCGGCATCGGCGACCTCGGCCAAATCTTCACCCAGCTGGGCCAGATGTTCAGCAACGCCGGCACCGTAATGGCCGGGGGCCAGGCGTCGGGACCGGTCAACTACGACCTTGCGCGACGAGTCGCCACCAGCTCGATCGGGTTCGTCGCCCCCATTCCGGCCACCACGAACTCGGCGATCGCCGACGCGGTACACCTCGCCGAAACCTGGTTGGACGGGGCCACTGCCCTGCCCGCAGGCACCACGACGGCGGTGGGATGGAGCCCGAGCGACTGGGTGGACAACACCCTGGAGACCTGGAAACGGCTGTGCGATCCGATGGCCGAACAGATCTCCACCGTGTGGGCGTCGTCGTTGCCCGAGGAAGCCAAGAGCATGGCCGGGCCGCTGCTGTCGATGATGTCGCAGATGGGCGGCATGGCCTTCGGCTCGCAACTGGGCCAAGCGCTGGCCCGGTTGTCGCGCGAGGTGTTGACCTCGACCGAAATCGGTTTACCTCTGGGCCCCAAAGGTGTGGCGGGCATACTGCCGGACGCCGTCGAATCGTTCGCCTCGGGTCTGGAGCGGCCGCGCAGCGAGGTGCTGACCTTCCTGGCCGCCCGCGAGGCGGCGCATCACCGGTTGTTCAGCCACGTGCCCTGGCTATCAAGCCAGTTGCTGGGAGCGGTAGAGGCCTATGCCAAGGGCATGCAGATCGACATGAGCGGGATCGAAGAGCTGGCCCGCGACTTCGATCCGTCGTCGCTGACCGATCCCGCGGCAATAGAGCAGCTGCTCGGTGAGGGAGTGTTCGAGCCCAAAGCCACGCCGGCGCAGACGCAGGCCCTGGAACGACTCGAGACGCTGCTCGCGCTGATCGAGGGGTGGGTCCAGGTGGTGGTGACGGCAGCACTGGGCGACCGGATCCCGGGGGCCGCCGCGCTCAGCGAGACGCTGCGCCGGCGCCGGGCCAGCGGCGGCCCGGCCGAGCAGACGTTCGCGACGCTGGTGGGGCTGGAGCTGCGGCCACGCAAGCTGCGCGAGGCCGCCGAGTTGTGGGATCGGCTGACGCAGGCCGTCGGCGCGGACGCCCGCGACGCCGTCTGGCAACACCCGGATCTGCTGCCCACCGCGGCGGACCTCGACGAACCGGCCGGGTTCATCGACCACATCATCGGCGGGGACACCAGCGGTATCGACGAGGCGATAGCAGAACTGGAACGAGAAGGCGACCGGGACAACCCCGAGGCCGGCGGTCCTGTGGATAGCTGAGGCGGCGTAAGCCCCCGTCCTGGCACAGTCTCAATTCATGCCGCCATCGGTGCCCTCGCTGTATGCGCTGGACCCCGCGATGCCGGTGCTGCTGCGGCCGGACGGCGCCGTACAGGTCGGCTGGGATCCCCGCCGCGCCGTGCTGGTTCGTCCGCCCTGCGGCCTGACAGCGCCGGAGTTGGCCACGCTGCTGAGGTCGATGCGTTCCCCGACAGCGATCTCCGAGTTGCGGCGGCGGATCGGGGGCCGCAGCCCGGTGGACACCGCCGGCCTGGCGAACCTGGTCGCGCAGCTGGTCGGCGCCGGCGTCGCCACCCGGGGACACCCCAGCCGGCAGGCCCGGGGCCGGGCCGCGTCGATCCGGGTGCACGGCCGCGGCCCGTTGTCGGACCTGTTAGTGGAGGCGCTGCGCTGCTCCGGGGCCCGGATCAGGCACACCCGTCAGCCTCATGCCGCCGTGACGCCCGCCGAAGCGGATCTGGTGGTGTTGACGGACAACCTCGTCGCCGACCCGCGCATGATCCGTGATTTGCACAGCCACGGCGTCGCGCATCTGCCCGTCCGGGTACGTGACGGCACCGGACTGGTGGGGCCGCTGGTCATCCCCGG
Organism: Mycobacterium sp. NGS66; assembly: GCF_059812225.1. Classification (NCBI taxonomy): domain Bacteria; kingdom Bacillati; phylum Actinomycetota; class Actinomycetes; order Mycobacteriales; family Mycobacteriaceae; genus Mycobacterium; species Mycobacterium sp. NGS66. The sequence continues at coordinate 371,191 of NZ_JCALCG010000003.1, read as the reverse complement.
CGAAACCAGCTGCCTGGGCTGCGCGGATCTGCATCGCAGCGATCGCGACGCCGCGTGGCCGGCCATCGCCGCCCAATTGCGCGACACCGTAGGGGTGGCGGATCGCGCCACGCTGCTGGCCACCGCGGCGCTGGCCCTCAGCCAGGTGAACCGCGTGATCGCCGCGGTGCGTGGACAGCGCGAGGTGCCCGATCCCGGGCCGCCGGCGGCTCTCAACGCCACCTTGGAGTTCGACCTCAACGCCGGCTCGATCGTCGCGCGACGCTGGACCAAACATCCGTTGTGCTCGTGCTGACGCGGGCTTGCGTCCGCCCGGTCAACCCTGGCGTCCCTGCTCCGGGACATTGCTGGAAATCGAGGCATACGCCCTGGCCAGGTCGTCCAGAACGGTCTCGGTCAGGGTGTGCTCGTTGCGGTGTCTGTCTAGCGTCTCGATGATCGCCCTGAACAGCGCGTCGGCGGCGTCGTGCTGAGTTTGCTTGGCTGACATGGTTTTCTGCCGTACCACCCTTTCGATTGAGTCGCAGAATTGTATGCCGGGCAGAACCGGAAGCGCCCGACGAAGCCGGGCCTGCAGGTGCTTTTGCGTCTGCCGGCCGTACTTGCGGTCATTCCGAGCCAGCCGTCATGGATGATGGGTGTGTGTCAGACATCAAACGTGGCGGCGCTGCCCGCAATGCGAAGCTGGCCAGCATCCCGGTCGGCATGGCCGGCCGGGCGGCCCTGGGATTCGGAAAGCGGCTGACCGGCAAGTCGAAAGACGAGGTCAACGCCGAGCTGATGGAGAAGGCCGCCAACCAGCTGTTCACCGTGCTGGGTGAGCTCAAGGGCGGGGCCATGAAGGTCGGCCAGGCGCTGTCGGTGATGGAAGCCGCCATTCCCGAGCAGTTCGGCGAGCCCTACCGCGAAGCGCTGACCAAGCTGCAGAAGGATGCCCCGCCGCTGCCGGCCCACAAGGTGCATCGGGTGCTCGACGGACAGTTGGGCACCAAGTGGCGGGACCGGTTCAGCTCGTTCGACGACACCCCGGTGGCTTCGGCCAGCATCGGACAGGTGCACAAGGCGGTGTGGTCAGATGGCCGCCAAGTGGCCGTCAAAATTCAATACCCGGGTGCCGACGAGGCGCTGCGTGCCGACCTGAAAACGATGCAGCGGTTGGTCGGGGTGTTCAAGCAGCTCGCCCCGGGCGCCGACGTGCAAGGCGTGGTCGACGAGCTGATCGAGCGCACCGAGATGGAACTCGATTACCGGCTCGAGGCCGACAACCAGCGTGCTTTCGCCAAGGCCTACGAAGGCCATCCCCACTTCCTGGTGCCGCACATCGTGGCGAGCGCGCCCAAGGTGGTGATCCAGGAATGGATCGACGGCATACCGATGGCGCACATCATCCGCGACGGGACACCCGAGCAGCGCGACCGCGTCGGCACCCTGCTGCTCGAGCTCACCTTCGACGCGCCGCGCCGGCTGGAGATGCTGCACGGCGATGCCCACCCCGGAAACTTCATGCTGCTGCCCGACGGCCGGATGGGCGTCATCGACTTCGGCGCCGTGGCGCCGTTGCCCGGCGGCTACCCCATCGAGCTGGGGATGACCATTCGGTTGGCCCGGGACAAGAATTACGACCTGCTGTTGCCGACCATGGAGAAGGTCGGGTTCATCCAGCGCGGCCAGCAGGTGTCGGTTCGCGACATCGACGAGATGCTGCGCCAGTACGTCGAACCCATCGAAGTCGAGGTGTTCCACTACACCCGCAAGTGGCTGCAGAGGATGACGGTGAGCCAGCTGGACCGCTCGGTGAGTCAGATCAAGACGGCCCGGCAGATGGACCTGCCGCCCAAGCTGGCGATACCGATGCGGGTGATCGCCTCGGTGGCCGCCATCCTGTGCCAGCTGGACGCGCATGTCCCGATCAAGCGGCTGTCCGAGGAGCTGATTCCGGGTTTCGTCGAGCCCGACACCGCCGTCGTTTAGCTTTCGGTCGCCCGCTCGGGTTTCGCGAGACTGCAACTACCGACGTCCGCTCTCGGAGAATGCGTCGGTAGTTGCATTTTCGCGGGTCAGGCGGCGACAGAGTGCTTACGGGGTCGGCCGCGCGGACGCTTGCGGCTCACGATCGCGCCTCGCTCGAAGATCTCACCGCCCCACACACCCCAGGGCTCCGCACGGTCCAGCGCTGCCGCCAGACATTGGCGGCGGATCGGGCAGCTGGCGCAGAGCGCCTTGGCACGCTCCAGGTCGGACGGGGTCTCGGCGAACCACAGGTCGGGATCGCCGGCGTGACATGGCAACTCTGGCAGTGTCCTTCTGGGGACTGTCGGTGCCGACATGTCCTCTTCACCTGCTTCCTGGTCTGATTCGGTGATCCGGACCAGGTCGGGAAGTTTCCCGGAAACTGTGGCCACGGATCCTGGTGACTTCGGGTCCGTGGCCATCTGGCGAAAATCGGGTTCTTACATAACGCCTAGGTATGGCCCCGATTCACGGACGCGTCGGTCGCGGCTGCGGCGCGGTGCTTGCCCGCGGCCGCGGCGCTGGCGGCATGGGAGGCTTTCGCGGCCCAGGGAGCATAGGCCGGGGCAGCCACGGCTACGCCGAACGCGTTCATGGTGATCATCGGGGCCGCCCTCCTCTCCAGCTCGGCCGGAAAAATCCGGTTTCGAGGCTAACCGGTACCGGACGCTGGTGACAACCGATTTTCTGACCAGCGTGTTCGGCCTTCACCGGGCTTGGCGAACCAGCTCTAGTACATGCGGTCCGTACTGTTCGAGCTTGCGGGCGCCGATGCCGGGGATGGCAATCAGGGCGGCGTCGTCGTCGGGCAGCATTTCGGCTATCGCGATCAGAGTGTTGTCGGTGAAGACGACGTAGGGCGGCACCTTCTGCTCCTTGGCGATGTCCAGCCGCCAGGCCTTGAGTCGCAGCAACAAGTCCTCGTTGACGTTGCCGGCGCAGGATTCGCAGCGTCGCAGCAGGACGGCGGCGGGCGTGCTCAGAACGTTGTTGCAGATTCGGCACCGCGAAGGGCTGCCGCGGGCGCGCCGGGATTTGGTCGGCGCCGGATCGGACCTGGTCTGCGGCGCAATCCCATTCAGGAACCGCGACGGCTTGCGGCTCTGGCGCGCGCCCGGCGTCCTCGCCAGTGCCCAGCTGAGCGCCAAATGAATTCGGGCCCTGGTGATTCCGACGTAGAGGAGTCGGCGCTCCTCTTCGACAGGTTCGCTGTCGGCGCCGTGCGCCAAGGCGTGCGAAATGGGCAGTGTGCCGTCGGCCAGCCCGACCAGGAACACCGCATCCCACTCGAGGCCCTTCGCGGCGTGCAGTGACGCCAACGTGACGCCTTGCACAACGGGGGCATGCCGCGCGTCGGCCCGCATTCGCAGCTCGGCAAGCAGGCCCGGGAGGTCCAGCTGCGGACGCTGCGCCACCTCGCCGTCGACCAATTCGGCCAGGGCGCTCAACGCTTCCCAGCGATCCCGGGCACGGGTGCCGACGGGCTGCTCGGCGGTCAGCCCCAGTGGCTCGAGGATCATGCGGACCGCCTCCGGCAACGGGCCCGCCGTCCCGCGTTCGGCGGCGCGTTGCAGCGCCAGCAGTGCCTGCTTGATCTCCTGACGGTTGAAAAAGCCCTCGCCGCCGCGGACTTGATAGGCGATACCCGCCTCGGTCAGGGCCTCCTCGTAGACCTCGGATTGCGCGTTGACGCGGTAAAGGATGGCGATCTCGGACGGCGCAGTCCCGGATTCGATCAGCCGGGCGACCGACTTCGCCACGGCGGCGGCTTCGGCCGGTTCGTCCGGGTGCTCGTGAAACGACGGGCGGGGCCCGGCTTCGCGCTGGCCGGACAGCTGAAGCTTGCTCCCGGAAACTCGGCCCCGGGCGGCGGCGATCACCTGGTTGGCCAGCGACACCACCTGCGGTGTGGAGCGGTAGTCGCGCTCGAGCCGCACCACCGTGGCGTCTGGGAATCGCCGCGAGAAGTCGAGCAGGAACCGTGGTGATGCCCCGGTGAACGAGTAGATGGTCTGGTTGGCGTCGCCGACGACGGTCAGGTCATCGCGATCGCCCAGCCACGCCGAAAGCACCCGCTGCTGCAGCGGCGTGACGTCTTGATACTCGTCGACGACGAAGCAGCGGTAGCGGTCCCGGAACTCCTCGGCGACCGCGGCGTCGTTCTCGATGGCTGCCGCGGTGTGCAGCAGCAGGTCGTCGAAATCGAGCAGGCTGACCGTTTCGTCGCGGACTTTGAGAGCCTCGTACGCGGAGTAGACGGCGGCGATCTTCTCGGCGTCCATCGGGGTGTCGCGGCCGGCGGAGGCCACGGCCGTGACGTACTGCTCCGGGCCGATGAGCGACGCCTTGGCCCACTCGATCTCGCCGGCGAGATCCCGGACGTCGTCTGTGCTGGTGTTCAGCCTGGCGCGACTGGCCGCCCGGGCGACCACGGCGAACTTGGTGTCCAGCAGCTCCCACCGGGTGTCGCCGACCACCCGTGGCCAGAAGTAGCGCAGCTGGCGTCGGGCCGCCGCGTGGAACGTCAGCGCCTGCACCGCGCCGATATCGGTCTGCGCGGCCGAATCGAGCGCGCGCAGCCGAGAGCGCATCTCCCCCGCCGCGCGCTGGGTGAACGTCACCGCAAGAACCTGGCCGGCGGCGACGTGACCACTGGCGACGAGCTGGGCAATGCGGTGGGTGATCGTGCGGGTCTTGCCGGTTCCGGCGCCGGCAAGTACGCAGACCGGTCCGCGCGGAGCCAGCACTGCTTCGCGCTGCTCGTCGTCCAGCCCGGCGGTCAAGCGTTCGGCGACCATAGGCATGGGGTCCATCTTGGCAGTGGCAACCGACAAGGTGCGTGCACCGCCACGCCTTCGTACCCGGAATGCGTCGTCGCCGCGGTATGTTTAACCGGCCATGACCAATGCTGCGCTCACCATCTACACGACATCGTGGTGTGGCTTCTGCCATCGGCTCAAGACCGTCCTCAAGGCTGACGGGATCGCCTACAACGAGGTCGACATCGAAGACGACGCGGCGGCGGCCGAGTTCGTCGGTTCCGTCAACGGCGGCAACCGGACGGTTCCCACGGTGAAGTTTGCCGACGGCTCCACGCTGACCAACCCCAGCGCCGCCGAGGTCAAAGCGAGGCTGGCTGAGGTCGGCTAGTCCAGCGCCGCCCAGGATTCGATGATCACCCGGGCAATCGAAATCGACCCGGGCAGAAGGAGTTTCGACTCCGACGCGGTGGTCCAGTCGCCGGCGTCAAGGGCGGCCCGGACCTCGTCGCGGGTGAACCATGCCGCCTCGACGATCTCGCCGTCGTTGAACGAAAACGCCTGGTCCGGGTCTGCCACCGCGTGGAAGCCAACCATGAGCGAGCGCGGGAACGGCCAGGGCTGACTGCCCAGGTATCGCACGTCGCGAACGATGAGGCCGATTTCCTCGCGGATCTCCCGGGCGACACAGACCTCGAACGACTCGCCGGCCTCGACGAAACCGGCCAGCAGCGAGAACATCCGCTCCGGCCACATCGCCTGGCGCGCCAGCACGGCGCGGTCGGCGCCGTCATGGACCAGGCAGATGACCGCCGGGTCGATCCGCGGGAACTCCTCGTGCCCGGTGATCGGATTGATGCGCGACCAGCCCGCCCTCGCCGGCTTGGTCGGAGAACCGTCCACCGAGCTGAACCGTGCGCTGTCATGCCAATTCAGCAGCGCGGTGGCCGACGACACGAGTTGGCTACTGGTGTCGTCGAAGATCTTGCCGAGGCTGCGAAGGTTCACCACCTCGGTTCGAACTTCGGGATCCCTTGGCGCTTCCAGCGCACCCCGGATGGCCCAAACGTGCCGGCCGCCCTCGATGCGGCCCAGGAACACCGCTTCCGGCGGCGGCTTGTCGCCCAGCGCAGCGGCCTCGCCGAGGACCACCCGGCCGTTGGCGACGAGCACCTGGCTGCGCGAATCCACCCGCAACAGCGCCGCGTCCGGCCACCCCGCGGCGGCCGCCTCGACATCGGTGCGCAGTTGATCGGCGCGGTCGGCGCCGACGCGAGAGAGTAAAGGAATGCTGCTCAGCTGAAAGTCCACGATCACTAGTGCCCGACGTTTCGGATGTAGAGCAACCGGTCACTGGCCTCGATGGCATCCACCTCGGGCGCACCGATGCGGAGCAGATGGCCGTCGCGAACCACACCGAGCACGATGTCGCTCAGATGCCGCGGGGAGCCGCCGACCTCACTCTGCTCCACTTCCCGTTCGGCGATGGCCAAACCCTCGTCCGGGGTCAGCAGATCCTCGATCATGTCCACCACACTGGGCGTGGTGGTAGCCAGGCCGAGCAACCGGCCCGCCGTCTCGGAGGAGACGACTACCGAGTTCGCGCCCGATTGCCGTAGCAGGTGCTGATTCTCGGCCTCCCGGATCGCCGCCACGATCTTGGCGTTGGGCGCAATCTCCCGCGCGGTCAAGGTGACTAGCACCGCGGTGTCGTCACGACTGGTCGCGACGATGATCGCGGCCGCATGCTGGACGCCGGCCAGGCGCAACACGTCGGACTTGGTGGCGTCACCGTGCACGGTCACCAGACCTGCGGCCGCCGCGCGGTCCAGCGCAGCCCGATCGGTGTCGACGACGACTATTTCGCCTGGGACCATCTCGTCCCCGAGCATCGCGCCGATCGCCGTTTTGCCCTTGGTGCCGTACCCGATGACGACGGTGTGGTTGCGCACTCTGCTCCTCCAACGCTGGATCTTGAATGCCTGCCGGGACGTTTCGGTGACGACCTCCAGCGTCGTGCCGACCAACAAGATCAGGAAGGCGATCCGCAGCGGCGTGATGATCAAAACGTTCGTCAGGCGAGCGAACTCGGAAATGGGCGTTATGTCGCCGTAGCCGGTCGTCGACAGCGTCACCGCGGAGTAGTACAGGCAATCCAGGAACGTGAGTGGATCGCCCTGCGCGTCGTGGTAGCCAGCTCGATCGAGATAGACGGTGATGGCGCCGATCAGCAACGCCCCGAGGGCGATGGCTATCCGGCGGGAGATGATGCGAGCAGGGCCGACCTGCCCCTGAGGAATGCGCAGCACGCCGACAAGCGCGTAGCTGGGCTGGACGGTCAAACTCTCGTCGAGACGTCTCAGCCGCCGCCAGCTACCCTTCGGCACGGAAATCCGTCATCGCCTGGCTCCAGCGCACGACAAACATGTAACCACGATCAGGCGGTGGAAGGGCGACCGGAGTCGGCCAGCAGCCTGGCGAGCTCATCGACATCGGGCAGCTCATCGGGCACGACGGTGGTTCCGCTACGCACGTAGTGAAACGCGGTGCGCACCGACGCTTCCGGGCACCCAGTCAAGGCAGCCCACGCCAACCGGTAGACGGCCAGTTGGACGGCGGCCTGCCGCGTGGCCTCGCCGCCGCGCGGCGGCTCTCCGGTCTTCCAGTCGACCACGGTGGTCCCGCCGTCGGGGTCGGAAAACACCGCGTCGATGCGGCCACGCACGAGGGTGTCGCCGACAGTTATCTCGAACGGCACCTCGACGGCCACCGGGGTGCGCGCCGCCCACTGCGATGCGGCGAATGCCGCCTGCAATGCGGCGAGCTCCGCGTTGTCGCCGATGTCGGAATCCACCGCTCCGGGCAGGTCGCCCAGGTCGAACAGCAACTCGCCACCGTAGAACTGTTGGACCCAGGAGTGAAAGGAGTTGCCCAGCAACGCATGTGGGTCCGGCCGGGCCGGCAGCCGATAGATGAGGCGCTGTGCGGCGCCCGCGGGGTCGCGGGCCAGGTCCACCAGAGCACTGACCGACACCTGGCTGGGCAGCAGTTGGGTGTCCGGCGGTGTGGTGCTTGCGCGCTCGGCCAGTAGCGCATCGACGTCGGCGGCCCACCCTTCGAGGTCGGCACCGATCGAGTCGCCCTCGTCGACCGACGGCTCCGACATGGCCCGGGTGACCAGCGCGGCTCCTCGTTCGATATCGGCACGGCGCCCGGCCAGCGGATCGGCGGGCCAAATCGCCTCGACGACGCTGTCGCGCAGCGGATTTCGTTCCCCGTCCGCGGGCGCCGGCGTCCACTGCTCGACGACTCCGCAGGGCTCGCCGGCCGCAGCCGACCGGTCGATGATTTCCTTGATTTCGCACAGGAAATCCGACGGGCCGCGAGGCTTGATCCCGGTGGCACCCCAGTGATGCCCCGAGAGCAGCAAGGTGTCCTCGGCCCGGGTGACGCCGACGTACAGGAGGCGACGCTCTTCGTCGAGACGCCGTTGGTCGAGCTGGCGGCGATGCGCGAATATCTTGTCGGACAGTTGCTTTCGATTGGTGACATCGGAGGTGTCCAGCACCGGAATGCCAAGCGCACCGTGCTGGGCTCGATCGCCACGCAACAGAGGTGGGAGCTCCGCGGCATCGGTGAGCCAGGTGCTCCTGGACGCGGTCGACGGGAACGTTCCACCGGAAAGGTGCGCCAAGGCCACCACCTGCCACTCCAGACCTTTTGCGGCGTGCACGGTGAGAACCTGGACCCGGTCGGTGGCGACCACCGGCTGGGCGGGCGGCAACCCGTTTTCGACCGCTTCGGCCGCATCCAGATAGCCCAGCAGACCCGCGACCGAGGGGCTGCCCACCCGCTCCGCGTAGCTGGCGACCACATCGGCGAAGGCATCGAGATGAGCTGTGCCGCAATGATTTTCGGCGGAAGCCAGCGCCAAGACTTCGCAGTCGACACCCAGCACTCGGCGCACCTCGGTAACCAGATCGGGCAGGGAGCGGCCGAGGTGAGCGCGCAGGGCGCTCAACTCGCCGGCCAGTGCCCGGATGCGCCGGTATCCCGCGGGCGAATAATCGGCGGGCGGCCCGGGGTCGCTGATGGCGTCGGCCAGACACGCGGTATCCAGGTCGGAACCGGCCGCCAGCGCAATGGTCTCGGGCGAGAAGGCCACATCGGACGGTTCGTCGCCGAGCTTCCGCGCGCGCCGCCACAGTGCGGCGATGTCGCGCGCGGCCAGCCGCCAGCGTGGGCCGGCCAGCACCCGCATCGCCGCCGCGCCGGCGGTGGGATCGGCAACCAGGCGCAACATGGCGACCAGGTCGGCAACCTCGGGGACCGCCAGCAGGCCGGCCAGTCCGACCACCTCGACCGGTATTCCGCGGGCACGCAGGGCTTCGGCGATGGGCGCGGCGTCGGCGTTGCGCCGCACCAACACTGCGGCGGTCGGCGGGCTGACGCCGTCGGCCCGGGCTTGCCGGTATCGCTGGTCCAGATGTTCGGCGATCCATTCCCGTTCGGCTTGCACATCGGGCAGCAACGCACAGCGGACGCTGCCTGGTGGGGCGTCGGGGCGCGAGCGTAATGCCCGCACCGCCACCGATCGTCGCCGCGCCTCCGCCGATATGGCGTTGGCCAAATGCAGGGCCCGCGGCGGATTGCGCCAGCTGGTGCGCAGTTCCAGGACCGGGGCGGGAGTGCCGTCGGGCAAGGGGAAGTCGGTGGTGAACCGCGGCAGGTTGGTGGCCGATGCGCCTCGCCATCCGTAAATGGACTGGATCGGGTCGCCGACGGCGGTCAGCGCCAACCCATCGGCGTCAGCGTTCGAGCCGGCTCCGAACAGCGACGACAACGCGACGCGCTGGGCATGCCCGGTGTCTTGGTACTCGTCGAGCAGTACCACCCGGTACCGCTTCCGCAGGTCGGCGCCAACCTGGGGAAATGCCGCCGCCAGCCGTGCGGCACAGGCCATTTGCGCACCGAAGTCCATCACCTTCGCGGCGCGCATCCGGTCCTGCAGCGCGTCCAGCAGCGGCACCAACTCGGCGCGCTCCGTCTGGGCCGACAGCAATCGAAGCAGCCATTGGTTGGGGCCGCGGTCGCGCTGATACCGTCCGGCCGGCAGATGATGCACGAGCCGTTGCAGCTCCAGGTGGGTATCGCGCAACTGACGGGTGTCCACCAGGTGCTCGGCAAGCTGATTCCATAGCCGCAAGACGATCGAGGTCACGGCGGCCGGGCTTTTGTCGGTGCGCAGTTCGCCGCGGTAGCCGGTGACCACGTCGAATGCCAGCTGCCACAACTCTGTCTCGCCCAGCAGGCGGGTGTCGGGCTCGACGGGCAGCAGCAGCCCGTAGTCACGCAGCAGCGACCCGGCGAACGCGTGGTAGGTGCAGACCGTCGGCGATCCGCTGAAACTTGGCCCGGCGCCGGCTGCCGCAGGGCCCAGGCCGATGCCGGCCAACCGGTCCAGCCGGGACCGCACCCGGCGCTGCAGCTGACCGGCTGCCTTGCGGGTGAACGTCAAGCCCAACACTTGGCCCGGTTCGGCGTAGCCGTTGGCGACCAGCCACACCACCCGCGCGGCCATCGTCTCGGTTTTGCCGGCCCCGGCCCCCGCGATGACGACGAGCGGGCCGGGCGGCGCCGCGATGACTGCGGCCTGCTCGGCCGTGGGCGCGAAAAGCCCTAAGGCATGGGCTAATTCATCGGGGCTGTAGCGGGGCGTCATCATGGCGCTGACCCTTCGTGGGCCGGGCAAGAAGGTCGTATCGGGCAGTGCGTGCAACCGTCGTTGCGGCGGGCCACGAAATGCGGCCCGGCCGTCGCAGCCGCGGCCATTTCGATGAGGCTGCGCCAATGCTCGAGCGCCGCCGGCGTGAGCGGATCCTGTTCGCGTTCGACGACGCCATTGGCGCCGGTTTTGCCGAGATAGACCAAACGGGCACCGCCGGGCTCCGCACCGGCGGGCTGGGGGCACCTCCCGCTTGCGGGGGACATGCCCTCGGCCACCGCGAGCTGATACATGGCCATCTGCGCGTGTTGTTGCGCGTCGTCCTTGCTGACCGGCGCTTTTCCGGTCTTGAGGTCGACGACCACCAGCCGGCCGGCGCCGTCGCGCTCGAGCCGGTCGACCCGGCCCCGCAATCGCAAGTTCGTCAGGGCTCCATCGAGGTCCACCTCGACGCCGACCTCGGTCAAGTCGCGGCGGGTCTGGGCGCGCCACTCGACGAATGCGTGGATCATGGCCCGGTGCCGGGCCAGCTCGTTGGCCGAATACCACTGGGCGTCGAAGGGCAAATGCGGCCAGATCCGGTCAAGCTCGTCCAGCAGTTGTGCTTCCGTCTTGCCCGGTTCGGCGATCAGCGCGTGCACCAGCGACCCGACGGCGGAGCGCAGCTCGCGCGGATTGGTGCCGCCGTGGCGTTCGGCAAGCCAGCGCAGCGGGCAGTCGATGAGGGTCTGCAATGTCGACGGCGTCAGGGTTACCGACCCGTCGTCGCGGCGCAACGGTTCGCCGGTGCTGAGTGGGATCAGGCCATGCCAGCCGGCCGGGTCGGCGCCCGGCACACCGGCTTTGGCCAGCCGGCCCAATTGCCTTGCCGCACAACGACGCACCGCTACGTCCACCGCCCCGTCCGGAGCGCACACCACCCCGCGCAACCGGCCGACCAGCGCTGTCGCCGACAATATGCGCGGCGCTGCGATCGGTTGCGCCGCAACGGGATCACTACCTTCGGCCAGTTGCGCGAGCTCGGAGAAGAACACCGACGGCAGCGCGGCCTCTGACCCGGGTCCGTCCGCGTCGCTGACTACGGCCGTCACCAGCAACCGCCGCCGCGCCCGGCCCATCGCCGCCACCAGCAGCCGGCGCTCCTCAGCGATCAGCGGCGCCCACATCGAGGCGTCCGCGGTGACACCGTCGAGTTCGTCGACCAGCCGCTGGGTCCCCAGCACACCGCCACGCGGAGTCGTGTTGGGCCACAGGCCATCTTGTAGCCCGGCGATCACCACCAGATCCCATTCCTGCCCCAGCGCCGCGTGCGCGCTGAGCACTCGGACCTGCTCGCCGCGCGACTCCCGGTCGGGATCGACGCCGGGCAGCTGCAGCGCCGCTACGTGGTCGACGAGCCCACGCAAGGTGGCACCGGACGTGCGCGAGACGTAGTGATCGGTGATGTCGAACAGCGCAGTCACGGCGCTGAGGTCCCTGATGGCCTGCGCGCCCGCCGGGCCGCCGCGCTCGGCGGCCGCCAGCCAACGTCGCTGCAGACCCGACCGGTGCCACGCCGCCCACAGCGTGTAACGCGGGTCTTGCCCGTCCCGGTGGCAACGCGCGGCCGCGTCCAGCACCGCACGCACCCGCCGCAACGGGGCCGGCAGCGGCTCTTCTCCGGTGAGGGATTCGACCAGCAGATCACCGAGTTTTTCCGGCGGTCGGTCGGCCCTGCCGCGCCGAAGCGTGCGGCGTATCCGGCGAAGCGAGACCGGATCGACGCGGCCGATGGGCCCGGTCACCAATGCCAGTGCACCGTCACCGTCGAGGCCGTCTGCGGTCGCTGCCAAGACGGTGATCAGCGCTTGTGCCGCGGGTTGCGACGAAACCGGCCCGCCGTCCGCGGGGATTGCCACCGGCACCCCGGCAGCGGCCAACGCGCGCGGCAACCGTGCGGCGGCTCGCGGCACCGACCTGACGATTACCGCCATCTGCGACCAGGGCACCCCGTCGATCAGGTGCGCTCTGCGCAGCGCATCCGCGATTATCGCCGCCTCGGCCTGCGCGGAGGCCGCGAGGCGCACGATGACCGATCCGTCCTCGCTGCCAGTCCCGTCAATCTGCCGGCCGGCACTGGCGCCGGGCAGTCTGCGCGCTATGCCGCTGACGGCTCGCGCGACCGCCGGCGTGCAGCGATGCGACACCGTCAGCGTGATCGCGGGACTGTCGATGGCGAGTAAGCCCGCGGGTTCGCCGCCCCGGAACCCGAACACCGCCTGATTGGGATCGCCTGCCGCCAAAGACAATTCGGCGCCCGAGGCCAACACCCGAATCAGGCGCGCGGCCTGCGGGTCGAGTTGCTGCGCGTCATCGACCAACAGAACCCGCACCCTGGCGCGCTCGGCGGCCAGCAGCTCCGGGTCGAGCGCGAACGCCTCGAGCGCCGCGCCCACAAGTTCGGCGGCGCTCAGTGCCGGCGCCGTTGCCTGCGGCGCCGCCGTACCGACCGCTGCCCGCAGCAACATCACCTGCTCGTACTGGCGGGCGAACTGGCCGGCGGCGGTCCATTCTGGACGAGCACAACGTCGACCCAGCCGCTGCAACTCCAGCGGGTCCACGCCGCGTTCGGCGCAGCGCGCCATCAGGTTTCGCAGTTCGGTGGCGAAGCCCGCGGTGCTCAGGGCAGGCCGCAGATGCACCGGCCAGGCGGTCGCGGCGGCTGATCCGTCGGCGATGTCTCCGGCCAGCAGCTCCCGGATGATCGCGTCTTGTTCGGCGCTGGTGATCAGCCGCGGGGGCGCCCCGCCGGCGCGCTCGGCGGCACGCCGCAACACGGCGTAGGCGTAGCTGTGCACGGTACGGACCAACGGCTCGCGGACCGCAGCACGACCGGGGCGCCCGTCGCGTGCTTGCAGCAGGGCCGCCGTCAGGGTGCTGCGGGCACGTGTCCCGATGCGGCCCGAACCGGTAAGCAGCAGAACCGATTCCGGGTCGACGCCGGCGTTGACTCGAGCAACCGCAACGTCAACCAGCAGGCTGGTTTTACCGGTCCCGGGTCCGCCGAGCACCCGGATCAGACCGCGCGCCCCCGGTTCCAGGGCGGCGGCCGCCTCGGCATCCCACGTGTATGGCATGGCGCCATGACATCACGGGGGTCCGACAGGTATCGTTCGCCCGCTTAGAGCGGTCGTCCGGTTACCGCATCGTTCCAGCGGTTGGGCGGGGCGTCGCCTCGCTTGAATGCGGCCTGCAAGAGCTGGCCGTCGAACCCCTGCGGAGCGGTGCCGGTAACGGCGTACTGGTACACCGCGACGCGGAAAATCTGGCTGAGTGCACTCGAGACGAACGACACGATCAGAACGGCAACGACCGTCGCAGCCAAGATGGCCGCACCGACGGGCCACAATCCGCTAGCCAGCAGCGCGGCACCACCGGCGCCGCCGACGAGCACGATGAACAGGGTGACCAGAAAGCTCACCACGCCTATCGTGGCCGCTCCCGTCGCGCCCTCGCCCCATCTCGCCTTGACGACGGCCACCGAGCGTTTCAGCGAGTCAATCGGGCCGGTACCTTCCAGAGCCAGCACCGGGATCACAAAAAACGTTGCGATCGCCCATGCGGCGCCGACGATATCGGCCACAATCCTGCCGACGAACCCGAAGCGCTCCTCGACCGCGCGCAGGATCAGCCCCACCGTGGTCGTCACCAGTGTCCAGCCCAGAATCGGGCCGACCCGCTGCCAGGCTGCGCTGAACCCCTCACTGATCTTGGTGTCCTCCCCGCGCATCGAGCGCATCGCGCAGGCAGCCAGCGCGACGTTGAAAAAGATCACAATGAACGTCGACACGTATGCCGTCGCAACCCCGGCGGCGTAAAGGACGGGATCGTGCCTATTCAGGTGATTGCCCTCGAACAGGCCCCGCGCTGCCGCAGCAGGCAGACATATCGCGGCCATGGCGACCAACGCGAAAATGGTTGACAGAATTGGAAATATCACCAGCGAACGGTCATTCTTCAGAACGACCCAGCTTTGGACTGTCAGCTCCCAACCACGCTGGATCCTGCCCATCTCACGCTCCCGATGCGTCGTCGCCGCTGTGCACGAAATTCGCCGGCGCGGCGTTGTGAGCGGATATCCTAGCCCGCGGCGTCGGCTACGGATAGTTCTCGGCGCGAGCGGCGGAAAATGGCGAGAGCAGGCTCTTTGGGGCGTGCACTCGGGCGTCGCCGTCCGGATACTAAAAGCTCGGGTGTCGAAACGGCCGAATGGAGGTACACCACCCTGTGCCGAGCCCTGTGCTAACGCACGCCGACGAACAAGGGAGGGTTTCCAACGTGAACAACGTGGGAGGTTTCATGCCGTCTGACGAAGTGCCCGAAGCCGATGCGGTCGAACAGCAGCGGCCGGCAGAGTTCGCCGACGATACGGACCTCGACACCTCCTACCTGACGACGACGAATCGCGAAGCCAACGAAGCCGACCTGATCGAGCAGGCTTTAGAGGTTCCCGTTGCGGACGACGAAAGGGATATCGACTACTGATAATGGCGCCAGACCTCCTTTTCGCACGCGGGGCTGAAGCTGGCACCATCGACGCGTGACCGCCGACCTTCATGTGCATCGCTTCGGTCCGCCCGGCCCGGCGCGGATGTTGGCCCTACACGGACTGACCGGCCACGGGGGGCGATGGCGGCACCTGGCCGGTTATGTGCCCGAAATCGCCGTTGCCGCACCGGATCTGCTCGGCCACGGCAGATCGTCGTGGGCGGCGCCGTGGAGTATCGACGCTAATATCGCCGCGCTGTCTGCCCTGCTCGACGAGGAAGCCGGCAGCCCGGTGCTGGTGGTTGGGCACTCGTTCGGCGGGGCTCTCGCCATGCATCTGGCCGCGGTCCGTCCGGAGCGAGTGGCCGCGCTGTTGCTCCTTGACCCGGCCGTCGGCCTGGACGGTAAGTGGATGAGCGAGATCGCCACCGCAATGTTCTCGTCGCCCGACTACGCCGACCCGGCCGAGGCCCGTCGGGAGAAGGCGGCCGGATCCTGGGCGGACGTGGACCCCGCGGTGCTCGATGCCGACCTCGACGAACACCTGGTCGCTCTGCCGAACGGACGGCACAGCTGGCGCATCAGCCTGCCGGCGATGATGTCCTATTGGAGTGAGCTGGCCCGGGACGTGGTGCTACCCCCCGCGGGAACGCCGACGGTCCTGGTCCGCGCCGCGTGGACGTCGCCGCCCTATGTCAGCAACGAACTCATCGCAAGCCTGCGGGAACGGTTGGACGGCGACTTCGAGCTGCTGGATTTCGAGTGCGACCACATGGTGCCGCATGCCAAGCCCCTGGACGTCGCCGCGCTGATCCGCAAGCAGTTGGCAGAGCGCTAGCCATGGCGCCGGTCACCGACGAGCAGGTCGAGCGGGTGCGTTTCCTGGTCGCTGCCATACCGCCCGGCCGGGTCGCCACATACGGCGATATTGCCGCCGTCGCAGGGCTTTCCAGTCCGCGCATCGTGGGCTGGATCATGCGGACCGACTCCTCGGACCTACCTTGGCACCGGGTGATCACTGCTTCGGGCCGTCCGGCGCGGCATCTGTCCACCCGGCAGCTGGAGCTGCTGCGCGCCGAGGGAGTGCTCAGCGTCGACGGCAGAGTCGCGCTGAGCGAAGTCCGCCACGACTTCCCGCGCGGGATCTAGAGCACCAGCCGGACCAGGGCTGCGGTGCGGGCGAGACCGGGAAACGCCTCGGCGGTGGACCGTGGGTGCAACGCATGGACGGCGAGCCGAAACATTAACGCCCGCAACAACATCTGTGGCCACTCCGGCAGCGCGTTCCAGCGCTCGATGAGTCCGTCGTCGGCTTCGCCCCAGGACAACGCGTCGATGACGACGACGGCCGCCGCCCATGACGCGGGCCGCCAGTATGGCGTGATATCGGTGATACCCGGCGCCGCGCTGCCGATGAAAAGCACTGTGCCGTAAAGATCTCCGTGCACCAGCTGGTTGGGACTCTTGGTCGGCTTGCGCAGGCCGGCGAGCTGCTTGATCATGTCGATCGATTGCTCGGCGTCGGCGGTTGCGGGTGCGGTAATTGCCCCCGGCGGCACCGACTGCAACGGCCGCTCTTCCCACGCCGCCCGGTCCGCGGCGATGAAGACGTCGACCTCACCCCATGGCACCGAGGGTCCTTGAGTCAGGAATCGAGGGCGTTCCAGTTTGCCTGTCGCCTCGTGCAGGCGCACCGCCGCGGAGACGACCTCATCGTGCCTAGGTTCCGGCTTGCCGGCGACGAATGTGTCTGCCCGCCAGCCGGAAACGACGTATCGCCCGTCGGTCGAACGGACCGGCCGGGCTAACCGCACGCCGTCGACGAACAACGTCTCGCGCACCCGGGCCGACCACGCCGCACGGGCGTTGTCGGCCACCAGCGACAGGACGACTTCCCCGCATCGCCAGCCGTCTTCCCATCCAGCACCCAAGCGAATCGGCTGAACGCCGCTCAAACCGAATGCCACCAGCACGTGTTCGGGCGGTGGCTCGACATTCACACCGGCCAGCCTAGTAGAGGGCGCCTGTGGCGATCGCGAGCGCGGCGAAGCCGGGCGCGGCGGGTCGCCACCATGCAGCCGGGCCGGCCTGGCTCAGTACATCGCCATGTCGGGCTGTATCTGTTTGGCCCACGCGACGATCCCGCCCTGCAAATGGACCGCGTCGGAGAAACCGGCCTTCTTCACCGCGGCGAGCGCCTCGGCCGAGCGCACTCCCGTCTTGCAGTAGAGCACCGGCATGCGGTCGTGGGGCAGCTTGGCCAGGCCTTCTCCCGAGTTGAGCGACGACTTCGGGATCAGCTGGGCTCCTTCGATGTGGTTGATTTCCCATTCGGCGGGCTCGCGGACGTCGATCAGGGCCAGCTTTTTGCCGGAGTCCAGCAAATCCCGCAACTCCTGCGGTGTGATGGTGGATTCGGCGGCGGCAGCAGCGCCTTCCGAGGACACCGCGCCGCAGAAGTTCTCGTAGTCGATGAGGTCGGTGATCTTGGGTCTCGAGGTCTCGGACGGATCCTTGCGGATCTTGACGGTGCGGTAGCTCATCTCGAGCGCGTCGTAGATCATCAAGCGGCCCAGCAGTGACTCGCCGATCCCGGTGATCAGCTTGATCGCCTCGGTGCCCATGACCGATGCGATCGAGGCGCAGATGATGCCCAGCACGCCGCCTTCGGCACAGGACGGCACCATCCCGGGTGGCGGCGGCGCCGGATACAGGTCGCGGTAGTTGAGGCCGCGCCCGTCGGGAGCGTCCTCCCAGAACACCGAGACCTGGCCTTCGAAGCGGTAGATCGACCCCCACACGTATGGCTTGTGCGCCAGCACCGCCGCGTCGTTGACCAGGTAGCGGGTGGCGAAATTGTCGGTGCCGTCCATGATCAGGTCGTATTGCCGGAACAGGTCCACGGCGTTGCTGCGGTCCAACTTGAATTCGTGCAACCGCACCTCGACCAGTGGGTTGATGGCGTGGATCGAGTCGCGCGCCGACTGAGCCTTGGGGCGTCCGACATCGGCCACCCCGTGGATGATCTGACGCTGCAGGTTCGACTCGTCGACGACGTCGAAATCCACGATGCCGATGGTGCCGACGCCGGCCGCGGCCAAGTAGAGCAACGCCGGAGCGCCGAGTCCGCCGGCGCCGATGACCAGGACCCGCGCGTTCTTGAGCCGCTTCTGCCCGTCGACGCCCAAGTCAGGGATGATCAGGTGACGGCTATAGCGGGCCACCTCTTCGCGACTCAGCTCGTCCGCCGGCTCCACCAGTGGCGGCAGTGACCTCTGGGACATCTGCGATGTCGACACCGAAAATCTCCTCGGCTTGCGATTCAAATTCCATCACAGCAGTTGCCCCGATCGACGGCAAACAACGTCGTCCCCGAGCAGCCGCTCGCCACGGTTAAGCGATCGGATACGGCCAGGGATTGAACCGGCAGGTCTTACCGTCCGGCTTGACGAACTCCGGGTCGAACTTGGCACCGTCGTCGTTGGACGTGGAGAACGTCTGCTGCATCATCACCGGGGCCAGGCCGCCCTGTTTGTCACACGGCTCGTGTCGGACGTAGCCGATGGCGTGGCCGACCTCGTGGTTGACCACATACTGCCGATAGGAACCGATGTCGCCTTCGAAGGGAACGGCTCCGCGCACCCAGCGTGCCTCGTTGATGAACACCCGCGATTGGCGGTCTGCCCCATATGCAGGGTTGTAACAGGACGTCTCCAACCGGAATTCGTAGCCGCATCCCTCTCGCACGGTCACCGGCGACGCCAGCGAGATCCGGAAGTCGGGTTTTCCGTTATCGATCCGGACGAAAGCGAACTGCGGGTTGTGCGTCCAGCCCTTCGGATTGGCCAGGGTCTGATCGACCATCTGGGCAAAGGCGTTGTCCCCGCCGTACATCGCGGGGTCCAGGCCGTTCTCGATCTCGACGGTATATCTGAACACCTTCGCGGTGCCCTGACCGACCTGCGGCGACATGCCCGGAACGACATGCCACGCCTTTTCGCCCGCTTCGGTGAACGGACCGCCGTCCGGCAGCGTGCCGGCAGGCAGGTTGTCGTCGAAGGCGGCCAGGCCGCGAGGCGGCGCGTCCAGAATCGCCGTGCCCACCGCTCCGATGGCGGGCGGCCCCTGCAAAGACTCGCTGGCCGCGGGCCTGGGCGCGCTGGTACCGGTGACCGTTTGGTACACCACCAGCACGGTCAGCGCCGTCAGCACCGGCAGCGCGTACGCGCGCCAGCCATAGGTCGACACGAACCGCCCCAGCCAGGTTTGCTTACGCCATTGCCGTGGTCGCTGGCGTTCCGCGCGAACACGTCCGGCCTCGGCGAGCGGGTCGCGCTGCGCGCGCAGCGGTTCGCGCCATTCGTCACGCAGCACCGGCGCCCGACCGGTGCTGCGCACAGGCCGCGGTGAAGTCATTTCCCCAGGATGGCACAGCCTGAGCGGACTGCGACCGCTGGCGCGCCCGAGAGGCCTCCAACACTCCCAGCGGCCAGCGCCAACGTCGCCATGCGGTCGATGGGCCGTCCTGAAGCAACCATGGGTAGTAATGTCGTTCCGACGAGCCAGGAGGCTGGGCCGCCCGCGCGATACCGGGACGGCGAAGGAATCAGATGAGGACCCGATGAGCGATCTCGCCAAGACAGCGCAACATCGTGCCGTCAAGGCGGCCGACCGGGGGCGGTCCGCAAACAGCATGACCGCGTCCAACCGGCGGGGCAACCGGTTGCCCCGCGACGAGCGCCGCGGTCAACTGCTGGTCGTCGCCAGCGACGTCTTTGTCGACCACGGCTTCCACGCGACCGGGATGGACGAGATCGCCGACCGCGCAGGGGTCAGCAAACCCGTTCTGTATCAACATTTTTCGAGCAAACTCGAGCTGTATCTGGCGGTGCTCCAGCGACACGTGGAGAACCTGGTCTCCGGGGTGCAAGAGGCGTTGCGCACCACCACCGACAACCGGCAGCGGCTGCACGCGGCGGTCCAGGCTTTTTTCGACTTCATCGAGCACGACAGCCAGGGCTACCGACTGATCTTCGAGAACGACTACGTCACCGAACCCGAGGTGGCGGCGCAGGTACGAGCGGCCACCGAATCATGCATCGACGCGGTGTTCGCGCTGATCGCCGAGGATTCCGGACTGGAGCCGCATCGCGCGCGGATGATCGCGGTGGGCCTGGTCGGCATGAGTGTCGACGCCGCCCGGTATTGGCTGGACGCAGACCGCCCGATCTCCAAGTCGGACGCCGTGGAGGGCACCGTGCAGTTCGCCTGGGGCGGACTGTCGCACGTGCCGCTCACCCGCTCTTAGTGCCCTTTCTGAACAGAGTCCAGCCCAATTCCGAAGCCGACCCGGCGGGCGTCGGCGACGCCGATTTCGACGTACGCGATCTTGGCGGTGTGGATCAGGAAACGACGCCCCTTCTCGTCGCTCAGGCTGAGCAGGCCAGAGCCTTCACGCAACGCCGCGTTGACGAGCTCTTCGACCTCGTCGGGAGTCTGCGCACTGGAAAAGACCAGCTCCCGCGGGCTGTCTGTGATCCCGACTTTGACCTCCACGTTCGCCCCTTCCAGCCGTTCGCTCGCTAACGTCTCAGCAGCAGGCTAGTTGACGCCGCGGGTCGATTTCGCGCCCTGGTCCGCGGCCCGGGTTCGCGGTGAGCGAAACGAAGCTCGCGAGGCGGTAACGAATTCGCCTGCAACCGGTCACAACCGGCCTCGGCGGCGGCCACCTGCGCTTTCACATCGATAACATCGGCACCATCAGTACCACCCTGCACCATCTCGACGACGAGGTAGAGGACTACCCGGACGACGAGTACGACGAGACCGGAGCCGACTACGACGGCTACGGCGGATCACGCTGGCCGCGTCGTCGCCGGTGGCACCCGGCCACGGCGGTCGTCGGCGCGGTGATAGCCATCGGCGCCATTGCCACCGCGGTCATCATCAACAGCGGCGACAGCGCGTCGACCAAGGCGACCATCGGGCCGCCCACCCCACGCACCCCGGTGCTTTCCACCACCCCGCGGGCAAGCGCTCCACCCAGCGAAACGACCACGGCCAGCCCGTCTTTGCGGCCGGCGCTACCGCCGGAGACGGTCACCAGGGTGCCGCCGTCCGCACGAGTGCCCAGCACGACGCTGCCGAGGACACCGACCGCCGCCCCGGTGCCCACCGCGCTGCCGCCGTCGCCGGCGCTCAATCCGCGCACCGTGGTCTACACCGTCACCGGCACCAAGCAGGCGTTCGACCTGGTGAACATCGTCTACACCGATGCCCACGGCTATCCGAGGACCGAGTTCAACGTGGCGCTGCCATGGACCAAGATCGTGGTGCTGAATCCCGGTGTGCAGACCGAATCGGTGATCGCGACCAGTATCTACAGCCAGCTGAACTGCGCGGTGGTCAACGCCGCGGGTCAAACCGTGGTGGCGTCGGCGAAAAATGGGAACCTGGCGACCTGCACCCGTTAGCTCAGCCCGAGATCACGCATGCGCTGGTCGTGCGTTTCCTGTAAGCGGTCGAAGAACGCACCCAGCTGACTGAGGCCCTGAGTCCCGGAAACCACCAGGTCGACCAGTTCGTCGTGGTCGGCCAGCAGGTACTGAGCCTGGGTGATCGTCTCGCCGAAAAGCCGGCGAGACCACAGGGCCAGCCGGCTGCGCTGTTTGCTACTGGCGGTCACCGCCTTGCGCACCTCCGCGACGACGAACTGGGAGTGCGCGGTCTCTGCCAGGGTTTCCCGCACCACCTCGGCAATTTCCTCGGGCAAACCGCCGGCGATCTCGAGATACAAGGTGGACGCCAACGCGTCCGCGACGTACGTCTTCACCAGGGCTTCCAGCCACGTACTGGGGGTGGTCAGCCGGTGGTAGTTATCCAGCGCGGAGACGTATTTCGACATGGCCGACACCACGTCGACGCCACGCCTCTCCAGGGCGTCGCGCAGCAGCTCATAGTGGCCCATCTCAGCGGCCGCGATGCTGGCCATCGAGATCCGGCCGCGCAGGTCCGGTGCCATCCGGGCTTCCTCGGTCAGCCGGTAAAACGCGGCGACCTCGGCGTATGCCAGCAGCGCAAAGAATTCGTTGACGGCCGGATGATCCGCTGGGATCCGTGGGGTCGCTGAATCTGCCAGCTGGTCCGCGGACGAGGGCGAGGTCATGGCAACACTCTAGTCGGCAATCTCGCCGGCAAAGATAGGCGCAAGTCGGCGCCCGCCAGGCCACCGGCTATGATGCTGATAGGTAATGGCTGTATCCGTTACCGGCGCAATGTGCGCGCACAGCCGCCGCTTTCGGTCCGAAAATCCCGGAATCGAGCATCCGGCGGCGACCCGGAGACGTCTTTCGGAGTCGGAACTCAGTGCGCGCGTGACCGCAGAGACAAACCGACAACACCGAATACCGTTCCCCGGAAGGCTTATCCATCTCGTATGACCGCGCTTAAGAGCACAACTGAACCAACCTTTGCCAAACTCGGAGTCCGCGACGAAATCGTGCGCGCACTGTCGGAAAAGGGCATCGACCATCCCTTTGCTATCCAAGAACTGACGCTGCCGCTCGCGCTGGCCGGTGAGGACGTGATCGGCCAGGCCCGCACCGGCATGGGGAAGACCTTCGCCTTCGGCGTACCGCTGCTGCAGCGGATCACAGCCGGTGACGCCGCCCGTCCGCTCACCGGAGCGCCGCGTGCGCTGGTCGTGGTGCCCACCCGCGAGCTCTGCCTGCAGGTGACCGGCGACTTGGCCACCGCGGCGAAATACCTGACCGCCGGCGACAGCGCGCCCAGACCCCTGTCGGTGGTGTCCATCTACGGCGGACGGGCCTACGAACCGCAGATCGAGGCGTTACAGAGCGGCGCCGACGTCGTGGTGGGCACACCTGGCCGGCTGCTCGACCTCTGCCAGCAGGGTCACCTGCAGCTGGGCGGGCTGTCGATGCTGGTGCTCGACGAGGCCGACGAGATGCTCGACCTGGGCTTTCTGCCCGACATCGAGCGCATCCTGCGTCAGATCCCCGCCGACCGCCAGTCGATGCTGTTCTCGGCAACCATGCCAGACCCGATCATCACGCTGGCCCGCACCTTCATGGACCAGCCCACCCACATCCGGGCCGAGTCGCCGCACTCGCTGGCCGTGCACGACACCACCGAGCAGTTCGTCTACCGCGCCCACGCGCTTGACAAGGTGGAGCTGGTCAGCCGGATCCTGCAGGCCCGCGACCGGGGCGCCAGCATGGTGTTCACCCGCACCAAGCGCACCGCCCAGAAGGTCGCCGACGAGCTGGCCGAACGCGGCTTCGCTGTCGGCGCCGTGCACGGTGATCTCGGGCAGATCGCGCGCGAGAAGGCTCTCAAGGCGTTTCGTGCCGGGGACATCGACGTGCTGGTGGCCACCGACGTGGCCGCACGTGGCATCGACATCGACGACATCACCCACGTCATCAACTACCAGTGCCCCGAGGACGACAAGATGTACGTCCACCGCATCGGGCGCACCGGCCGGGCCGGACGCACCGGCATCGCGGTCACCCTGGTGGATTGGGACGAGCTGGAACGCTGGGCGATGATCGACAAGGCGCTGGGCCTGGGCTCCCCGGATCCGGCCGAGACCTATTCGAGTTCGCCACACCTTTATGCCGAACTGGCCATTCCGGCCGAGGCTGGTGGCACCGTGGGCGCGGCACGCAAGTCGCCGGTCAAGCGCCGGGACACCGGCCCCGCCAAAACCGGCCCCAAGCCGCGTACCCGCGGAGGCAATGCCCGGCGCCGGCGCACGCGGGGCGGGCAACCGGTCACCGGACATCCCGCTGCCGCGAACAAGGGCGCCAACGTCGAGGCGCCTACCGACACCGCGACCAACTCGGGTGAGGCCGGGACCGCCCGGCGCCGTCGCCGCCGCCGGCGCAGTGAGGTCGTTGACGTCAAGGACGCCCAAGACCGCGGAGCAAAGCTCGCCGCGCACACCAACTGACGCCGCGGTGGCGTGATGGTGCGACCCGAACGCCGAACCAAAGGCGACATGGCGGCCGCCGCGGCGATTGCGCTCGTCGTCGCCGCGGTCGCGGCGCTGATCTGGTGGACCAGCGACGCCCGGGCGACCGTCAGCCGGCCGGCGGCTTCACCCGCGCCCAATCCCACCCCGGCCAAACACGTGCCGACCGAGCTGAAGCAGCTGTGGAGCGCGGCCAGCCCTGCCACCACGGTTCCGATCGTGGTCGGCGGATCGGTGACCACCGGCGACGGGCGAGGGGTGCAAGGACGCGACCCCGCCACGGGCGAAACCCGCTGGAGCTACTCGCGCGACACCGGCCTGTGTGGGGTGTCCTGGGTCTACCACTACGCCGTCGCTGTCTATCGAGACGACCGTGGCTGCGGACAGGTCAGCACCATCGATGGGTCCACCGGTCGTCGCGGGCCCGCGCGCAGCAGTTACGCCGATCCGCGCGTGCGGCTGTCCGCCGACGGCACCACCGTGTTGTCAGCCGGCGAAACTCGCCTGGAGCTGTGGCGCTCGGACATGGTTCGGATGCTGGTCTACGGCGAGACCGACGCACGGGTGAAGCCGTCGGCGCGGGGCCTGCACTCCGGCTGCAGGCTGGAGTCGGCGGCTGCCAGTTCGTCTGCGGTATCGGTTTTGGAAGCCTGCACAAACCAGGCCGATCTGCGGCTGGTGCTGTTGCGGCCCGGCAAAGACGACGACGAACCTCAACAACACCTGGTTTCCGAACCCGGTATCCGGCCGGGCTCGGGTGCTCGGGTGGTGGCCGTCTCGGATACCAGCACCGCCGTGTATGTGCCGCTGCCGCAACCCCGGGTCGACGTCATCGACGAGACGGGCGCGACGGTCGCGAGCACGATGCTGCCCAAGCCGCCGTCGAGTTCAGCCGTCGCGTCCCCGGCGGGAAATCTGGTGACCTGGTGGACCGGCGATTCGTTGATGGTCTTCGATACGGGCAAGCTGATGCTTCGCTACACGATCGCCCCCGGCGAGACGGCAACTCCGCTGGGCCCCGGCGTGATGATGGCGGGCCAGTTGCTGGTGCCCATCACCGGCGGCATCGGGGTGTACGACCCGCTCAGCGGCGAGAACACCGGATTCATCCCGGTGAGCCGGCAGCCGAGCACGTCAGCGGTGGTCCCGGCCGTTCTGGGTTCCAGGGTCTTCGAGCAGCGCGGCGACACGGTGGTGGCGCTGGGCTGACGGCCGAGCGCTACACCTCGACGGTGAAACTGGGCAGCGGTTTGCCCGACTTCCAGTGCTTGACCAGCGCCTCGGCCAGCTCGCGGTAGGCCACCGCTCCCTTGTTCTTCCGCCCGGCCATTACCGACGAGCCCGACGCGCTGGCCTCGGCGAAGCGGACCGTGCGCGGGATCGGTGGCGCCAGCACCGGCAGGTCGTAGCGGTCGGCGACGTCGACCAGCACGTCGCGGGTGTGCGTGGTTCGCGAATCGTACAGCGTCGGCAACGCGCCCAGCAGGCGCAGCTCAGGATTGGTGATCTGCTGCACGTCGGCGACGGTGCGCAGGAACTGGCCGACACCGCGATGCGCCAGCGTCTCGCACTGCAGCGGCACGATCACCTCGTCGGCGGCCGTCAACCCGTTGAGCGTGAGCACTCCCAACGAGGGCGGACAGTCCACGACCACCACGTCGAAGTCGGAGAGTTTCGCCAGCGCCCGCTTGAGCGCGTACTCACGGCCGGCCCGCATCAGCAGCATCGCCTCGGCCCCGGCCAGGTCGATGTTGGCCGGTAGCAAAGTCATTCCCTCGTTGGTGGTGACCAGCGCGGCATTAGGTTCGACCTCACCGAGCAGCACCTCGTGCACGGACACCGGCAGCTTGTCCGGGTCTTGGCCGAGCGAGAAGGTCAAACAGCCCTGCGGGTCCAGATCGACAAGCAGCACGCGCTTTCCGATGTCCGCCATTGCCGCACCCAGCGAGGCGACCGTGGTCGTCTTGGCCACGCCCCCTTTCTGGTTGGCTACTGCCAATACCCGAGCTTTAGTCAAAGCGCCGCTCCTCCTCATCGCCGCGCGGACACTGTGCCCATCCTGGCATGTTCCCCGGCCGAAGGTTCGGACGGTGGCTCCGGCAGGGCTCTGGCATGTCGGTCCGGCAGAATCGGTCGTCATGGGCTTCACAAAAGGAGTGGAAAACCACCGGTTGCTGCTGCTCCGCCACGGCGAGACCGAGTGGTCGAAATCGGGCCAGCACACCGGCAGTACGGAGCTCGAACTGACCGAGGCCGGACGAGCCCAGGCCAAATCGGCCGGCCGGGCGCTGGATGAGCTGGACCTGACCAACCCGCTGGTGATCAGCAGCCCACGGCAACGCGCCCTGGTCACCGCCCAATTGGCGGGCCTTTCCGTCGACGAGGTTTCGCCGCTGCTTGCCGAATGGGATTACGGCGCCTACGAGGGGCTGACCACGGCGCAAATCCGGGAATCCGAACCTGATTGGCTGGTGTGGACCCATGGCTGCCCCGGCGGTGAAAGCGTCGCACAGGTCAGCGATCGCGCCGACCGGGCGGTGGCGATGGCGCTGGACCACATGGCGACGCGTGACGTGGTGTTCGTCGGCCATAGCCACTTCTCCCGGTCGGTGATCACCCGCTGGGTCGAGTTGCCCCTGATCGAGGGCAGCCGCTTCGGGATGCCCACCGCGTCGGTTGCGGTGTGCGGGTTCGAGCACGGGGTGCGCCAGCTCGTCGCACTCGGATTGACGGGGCCGTGACGGCCGCCGAACCGCCGTTTGCGCTATGCGGGCCGACCGGGATCCTGATAGCCGACGGAGTGCGCGAGCACTATCGCGAGGTGACCACCGCCCAAGCGGCGCTCCGCTCGGGAGCGGTGCCAATTGTGTTGGGCGCGTTACCTTTCGACGTGAGCAGGCCGGCCGCATTGCTGGCGCCGGAGGCGGTGTGGCGTCCCGACACGCTGCCCGACTGGCCGACGGGACCGCTGCCCCCGGTGCGCGTCACGGCCACGTTGCCGCCCCTCGCAGACCACCGCGATCGGATCGCGCGGGCCGGGGCTCAGCTCACCGCACCCGACAACCCCCTGCGCAAAGTGGTGCTCGCCCGTGCCCTGCAACTGGCCGCCGACGAGGCGTTGGACGCCCGCATCATCCTGCGCCGCCTGATCGACGCCGACCCGACCGCATACGGCTACCTGGTCGATCTCACCGCCGCCGGCGACGACTACGTGGGTGCGGCCCTGGTGGGCGCCAGCCCGGAACTTCTGGTCGCTCGCTTCGGGAATCGCGTGGTGTGCCAACCATTTGCCGGTTCGGCACCCCGCGCTGCCGACCCCGACGTCGACGCCGCCCGTGGCGCCGCGCTGGCCGCCTCCGCCAAGGACCGACACGAGCATCGACTCGTCATCGACACCATGCGTGCGGTGCTGGAACCGCTGTGCGATGACTTGACCATCGCATCGGAGCCCCAATTGAGCCGCACTGCGGCGGTCTGGCACCTGTGCACGCCGATCAACGGCCGGCTGCGCGATTCCTCAACCACCGCAATCGATTTGGCGCTGGCACTGCACCCCACCCCTGCGGTCGGAGGAGTACCGACCAAGCTCGCCTGCGAGCTCATCCGCGAGCTGGAAGGCGACCGCGGTTTCTACGCCGGCGCCGTGGGGTGGTGCGACGCCCGGGGCGACGGTCGCTGGGTGGTGTCCATCCGGTGCGCTCAACTTTCGCCCGACCGACGCACCGCGCTGGCACGCGCCGGCGGAGGCATCGTCGCCGAATCCGACCCAGACGACGAAGTCGAGGAGACCACAACGAAATTCGGCACAATACTGAACGCATTGGGGATTGCGCATGGCTGAGATCATTCGCCGCGCCATCCCGCAAGACGTCACTGACATCACCGACATGATTCACGGCCTGGCCGAGTTCGAGCGCGCCCCCGATCAATGCACGGTGACCGAAACACAAGTCTTGTCAGCACTATTCGGCGATTCCCCAACGGTGCACGGCCATGTCGCGGTGGTGGACGGCGAAGTCGCCGCGATGGCGCTGTGGTTCCTCAGCTTCTCCACCTGGGACGGGGTCGCGGGGATCTATCTGGAGGATCTGTTCGTACGGGCCAGGTTTCGCCGCCGCGGGCTGGCTCGTGGACTGCTCTCCGAGCTGGCGCGCGAGTGCCAAGCCAATGGCTACACGCGGTTGTCGTGGGCGGTGCTGAACTGGAACTCCGATGCCATCGCCCTGTACGACCAGATCGGTGCCCAGCCACAGCGCGAATGGACCACCTACCGGCTGTCCGGCTCCGGCTTGGCCGAGCTGGCACGATCACGCTGATAGCCGCTCGCGGCCCAGCGCACCGCCGACGGACTGAAAAGCAACACCAGCGCGGTAAGCGCCACCAGCCCCAGCGGGGCCCCGAATGCCGGCCGATGTGAGCCGACCGCGACGTACCACGCGATCGGCAGCAGCAGCAACTGCGTGAACACCCCCAGGCCACGGCCCCAGCGCTTGCCGGCCACCAGGGCCCATCCGGCGCCCGCTACGCCAGCGCCGACCAGCGCGAACCACAGTGCGGTGCCCAGCCCGTTGACCACATGCTGATCGGCTCCGGCAAGCCCGCGGACCACCAGCACCGCGGCCACCACCAATGCGGCCGCGCCCTGCAACCCGACGATGACACCGGCGCCGCGCACGGCACGCGGCGCTAGGTCACGGGGTGGATTCGCCACAGCGCCAGCGTAGTCACGCTCGGCGGTCGGTCAGTGGGACCGGCATCGACAAGCCTTAAGCTCGTGCATCATGCGCGCCGTGCTGATCGTCAACCCCGCTGCCACTTCCACCACACCGGCCGCACGTGACCTGCTGGCAAGCGCACTCAAGAGCCGCCTCGAACTCACCGTTGAGCACACCACACACGCAGGCCACGGGGCCGAACTCGCGCACATCGCCGCCGAGGATGAAGTCGACCTGATCGTCGTGCACGGCGGAGACGGAACGATCAGCAGAGTGGTCAACGGCCTGCTGGGTCGCCCCGGTACCGCACCGAAACGATCCCTGCCGGCGGTAGCGGTGGTACCAGGCGGCTCGGCGAATGTGCTGACCAGGTCGCTGGGCCTGTCGCGGGATCCGGTGGCCGCCACCAACCAGCTCATCCAACTGCTCGACGACTACCGGCGGCACCGGACCTGGCGCCGAATCAGCCTGATCGACTGTGGTGAGACCTGGGCCGTCATCAACGCGGGGATGGGCGTCGACGCGGAAGTGGTGGCCGGAGTGGAAGCCCAACGCCGCAAGGGCGCCAAGGTGACCCCAATGCGCTATTGGCGAGTGGCGGTGCCCGTCGCCATCGGCTTTAGCCGCCGCGAACCGACCATGACGCTGGAACTGCCGGAGCGCGAGGCCATCTCGGGCGTGCACTTCGCGTGGGTGTCGAACACCACGCCCTGGACCTACAGCAACGAGCGGCCGATGGTGACAAACCCGGACTGCAGCTTTGAGACGGGCCTCGGCGTGTTCGCGCTCACCAGCATGAAGGTTTTCCCCACTTTGCGACTGGTGCGCCAGATGCTCTCAAAACGGCCTAACCCGCAGGCGAAGCAACTCATCCGCGATGACGACGCCGCGTGGCTGCGAGTCACCACCAACGGCGAACCGGCGGCCACTCAATTCGACGGTGAATACCTCGGACTGCGCGAGAGCATGACGTTCCGAACCGTCCCCGACGCACTGGCAGTGGTCGCTCCGCCGGCCAAAAGACAGTCCTGACCTGGGCGGGCGAGCTGTCAGACCCGGCGGTGAGACGAAAATCTCTAGGGAAGTGGAGCGGAGTGTAGTACAACGGTGTAAGGGCTTTGGTAAGAGTTCGTCAAAGTGAGATAGCCCACGAGCTAACTGACGCTATTGACATCTCTTGAGCCTGTGAAACGATCAAAAGGTTGCATGCAGAAATTTTGTAGGGGTACGGATACCTTTCTTGTGCACGCGCTAACTGCGGAAGAAAAATGCCCGTGCGCCTTGCTGCGCACTCAGTGAGGAGTAACTACTTATGGATTGGCGCCACAAGGCGGTCTGTCGCGACGAAGATCCCGAGCTGTTTTTCCCGGTAGGGAACAGCGGCCCGGCGCTCGCGCAGATCGCTGACGCGAAACTGGTCTGCAATCGGTGCCCGGTGACCACGGAATGCCTCGCCTGGGCCCTGAACACCGGCCAGGACTCGGGCGTATGGGGCGGCATGAGCGAAGACGAGCGGCGAGCACTCAAGCGTCGCAGCGCCCGGACGAAGGCCCGTAGCGGAGTCTGACGCGGTTTGAAAACGGTGCGGCCTCGACAATCGTCGGGGCCGCACTGTTGCGTGCCCGTTTACAGCAGCAACCGGGCCCGGCGGCCGATCGGCACCCGGAGCACCACGTCGGTGCCCTTGCCGCCGCCCTCGTGCATGCTCAGCGTGCCGTCCAGCTCGGCGGAGACCAAAGTCCGCACAATCTGCAGACCGAGGCTGTCCGACTTCTCCAGGCTGAATCCCTCCGGCAGGCCGCGCCCGTCGTCGTGCACCACGACATCCAGCCAGCGTGCCGAGCGCTCGGCCCGAATCGTCACCGAGCCCTCGGGAGCCGCCGGGTCGAAGGCATGCTCGATAGCGTTCTGCACGAGTTCGGTGATAACCATGATCAGCGCCGTGGCCCGGTCGGAGTCCAGCACACCGAGATCGCCGACGCGGTTGATGCGGATCGGCCGGTCCACCGACGCCACGTCGTTCATGATCGGCAGGATCCGGTCGATGACCTCGTCCAGGTTCACCTGCTCGTCCACTGACATCGACAACGCGTCATGGACCAGGGCGATCGACGACACCCGGCGCACCGATTCGATCAGCGCTTCGCGCCCTTCGGCGTTGACCGTCCGGCGCGCCTGCAGACGCAGCAGCGCCGCGACCGTCTGCAGATTGTTTTTCACCCGGTGGTGAATTTCGCGGATGGTGGCGTCCTTGGATATCAGGGCGCGGTCGCGCCGTTTCACCTCGGTGACGTCACGGATCAGGATCGCCGCGCCGGCGCTGGCGCGGTTGACCACCAGCGGCAGTGTGCGCAGCAGGACGGTGGCACCGCCGGCGTCGACTTCCATCCGCATGCTGGCCCCGCCCGCCAGCAGGTCGAGCACGTGCTCGGCCACCTCTTGCGCCTCGAATGGGTCGGAGATGAGCGGGCGCGTCACCTCGATGAAGTTGTGCCCTTCCAATTCGCTGACCAGGCCCATCCGGTGATAAGCCGATAGCGCGTTGGGGCTGGCGTAGGCCACAACACCGTCGACGTCCAGGCGAATGAAGCCGTCACCGGCACGGGGGGTGGATCGCGACATGGCCACGTCGCCCACGTCGGGAAAGGTGCCTTCGGCCAACATGTGCAGCAGGTCGGTGGCGCACTCCTGATAGGCCGTCTCCAGGTGGCCCGACGAGCGCTCGACCGCCACTTCGGTTTGGTGCCTGGTCAGCACCGCCACCACCTGGTCGCCATACCGCACCGGGGATGCCACGACGTTCGGCCCGGGAAGTTGCCACGAATGCTGTTGCACCACATCGCTTTCCCGCTCCGGGGTACCAGAAGCGAAGGTAGCGGCGACGAGCGGCAACCGATCCGCGGCGACGACGCTACCCACCGCGTCGGTCTGCAGGACCGTGGGCGCGGTGTTGGGCCGGCACTGCGCCACACATACCAGCACGCCGTCGTCGCGGCGGACCCACATCAGGTAGTCGGCGAACGACAGGTCGGCCAGCAGCTGCCATTCGCCGACCACCGCATGCAGGTGGTCGACCGCGTTGCCCGGCAGCACCGTGTGTTCGGCAAGCAGATCACCGAGAGTGGACATGACGCTCCCCCGAGTGCTTCCGGATGACCCCGGATCGCCTAGATATTGGGTCCAACGGCTAGCTGATCACGGCGATGAGGTCGCCGGCCTGGATGACGTCCCCCACCGACACACTGACCTTGCTGACCGTGCCGCCGACTTCGGCCAGCACCGGGATCTCCATCTTCATCGACTCCAGCAGCACGACGGTGTCGCCCTTGCCGATCTGGTCGCCTTCCCGGACAACAACTTCGAGCACGCTGGCCACGATCTCGGCACGAACATCCTCGGCCATCTTCACCCCACTTTTTCGGCCATTGGCGCATGCTGACTGCTGATCTCTCAGGCTCATGTATATCGAACCATAACGGCGCCCGGGACAGCGGCGCACGGGCCGTGCAAGCGGCAGGGCGAACGCATGGGACACTGTTGGATAACCAGGCGCACCAGCCGCCCGCATTCCAAATGGAGGTTTACCCATGGCCAAGCGTGGCCGTAAAAAGCGCGACCGCAAGTACAGCAAAGCCAACCACGGCAAGCGCCCGAACTCGTAGCGGCACGGCAAAGCCCCTGATTCGTGCCGAATCAGGGGCTTTTTGCGTCGCCTCTCAGGATCCGCCCCGGATGATGGTGGTCCGGCGGATCTCCAGCCGCAGGCGTTCCCGCAACCCCTCGGGAGCCTTGTCACCTCGGCACTTGGTCGCGATCAGCGCCTTGATCCGCTCCTCGAGCCCGTAATGCTTGAAGCATCCTGGGCATGCCTCGAGATGCCTGCGTAGCTTCTCTCGAGACTCGGGGGTGCATTCCCCGTCGAGCAGCGTCCATACCTCGGCGATCACTTCCGCACATCCGAGGCCACCATGCGAATCGTCGACCGCGCTGACGTCGGCGCAAGGGTCGACAGGGCCGGGAAGATCACTCATGACGACACCTCCTCGTGCGCCTCTTGACCGCGAATGAAGCCCCGCTCGCGTGCCACGTCGGCCAGCAGCGCCCGCAGCTGACGCCTGCCCCGATGAAGCCGCGACATCACAGTCCCGATCGGCGTATCCATGATCTCGGCGATCTCCTTGTAAGGAAACCCCTCGACGTCGGCGTAATAGACCGCCATCCGGAATTCTTCGGGAAGAGCCTGCACCGCTGCTTTGATCTCCGTGTCCGGCAGTGCCTCCAGCGCTTCGACTTCGGCCGAACGCAGGCCGGTCGAGGAATGCTCGGCATTGGACGCCAACTGCCAATCGGTGATTGCCTCGGTCGGATACTCCGCTGGCTGGCGCTGCTTCTTGCGGTAGCTGTTGATGTAGGTGTTGGTCAGGATCCGATACAACCAGGCCTTGAGATTGGTGCCTTCCCGGAACGAGCGGAAGCCGGCGTAGGCCTTCACCATGGTTTCTTGCAGCAGGTCCTCGGCGTCGGCCGGATTGCGCGTCATCCGCAGCGCACCGCCGTAGAGCTGATCCAGTAATGGAATCGCATCACGCTCGAAGCGTGCGGTCAGTTCCTCGTCGGTCTCCACAGCCGGCCCGGACTCTGGAACGTCCAAGTCGGTGGCGCCGTCCCCCACGTTTTCCAGGTCGGCCATGTCGATTAGCACGTTCCCTTCTGCAGACAAGGGCGCCAACACCGCGTCACCCAACAGGCTCGTCGCCGTTGACACCAGACTCCTCCAATCTAAGGGCTGTGACCGACAGCGTCTGCCTGACTCTTGTCGCGTCACCTAGCTGCGGAAACCTCATCGATCAACAGCGCCGGTTCGCGGGCTATTTCCGCCGGCCCGGCCGATCGGCTGATCCCGCGATCCCGAACTGCCGCGCCGGACGTTACTGTGACGCCATGTCCCTACAAGGCAAGACCATGTTCATTTCCGGCGCCAGTCGCGGCATCGGCTTGGCGATCGCCAAACGGGCCGCTCAGGACGGCGCGAACATCGCGCTGATCGCCAAGACCGCCGAGCCGCATCCGAAGTTGCCCGGCACGGTATACACCGCGGCCAAGGAGCTCGAAGAAGCCGGCGGTCAGGCCTTGCCGATCGTCGGGGATGTGCGGGACCCGGATTCCGTCGCCGCCGCGGTGGCCCAGACCGTCGAGCAGTTCGGCGGCATCGACATCTGCGTCAACAACGCGTCCGCGATCAACCTGGGCTCCATCACCGAGGTGCCGATGAAGCGCTTCGATTTGATGAACGGCATCCAGGTGCGCGGCACGTACGCCGTGTCGCAGGCCTGCATCCAGCACATGAAAGGCCGGGAGAACCCGCACATCCTGACGCTGTCGCCGCCGGTGCTGCTGGAGCCCAAGTGGCTCAAGCCGACCGCCTACATGATGGCCAAGTTCGGGATGACGTTGTGCGCGTTGGGAATTGCCGAGGAGATGCGCGACGAGGGCATCGCCTCGAACACGTTGTGGCCGCGCACGCTGGTGGCCACCGCCGCGGTGCAGAACCTGCTCGGCGGCGACGAAGCAATGGGACGCGCCCGCAAGCCCGAGGTGTACGCCGACGCGGCCTACGTCATCCTCAACAAGCCCGCCCGCGAGTACACCGGCAACACCTTGCTCTGTGAGGACGTCCTGGTGGAGTCCGGCGTGACGGACTTGTCGGTCTACAACTGCGTGCCCGGCGGGAACCTGGGTGTCGACTTCTGGGTGGACGGGGTGAACCCGCCCGGGTACAGCGGACCGTAGCTGACCTGAAATCGCTTGTGTCACTGCGGTTTAGTGGCTGAACGCCGGTCAAACTCTTGCCGAGATGAGAGGTGGCGCCGGCAGTGCAGAACCATTATTCCGATCGCCGCTTGACCGGCGGTGGCTCGACCTGCTGGATCGTCTTGACCCGATCGATGGACCGGTCGAACGACGCGACCCGACCGACGCCTGTGCTCTCGGCGCAGGCGACCAAATAGGCTTCCGCGAAGTCAATCCGGTCGGTTTCGTAAACCTCTATCGCTCGCAGAAGTAATGCCGAATCCACACTGACGATCGAGTCGAATGCGACGAGCGACCGCATTGCCTGGGCTATTTGGTTGCGGGGCGCTTCGTAGAACGATTCCAACACATAAACCGTTTCTGCCAGGACGAGATCGGTCAGCAGCAGTTCTCGTTCGGCTGCAAGGTACGACGTCGCGCGGGCAGCCAACTCGGGTGGGTCACCGGTCAGGTGACGGACTAGGACGTTTGTGTCGACGAAGGCGGTCACCGTCGAGTCGCAGCGCGATCTGACCTGGTGCGGCGGATGACGTTGTCCCAAATGGCATTGCGCTTCGCTGCGGGCACCCGAATTGTGCCGGCCAAA
Source organism: Mycobacterium sp. NGS66 (assembly GCF_059812225.1). Taxonomy (NCBI): domain Bacteria; kingdom Bacillati; phylum Actinomycetota; class Actinomycetes; order Mycobacteriales; family Mycobacteriaceae; genus Mycobacterium; species Mycobacterium sp. NGS66. The sequence continues at coordinate 336,063 of NZ_JCALCG010000003.1, read as the reverse complement.
GCGAGCAAGTCGGGCGTTCGCGCGAGCAGTGCACGATCGCCTTCGACGCGGAAAATCAGTTCATCGCCCGCGCGAATGCCCAGCGCATCCCGCACCGCCTTGGGGATGGTGACCTGCCCCTTCGACGTCACCGTAGCGGCAATATCCACCCTTCCTCCTTACTTTCTAGTTCAAGTAAGGATAGCGCGTAGGCGGGGCGACGCGCCGAGCAGACGCAAAATCCCCCGGCACGCCGTGGTTTTCGGGGATTTTGCGTTCCCCCGCAAGCGGGTGGGCCCACACCGAAGGTAGGGGAGTGCCCCCAGCTCGCGCGCTATACGAATGCGCTTTGACCGGTGATGTGCCGGCCGACGATGAGGGACTGAATCTCGGCGGTTCCCTCGTAGGTCACCAGGGCTTCCATGTCGCACAGATGACGCATCACGTGGAAGTCGAGCGTGATGCCGTTGCCGCCCAGTACGTCTCGGGCCAGTCGACACACATTGCGGCCCTTGACCGTGCAGTAGTACTTGGCGAGCGCGGCCATGGTCTCTTCGATCTTGCCCTCATCGATGAGCCGGCCCAGCCGGATGCTGTACAGCTGCATCGCGGTGAGGTCGCCGAGCATCTCCACCAGCATCGACTGGATGATCTGGGTCCTGGCGATCGGCCGGCCGAACTGCTTCCGCCGCAACGCGTAGTTCAGCGCGATCTCGTAGGCTGCGACGGCGTTCCCGGTTCCGCCCCACGCGACGAAATTGCGCGTGCCGGCGAGCACCTTGCCAACGTCCTTGAAACTGTTGCAATTCTGCAGCCGGGCAGCTTCGGACACGCGGCAATTGGTAAGCGTGATGTCCGCGTTCTGCACGATCCGCAGCGACATCTTGCCGCCGATCTTGGTGGCCGAATAGCCCGGGTTGTCCTTCTCCACGACGAACGCCTTGACTTGGTTGTCCGCGGTGTCGCGCGCGTATACGACGATCAGGTCGCACCACACTGCGTTGCCCGGCCAGCGCTTGCGGCCGTTCAGCACCCATTCGTCTCCGTGACGCTCAGCGGTGGCCTCGAGGACGACGGCGTCGGAGCCGTGCTCGGGCTCGGTCAGAGCGAAGGCGCCGATCTTTTCCAGGCGCGCCATCGCCGGTAGGTAGTGCCGCCGCTGCTCCTCGGAACCGAGGATGTTGATCGACTGCATCGCCAAGCCAACATGCACGCCGAAGAAGGTGCAGATGCTGCCGTCCACGCGGGATAGCTCGTAGGTGATGAGTCCGTTTGCGACCGCACTCATCCGCGTGCAGCCATAGTCGCCGAGGTTGTGGTCGCCCACGATGTTCAGCGCGGCGATTTTGGGGATCAGCTCGAACGGGAACTCACCGCGTTCCCAGTAGTCGTTGACGATCGGCAGGATCTCGGCCTCGCCGAACGCGCGGACCTTGGCGAAGATCTCCTTTTCCTCGTCGGTCAGCTGGTCCTTCATCAGGAAGTAGTCCGTGCCGCGGGCGCAGGCGATGTCCTCGACCAGCGCGGCGGTGGCCGGGTCGGCGTCCTTGGCCCCTCGCGTCTCGAACGGGCTGAACGGTTTTGGCAAGGTTGTCATGGTCTTTCTCCGGGTTCGGTAAGGAACTTCTCGATGACGGGGGCAAGTTCGGTGGCGTTGTGCACCAGATCGATGTGGCCGCCGTCGTGCAGGTGCAGGCGGGAATGCGGCAGCAGGGCATGCATGATGTGTGCGTTGACCACCGGGATGATCGGATCGTCGGTGCCGGCCACGATCAGCGTCTGCTGTCGCACCGCAGGCAGCGCGAACAGGCTGGTCCACACCGACCCGGCAAGTAGTTGGTGCAGATAGCCGATCCGCGATCCGGCATGCAATTGCCGGACGAACAGCCGTGCCACGTCCTCACCGTGGGCGCGGACGGTGCCGCCGTAGAGGTCACCGGCAATGGAGGCGGCGTAGTCCGGATCCGAGAATCTGCGCGGGGTAAGCATTTTCGCGAGAATGCGGGGCCGGGCCGGCACCATCAGCGCGCCGGTGCCCGTCGCCACCAGTACCAGGCGCCGGCATCGGCGCGGATTCTGAAACGCGAACTGCTGCGCGAGGGCCCCGCCCCAGGACAGCCCCAGCACGTCCACAACGCCGATGTCCAGCTTGGACAGCACTCGGCCGAGCACCCAGGCCAGGTAGGGAAACCCGTACGGCAGCACGGATGTGGGTGAACCTCCCGCACCCGGCACGTCGAATCGGACGACTGTGCAATCCAACTGCTCCACCAGCGGGTCGAGGACCTCGAGGCTGGCGCCGATGCCGTTGCACAGCACCAGCGGCACGCCGTCACCGTGTCGCACGTTGACCCGGATTCGTTGACCGCCGGCGGTGACGTAACGTTCCTGGCCGATCACGGATGCGGTCGCGGCGCGGCCGCGCGGCATCGTCACTTCTCCATGACGTAGCCGCCGGGCGCCGGCCCCAGTGGCGGGAAGCCGTCCCCGCCAAGCATTTTGGGGGCATCGACCTCCGGGCCGCTGCGTTCGGCGAGCCAGCCGACGTAGTCCGGCCACCAGGAGTCGGCGAATTTCTGCGCGGAGTCCAGCCACTGCTGGGGATCCTCGGCATCGACCGGGCCCGTTCGGAACGACGCCTTCGGGTTGCCGGGCGGGTTGACCAATGCGGCGATGTGACCGCTGGTGGACAGCACGTAGCGGTTGTCCTTGCTGCCGAGCAGCCGCGCGCTGCGGTACGTCGCCTGCCACGGGGAGATGTGGTCGGCGACGCCGCCGATGACATAGGCGTCCGACGTGACCTTCGACAGATCGACCGGACTGCCCAGCATGCTCACCTCGCCCGGACTGACCAGCGAGTTCCGCAGTCCCATCAGCACCATGTCGCGGTGCAACGCGGCCGTCATGCGAGTGGTATCGGCGTTCCAGAACAACACGTCGAACGCCGCGGGCTTGCGGCCCTGCACGTAGTTGTTCACGACGTAGCGCCACACGAGGTCGGTGGGTCGCAGCCAGGCGAACATCTCGGCCATGTCGCGTCCGTCGAGGAAACCTTTCTTCGCCGACGTTCGAATCGCGGCCTGCGCGGCGCGGTCGCTCATCGCCGCGGCGGCGAAACCGGCCCGGGTCTCGTCCAGCACGGTGACCGCCAACGTGAGGCCGGCGACCCGATCGCCCTCGCGGATGTCGGCCAGGTGGGCCGCCGTCATCGCCGCCAGGATGCCGCCCGAGCAGGTGGCCAGCAGATGAGCACTGTCGGTTCCGGCGATCTTCTGCACCGCATCCATCGCCTCGATGATCGCCGCGCCATAGGCATCGAAACCCCAATCCCGGTGCCGCGCTTGTGGATTGCGCCATGAGATCACGAACACCTGCTGGCCCTGCTGGACGAAGTACTCGATCATGCTGCGGCCCGGCGCGATGTCCAAGATGTAGTACTTGTTGATCACCGGCGGCACCATCAGCAACGGAATAGTGCGTACTTTCGCGGTCTGCGGGGCATACTGAATCAATTCGAACATCGAGGTCTGCGCGACCACCGCCCCCTTGGTGATCGCCACCGTCTCGCCCACCGCGAAGGCGTCGGGTTCCACCATCGCCGGCACCCGTGGCTTCGAAACCATGTCGCGGGCAAAGGCTTTGGCGCCGCGCACGGCGCTCAAACCACCGGTGTCGATCAGCGCCTTCCAGCCCAACGGGCTGATCAGCGGGTTGTTGGTGGGCGCCAGCCCCTCGACGAAGTTGTCGACCACGAACTGCATCTTCTCGTTGTCGCGCCAGTCCAGCTGGGCGTCGGCGAGCAGACCTTCCGCCGTCTCGGCACCGGCCAGGTAGGCCTGCATGATGCGGTGCAGTAGCGGATTCTGTTGCCACGCAGGGTCGCTGAACCGCTTGTCGGCGCGGGCCGGAGCACGATGCGACTTGCCCGCGGCGATGCTGCCGAGTTCACGGGTGAGCGTGGCGGCCCGGCCGGCCACCGCACCGGGGTGCTGTGCGAGGTGGACGGCGACGCGGGCCCAGGTGGCGTTGGGCATCATCCTGCTGACGAACGGCCGGGTGGCGCTGGTGAGCAACAGGTCGAGCGGGGCAGCTAGCTCGTCTGGCCTTGTTTGAGTTGCCATCGTTATCGTGTGCTTTCGGTTGTCGGGATGGTGATGTCGCGCTTCTGGACCTTTCCGGTGGGCCCCTTGGGCAGCTCGTCGACGAGCCAGACCTTGCGCGGGTACTTGTAAGCGGCCACCCGCCCCTTGACGTAATCGCGCAACTCGTCAGGAGACACCTCGGCGCCTTTCTTCAGGGCAACGGCGGCGCCGACTTCCTCGCCGAGGGAGTCATGCGGGATACCGACGACGGCGGCCTCGGCCACCGCCGGATGCTCGTAGAGCACTTCCTCGATCTCGCGGGGATACACGTTGTAGCCGCCGCGGATGATCATGTCCTTGGTACGGTCGACGATGTAGAAGTAGCCGTCCTCGTCGACGCGTCCGACGTCACCTGTGTTCAGCCAGCCGTCGGCGGTGATCGTCGCTTTGGTCGCCTCGGGTAGGTTCCAGTAACCCTTCATCACGTTGTGGCCGCGGATCTGGATCTCGCCGGTTTCGCCCTGCGGGACCTCGACACCGTCCAGGTCGACCACTCGCATTTCGACGCCCTCAATCGGGGTACCGATCGAGCCCGGCTTGCGCGGCCGGTCCGGATGGTTGAAGGCGGCCGCAGGTGAGCTCTCCGAGAGGCCATAGCCCTCGAGAACGGTGCACCCGAACGCCTTTTCGAAGTCGGTCAGCACCTGGACGGGGAGCGCCGCGCCACCGGAGACGCAGGTGCGCAGGCTGCGCGTCGTCTCCGGTGTGGCCTCCCCCGCCACGCTCAGTAGCGCCGAATACATCGTCGGCACGCCCTCGAAAACCGTTACGCCATCCCGCTCGATCACCGCCAAAGCCGTGCGTGGATCGAATCGGGGAATGAGCGTCAACATCGCGCCGGCGAGGACGGAACTGTTGAGCCCACACGTCAGTCCGAAGACGTGGAACAGCGGCAGGCAACCCATAACCACGTCATCCGGCCCAATTCCGACCAGGGTACGAAGGGCGACCTCGGCGTTACGGCCCAGGTTACCGTGAGTGAGCATGGCGCCCTTGGGTTTTCCGGTGGTGCCCGACGTGTGCAGGATGACCGCGACGTCGTCGTCGTCGCGTTGCACCGGTGTCTCCTGAGCGGGCAGGTCGGCGATCAAATCGGCCAATCCGGCATCGTCGACAATCCAACACTTCGCCCGGACCTCGGCGGCGCCGCCGGTGGCTTCCGCTGCAAAGGCGGGTGTGCCGAACAACGCCTTCGCGCCCGTATTGGACAGGTAGAAGGACACCTCGCGGGATTTCAACAGCGGGTTCATCGGGACCGCGACCGCGCCACGGTACATGATCCCGTAGAACACAATGGCGAATGCCGGCGTGTTGGGCAGCATCACGCCGACCCGATCGCCCGGCTCGACTCCGGCCCGCTGCAGCAGCGTCGCCACCCGGGCGGCCGCGGCGTCGAACTCGGCGTACGTGATCTGTAAGTCGTTGCAGCGCAGCGCAACACGTCCAGGGTGACGGTCCTTCGATGCAACTAGGAAGGTGCTCAGCGCGGTCATGAGTTGCCTCCAGGGAAGTGCTTGTCGGGTGTACTTCCAGGGTTATCTCCGCAGCCGCGAACCACAATGTCCGCGGCGACAACAGCGAGCCCTGTTCGGTGTTACCGCGCACATCCGGCCGTTTCCGGGCATAGGGTTTGGCGGTATGGGCGTGGTATCCGAGCCCCGCAGCGGGCCGCGTGGCGCGGCGGTGGATCCGCACGTCATCGAGCTCGGCAAGCTCATGCTGGCCCGTGCACCAGCGCTCGGCATGGCCATGGCCGACGTGCTCTGCCGCGAGATCGACGCATACCGGGACGGCAGCGTCGTCACCCGGGATCAGGTCGCCGAAAGTTGCGTGGCGAATGTGACGTTCATTTTCCACTCGCTCGCCGGGGACGCCGATGTCTCGCCGGCCAGGCAGACCGGCACCGAGCGCGCGCTGGCCGGGGTGCCGCTGCCGGCGGTGATGACCGCCTATCGGATGGGCTTCCGATTCATGTGGGAGGAGACCCTGGCCACCGCCCGGGCTGCGGCAATACCCACGGACTCGATCTTGGATGCCACCGCTCGGGTCTTCTTCGCGCAGGAGACTTTCACCCAGGCCATGAGCGACGCCTACCGCCAACAACTGACCGCACAGCTACTCGAGCGGGAGGAAGAACGATCGGCGCTGGTGGAAGCGCTGCTGCTGGGCCGGATGACCGACCGGCAGAGCCTGTGGGAGGCGGCTGACCTGTTGCGGCTGCCGACTTCCGGACCTTACGTCGTGGTGGCGGCGACGCTGCCCGCGATCGGGAAGTTGGGGTTGCCGGCGATCGAAAACAAGCTGTCCGCCCGTGACATCCGCTCGGCGTGGCGGCTGCTGCCGGATTTGCAGGTCGGGATCGTGCATCTGCGACCGTCCGACGGCCTCGGCGCGCTTCTCGAGGTACTGCGGCAGGCGGCTACCGTCCGTGTCGGCATCAGTCCACCGTTTCACGAGCTGTCCGAGACCGGCGACGCGCTGCGATACGCCCGGCTGGCGGTCAGCGGGAAAGCATCGGCAGAGTCGCTGGTCACCGTCTTTGACGACACCCCCCTCGCGGTCGCAGCGGTCAGCGCACCCGAGGTCATGGCGAAGATCAGGTCAACGCTGCTGGGGCGGGTGGACGCACTGCCGGCCGACGAACGCACGCTGTTGCTAGACACCTTTCAGGCTTGGCTGCAGGCGGGCGGCTCTGCCAACGACACCGCAACGCTGATCTACTGCCATCCCAATACCGTGCGGCACCGGCTGCGCCGCATCGAAGAGTTGACCGGCCGATCATTGTCTCGACCCAGAGACCTCGCCGAGCTGTGTCTGGCTTTCGAGGTCGAGCGGCATGTGCCTTAGTGGGCCTTTAGCGGCTTTTGTTTCCGGAAGACAACAGCCCGTCGCAAGTTGGTCGGTTCGAGACATTACCGAGCTGAGGGCGGCTGGGTAAATTCTCTACTCGAAGCCAGTGATTCGATCACCGCCAGCTCGAATCCTCAAGTGCTGCAACATATCCCGATCATCCCAACACCGCCGCAGGGCGGAGAAATGAAGGCGAAGCCATGTTCGAAGCGATCGCGCAAATCACCATCTACCTCGCGATGGTTCTGCTTCCGGTGCTCATCCCGGCAGTGTTCCACGTCGTCTACGTTGCCCGCGAGCGTCAGCGCAGCTTCCGACCGGGCCTCGCCATCCGACTCCCCCGGGTCACGGCACCTCGTGTGGCCGTTCCTGCCGCAGCCTGATCGCTGCCCCACCCAACCCGACCGGGCCCGCCAACGTAGCCGGGCCCGGTCATTTCGTGTGCAGGACCGCGCTGCCATACCAGTGACAGGCCAGCAACGCCAGTTCGACGTCGAGCCGGTCACTGCCGATCTCGCTGGCGCGCCGGGCAACCGCTCGCCCCACTCGGTACTTCACCGAGTTGAAGTGCATGTTGAGTTCCTCGGCGGCCAGCTTGTAGCTGGCGCCGCAACCGAGATACACCCGCAGCGTCTCGCGTAGCCGTGCGTCGTTCTCGGTGTCGCACCCTAGATTCCCGAGCACGTCTGCCACCCATTCGCGGATGCCTGGCACGTCACTGCCAAGACGCGCCACCACGGACAACCCCGGATCGGTGGAGGCGATCACCGTCGGTTCGCGCCACTCTCTGACGACGGCAACGGCGCGGGCCTCGGCGGCCTCTCGGTGCGAGCGGCGAAAACCGTCGACGCCGCCGGCCATCGCCCCGACGGCCAAGCTCGGCGAGTCCGAGCGGCTCCGCGCGAAATGGCGGACGGCCTGCACGACATTGTCGGATCCCGCGCGGTAGGGCAACCAGCCCCACCCGCAGCTGCGGTCGGCAGCAACGAACAGTGGGCCGGCGTCCGTGTGGGCGGCCTCGCCCAATTCGCGCAGATACTTTTGCAGTCGGGGAAGTTCGTCGCCTTCCGAGTCGGGAAACCACATGACCAGCCCTACGTGGTGCCACCGCAACGGATAGCGGATCGAGGTGGACGCCGCATCGACGTCGATGGTCTTGGTCGCGGCAAGGATCTCGCGCACCCGCACACCACGCAGGACGTTCTGGTTCTCTAGCCATCGTTCGCGCTCGTCTTCATAGACGGCGACAACTTGCTGGGACATCCAGTCGATGTACTCGAATATGGCGACGCTCATCGCCTCGATCACCGCCACCCGCATTGGTTCCGGGACATCGGTGGCGCGCAGCTCGGCAAAAATCAACTCGGTCATCCGGCGCTGACCGAGCCGATAGGCCCGCACCAGCGCGTTGACCGGAACACCGTGCTGGGCCAACCGACGCGCGTACTCCAATGCTGCTGTGGGAGCCTCGACCCGCTCGACCGCGATGTCGTGACGCAAGGCGCGCAGCATCGTGTCCACGTTGCCCTCGATGCTGGGCCCGAGCATCTCGAGAATTCGCGCGTCGCGGCGCAGATCGGGGATCTGTTCCTCGAGGTATCGATCGACGTCCGCCGACACTTCGGTCACCCGATCCTGCAATCGGGTCGCGACCTCGGCGACATAACGGCTCACCCCGACGTCGCTGGCACGGCGGGAATTCTCCACGTCAACGACGTTAGCCGCCCGCGTTGTCTTCTGGCGATAACGCCGACGCACGGCTTTGTCGATCGACGACTGTGTCATGCCGCACCGAATTCCTACCGTTAGCGGCACTCTGTCGTCGCAAACCAAGTCATCTCAACCAAGGAGCCACCGCCATGGCACTCACCCAACCGCATCTTCCCGCGTTCGATCCGGACGAGTTCCTGCGCAAGCCGCTGTTGGAGCGAATGCGCATCCTCGCCATCGACTGGGCCGAAAACGGTTTCGGCTCACCACGAATGGTCCACCTGATCTACATCGTCAAGCTGGTCGTCTTCTTCGCCATCGGCGGCATCACGGTCGCCACCGCAACATCGGGCCTGCCGGCCTTCTGGCATGTCACGCAATGGTGGAACCAGCCGATCGTCTATCAAAAGGTCATCCTGTGGACCGTGCTGCTCGAGGCCATCGGCGTCGCCGGATCCTGGGGTCCGCTGGCCGGCAAGATCAAGCCGATGACCGGCGGCATCTATTTCTGGGCCCGGCCGGGCACCATCCGGCTGCGACCGTGGAAGTGGGTGCCGTTCACCAACGGCCACCGGCGCACCTGGTTCGACATCGGGCTGTACCTCGCGCTGCTGGTCAGCCTGGCCGTTGCCCTGGTCCTGCCGGGTGTGCACAGCGACTCGCTGTCGAAGATGTTGCCGGACAACGTATCCGGGCTCGTAGACCCGGCCCTGCTGGTGGCCCCGATCGCGCTGCTGGTGCTGATCGGGCTGCGGGACAAGACCATATTCTTGGCCGCCCGCGGCGAGCAGTACTTCCCGGCGCTGGTGTTCTTCGCCGTGCTGCCATTCACCAACATGATCGTCGCGCTGAAGATGTTGATCGTCGTGGTCTGGGTTGGCGCCGGTTTCTCGAAGTTCGGCAAGCACTTCTCCAACGTGATTCCGCCGATGGTCAGCAACAGCCCCTTCATCCCGTTCAAGTGGCTCAAGCGGGCGCACTACCGCGATTTCCCGCGCGACATGCGGCCGTCGCGGGTGGCGGGTTTCATGGCACACGTCAACGGCACCTTCGTCGAGATCGTCGCTCCGCTGGCCCTGTTCTTCTCCACCAACAAATGGCTGACGCTGGGCGCTGCGCTGCTGATGGTGGGGTTCCACCTGTTCATCATCTCGACCTTCCCGCTGGCCGTTCCGCTGGAATGGAACGCCGTATTCGCCTATGCCACAGTGTTTTTGTTCCTCGGGTTCCCGAATTGGGCCGGATACGCCCCGTGGGACATGACTCCGCCCTGGCTGGCCGCCGTCATCGCTGCGGGTCTGCTGTGCTACCCGATCCTGGGGAACCTGCGGCCGGACAAGGTCTCGTTCCTGCCGTCGCTGCGCCAATATGCGGGCAACTGGGCCTCGGCGGTGTGGGCGTTCGCACCCGGCGCGGAGGACAAGCTGAACCGGGTCACCCGCTCGGCCGGAAACCAGGTCGACCAGTTCGTCGCGTTCGGTTACGAGCCGCAGTGGGCCGAGATCACCGCGCAGAAGACGATCGCCTGGCGCTCCATGCACAGTCAGGGCCGCGGCCTGTTCTCATTGCTGGTCAGCCGACTTCCGGATGTCGATACCCGGACCGTGCGCGAGGGCGAGTTCTTGTGCAATTCCCTGATCGGGTTCAACTTCGGCGACGGCCACCTGCACAATGAAGACTTGATCCAAGCCGTGCAGCAGCAAGCCGAATTCGAGCCGGGCGAGTGCGTCATCGCCTGGGTGGAGTCGGAGGCCGTGGGCAGCGGCGTTCAGCACTACAAGCTGATCGACGCCGCCTTGGGAGTCGTCGAGCGCGGGACCTGGGAGGTGGCCGACGTCGTCGCCGAACAGCCGTGGCTGCCCAACGGTCCGGTACCGACCCACGTGACGTGGTCGCTGCGCGACGGGACCGGTTCGTTGCAGCGTGAACGTGAGCGAGGAGCTCTGACATGACCACAGCAGTGGTGGTGGGCGGCGGGCCTAATGGGCTCGCCGCCGCCATTTGCCTGGCCGCCGAAGGCGTGGAAGTCACTGTGTTGGAGGCCGCCGACGAGGTCGGTGGTGGCGTCCGCAGCAGCGAGGCGATTATCCCTGGCTTGTTGCACGACCACTGCTCGGCCATCCACCCGATGGCCGTCGGCTCGCCGTTTCATGCCCGATTCGACCTGCAGCGGTACGGGCTGTCGTGGCGGTGGCCGGAGATCGATTGCGTCCATCCGCTCGACGGCGGCGGAGCGGGCGTGCTGTACCGCTCGGTGTCGGAGACCGCTGCCGGCCTCGGGAGCGACGGGTCGCGGTGGCGGTTGGCGTTCGGCTACCCAGCGGAACGGTTCGACACGTTGAGCGACGACATCATGCGGCCGTTGCTGCGGTTGCCGCGGCATCCGTTGGCGTTGGCGCGCTTCGGCGCACCGACCGTGTTGCCGGCGTCGACCTTCGCTCGGCTGTTCCGCACCGACGAGGGACGCGCGTTGTTCGGAGGCGTTGCGGCTCATGCCTTTCGGCCGTTGCACTATCCGATGACCACGGCGATCGGGATGGGCATCATCGCCGCCGGGCACCGGCATGGCTGGGCAGTGGCCGAAGGCGGCTCGCAGTCGATCACGCAGGCGATGGTGGCGCTGGTGGGTGAGCTGGGCGGCAAGATCGAGACCGGCGTTCGGGTCGAGGCTTTGTCGCAGCTGCCGTCGGCGGACGTCACGATGTTCGACCTGGCGCCCGGCGCGGTCGCCGGGATTCTCGGCGATCGGTTGCCCCGCCGAATTTCGCGCGCGTTCAACAGCTTCCGGCGCGGTCCCGGTGCCTTCAAGGTGGACTTCGCCGTCGAAGGTGGCGTGCCGTGGACGAATCCGGACGCCCACCGGGCCGGCACCGTCCATCTGGCCGGGACCTACGCCGAACTCGCCGCGACCGAGCGGGACATCCACGCCGGGCGGATGCCCGAGCGGCCGTTCGTACTGGTTGGGCAGCAGTATCTGGCCGACCCGCAACGCTCGGTGGGCAACGTCCATCCGGTGTGGAGCTACGCGCACGTCCCCAACGGCTACACCGGCGACGCCACGGAGGCGATCGTCGCCCAGATCGAGCGGTTCGCGCCCGGCTTCCGGGATCGCATTGTGGGCCAAGCGGTTCGGAGCACCACGGAGATGTCCGCCTACAACCTGAATTATGTCGGCGGCGATATCATGACGGGATCCAAGGACATTCGCCAGCTGACGTTCGGACCGCGGATCACATTGTCGCCCTACACTATTGGCGTGCCGGGCAAGTATATCTGCTCAGCGGCCACCCCGCCGGGGCCGGGCGCGCATGGCATGTGCGGCGCCAACGCCGCCCAACTCGCGCTGGCCTATCTGGGCAGGTAGCGCTCATTGGCCGCCGCGCTGGCTTGGCATCGAGATACCGGGGGGGCTTTCGGTGTGAATGTAGGGCTTTGGCGGTGCACGTAGGGCTTTCGGTGTGCACGTAGGGCGGGGATTGGCGCGATTTTCCACCCAGGCGGCACAATCAACGCCAAGGCTTCACAACCAAAGCCCAGTGCTCACAAACAATGCCGAAATCGCTGTGCCTGTCGTCGCGGCTGTAGCCGCCGCGCCTACGCCTCAGACCGTCAAGTATCCGCCGTCGACAGCGATCGTCGTGCCAGTGATATAGCAGGCCGCGTCGGTGCAAAGGAACAACACCGCCGGTGCGACCTCGTCGGGCCGGCCCATCCTGCCCATCGGGGTGTGACGTATTTCCGGTTCGAGCAATTGGGGGATGTCGAGCATGGGTCGGGTCATCCGGGTATCGATCAATCCGGGCGCGACGGCGTTGACCCGGATGCCGTCGTCGACCCAGCGCCGGGCAAGGTTCTTGGTGAACGCCACCATCCCCGCTTTCGACGAACTGTAGGCCGGCACATTGACGGCGGACACGAACGCCGACATCGACGCGATGCTGACCACGCTGGCGCCGCCGGCGGCCTGGCTTGCCTTGAGCCGGTCATGGCAGGCCATCGTCAGGCGCATGTGGGCGAGCAGGTTAACCGCCACCGACCCGGCGTAGCCGTCGGGATCCCATTCGTCCTGGTGACCCGCGTATGGGCCACCGGCGTTGTTGACCAGAATGTCGAGGGCGCCCAACGACTCCGCCAATGCATCTATGGCGGCGACGTCCGACATCTGACACTGACGGAATTGCATTGCGGTCAAGTCTGTTTCGGGATACTCCTGTGCCGATGCGCGGGTACCGGTGACCGTGACGGCAGCGCCTGCCTTGGCAAAATCGGCGGCGATCGCGTAGCCGATGCCGTGAGTGCCGCCCGTCACCAGCACGTTGGCACCGGTGAAGTCGAAGCTGACGGTGTTGTGTTGGACGGTCATTGGCCCTCTCGATTCACTTGGTCTCAGTTCCCCTGCATTGTGCAACCTGGGCCATGTAGCAACTGGCGCGAGCAGACGCAAAATCACCCCACGCGCCGCTGTTTTAGGGGATTTTGCGTTCCCCCGCAAGCGGGAGGTGCCCCCTGCTCGCGCCATCACCGTCTCGGCGAAAAGGGCCTTTTATACGTTCGAATGGACCTAGCATGAGTGCCATACCTCCACGCAGGAGCACCACACGAGGATTGGACGGAAATGAAGCGATCGATTTTCAAATTGGGCGCGGCGGGTTTGCTGGCTGTTGCGGCGTCGGTGACGACCGGCGTGGGCGTCAGCAACGCCGACACACTCCAGACCGAAGGTAGCTACCCGACTCACCAGGCTTGTCAGGACGCCGGCCCCGGCGTGAAAGCCACAACGCCACCGTTTAATTGGAACAACTTCTGGTGTGTTCCGGATCCTCGGGCCGCCGGTCACTGGCGCTTGGTTTTGAGCAACGGTTAAGAGCCCGCTCGAGGCGGCGCGAGCAGACGCAAAATTCCCCGAAACGCCGAGGTTTTAGGGAATTTTGCGTCTGCTCGCGCTAGTACCGGTAGAAGCCCTCGCCGGTCTTGAGACCGAGCTTGCCCGCATCCACATACTGCTGCAACAAGTCCCGCACGCTCTTGGGCAGGTACGGAAACTCTTCGGCGTAGTGGTTCTCGATGTCGAGCACAACGTCCAGGCCGACGATGTCCATCATTTGGAATGGCCCGGCGGGCACACCCCAATTGACCTTGAACATCCCGTCGACATCCTCCGGCCGCGCCACACCTTCGGCGACCACCGCGATGCACTCGCGCTTGATGGCGGCCCAGACCCGATTGAAGATGAAGCCGGTGCACTCCTTGCGGGCTTCGAAGGGGTGGACACCGAATTCGGGCAGGACGGTCAGCAGGGTGTCCAGCAGGCCGCGGTCGGTCTGGCCGTCCGACATCAGGTCGAGCGCATTGAACTGCGGCGGCATGTAGAAGTGTGTGTTGCACAAACGTGTTTTGTCGCGGACGTTTTCGGCCATCAGCCGCGACGGGAACGACGACGAGTTGGTGGCGAAGATGGTGTCCGGAGGCGCGGCCCGGTCGATCTCGCCCCATAGCGGGATCTTGATGTCGAGCCGTTCGGGAACGGATTCGACGGCAAGCCAGGCACCGTCCAGCGCCTCCTCGAGCGACGCTGCCCCGACCGCCGTGCCTATCTCACCAAAGCCTCTGTCCTGCAAGAGTTTAGGGAGATTTTCGGTCACGTATTGGGTGGCTTCGGCGCGCTGCTCGGGCCGGCGGGCATAGATCCGCACGGTTCCTCCGCGACTCGCGAGCATCAGCGCGATGCGCCGGCCCAGCGTTCCCGCCCCGATCACCGCGGCGGGGCGGTTGCGAATGTCTTCGAAGGTGTAGGTGTACTTGCCGGTCACACCAGCATGCTAGATCGTGGCTGAGCGTCTGGTTCCGTCGCGAAGCGACAAAGATGGGCAGACTGTTGTCTCATGCAAACTACGCTGCGACGTGATTTGTTGAAGCATCGCCGTCTTATGCAGCATTGCTAGGCGATGATATCTACTACTGCGGAGATGATCGCTGAGGATTTGCGGCGATACGGTGAGGACACCGTCGCCGACTGGGTTCTGGTGTGCAGCGACGACGAGTTGACCAGGACATGCTCGGTGGGACATTGGATATACCTGTCCGGAACTAACCTCGCTTCGGCGACCGCCTTGGCCGCGGTTTACGTCCGCGAAGGTCACCCCCGGGAGCTGGTCCGCAAGCGTCGCAAGCACTCCACCACCGCCGAAGGGCCACTGCTGGAAAACGGCCGGCGTTGTTCGCGGGCAGGCAGAGACCGCGCATCGGCCTACTACCCGTTCTACGGCGTCGACGACGATGCCATCGAGTACTGGCGGCCGGCCGCAGAACACGATGATTGGAAACAGAAACGTCGGCAAGCCATTGCCAGAGGCAAAGCGCAGGGATACGGCTACCCAGACGAGCCCGATGCGGAATGACGGCCACCCGCGAGGGTGCGCAAATGTACACGAATTGCAGCGTTTAGACGTACATTTACGGACGCTCGCCGGAGGTGGGGGGTCTCGCGGGAGGTGTTGCTAGAGCAGCGTAATCTGTTCGGGCTCGGGCTCGGTCTCGGCCGGCTCGAGCAACTCGGGGCCGTTGTTGCGCACGTTGTTGACTAGCGTCGACACCTGGCGCACCTCGATGTCGCGCACATCCGGCGGGCGGGCCAGCAGCTCGGGATCCAGCGGCGCATCCGGATTCAGCCAGGCATCCCAGTCGGGTTCGGCCAGCATCAGCGGCATCCGGTCGTGGATCTCGGCGAGCTCGCCCACCGCGTCGGTGGTGATGATCGTGCAACTCAACAGCGGTTCAGCATCTTTGGCGGGCTTCCACACCGACCACAAGCCCGCCGCGAACAACGGCTCACCGTCACCGCGATACATGTAGAACGGCGTCTTGGGTGACTTCTTGCCCCCGGCCGTCTCGGCGTTGACCCGCCATTCGTAGTAGCCGTCCATGGGGACCAGGCAGCGTTTGGATTTCGCGCTCGAGCGAAACGCCGGCGAGGTGGTCACCTTGTCCGCGCGCGCGTTGATCAGCAGCGGGCCCTTGCCCTCGGGTGCTCCGTCGGCACCGGCCTTGGCCCACGGCGGAATCAACCCCCACCGCATGAGTCGCACGCGGCGCGTCGCCTCATCGTCGGGCTCGGCATGGCGCGTGACCACGGTCGCGACGGTGGCCGTCGGCGCCACGTTGTAGTTGGGTTCAGCGGCACGTTCCGAGGCGCCGGTGGCCTCGTCGATCGCCTTGATCTTCTGGGCCAACAGGGCCGGGTCCGTCGTCACCGCAAAGCGTCCACACATACGACCCATGGTGCCTGCTATCCACGACACCCGCCGAGACGGCAGGATGGTGCAGGTGAGCACCACGCCCTGGCCGGCCCCCTGCGCGCGGACACCGGTGCACGCGACGGTGACCGTCCCGGGCTCGAAGTCCCAGACAAACCGGGCACTGATCCTGGCGGGGCTGGCGGCCGCGCAAGGCCTGGGCACGTCGACGATCTCGGGTGCCCTGCGCAGCCGGGACACCGACCTGATGATCGGCGCGCTGCGGACGCTGGGCCTGCAAGTGGACGGGGACGGCTCCGAGCTCACGGTCAGCGGCGAAATCGACCCCGACCCGGACGCGCGCGTGGACTGCGGCCTGGCCGGCACGGTGTTGCGTTTCGTCCCGCCACTGGCCGCGTTGAGCGCATCATCGGTCATCTTCGACGGCGACGAACAGGCGCGGGCCCGGCCGATCGCACCGCTGCTGGACGCACTGCGCGGTCTCGGCGTCCCCGTGGACGGGACGGGGCTGCCGTTTCGGGTGCAGGGCAGCGGATCGGTCACCGGAGGGACGGTGGCCATCGATGCCTCGGCGTCCTCGCAGTTCGTGTCCGGCCTGCTGTTGTGCGGGGCGTCGTTCACCGAGGGCCTGACCGTGCAGCACACGGGCGCCACATTGCCGTCCGCGCCGCACATCGCGATGACCGTGGCAATGCTGCGTCAGGCCGGCGTCGACGTCGACGACTTGGCCGAAAACCGATGGCAGGTCCGGCCGGGCGCGGTCAAGGCCCGACATTGGGACGTCGAACCCGATCTGACCAACGCTGTCGCATTCCTCGCGGCGGCCGTGGCCACCGGCGGAACCGTGCGCATCACCGGCTGGCCGGCGGCCAGCGTCCAACCCGCCGACCACATCCTGGACATCCTGCGCAAGCTGAATGCCGTTGTCACCCAAACCGATTCATACCTCGAGGTGCAGGGACCAACCGGGTACCCCGGATTCGACGTCGACCTGCGCGCCGTCGGCGAGCTCACCCCATCGGTGGCCGCACTGGCGGCATTGGCCGACCCGGGGTCGGTGTCGCGGCTGGCCGGCATCGCTCACCTGCGCGGTCACGAAACCGACCGGCTTGCCGCGCTGAGCGCCGAAATCAACCGCCTGGGCGGCGACTGCCGGGAAACGACCGACGGCCTGGTGATCACCGCGACAGCGCTGCGGCCCGGTGTCTGGCGCGCATATGCCGATCACCGAATGGCGATGGCCGGGGCCATCGTCGGGTTGCGGGTCGACGGCGTAGACGTCGACGACATTGCCGCCACCACCAAGACGCTGCCGGAATTCCCGCGACTTTGGGCCGAAATGGTCGAAGGATCTTGAGGCCCGGCGACTACGACGAGTCCGACGTCAAGATCCGCTCCGGCAGAGGCTCGCGACCCCGGACCAAGACCCGGCCCGAACACGCCGACGCCGAATCGGCCATGGTGGTCAGCGTCGATCGCGGCCGGTGGGGGTGTGTGCTCGGCGGCGATCCCGATCGGCGGGTGACCGCCATGCGTGCCCGCGAGCTGGGGCGCACGCCGATCGTCGTCGGCGACGACGTCGACGTGGTCGGCGATCTGTCCGGACGTCCGGACACCTTGGCCCGTATCGTGCGGCGGGGTCCGCGACGAACGGTGTTGCGCCGCACCGCCGATGACACCGACCCCACCGAGCGGGTAGTGGTCGCCAATGCCGACCAGCTGCTGATGGTGGTGGCGCTGGCCGACCCGCCGCCGCGCACCGGGCTGGTCGACCGGGCGCTGATCGCCGCTTACGCGGGCGGGCTCACGCCGATCCTGTGCCTGACAAAGACGGATTTGGCCCCACCGGAGCCGTTCGCCGAGCAGTTCGTCGACCTGGACTTGACGGTGGTAACGGCGGGCGTCGACGACCCACTGCTCGCGGTGGCGGACCTGCTTGCCGGCAAGATCACCGTGCTGCTCGGACACTCCGGGGTCGGCAAGTCGACCTTAGTGAATCGCCTTGTCCCCCAGGCTGATCGGGCCGTCGGCGCGGTGACCGAGATCGGCCGCGGACGGCACACCTCGACCCAGTCGGTGGCGTTACCGCTGGATCCCGATGGCTGGGTGATCGACACGCCGGGCATCCGCTCGTTCGGGTTGGCCCATATCCAGCCCGATGATGTGTTGTTGGCGTTCGCGGATCTGGCCGAGGCGATCCAGGATTGCCCTCGCGGCTGCGGACACATGGGGCCGCCGGCCGATCCCGAGTGCGCGCTGGACACGCTGTCCGGACCCGCCGCGCGCCGGGTGGTCGCGGCCCGGCGGCTGCTGTCGGTGCTCAGGGAGGGCTGACTTCCTTAGCGCGCCAGCCGCATGCCGAGCTCGTCTGGTGGCACCAAATGCCCTTCCGCGCAGCGGATTTCCACCTCCGCGTCGGCGCCACAGCCGAGATGGGTCAGCCGCAACCGATGACGGCCCGGGAGGTGACGCTGGCCCCACTGGAACATCGCCCACACCACCGGCATGAACTCGATGCCGGCTTCGGTGAGCACATACTCGTCGCGGCTGCGCTGGCCGGGCTCTCGGTAAGGCCGGCGCCGCAGCAGTCCGATGTCGACCAGTTCGGCCAGCCGCGCCGACGCGGCGGCCTTGGTGATGCCGACCCGTCGTGCGAAGTCGTCGAACCGGGTGGTGCCGTAGTACGCCTCGCGCATGATGAGCATCGCGGATTTGGTGCCGACGACCGTCATGGTCTTCTCGATCGCGCACTCGCCGACCGCCGACCACGCGTCGCGGTCGGCCAGTCGCCCTTGCAGCATTGTCACGGAGATCACCCTCCCATCTGGGTTGCGTCAAGTATACCCAGGTGCTATAGCTGGGTATAGCAGTCGATACTCAGCTCAAGGAGGAGCCATGACTCGTGACGCCGTGATCGTCGGCGCTGTCCGTACCCCCGTCGGCAAGGGCAAGGCCAGCGGCGCCCTGCATGACGTGCTGCCGGCCGACCTGCTGGCGCACAGCCTGCGCGAACTCGTGGCCCGCACCGGTGTGGACGCCGCCCACATCGACGACGTCATCGCCGGCGCCGTCACCCAGGCCGGCGATCAGGCCGTCAACATCGCACGTAATGCCTTGCTGGGAGCCGGATTTCCGGAATCAGTGCCCGGGACAACGGTAGATCGGCAGTGCGGCAGCAGCCAGCAGGCCATCAGCTTCGCCGCCCACGGCGTGATCGCCGGCGCCTACGACCTGGTCATCGCATCGGGTGTGGAATCGATGAGCCGCGTACCGATGGGCACCTCGGTGCTGCCCGGGAGCAATCCGTTCGGCGCGGACATGACCCGGCGCTACCCCGACGGCCTGGTACCGCAGGGCATCAGCGCCGAGCTGATCGCCGCGAAGTGGGGGTTTTCGCGCAGCCAGATCGACGAATTCTCCGCGGCCAGCCATGAGAAGGCCGCCGCGGCCACCAAGGACGGGCTGTTCGACAACGAGCTGATCCCGGTCGCCGGGCTTACCACCGACGAGATCATCCGGCCCGGCACGACGGTCGAATCACTGGCCGGGCTGCAGCCGGCCTTCTACAGCGAGGCGATGAAAGAGCGCTTCCCGCAGATCAATTGGTTGATCACCCCCGGGAACTCCTCGCCGCTATCCGACGGCAGCGCCGCAGTCCTCA
The DNA here is from genome assembly GCF_059812225.1 of Mycobacterium sp. NGS66. Lineage (NCBI taxonomy): Bacteria > Bacillati > Actinomycetota > Actinomycetes > Mycobacteriales > Mycobacteriaceae > Mycobacterium > Mycobacterium sp. NGS66. The sequence continues at coordinate 316,468 of NZ_JCALCG010000003.1, read as the reverse complement.
TCACCACCAGCGAGCACGCCAAGAAGCTGGGCCTGCGCCCGCTGGCCCGCATCCACACCACCACGGCGGTCGGCTCAGACCCGCTGTACATGCTGACCGGCGTCATCCCCGCGACCGAGCGGGTGTTGCAGCGAGCCGGTTTGACGCTGGCCGATATCGATCTGTTCGAGGTCAACGAGGCATTCGCTCCCGTCGTGCTGGCCTGGGCGCATGACACGGGCGCCGACCTGGCCAAGACCAACGTCAACGGCGGGGCGATCGCAATCGGGCACCCGCTGGGCGCCAGCGGCGCCCGCATCATGACCACCCTGGTCAACGCGCTGCATCAGCGGGGCGGGCGCTACGGTCTGCAGACGATGTGCGAGGGCGGCGGCATGGCCAACGCCACGATCATCGAGCGTCTGTGAGCCGGCCGATGTCTGCTCACACCACATCGAAAATCTTTGTCATCGGCGGCACCGGAGCCCAGGGCATTCCCGTCATTCGTGCCCTAGTCGCCGACCAGAAGTACTCGGTTCGATTCCTCAGCCGCGACCCGTCGTCCCGGCGAGCCAAGGAACTGCTCGCACTCGACAACGTCTCGGTCCTGGAAGGCTCATTCGCCGACGAAGCCGTCCTGCGCGAAGGATTCCGCGGTTGTGACGGCGCCTTCGTCAACATCGACGGGTTCAACACCGGCGAGAAAACCGAGATGTACTGGGCGATCCGCAGTTACGAAATAGCCATCGAAGAAGGAATCAAGTTCTTCGTGTACGGAAACCTCGACTACGGGCTCAAGAAATCGGGATATGACTCCCGGTTCCGCACTGGCCACTACGACGGCAAGGGACGGGTGGGCGAGTGGATCTTGTATCAGAATCAGGCCAACGGTGACCGGATGGGAGCAGCGGTCTTCACGACGGGTCCCTACATCGAGATGGTGATTTCGCCGGCGACGCCCATGACACCTAGCGTGCAGGACGGCGTCTTGACCTGGCGAGTTCCACTCGGCGAGGGAGCCGTTCCGCACGTGTCGCTGGAGGATTGCGGATACTACGTGCGCTGGCTCTTCGACCATCCCGAGCGTTCGAACGGCATGGACCTCGAAGTCGCCATTGAAGATGTCGCCTACGCGGATCTTGCTGCGGCGTTTGAGAAGGTCACCGGGCATCCCGCCCAATACATCGACACCGATCTGGAAACGTATTGGCGCACTGGTCCGCTGAGTGCTGCCGCAGATATGCCCGCCGGCTACAACGCTGACCCAAATGACAAGAGCACCATGAACATCCGCGACAACTTCACGGGCTTTTGGAATCTGTGGAAGTACCGCGTCGTCAAGCGAGATTACGCGTTGCTCGACGAGATTCACCCGAACCGGATCAGGAGCGTGCAGGAGTGGTTCACAAGACAAGACCGGCTGGGGCGAGAGCTGGGCAAGGGCGGCCTTTGGGAACGGGTGCAACCCGACAACTGGCGTCCGATTCTCAAGGTGGGTGAGGATATGAGGACCGGGAGGTTGTAGACGCTCGTGCCATCAAAACCGCTCGAAACTTCCTTCACCGGCGTGCGACTGCGGTACGCGAGCACGAAAAGCTACGACCAGCTGGTCGCCGCCTTGCTGTCCGACATCGGTGAACGGCCGGTTCCGATCAGCGAATTCGCGGTGCAGTCCGACAGTTGGCCGGCATATCAGGAGCGGGTGCAATCCCACGTCGGGCCAAGCGGTTTCATGCTTTTCGGCTTGCTGGACCATGGCGCGTGGATTTCGAAGGCTGGTGTCGACCGCAAGGTGCTCCGTGTCATCCTGGGCAACCCCTTGATCGCCATCACCATGTTGCGGCACGACGTCAGCGCGGGCTTGTTCGCACCGGTCGAATTGCTGCTGACCGACGACGGCGAGGGTGGAAGCAGCCTGACTTACGTCCAGCCGTCATCGCTGATGGTGGTCGAGCCCGACCCGGAATTACTCAGCGCCGCAGAGGAACTCGACGCCAAGTTGGCCGCTCTCGCCGCGAAGGTGACCAGCGGTCCCTGACCCTGCGGGCACGGGCGCGGCGCGCGCCGAACGTGTTCTGACGGCGAAAAAACGCTCGAAATCTCGCCATGAGAGCACGCTCGCCGAGGGATCCTCAGGCAGCCAGATCGTCGGCGTGGCCGAGTTTTCCGGCTGCGATGCGCCGGCCCCGGCGCCAGCTCCGCACTGTGGCGATCGCGGACTTCAGCCCGCGCCGCCGTCCGGTCACCGGGTCGGTGGCCGCGAAACCCGGCCCCAGCTCGGCGAACATCCGCTCGCTGCGGGTCTCGGGCGCATCGTCGGTGTCGTCGCGCAGATACTTGTTCGGCAACGACAACTTGGCCAACGTGCGCCAGGTCTTGCCGTACTGCACCAGGAAAGAGCCTGTGGTGTAAGGCAAGTCGTACTTGTCGCAGACCTCGCGGACCCGTACCGAGATCTCGGCCAGCCGGTTGCTGGGCAGATCGGGATACAAGTGATGCTCGATCTGGTGGCACAGGTTGCCGCTCATGAAGCGCAGCGCGGGGCCGGCGTCGAAGTTGGCGCTGCCCAGCATCTGCCGCAGATACCACTGCCCCTTGGTTTCGCCGATCATGTCCGTCTTGGTGAATTTCTCTGCGCCGTCAGGGAAATGGCCGCAGAAGATGACGGCGTTGGCCCACACATTGCGGATCACGTTGGCCGTCGCGTTGGCCGTCAGGGTGGATCGGTACGTGGCGCCCGGTGACAGCGCGGTCAGCGCCGGGAACGCGACGTAGTCCTTGACCACCTGACGACCGGCCTTGACCAAGAACTCGTCGATGCGCTGCCTGGCCTCCGTGTGATCCATCCGGCGCTTGAGTATCTTGCCGATCTCGACGTGCTGCATCCCGACACCCCACTCAAAGAGCAGTGCCAGCAACGTGTTCCACACCAGGTTGAAGATGTTGAACCGCTTCCACCGCTGATCGCGGGTGACGCGCAGCATGCCGTAGCCGACGTCGTCGTCCATGCCCAGGATGTTGGTGTACTTGTGGTGCACGAAGTTGTGCGTGTACCGCCAGTGCTTGGCCGACCCGGTCATGTCCCACTCCCACGTCGTGGAGTGGATCTCGGGATCGTTCATCCAGTCCCACTGGCCGTGCATGACGTTGTGGCCGATCTCCATGTTCTCGATGATCTTGGCCACGGCCAACGTCACGGTGCCTGCCCACCAGGCCGAGCGGCGTGAGCTGGCGGCCAACAACAGCCGCCCGGAAACTTCCAGTGCGCGCTGCGCGGCGATGGTACGGCGGATGTAGCGGGAATCCCGCTCGCCGAGCGAATCTTCAACGTCCTGGCGGATAGCATCCAGCTCAACGGCCAGGTTCTCGATGTCGGCGTCCGTCAGGTGCGCGAACACGTCGACGTCGGTAATCGCCATCGTCTTCTCCCCTGCCTCGTACGGTCCAGACCTACGCTATCGTAACCTACGAATCCGTAGGTTACCAGCCGGTAGCCATCAGATGTCGACAACGCAATCGCCGGAAGCGGCCGATACGCAGGTCTGAATGCGATTGCCGGGCTCGTGCTCCTGCCCGGTGCGCAGGTCACGGACGTGCCCGTCGAGCAGGTCGACCACACATGACTGGCAGATACCCATCCGGCACCCGAACGGCATCTGCACGCCTGCGCCTTCACCCGCGTCCATCACCGACGTGGCGGCATCGGCGATCGCGGATCTGCCGCTGCGCGCGAAGGTCACCGTCCCGCCCGCTCCTGCAGGTGCGGCACGCGATACCGCGAACCGCTCCAGGTGCAGCCGGTCTCTGACCCCGGAAGACGACCACAGCTTCTCGGCCTGGTTGAGCATGCCCTCCGGCCCGCAGGCCCAGGTTTGCCGTGCCCGCCAGTCCGGCACCTCCGTGTCCAGCTTGGACAGCTCGAGTCGGCCGGCGGTGCGCGTCTCGCGCACATGCAACCGATAACCGGAATGGTCGTCACTCAATGCGGCGAGTTCGCCGGCAAACATCATGTCGGCCGCCGCGGGTGTCGAGTGCAGGTGGACGATGTCGCCAATCTGGTTGCGTCGCACCAGTGTTCGCAACATCGACATCACCGGCGTGATCCCCGATCCGGCGGTCAGAAAAAGAATCGACGGCGGTGCGGGGTCGGGCAGCACGAAATTTCCCTGCGGCGCGGCCAACCGGACGATGGTCCCGGGCTCGACGCCGGCCACCAGGTGGGTAGACAGGAAGCCTTCGGGCATCGCTTTGACGGTGATGGTCACCGTCCGCGCCGACCGGGAACTGGCCGGGCTGGAGGTCAGCGAATAGGAGCGCCAGCGCCAGCGCCCGTCGACCAACAACCCGATCCCGATGTACTGGCCGGGCTGGTAGTCGAAGCTGAAACCCCAGCCCGGTTTGATGACCAGCGTGGCGGAGTCGTGCGTCTCGCGGCGGACCTCGATGATGCGGCCGCGCAATTCCCGCGCGGACCACAGCGGGTTGGCCAGGTGCAGATAGTCGTCCGGCAATAGCGGCGTGGTGATGCGCGCAGCGATCTTGCGCAGCGCATGCCAGCCCGGGTGCTGGTCGGCACCGGCAACGGTGGCGCGCTTGGTGTCGACGACGTTCGCGGTGATCGGGGCGTATTTCTTGCTCATTGGGATAGCTCCTGCTCACGGCGCGGCCGTTGACTTTCGGGTCGTCGCATCAAAAGCTACGGTAGCGTAACCTACGGTAGCGTATCCAGCCCATTCGGCTCAGATTGCGTCACACCGGGCGCGGTCCAGCATTAATCGAGACTGCGTTGAGGGCGCGGCTGGAGAGCAAAATCGCGCCTTGTCTGCAGGCTGGGTGCCAGGAGCGCAGATTCGACGGACCCGGGTCCACCACTCACAAAAGGTCGAGCAGGAACGGCAGCTCCTGGTTGGCATACCAAGCCAGATCATGGTCCTGGGCATCGCCGACAATCAGCTCGGCGTCCTCATCACCGAGGTCGGCGGCGTCGATGACGGCGATCGCCGCGGTGATGGCCGCCTCGGCGTCGGCATTGTCCACGTAGGCGGCAATGACCTGCTCGATCGCTACCGGCCCGGCCAGCCGCACCACGGCGTCATCCAGGTCGGGCCGGTACTGGGCGTCCTCGACCTCGGCCGAAAGCACCGCACGCCGCGGCAGCCCGTCATCGGCGTCGTCAGCGGCCAGCAGGCGCAGCGACGCCAGCGCCGCCTCTTGCAATGCGACCTCGGCGAGTTCGTCGTCGTCACCCTCGGCGTACGACTCACGCAACATCGGCGTGACGGCGAACGCAGTGCCGCTCACCGGTGACAGCGAGCCGTCGGCGACCAGCTGCCGCAACATGGCCACGGTGGCCGGGATGTAGACCTGCATCAGCCGATCAAGGTGGCCGCGTAATCGTCGACGTACTTGGAGAGCTCGCGCGGCGGGCGCTGATAGTTACCGCTGACCACGGGACGCTTCGGCAGTTTGACCTTCGGCTTCTCCACGTCGTGATAGGGAATGGTGGACAACAGATGATGCATCATGTTCAGCCGCGCATGCTTTTTGATATCGGACTCCACGACATACCACGGACTTGACGGGATGTCGGTGTGCACCATCATCTCGTCCTTGGCCCGCGAATAGTCCTCCCACCGATAGATCGATTCCAGGTCCATGGGGCTCAATTTCCATTGCCGCACTGGATCATTGCGCCGCGATTTGAACCGGCGCAGCTGTTCGTCGTCAGACACCGAAAACCAATACTTGCGCAACAGAATCCCGTCCTCGATGAGCATCTGCTCGAAGATCGGCGTCTGCCGCAAGAACAACGTATGCTCCTGCGGCGTACAGAACCCCATCACTTTTTCGACGCCGGCACGGTTGTACCACGACCGGTCGAATAGCACGATCTCCCCTTTCGCGGGCAGATGTGCGACGTATCGCTGGTAGTACCACTGGCCGCGCTCCCGGTCGGTCGGTGCGGGCAGGGCTGCAATACGAGCGACCCGCGGGCTGAGATATTCGGTGATCCGTTTGATCGTGCCACCCTTGCCCGCGGCGTCGCGGCCCTCGAAAACGACCACGATGCGCGCGCCGCAATGCCGCACCCACTCCTGCAGCTTCACGAATTCTGTTTGTAGCCGGAATAATTCGGCCTCGTAGACCTCATCGGAGATCTTCGGTTTGGCCGCCGGGCTCGATTTCTTCTTCGCCTTCGCCGGCACGCCGTCGCTTGTCACGGTGCTCACAACAACGAATGGTAGCCCCGGGCAGCAATTTTGACCCCCGACAACTATCGGGAAGCCACCAACAGCTCGTCCAGCGATTGGCTCAGCAGGCCCGGCAGCATGTCGACGTCGGCCATCGCATCGCGGTCGGCGTTGATCCCGAAATACAGCATGCCGTTGTACGACGTCACGCTGATCGCCAGCGCCTGATTGTGCAGCAGCGGGGGCACGGCATAGCTCTCCAGCAGCTTGGTGCCGGCGATGTACATCTGCGACTGCGCGCCGGGGGCGTTGGTGATCAACAAGTTGAACGGCTTCTTGGACAGGCTGGGAAAAGTGGTCGCCACCCGAATACCCATGGCGTGCAAGGTAGGTGGTGCAAAACCCGACAGGGTAACGATGGTCTGGGCGTCGACCAGGCTGGCGGCCGTCGGGTTGGATTCGGTGGCGTGCGCGATCTGCGAGAGCCGCACCACCGCGTTGCCCTCCCCCACCGGCAGGTCCACCAGAAACGGGATCACCTGGCTTATCGCCTGGCCCGGGCCGGTGGAATCCAGTTGGTCTTCCGGATAAACCGATAGTGGCGCCATCGCCCGGATCGTCGCCGTGGGTGACACCGTTTCGCCGCGCGACATCAGCCAGTTGCTCAGCGCGCCGGCTATCACGGCCAGCACCACGTCGTTGACGTCGCAGTCGTAGCGCGCCCGTACCGTCCGGTAGTCCTCGAGGCTGCCGCGGGCCACGGTGAACCGCCGGTTGCGCGAAACCGTCGCGTTGAGCGGACTGCTAGGCGCGGTGCCGCGCGCCAGCGTGCGAGCGACGTCGAAAACCCGGCGACCGGCATCGAGCAACTGCCCGGAGTTTGTGGCCAGTCCGGCGACCGCGGAGCCGACGGCCTGCATCTGCGTGCCGGGGCCAACTATCCAGTCACCGATGGCGCCCAGCAGTAGCCGGGTGTTGCCGGGGTCGCGCTCTGGGATCCAGATGTCCTCGGGGAACGGTGGCGGCCGACGGGTGCGATCGGCGATGACATGGCCGATTTCCAGCGCACTCATGCCGTTGATCAGCGCCTGGTGTGACTTGGTGTAAAGGGCGATGCGGTTCTTGGTCAGGCCCTCGACGAGGTACATCTCCCACAGCGGGCGCGACTTGTCCAGCGGCCGCGCGGCCAGTCGTGCGACCAGTTCGTGCAGTTGCTCGTCGCTGCCCGGCGACGGCAACGCCGAGCGCCTGATGTGATAGGTGATGTCGAAGTCGGGGTCGTCGATCCAGACCGGCCGGGCCATCCCGATCTTCACTTCCCGGACCTTTTGCCGGTATCTGGGTATCTGCGCGAGCCGCTGTTCGACGGTGGCCAGGAGCTTTTCGTAACTCAGTCCGGCGCGCGGGCGCCGCAGGATGGCCACCGATCCGACATACATCGGGGTGGCCGTGTTCTCCAGCCGGTAGAAAGACGCGTCCGCCGGGGACAAGCGGGTCACCATCTGCGGCCCTCGCCTCCTTGTCAGTTCGTCGCGTCAATCCGTCGCTTCTAACGGAGTTCCCGCCCACGGTAACCGCCTTCTCAGGCGCATTTCGGCGCGGGTACGCGCCGGCCGCGGTTATGCGATGATGGCCGGCGACGGGCTACCCGAAAGCAGCCCGGAAACTCGAAATCGCTGTCTGCAACTCTCCAGCAGACTCCCCGTACAGAGGTGAGTTGGAGAGTGCGCCGTGACCGCCATTCCTGATGTGACCGCGCCCCGCCGCGACGGTTTCGCCGTCGTGCCCGTGGTGGAGTACGAGCCGGAAAGCCAGAGCCTGCCGGGTAGCGCCCGGCGATCATCCCATGTAGTGCTGCGGCGGCGCATCTCGACGGCGCCTCGCCCAGGGCCCGGTAGCCAACCCGAGGCCGTCGGCGACGTGCTGGCCCCGCCGATGCGCGAGGTGGCCGTCTTCGCCGACGCCGCGCTGCGCCGCGTGCTGGAAGTCATCGATCGCCGTCGTCCGCCGGCCCAGCTGCGGCCCTTGCTGGCGCCCAGCCTCGTCGACTCCGTGCTATCGGTCGGCCGGACCGCGCGAGAAAGCGCTGCGGTATTGCGCCGGCTGCGGGTGCAACCGGCAGGACATCCCGATCCGACGAGCGCTGCTGAGGTTTTCGGTTCCTACAGTCGTGGGAACCGGGTGCACGCCATCGCCTGCCGGGTCGAACGGGTGCGCGATGCCAAGACAAACCGATGGCTGCTGGTCGCCCTGCACATCGGCTGACGCGATGCTGGGGCTTGGGCGTCGCGCGTGAATCCTCGGCTTCGCGGGTGAATCCTGGGCGGGAAAATCGCCGATTTTTAACCGTGCTCTCACCGCCAAAGCCATACGTTCACAATCCAGTCCGTGAGTTCACACCGGCGCCGTCAGGGAGTTGACCGACGTCATTTGGTAGCGCCGATCACCGCGGCGGTTCGGCCCGCGCGGACAGTGGATTCCCGGTGTAGCGAGCCACCACCGGACCGGCGATCGCCATGATGAAGACATACGACGTCGCCAGCGCCGCGACCCCCGCGATCGACGTGCCGACCAAGCCGATGATGATCAAGGAGAACTCGCCCCTGGCTACCAGCGCCATGCCGGCACGCAGCTGCCCACGGCGCGCCACCTCGTCGCGGCGGGCCGCGAACATCCCGGTCAGCACCTTTGTCGCCGTCGTCACCACCGCCAACGCCAGCGCCACCGGAAGCATCGGAAGTAGCTCTTTGGGATCGACCGACAGTCCGATCGCGAGGAAGAAGATCGCGGCGAACAAGTCCCGCAGCGGCCCCAACACCTTGCGGGCGCGGGCGGCGGTCTCGCCGGTGAGGGTAAGGCCGACCAGAAACGCCCCGACGGCCGCCGACGCGTGCAGGACCTCGGCAATCGCGGCCACCATCAAGGTGATGCCCAGTACTCGGAGCAGCAGCTGCTCGGAGTCGGGGTGGGCCACCAGCCGGCCGACGTGATGGCCCCAGTGAAAGGATGCGGCGAACGCGGCGAGCAGCGCGCCCACCGCGGCCAGCATCCCGCCGACGGCCTCCAGCCAGCTGCCGCCCGACGCCAGCACAGCAAACAACGGCAGGTAGCCCGCCATCGCGAAGTCCTCGAGCACCAGCACCGACAGGATCGCCGGTGTTTCGCGGTTACCGAGCCGGCGCAGGTCCACCAGCAGCCGCGCGATGACGCCCGACGAGGAGATATAGGTGACCCCGGCCAGGGCGAGGATCGCAACACCGTCCAAACCGAGCAGCCAGCCCGCGACCGCACCGGGTGTGGCGTTAAGGACGATGTCGACGCCGGCCGATGGCAGGTGATGCCGAAGACTACTGGCGAACTCGGTGGCAGAGAACTCCAGACCCAACGTGAGCAGCAGCAGCACGATGCCGATGGGCGCGCCGGTGGTGACGAACTCGCCGGCCGCGGCCACCGGCAGCACCCCGCCCTTGCCCAGCGAAAGACCTGCCAACAGGTACACAGGTATCGGGGAAAGCGCGAATCTTCTTGCCAGAGCGCCCAATACGGCAAGTGTGGTCAGGAGGGCGCCGAGTTGGAACAGCAGCGCTCCCGAGACCTGCACGATTCAGCCCTGATCGACGATCTGTTCGACCCCGGCGATGCCCTTCTCGGTGCCGATGACTATCAGGACATCGCGGGCACGCAGGATCTCGGCCGGGCTGGGCGAGGCGAGCACCTGTTCCTCGCGCACGATGGCCACGATCGACGAGCCGGTGCGGGTACGCGCGTGCGTGTCGCCCAATGGGCGGTCCACGAAGGGGCTGCCCGGCAGGATATGGACCTGACCCGCTTCCAGTCCCGGCACTTCGCGGGTCAGCTCGGTGAACCGCTCGGCGATTCGCGGTGCGCCCAGGATCTGAGCGACGGTGTCGGCCTCTTCGTCGGTGAGCTGAAAGACAGGTCGCGCCTGATCCGGGTCATCGCGGGAATACAGGACGATGTCGAATTCGCCTCCGCGACGGGCGATGATGCCGATCCGCTCACCTTTGTGACTGGTGAATTCGTACCGGAGGCCGACGCCGGGCAGCAACACCTCCTTGACATCCATAGCGTCAATCCTTGACGAAAAGACGGCGGGATAGAAGTGATACTGGCCAAACTCTTGGATTGCCAGCGATTGTCGCTAAGAAATTGGCGCCCCTGGCTTCAGGAACCACAGGCCCGCGACTTTTCCGTCCTGGTGGAAGGTGGCCCGGAACAAACCTGGCCCGTTCTGCATCTGCAGCGGCACGTCCACGACGGTGAGATCACCTTTTTGTACGTGCTGCGGATCCCCGTGTGACTGGTAGCTGCCGTATAGCTGTTGATATTGCGTCCAGGCCTGCGAGAGTGCCTGCGCGGACAGCTTGCGCTGCATCTCAGCGTCGAAATTCGCTGTCGCCGAAACAAAATCACCTCGGGTGATCGCGTCGAGCAGCTGCAGCGCGGCTTGGTCGTGGTTGGCATTGGCGGGCGCGGATGTGGACGGCGTCGTTGCGGACGCGCTGGTCGATGTTGAGGTCTGGCCGCTGGTGCTTGATTTTCCGCATGCGGTGACCGCCAGAGACAGCGACACGCTCACGACAACGCCGGCAACGACGATCAATGGTGCTCGCCCATAGCGGACCACTGTCTGGCTGATAGGACGCACCACGCCCGTCTCCGTTCGTAGACTTTGCGGGAACCATGAGAATACGAAATTCTGAAACGACAAACAATATTCAAGTCGGAGGCGTCAGCCAGAAGCCTCGGCTGGCTCAACTGCTTCGGTACCAATGGCTTCGGTACCAATCGCGTTGCGCCGGTGCGGAATCGGCAGGAACGCCGGCACCCGGCGGCGGTAATCGCGGTATTGGTCGCCGAGCGCCGCCACAAGGTCGCGCTCTTCCAGCTGAACCGCAATCAGAATGTAGCCCGTGGTGGCGATCGCGAAAAGGAGATGCCCCGCCGTCATCGTGGGCGCCGCCCAGAAGCCAATGAGGAACCCGAGCATGAGCGGATGGCGCACCAACCGGTAAAGGAATTTAATCCGAAAACCTATGTCGCTGTAGGGCTTTCCCCGCCACACCAGATACACCTGGCGAAGGCCGAACAGGTCGAAATGATTGACCATGAACGACGACGCGAATACCGTCGCCCAGCCCAGCCCAAATAGCGTCCACACCGCGAAGCGGGCAGCGGGCGACCGCACATCCCAGATGACCGCCGGAATTGTGCGCCATTGCCAGTACAGCAACAGCAGTGCGGCGCTCGCGAGCAACACATAAGTGCTGCGCTCGATCGAGTGCGGCACGATCCGCGTCCACCACCGCTTGAACCCCGGCCGCGCCATCACACTGTGCTGGACCGCGAACAAGCCGAGCAACAGCAGATCGACAGCCAGCGCTTGGGGTGCCGGCGCGGCGATGCCGCGGTCGACGCTGCGGGGCACGACGATCGCACCGACGAAACCGACGGCGTACAGAAAAGCAACCAGGAAAGCCACGTAGCACACGGCTCCGTAACCCAATGTCAGGAAACGCTTCATGGCCTGATTGTCTGCCGCGCAGCGGTTTTGCCCATGGGGCTTTTGCCCCATGTTTGCACCCGGAAACGCGGGAGTCCGCCGGAATATGTTAGCTGCGACATAGGTTATCTGTGGCGTAAACCACAGAACTTGAAGCTGGCACCGGACAGCACTGCTTGCTGAGGAGGGACGCGTGACTGCACGTCGTCCGGCGCCGCCCCGCCGAAGCGGCGACCGGATTCTCGACACAGCCGAAGGCGTGCTGATAGGCCTGCGCCGCTGCACGCTCAACCAGGCCTTCTTCGAGCTGGCGCAGACAGCCAAGCAGTATGGGGTGTCGCCGGTGAGTCTTGCGGATGCGCTCGTGACAATCGCGCAGCAGCAGCGCGCCGACGAATGCGATCAAAAGGCGCTGCACATCGCACGCGAGCGCTGGGGAGCGTTGTTCAACGGCGCGTCGATCGGGCGAGCGCACGGCTAAGCCAGAAACACCAGGGCAGCTCTACGAGCGGGCGGGCCGCACCAAGACTTTGGTGCGGCCCGCCTTCGTTCAGCGGCGACATTCATGCGGTCCACGTAGATGGCCACGACAAGTGGCGGTGCGCTGATGACTATGCCTCAGGCGCTGACAATGCGTCGCAATATTCGTGGACGGCATGACAGCCGACGCTTTGCGTGTCCTATAGCTTCGCTGGTTCTCGCAGACCACCCCCTTCGTTACGGTCGGAATGAGTACTGGCAGTTCGCAATTCACCTCGAACCGGAGGTGAACGCTGCCGCGGCCACACCGCCCCACTCGGCCCCCGAACCGCCAGTTCATTGACGGGAGTCGCGCTTGCCGACGGTCGAGGGGCCGTCGTCACGCTGGTGCGTGCTCGGCGACCGCAGCGGCGGGGCGCCAGGAGCTCACGAGTGACATGGTGAGCCGGTCGGCTCGGGCGCCTCAGGCGGATCCACTCGGCCTCCACGATCGCCGTCGCCTCGATGACCGCCGGGCAATCCGGCTCAACCACACCCGGAGAGTCAAGACCAATCAACATCACACCCACCTCAGCTTGCGAGATGACCTGTTCCTGTCGATATATATTTCTGATACCAGAAGACCTAGATCATTTCAAGCGATCCACGGCATCGATTTCAGACGAATACGCTTGCGCGCTAACGCTTCTTCGCCGATTTCGGCGGCTTGGGGCCGCGACCCTGCTGACGGGCCGCCGCGCGCCGCTCACGTCGACTCGCCCCGGCCGGTACCCCGGCCGGCGTCTTGGCTGTGCCGCCGTTGCGCTGCACCGCCGCCGACCCGTCCTCAGCCGGTCCGGAGTAGGTCAGGGCGGGCGACTCGTTCTCAATGCCCTTGGCGCGCAACGTGGCCGGGACCTCTTCGCGGGCCGCGGGGGGCGCAGCGCTCCCGCCATCCTGCCGCGCGGAACCACCGGCGGCCGCGGTTGCGAACTCCTTGAGCTCCTCCGGCTGTTCGACCGGGCCCACCTGGGGGGCCGGCACGGTCTCGACGGTGACGTTGAACAAGAAGCCGACCGATTCCTCTTTCATGCCGTCGAGCATGGCCATGAACATGTCGTAGCCCTCGCGCTGGTACTCGACCAACGGATCGCGCTGCGCCATCGCGCGCAGGCCGATGCCCTCCTTGAGGTAGTCCATCTCGTAGAGGTGCTCGCGCCATTTGCGGTCGATGACGTTGAGCAACACGTTGCGTTCCAGTTGCCGCATGGCGCCCTCACCGGCCATTTCCTCGAGCTCGGCTTCCCTTGCGGCATAAGCACGCTCGGCGTCTTCGAGCAGCGCGTCCAGCAACTCTTCGCGGGTGAGGTCGTCGCGCTCGGAGTCGTCGTCACGACGCGTCAGGCTCTCGTGCTCGATCCCGACGGGGTAGAGCGTCTTGAGCGCCTCCCAAAGCTTCGACAGGTCCCAGTCCTCGGCGTAGCCCTCGGCGGTCGCGCCGTCGACGTAGGCGGTGACGACGTCGCGGACCATGCCCAGCGCCTGCTCTTTCAGGTTCTCGCCCTCGAGGATGCGGCGTCGCTCGGCGTAGATCACCTTGCGCTGCTGGTTCATCACCTCGTCGTATTTCAGGACGTTCTTGCGGACCTCGAAGTTCTGCTGCTCGACCTGGGTCTGCGCGCTCTTGATCGCCCGGGTGACCATCTTGGCTTCGATCGGCACGTCGTCGGGCAGGTTCAGCCGCGTCAGCAGGCTCTCGAGCGCGGCACCGTTGAACCGGCGCATGAGCTCGTCGCCCAGCGACAGGTAGAACCGCGACTCACCCGGGTCGCCCTGGCGGCCGGAGCGGCCGCGCAGCTGGTTGTCGATGCGCCGCGACTCGTGTCGCTCGGTGCCCAACACGTACAACCCGCCGGCCTCGATCACTTCCTTGGCCTCTTTGCCGGCCTCCTCCTTGACCTTCGGCAGCTCCTCGTGCCAGGCCGCGTCGTACTCCTCGGGTGTCTCCACCGGATCGAGTCCCCGCTCACGCAGCCGCTGGTCGGTCAGGAAGTCGACGTTGCCGCCCAACACGATGTCGGTACCGCGGCCGGCCATGTTGGTGGCCACGGTGATGCCGCCGCGACGGCCCGCGACGGCGATGATGCCCGCCTCCTGCTCGTGGTATTTGGCGTTGAGCACGTTGTGCGGGATGCGCCGCTTCTGGAACTGGCGCGACAGGTACTCCGAGCGCTCGACACTGGTCGTGCCGATGAGCACCGGCTGGCCCTTTTCGTAGCGCTCGGCGACGTCGTCGACGACGGCGATGTACTTGGCTTCCTCGGTCTTGTAGATGAGGTCGGACTGGTCGGTGCGGATCATCGGCTTGTTGGTCGGGATGCTGGCCACCCCGAGCTTGTAGATCTCGTGCAGCTCGGCGGCCTCGGTCTGGGCGGTGCCCGTCATGCCGGCGAGCTTGTCGTAAAGCCGGAAGTAGTTCTGCAGGGTGATGGTGGCCAGCGTCTGGTTCTCGGCCTTGATCTCGACGTGCTCCTTGGCCTCGATGGCCTGGTGCATGCCTTCGTTGTAGCGCCGGCCATAGAGCACGCGACCGGTGAACTCGTCGACGATCAGTACCTCGCCGTCGCGCACGATGTAGTCCTTGTCGCGGTGGAACAGCTCCTTGGCCTTCAGCGCGTTGTTGAGGTAGCTGACCAGCGGAGAGTTGGCCGCCTCGTAGAGGTTGTCGATGCCGAGCTGGTCCTCGACGAACTCGACCCCTTTTTCGTGCACACCCACGGTGCGCTTGCGCAGGTCAACCTCGTAATGGAGGTCCTTCTCCATCAGCGGCGCCAACCGGGCGAACTCGGTGTACCAATTGGAGCCGCCGTCGGCGGGACCGGAGATGATCAGCGGGGTACGGGCCTCGTCGATCAGAATCGAGTCGACCTCGTCGACAATCGCGTAGGTGTGCCCGCGCTGCACCAGGTCCTCGAGTGAGTGCGCCATGTTGTCGCGCAGGTAGTCGAAGCCGAACTCGTTGTTGGTGCCGTAGGTGATGTCGGCGTTGTAGGCCACCCGGCGTTCGTCCGGGTTCATGTTGGCCAGGATCACCCCGACCTGCAGGCCCAGGAAGCGGTGCACCCGGCCCATCCACTCGCTGTCGCGTTTGGCCAGGTAGTCGTTCACGGTGACGATGTGCACGCCCTTGCCGGCCAGCGCGTTGAGGTAGGCGGGCAACACGCACGTCAAGGTCTTGCCTTCACCGGTCTTCATCTCGGCGACGTAGCCCATGTGCAGGGCGACCGCCCCCATCACCTGCACGTCGAACGGTCGCTGGTCGAGCACCCGCCAGGCGGCTTCGCGGGCCACCGCAAATGCTTCGGGCAGCAGATCGTCGAGGTCCTCGCCTTCTTCCAGGCGCTTTTTGAACTCGTCGGTCTTGGCCCTCAGCTCGGCGTCGGCGAGCTTTTCGACGTCGTCGGACAACGTGTTGACGTAGTCCGCCACCTTCTTGAGGCGCTTGACTGTGCGACCTTCACCAAGGCGCAGCAACTTCGACAGCACAGTGTTGTCCCCTCTTCGGGATGGTCCCCTAGTGGTAGGAGTCTTCTTCGATCAGGCGACTCCCATCGTAGGTGACGAGCCGGTTTCGACCGCCGCACGGCGATCGCAAGCGCGGAACGGCCGGACGCAGCCGGACTCGGCCGCTCGACGAGTCAGGCGAGCCTGATCAGGCCGTAATCGTAAGCGTGCCGACGGTAGACCACCGAAGGTCGTTCGGTTTCCTTGTCATAGAACAAGAAGAAGTCGTGCCCGACGAGCTCCATCTCGTAGAGCGCGTCGTCCACCGACATGGGCTTGGCCGGGTGTTCCTTGACCCGGACGATGCGGCCGGGCTCATGATCGATGCCGGCTTTTACCTCTTCACCGTCGTGTTGCGGCGGCTCGGCGGCTCGCTTTTTGGGTGCTTTGCGGGCCTGGTCGGTCGCAGGCACCACCGCGGTGGCAGCGGCCAGTGAAACCGGGGTCTTGTCGCCATAGTGGACTTTGCGCCGATCCTTGACTCGGCGCAGCCGGTTCTCCAGTTTGGCGACCGCGGCCTCGAATGCGGCATAGAAGCTGTCGGCGCACGCCTCCCCCCGCACGACCGGGCCACGGCCACGGGCGGTGATCTCCACGTGCTGACAGGATTTGCGTTGACGGCGGTTGCGTTCGTGATCGAGTTCGACGTCGAACAGGTAGATGGTCCGGTCGAACCGTTCCAAGCGAGCGAGTTTCTGCGAGACGTAAATGCGGTAGTGATCGGGGATCTCGACGTTGCGGCCCTTGACGACGACTTCGGCGTGCGGCGTCGGTTCGGCCTGTTCGTCGGTGTCGGCTGGTGGTTGGTCCAGGGCCCGACTGGAATCCGCGGTAAGCCTTGACATACGTGACAACTCGTTTCTCTTTTGCGTCACACGCGCCCTGCGTGCCGGCATTTCTCAACGCGCCGACGAGGTTGGAGCGGTTTCGCAGAATTTGTCTGGTCTTCTGCCGCAAGGCTGCCCGCCGGCGCAAGGTGTCGAATACTCACCCCCTTCCCGCGGTGGGATTTCACCCTGGGAAATCTCGACCATAGGTCTTCCGGTAAGCCAAGAACGTTGTTCTCGACGTTAGCTCGTGTTTGCCCCGACGTGCCACCAATTTGGTGGAGCTGTTGCGAGTTCTTCACACCATGCGGCTCAAGCCGAGGCGAGGGTCAGCACGGCAGTCACGTGGACATCGGCCCCGCGCAGCACCCGGACGGATTCGCGAGCCGTCGCGCCGGTGGTGACGACGTCGTCGACGACGATCACTTCGGTGCGCGGCGGTCGGCGCCGCAACCGCACCCGGCCGGCGATGTTGCGCTCGCGGTCGGCCGTGCCGAGGCCAACCGAGTCGTGCGCCATCGCCTTCATCCGCAGTGCCCCGACGACCGCGATGTCTGGATGCCCGGCGACGGCAGCCGCAGCCGCCCGGGCGACCGGGTCCCCCCCGCGCCGGCGAGCCGCCGAGCGCCGCGTCGGCGCGGGCACCACGGTCAGGGGTGTGTCAACGATGCCCCACGACAGCAGCCGGTGGATACCGACGGCCAGTGTGCAGGCCAGCGGTGTGAGCAGGTCGACGCGTCCGTGCTCCTTCAGCGCCAAGATCGCCTGGCGCCGCGCGCCCGCATAGCGCCCGAGCGCAAACACCGGCACCTGCGGATCGATCCGGGGGCTGACCACGTGCGGTTGGTCGGCTTTGACGACGAGCTCTGCCGCGCAGGCGGTACACCAACGGGTGGACGGTGCCCCGCAGCCGCCGCATTCCAGCGGCAGGATCAGGTCAAGCACACGCACAGTGTCGTGGCCAGGGGTGACAAAAGTCAGTCGGAGCTGTTGAACAGCGACGGCCAGGCGAAGCTGAAAACTCCCTGACTCAAGCGGCTGATGAGGTCTTCGAGGTACTTCAGCGGCAGCTCCATCCGCCACTCCGGAAGCAGGCCCGACAGCTGCAGGGAATCCACCCCGACGCTGACACCGGTCAACAGCAGCCCGTGCGGCAGCTCGGGCAGGGACACCCGGTAGGCCGGCATCCGGACCGGCAGCATCCAACGCCGCTGCCCCGTCACCAACGCGCGTGGACGCAGCCACAACGTCTTGCCCACCACGTCGACGTCGACGTCCAGACCGCCCCAGCCGGGCCGACGGGCCCAGCGCAGCCGGGCATTCCCGTCCTCGCGGAGCTCACCGCGCAGCCTCGGCGCCGCCCGGCGCAGCACGTCGTCGAAAATGCGCGACGACACCGCCGTCGTCAGCTCCGCAGGGGCGGCCACCACCAACGGCGGCATGCCCGGACGGATGTGCAGATTGTGCAGGACCGCATCGGCGGTCCTCAGGTGGTTGCGGTCCCACCTGACGTCGCGCGCCGCCAGCCGCACGTCGCCGAGCTGGCCGACCGCCAAGCCCTGTGGCTCCAGTGCGGAATTCAACTCGGTGACGGTCAGCACCACATCCTGGTCCCCGATTCGCACCGTCACTTCCTTGCCGACGAGCAATTGCTGCAGCGTGATGAACAAGGTCCGGTACGGCATGGCGGCGGCCTGGGCGGCTCCCGCGGTGACCGACGGCAGTCCGGGCAGGCCGCTTGACGACCACAACGAGCCCAGCATCTCCAGCGCGCCGAAGGGATCCTCCCAACGCAGGCGGGGAACTCTGGGCGACATCGGAAGCGCCTCCTCTGCTGAGAGGGTAATCGCTTGGTCGCCTGCTGGCAGTGGCTCAGCCAGGCAATACCGGCGCCGCGCCGGGAATCATCAGGCCGGGCACCTCCAGCCAGCCCTGCTGGCTTTCGGCAACCGACGCCGAATACTGCAGCACGCCTTGTGGGGCCCCGACGTAGACCGTCGACGGGTTGGCCGCGATCGAGAAAAGCGGAATCGCCAAGCCGCGGGCCGGCGCATCGGAGTTCACCCCGTCGAGGTTCACATACGACACCGGGTGCGTGGCATCGTTGCGGGTCACCACGATGTCGTCGCCGGTCCGCCAATACAGCGACACCACCGAGGTGCCCAACCCAAAGCCCAGCCGCCGCGGGTAGGTCAACGCGAACTGCCCCGCCTGGGTCTGCTCGACGCCCGCCAGGATCACCTGCCCGCCGATCACCATCGCGGCGCGGGTTCCGTCACGGGACAGTTGCAGGTCGGTGATCGGCCCCGGGAAGCGGCTGGCCACCGCGGCGGAATCGACCGGTATGCGCGCGGGCTGACCCGAGGCGGGCTCGGGGATCGCCCTCAGCACATTGCTGGAGTCGACGACCACCCACACCGCGTCGTCCAGCGCCCAGCTGGGCCGCGACAGGCTGTGTCCGTCCGCGGACTGGACCGCCTCGCCACCGAGATCCCCGATCCACAGCGAGGCCGCCATGTCGGGGGCGCCGCGTCGCAGCGTCACCACGGACGCCACCTGGCGCCCGTTACGCGACAGCGCGGCGCCGGTCTGGTCGCCCATCCGTCCGAAGGCCCCGGGCAGCGGCGTGATGCGCTGTGCGTCCAGCCCGACCAGGGATCCGTTCACCAGCGCGTGCAATCCCGCGCCGGCGCCGTCGGCCACGCCTGGGTCGGTGGCGGCGACGTCGGACGTGTTCCAACCTTCGGCGAACCTGTCGTCCAACGGTGCTCCGTCGGCGTTGATCACGTACGGCCCGCGGATGTCGGCCCTGGCCAGCGTCCAGATGATCTGTGCGGCAAGCAATTGCCTGCTGTGCGGATCGGTGGTGGTCAGCTTCTCCAGATCGATGCGCGCCCCGCCATAGCCGCTGCCGATGCCGTTCTTGCCGCCGTCGGCCCTGGTCACCGGTCCCCGCAGGCGCAGCGGAGGGGCGAGCAGGTTGCGCACGGCGTGCGCCATCTCCGGCCGCGGCCCCGCCAACAGCTTGGAGACCAGCTCGGTGGCGAGCTGGTCATGGTCGGAGACGGCGACGTAGCGCGGGTCGGGCACCACGGTCTTACCGGTGGGATCGGCGAAGTACAGGGTGTTGCGTTTGTAGGTGGCCTGGAACTGTTGCCAGTCCAGGAAGACCCCGTTCGGCAGCCGGTCGATTCGCCAGCCGCCCGACGTCTTGACCAACTCGATCGGACCCGGGTCGGGCAGCACCCCCTCCGCGGTCTCGAAGACGCCGACGTCCGACAGCGAGCCCAGGATGTCGGCCCGCATGTTCGCCGAAACACGTTCGGCCGCACGGGTTTCGACGAACACGACATGGTCGATCAGCAATGCGCTACCGGCGTCGTCCCAGGCGTTGGACGCGGACTGGGTGAGGAACTGCCGAGCCGCCAAGTGCCGGTTGGCGGGATCGGCGGTGGCCTTGAGGAATTCGCGCAGCAGCACGTCGGGGTCCATGCCCGGGGTGGGCTTGGGCAGGTTCGACGGCGCCGGCCGCTCGATGGTGCCGATGGCTTGCGGGGCCGACGAGGTGGGTACTCCCGCGCAACCGGCGAGCAGACCCGCCGCGCAGACCAGCCCCCAAATCAGCCGAAGCATGGTCGTCAACCGCCGCATCACCCGCTCCGTTCGGCATGCTCACGCTGGCGCTCTTTACGCGGCGCCCCGGCAGTCGGCGGCGGTGGCGTGGGCGGCGACGGCTGGGGGATCGGTTTCATGGGCAGCGGGCTGGTGGTGACCTTGTGACCGCGCACCAGCGGCAGCGTCAACCGGAAGCAGGCGCCCTGACCGGGTTCGCCCCACGCCTCCAGCCGGCCCTGGTGCAGCCGGGCGTCTTCGATGCTGATCGCCAGGCCCAGCCCGGTGCCGCCGGAGCGCCGCACCCGCGACGGGTCGGATCGCCAGAACCGGCTGAACACCAGCTTCTCCTCGCCGGGCCGCAGGCCGACGCCGTAGTCGCGGACGGTGACCGCGACCGTGTCTTCGTCGGCGGCCATCCGGATGTCCACCGGCTGGTGCTCGGCGTGGTCGATGGCGTTGGCGATCAGATTGCGCAGGATGCGTTCCACGCGGCGGGCGTCGACCTCGGCGATCACCTCTTCTGCCGGCAGGTCCACTCGCAGCGTGATGCCGGCATCCTCGGCCAGGTGACCGACGTTGCCCAGCGCGCTGTTGACGGTGGTGCGCAGATCCACCGCCTCGACGGACAACTCGGCCACGCCGGCGTCGTGGCGGGATATTTCCAGCAGATCGTTGAGCAGGGTCTCGAACCGGTCCAGCTCGTTGACCATCAGCTCGGTGGAACGCCGCAGCGTGGGATCGAGGTCGGAGCTGTGGTCGTAGATCAAGTCGGCGGCCATCCGCACAGTGGTCAGCGGGGTGCGCAGCTCGTGGCTGACGTCGGAGGTGAAGCGCCGCTGCAGGTTGCCGAACTCCTCCAGCTGGGCGATCTGCCGCGACAGGCTCTCGGCCATGTCGTTGAACGACACCGCCAGCCGCGCCATATCGTCCTCGCCGCGCACCGGCATCCGTTCGGACAGATGCCCTTCGGCGAACCGCTCGGCGATTCGCGACGCCGAGCGCACCGGCACCACCACCTGGCGGGAGACCAGGATCGCGATGCCGGCAAAAAGCACCAGCAGCACCGCACCCCCGGTGAGCATCGTGCCGCGCACCAGCGCGACCGTGGCCTGCTCGTTCTTGAGCGGAAAGATCAGGTAGAGCTCCAGGTTGGCCACCCGCGACGACGTCGGGGTGCCGATGATCAGCGCCGGCCCGCTGTAGCCCTCGGTATGCACGGTGGCGTACTGGTAGGCCGCCTGCCCGGCCTTGACGAAGCCGCGCAGCGAGCCGGGCACCTGCTCGACGGGGCCGGCGGTGGTCGCCGCGCGCGGGCCGTCGCCGGGCACCATCAGCACCGCGTCGAACGCGCCGGCCAGGCCGACGGCCGAACCCGGGTCGGTTTTCGAGGTCAGGGTGTTACGGGCCAGCTGCAGGCTGCTGTCCAGTGAGCGGGTCTCCTCGCCGTTGACGATGCCGCTGACCGTGCTGCGGGCCCGCTCGATCTGCTCGATGGCGGCTTTGACCTTGACGTCGAGCACGCGGTTGGTGAGCTGGCTGGTCAGCACGAAGCCCAGCGCCAAGATGACCGCCAGCGACAGCCCCAGGGTGAGCGCAACGACTCGCAGCTGCAGGGACCGTCGCCAGGCAACGCTCACGGCCCGGCTCAGCGCACTCATCCCGCGGGTCATGGGACCCGAGCGCCCCCAACGACTGCGTGTGCGCCGTCGCGAGCCCCACGTCACCGGTGCCGTCCCTCCTCAGCATGGCGACACCCTGCGTCGACGGCAGGGCAGGTCACGGAGGTCCGGCCTTGTATCCCACTCCTCGAACGGTGAGAACCACGGTCGGGTTCTCCGGGTCTTTCTCGACCTTGGCGCGCAGACGCTGGACATGCACGTTCACCAGGCGGGTGTCCGCCGGGTGCCGGTAGCCCCATACCTGTTCGAGCAGCACATCACGAGTAAACACCTGGCGCGGTTTGCGCGCCAATGCCACCAACAGGTCGAACTCGAGCGGTGTCAGCGAGATCTGCTCGCCGTTGCGGGTCACCTTGTGGGCCGGCACGTCGATCTCGACGTCGGCGATGGACAGCATCTCGGCGGGCTCGTCGTCGTTGCGGCGCAGCCGCGCGCGCACCCGGGCGACCAGTTCCTTGGGCTTGAACGGCTTCATGATGTAGTCGTCGGCGCCCGACTCCAGGCCCAGCACCACGTCCACGGTGTCGGTCTTGGCGGTCAGCATCACAATCGGGACGCCGGAGTCGGCACGCAACACCCGGCAGACATCGATGCCGTTCATGCCCGGCAGCATCAAGTCCAGCAGCACCAGATCGGGGCGCAGCTCACGGACCGCGGTCAGGGCCTGAGTGCCGTCGCCGACGACCGCGGTGTCGAAGCCCTCCCCACGTAGCACGATGGTCAGCATCTCCGCCAGCGAAGCGTCGTCATCGACGACGAGAATCCTTTGCCTCATGCTGTCCATGGTGTCACCAGATCGGGACAAAACTGGGGTAACCACACGGGCGTTTCGTGGCCGATAAGGGCAAATATCGGTGAATTCGGGTTTCGGACGGGTTCACAGCAGCCCGCCACGGGTCAAAGTGGTCGCCAGACGGCCCGGGTCGACGTCCGCGTCGACCAGCAACCACGGTCCGCCCCAGCCCGCCGCGGCCAGTCCCCGGTAGACCGCGCCGGTGCGCTGCTGAAGCCCGTCGTCGCGCTCGTAGCTGTCCCGGACCCGGGCGGGGTCGGTTGCGGCGCGGCTAACGGCGCGCTGCCCGGCGAGCTCAGCAGACACCGCGAGCAGCACCTGGCAGTCGGGCGTGGGCACCCCGAAGCGCTGGTATTCGATGCGGTGTATCCAGGCCACCGACTCTCCCGCCGCGTCCTCGTGCAGGCGCGCCGCGGTGTATGCGGCGTTGGAGGCGACATAGCGATCCAGGATCACGACGTCGTGATCGCGCCGCATCTGCTCGATCTGGCCGACGGCGCCGGCGCGGTCGAGCGCGAACAGCATCGCCATCGCATACGCCGACGAGGCCAGGTCGCCATGCTCGCCGTGCAGCGCCTCCGCAGCGATGTCGGCCGGAATCGACTGCCCGTACCGCGGAAAGGCCAGCGTGGCAACGGATTTCCCGTCGGCTTCGAATGCGGTGCGCAGCCCTCCGGTCAACGTCCGCTTGCCCGAGCCGTCGACGCCTTCGATCGCGATCAGCACCGCGCGAGCAGCTCAGTAGCGGTAGTGGTCCGGCTTGTAGGGACCTTCGACGTCGACGCCGAGGTATTCGGCCTGCTCCTTGGTCAGCTTGGTGAGGTGACCACCCAGCGCCTCGACATGGATGCGGGCCACCTTCTCGTCCAGATGCTTGGGCAGCCGGTACACCTCGTTGTCGTATTCGTCGTTCTTGGTCCACAGCTCGATCTGGGCGATCACCTGGTTGGCGAAGCTGTTGCTCATCACGAACGACGGGTGGCCGGTGGCGTTGCCCAGGTTCAGCAGTCGACCCTCGGAGAGCACGATGATCGACTTGCCGGTGTCGCCAAAAGTCCACAGGTCGACCTGCGGCTTGATGTTGAGCTTGGTCGCCCCGGACCGCTCCAGCGCGGCCATCTGGATCTCGTTGTCGAAGTGGCCGATGTTGCCCAGGATGGCGTGGTCCTTCATGGCCCGCATGTGCTCCAAAGAGATGATGTCTTTGTTGCCGGTCGCGGTCACCACGATGTCGGCCTCGCCGATGGCCTCCTCGACGGTCACCACCGGGAAGCCCTCCATCAACGCCTGCAGCGCGTTGATCGGGTCGATCTCGGTGACGCTGACCCGCGCCCCCTGGCCCTTGGCCGCCTCCGCACAACCCTTGCCCACATCGCCGTAGCCGCAGATCAACACGTTCTTGCCGCCGATCAGCGCGTCGGTGCCGCGATTGATGCCGTCGATCAGGGAGTGCCGAGTGCCGTATTTGTTGTCGAACTTCGACTTGGTCACCGAGTCGTTGACGTTGATCGCCGGGAACGCCAGGTCACCGGCCGCGGCGAACTGGTACAGCCGCAGCACCCCGGTGGTGGTTTCCTCGGTGACGCCCTTGACCGACTCGGCGATCTTGGTCCACTTGGTCTTGTCGGACTCGAAGCGCTGGCGCAGCACGTTCAGGAAGACCTTCCACTCCGCCGGGTCGTCTTCCTCGGCGGGCGGCACCACGCCGGCCGTCTCGTACTGCATGCCGCGCAGCACCATCATGGTGGCGTCGCCGCCGTCGTCCAGGATCATGTTGGCCGGCTTGTCGGGGTCCGGCCAGGTCAGCATCTGCTCGGCGCACCACCAGTACTCCTCGAGCGTCTCGCCCTTCCAGGCGAACACCGGGACCCCTTTGGGCTCCTCGGGGGTGCCATGCGGGCCGACCACGACGGCGGCCGCCGCGTGATCCTGAGTGGAGAAGATGTTGCAGGATGCCCAGCGCACCTCGGCGCCCAGCGCCGTAAGGGTTTCGATCAGCACCGCGGTCTGCACGGTCATGTGCAGCGACCCCGAAATCCGGGCCCCCTTCAGCGGCTGCACCTCGGCGTATTCCCGGCGCAGCGACATCAGACCGGGCATCTCGTATTCGGCCAGGTCGAGTTCCTTGCGGCCGAAATCTGCCAGCGACAGGTCGGCGATCTTGAAGTCGATCCCGTTGAGAACGTCGGGGGTCAGCGCGTTTTCGGTCGTCGTCATTACGGTGTTCGTCCTTCTTTGGGGCGTTTGCGGGCTCGGGGCCGGAGTTCGTTAGCGTCAGCCACTCTAGTCGTGGCGCCCGCACGCGCCGGTCACGGGACGTTGATGACCCCGTGGCGCTCCGCGAACGGCGTCATCAGCCGGGCCAGGTCGGCGGCGACGTCGTGGTCGGACTCCGGCGGCATCGAGACGTAGCTCAGGCACAGCCGCACGAGTGTGCGCGCCAGCATGTTGGCGTCCTCGTCGCTGGTGGTCAGCCAGGTCTGAGTGAAGGCCGTGGCCAGCCGGGCCGACGATCGGGTGATGATGGGCCCGCTGTCGGTGGTGATCAGCTGCAGCAGGTCGGGCTTGGCGACGCCGGTCAGCAGGGAGACGACCAACGGGTCCGCCGCCATCTCGGTGAAGAAGGCGCGAAACCCCTCCAGGAACGATTGGTAGATGTTGCCGACGTTGGCCTCTAGGCCGCTTTTGACGGTGTCGACCAAGCGGTCGGCCAGGCGCAGGGCGTAACCCTGCGCCAGGCCCTGCCGCGAGCCGAACTCGTTGTAGATGGTCTGGCGGCTGATGCCCGCCGCGCGCGCCACGTCCGTCAGCGTGATGGCAGACCAGTCCCGAGTCAGCAGTAGGTCCCGCATCGCATCCAGCACCGAGTCCCGCAACAGCGCCCGCGACGCCTCGGCGTAGGTAATACGCTTCACAGCCGCGACACTAGCGGTCTTGGACTCGGTGCCGGTGCTGATCACGGGCGCGCCACCTCGACCATCACGAAGTCCGACTTGGCCGCTCCGCAGTCCGGGCAGCTCCAGTCGTCGGGGATGTCATCCCAGCGGGTGCCGGGCGCGATGCCGTCTTCTGGCCAGCCCAGCTCCTCGTCGTACTCGAAGCCGCATTGCACACATTGGTACAGCTTGTAGTCGTTCATCGGTTTGCTCCTCTTCAGACGGGTTCGAAATCGGGCTTCTCGCGGACCGCGCAGTCCGGGCAGCACCACTCGTCGGGAATCTTCTCCCACGGCGTCCCGGCCGGAAAGCCTTCCCTGGCATCGCCTTTGGACTCGTCGTAGACGTAGTCGCAGACGGGGCACTTGTAGGCGGCCATCATGCTGCAGCACCGTAGCGGGCCAGCAGCTTGTCCCGCAGCCGCGGTTGCAGGTTCACCCGGGTGATGTCGCCGTCGTAGTGCGCCAGCACCCGGTGGTCCATCACCTTGCGCCACAGCGGCGGGAAGTAGGTCAGCGAGATCATCGACGCATACCCGCTCGGCAGGTTGGGCGAGCCTTCCATGCTGCGCAGTGTCTGGTAGCGCCGGGTCGGGTTGGCGTGGTGGTCGCTGTGCCGCTGCAGGTGGTACAGGAACAGGTTGGTGACGATGTGGTCGGAGTTCCAGCTGTGCACCGGCGCGCAACGCTCGTAGCGGCCGTTGGCGTTCTTCTGCCGCAGCAGCCCGTAGTGCTCGAGGTAGTTGACCGCCTCCAGCAGGCTGAAACCCATGACGGCCTGGATGATGATGAACGGAATGAGCGCCGGGCCGAACACCGCGATCAGCGCGCCGAAGAGCACCACCGACATCGCCCACGCGTTGAGCACATCGTTGGAGGCATAGGTCGTGGGGTTCCACGGGTTCTTGCCGAGCCGGCGAATCCGCTGGGCCTCAAGGTGGACCGCCGACCGCAGGCTGCCGAACACGCTGCGCGGCAAGAACTCCCAGAACGTCTCGCCGAAGCGGGCCGATGCCGGGTCTTCGGGGGTGGAGACGCGCACGTGGTGGCCGCGGTTGTGCTCGATGTAGAAGTGACCGTAGGCGGTCTGGGCCAGGGTGATTTTGGACAGCCAACGCTCCAGTGAGTCCTTCTTGTGCCCCATCTCGTGGGCGGTGTTGATGCCGACGCCGCCGAGCACACCGACCGATAGCGCCAGGCCGATCTTGCCCAGCCAGCCCAGGCCGCCCTCGAACCCGAGCCAGCTCAGGTCGGATGCGGTGAACAGGTAGGCGCCCAGCACCACGCTCAGGTACTGGAATGGAATGTAAACGTAGGTGCAGTACCGGTAGTACTTGTCGTTCTCCAGCCGCTCCATCACCTCGTCGGGCGGGTTCTGCCCGTCAGGACCGAAGAACACGTCGAGTATCGGCAACAAGACGTACAGCAGGATCGGCCCGATCCACAGCGGAACCTGGGCGGCGGTGTGCCAGCCGAGCTGGTTCAGTCCCCAGATGATCGGCAGCATCACGAACAGTGCCGTCGGGGCGATGAGCCCCATGAGCCACAAGTAGCGCTTCTTGTCACGCCACTCGGTTGCGGGCACTTCGGGTAAGTCAAGCGCTTTCGCTTGCGGGCTGATGTGTGTGGTCATATGCCAAACCTCCTTGTGAGTCACACCACGTCGAGTTTGGACAATACCGAGGTTCGCGTCTCTTGTCTAGACACAGATGGCATTTTTGTAAAGCATTACGAGCGCGCTGACCGTTGAGTGTGAGCTGACGGCGTTGATTCTGCGGCTACGGCGCGCTCCACTCGCACTTTGTCTGCATAGCCGCAGAGTCAGTGCGACGTTGGCGACCCTTAGGCGGCGGCTGGATTGGTATCCGGGTCGGGTTCCTGGTTGGCCTCTTCGGTCTGCCGCTTGCCTTGCACCGAGTGCCGCATGCCATAGCCGAGGTAGATCAGCGTGCCGACCACCAGCCAGATCGCGAACCGAACCCAGGTCAGCGCGGTCAGGTTCACCATCAGCCAGACACACGCGACGATCGAGGCGATCGGAAGTGCCGGAACCAACGGTGCCCGGAAGCCGCGCGGCAGGTCGGGGCGGGTCCTGCGCAGCACGACGACGCCGGCGGAGACGAGCACGAACGCGAACAGCGTTCCGACGTTGACCATCTCCTCGAGCTTGTTGATCGGAAACACCGATGCCGTCAGGGCCACCACCACGGCGACCAGCACGGTGATCCGCACCGGAGTGCCGTGCGAACCGGTTTTGGCCAAGGGACGCGGCAACAGGCCGTCGCGGGCCATGGCGAACAGCACCCGGCACTGGCCGAGCATCAGCACCATGACCACGGTGGTCAGCCCGGCCAACGCGCCGATGGCGATGATCTTGCTGGCCCAGTGCACCCCATTGGCAGTGAAGGCCGTGGAGAGATTCGCGTGACCACCGCCCGGGACGGTCTTCAGCTGGGTGTAGGAAACCATCCCAGACAGCACGACGGAGACCGCGACGTAGAGCACGGTCACGATCGCCAGCGATGCCAGGATTCCCTTCGGGACGTCGCGCTGAGGATGCTTGGTCTCCTCGGCCATGGTGGCCACG
Source organism: Mycobacterium sp. NGS66 (assembly GCF_059812225.1). NCBI lineage: Bacteria > Bacillati > Actinomycetota > Actinomycetes > Mycobacteriales > Mycobacteriaceae > Mycobacterium > Mycobacterium sp. NGS66. The sequence continues at coordinate 288,315 of NZ_JCALCG010000003.1, read as the reverse complement.
ATGTCGAAACCGATGAACGCGAAGAACACGATCGAGGCCCCGGCCAGCACGCCGTACCAGCCGTAGTGGCTGCCGTGCGCCCCGGTCAGCAGCGACAGCACGGACTGGTCGACACCTCGGGCGTTTGCTCCGGGCTCCGGTTTGGGGATGAACGGCGAGTAGTTCGCGGTCTTGATGTAGAAGGCGCCGACGACGATGACCAACAGCACGACGCCCACCTTGATACCGGTGACCACCGCGGAGAACCGCGACGACAACTTGGTGCCCAGGGCAATCAGCGTCGCCACTATCCCGACGATCAGCAGCGCCCCCCAGTCCACGCTCACCGATCCGATCGTCGCCGTCCCACCGGCGAATCCGAACACCGTACCCAGATAGCTCGACCAGCCCTTGGATACCACGGCCGCGCCGATCGCCAACTCCAGCAACAGGTTCCAGCCGATGATCCAGGCGAGAAACTCACCGAAGGTCGCGTAGGAGAAGGTGTACGCGCTGCCTGCCACCGGCAGCGTCGAGGCGAATTCGGCGTAACACAGCGCCGCCAGCGCACATGTGATCGCCGCGATCACGAACGAGATCCAGATGGCCGGGCCGGTGATGTCTCCGGTGGTGGAAGCGGTGACGGTGAAGATCCCGGCGCCGATCACCACCGCGACCCCGAACACCACCAGGTCCCACCAGGTGAGGTCCTTGCGTAGCCGGGTGCCCGGCTCGTCGGTGTCAGCGATTGACTGTTCTACCGACTTCGTGCGCCAGCGACCGGCCATCAGGGGTGTCCTTTCATTACTGCTTGTGACGGCACAGTACCGAGTAACCTCGCGTTGGTGCGCGATCAAGGGGAAATCGTGCGGGACCACGCGGTCGTCATCGGGGGCAGCATCGCAGGGTTGTGCGCGGCACGGGTGCTCTCGGACCGCTATGCCAGGGTGACGGTTTTCGAGCGCGACGACCTGCCAAGCTCGGCGGCGAACCGCGCCGCGGTACCCCAGGACCGGCACCTGCACATGCTGATGGCCCGCGGCGCAATGGAGTTCGAGAATCTGTTTCCCGGGTTGCTGGCCGACATGGTGTCCGCGGGCGTGCCGATGCTGGAGAATCGGCCGGATTGCATCTATCTCGGCGCCGCGGGCCATGTGCTGGGCACCGGCCACACCCTGCGCAAGGAGTTCACCGCCTACGTGCCCAGCCGTCCGCACCTGGAATGGCAGCTGCGGCGGCGGGTCCTCGACATCGAGAACGTCGAAATCATCCAGCGTCACGTCTTGGAGCCGAGGTTCGACGCGGCCCGCGGACGAGTGACCGGCGTGTCGCTGGATCCCGACAGCGACGGTGTCGCGGAGTTCGTCCCCGCCGACCTGGTGGCGGACGCCGCCGGACGGGGCACCCGGCTGCCGGTGTGGCTGACGCAGTGGGGATACCAGCGCCCTGCCGAGGAGACGGTGGACATCGGCATCAGCTATGCCACGCACCAGTTCCGCATTCCCGACGGCCTGATCCGGGAGAAGGTGGTGGTGGCCGGCGCCTCACACGACGAATCGCTGGGGCTGGGCATGCTGTATTACGAGGACGGCACCTGGGTGCTGACCACCTTCGGCGTGGCCCACGCGAAACCGCCGAAGACCTTCCCGGGAATGCTCGCGCTGGCCGACCAGCTGCTGCCGCCGCGCTTCAGCGCAGCACTGGCCCACGCAGAACCGTTGGGAGAACCGGCGTTTCACGCGTTTCCCGCCAGCAAGTGGCGCCGCTACGACAAACTGGAGCGCTTCCCGGTCGGGATCGTCCCATTCGGTGACGCGGTGGCCAGCTTCAACCCCACGTTCGGCCAAGGGATGACGATGACGTCACTGCAGGGTGGCCATCTGCGACGGGCGCTGGCATTCCCCGACGAACGGCTGGCCGCCGAACTCAACCGCGCCACGGCCAAGACGACCTATCCGGTCTGGATGATGAACGCCATCGGCGACATCACCTTCCACCATGCCGAGGTCGGGAGGGTGCCGTGGTGGTGGCGTCCGTCCGGTGCCCTGTTCGACCAGTTTCTCGGCGCCGCCGAGACGGAACCCGTTCTCGCCGAATGGTTTTTGCGCCGGTTCTCGCTGCTGGACAGTCTGTACATGATTCCGCCGCCACGCATCATCGGTCGTGCCATGCGGCACAACATGCGGTTGTGGCTCCGCGAACGCCGGGAAGCGCGCGCCGTGGCGATCGCGAGCGCGGCGCAGCCGGGCGAAGCGGGTCGCCACCATTAGGTCTAGCCGCTACAGCCCTACGGTCGCCCTGAACAGCTTGGCGGGCTCACGTGCGAGCAGGCGGATGGGCCCGTCGTCGGCAGCCACCCAGGCGGCCATGCCCCGGCCGAGGTCGAGCGACCCGGATTTGCCGTACACCGTCGCGAAACCCTCAGTGCACAACAGGATTTGAGGGCCCTCATGACGCGAGGACGCGTCGACTTCATGACCAAGATGCTCACCCTCGAGCACCAGCAGCGAAACCGCGAACTCGTCGGTCGGGGTGTCGTAGACCAGCGAGAGCCCGTCGCGGTGGATCGGCGGGCGCAGCTCGGCCTCGGCGGTCGGCGTGAAGTCGAGCACCCGCAACAGTTCCGGCACATCGACGTGCTTGGGGGTGAGGCCGCCGCGTAATACGTTGTCGGAGTTGGCCATTACTTCCAATGCGAAGCCACGCAGATAGGTATGCAAATTGCCGGCCGACAAGAAGATCGCTTCTCCGGGAGCCAAGTCGATGCGGTTGAGCAGCAACGCCGCCAGCACGCCGGCGTCACCGGGATAGCGTTCGCCGAGCTCCAGCACGGTCTTGACCTCTGGCTCGAATTCCGTTGCGCCAGAGCTGATGTAGTGGATGGCCCCATCGAGGACGGCGGGCACCAGCACGTCGATGTCGGGTTGCGGTGCGGTGATCCAGGTGGTGAACAGCGCGCGCAGACCGTCGGCGTCGGACTGGTCGTTCAGCAGTTCGATGTAGGGGTCGAGGTCGGAAACGGCGAGCGCTCGCAGCAAGTCGGTGGTACGCGAGGCCTGCCGAAATCCCGCCAGCGCCTCGAACGGCTGCAGCGCCACCAACAACTCCGGCTTGTGGCTGGTATCGCGGTAGTTACGGGTGGGCGCGGTCACCGGAATGCCCAACCGCTCCTCGCGCAGGTAACCCTCGACGGCTTGCTCGGCACTGGGATGAGCCTGCAGCGACAGCGGCTCGTCGGCCGCCAGCACCTTCACCAAGAACGGCAGCACATCGCCGAACCGGGCCCGCGACGCGCTGCCCAGCTGACCTTCCGGATCGGCGGTCAGCGCCTGCAGCAGCGACACCTCGCCGTCCGCCGTCTCCAGCCACGCCGGATCGCCCGGGTGGGCACCGAACCAGAGCTCCGCCTCGGGGTGAGCAGCGGGAACGGGACGCCCGGTGAACTCGGCGATATCGGTGCGCGATCCCCACGCGTATGTCCGTAACGCTCCGCGTAGCAGTTCCACTTTGGTATCTATCCCCGCGCCAGTCGCAGATAAACGGCGGCCATCTCCAGCCGAACGGCCAATATAGCCAGTTGCTGCTCGGGACGAGTGGGCGCGGGCAACGTGCCGGGGGCGTCCGGCAGATCCGGTACGTCATCGGCCGCAATGAGGTCGACGTCGTGCAGACCGGCGACGCGGGCGGCCACGACCGTCCGCTCGGCGGCCAAGGTCAGCGCCAGCACCCTCAGCCGCTGCGGCAGCGGACCATCGATCTCTTCGTCATGGAAGAGGGCATCGGCGGGATCCTTGAATCTGTCGGCCGCTCCGATGCTCAGTGCCGCCGCGGCTTCGGCCAGCCCGGCGGCGGCAACGACCTGATCAGCGATGCGCAACAACACCGAACTGGCGTGCCGGGCCAGCGCCAGCGTGGCGGCACAGTCGCCGGCCAGCGCCACCCGCCGGCCGGACATGCGGGCGGCGAGCGTCTTGGCCGGGTTGGTGAACAGCTCGCGCCCGGCGCTGTTGTGCAGCGCCTCGGCGTCCAGCTCGTCGGCCAGCAGCGCCAGGTCCACGGTGAGCCTGGGATCCACGGCCTGCAAGGTGGCCAGACCGACGGCCAGGTACCGGCACAGCCCGAACTCGTCGGAAACCCACAGCCGTGGTGACAGTTCGGCGACGCGCCCCGCCGTGGTATCCCGCAGCGGGCCCTCATACGGCGTGGCCACCACCACCCGCGCGCCCCGGCGGACACCGGTCGCGGCGGCGCCGATCAGGGCCGGGTCGCCGGCGTCGTCGCCCGCGACGACCAGCACGTCAAGCGGACCGATCCAGGGCGGCGCCTCCGTGGCGATCACGATGGGGGCGGCCGCGGTACCACCCATCGTCGCGGCCAGCATGGCGCCGGCCGTCTCGGCGGTACCGCGACCGGCCACCCAGATCACCGTCCGGGGCCGATCGTCGATTCCCAGCGATTCCAGCGCACCTTCGTCGCGGGCTGCGGCCACCGCACGCACCTGAGCGCCGGACGACGACGCCGCCCGCAGCAGGCCTTGCCGGTCGGCGGCAAGCAGGCCGGCGGAATCTTCGAGATCGATTGCGCTGGTGGTGTTCACGGCAAGGCCCCTTCGGGCGCCGCGTGGGCGGCGATTTGGGCCCTGACGTGTGCGACGACCGCGTCGACGTCCTCGGTGGTGCGACCCTCCACATTCAGCCGCAGCAACGGCTCGGTGTTGGAGCTGCGCAGGTTGAACCAGCTGCCGTCGCCCAGGTCCACCGTCACCCCGTCGAGGTGGTCGATGGAATGAATCCGGGTGCTCAATGACTTGAGCACGGCGTCCACACACCGCGGGGCGTCGGTGACGGTGAAGTTGATCTCGCCAGACGATTCATACCGTTGGTAGTCGGCGGCCAGCTCCGACAGTGGCCGGTGCTGTTCGCCGAGGGCGGCCAGCACATTCAGTGCGGCCAGCATCCCCGAGTCGGCACCCCAGAAGTCGCGGAAGTAGTAGTGCGCCGAGTGCTCACCGCCGAATATCGCGCCGGTGTCGGCCATGAGCGCCTTTATATAGGAGTGGCCGACGCGTGAGCGCAGCGGTGTGCCGCCCCGCTCGGTGACCAGTTCGGCTACCGCGCGCGAGGTGATCACGTTGTGGATGATGGTGGCGCCGATCTCCCGGGTGAGCTCACGAGCGGCGACCAGGCTGGTCACCGTCGAGGGTGACACCGGCTCGCCGCGTTCGTCGACCACGAAGCAGCGGTCGGCGTCGCCGTCGAAGGCCAGCCCGATGTCGGCTCCGGTGTCGCGGACGTAGGCCTGCAGGTCCACCAGGTTCGCCGGGTCGAGCGGGTTGGCTTCGTGGTTCGGAAACGACCCGTCGAGCTCGAAGTACAGCGGCAACAAGGTGATCGAGTCGATCGCGCCGAGCACGGCCGGGGTGGTGTGGCCCGCCATGCCGTTGCCGGCGTCCACGGCCACCCGCAACGGTCGCAGTCCGGACGTGTCCACCAGCGAACGCAGGAATGCGCCGTAATCGGCCAGCACATCGCGGTCTGAGCTGGTGCCGGGTACTCCGTCATACCCGGGGACGCCGGCGATGATCTCGTCGCGGATCACGGCCAGACCGGTATCGGCGCCGACCGGTTTGGCGCCCGCGCGGCACAACTTGATGCCGTTGTACGCCGCGGGGTTGTGGCTGGCGGTGAACATCGCACCGGGGCAATCCAGCCGGCCCGAGGCGAAGTACAGCTGGTCGGTGGACGCCAGCCCGATTCGCACCACGTCGAGGCCCTGACGGGTCACCCCGGCCGCGAATGCTGCGGCCAGCGACGGTGAGCTGTCCCGCATGTCGTGGCCGATCACCACCTGCCGCGCATCCTCGGCACGCATCAGTCTGGCGAATGCCTCGCCCAGCTCGCCGGCCAGCGACTCGTCGATCTCCTCACCGACCAGACCGCGCACGTCGTAAGCCTTGATGACACGGTGGACAGCCGCGGCGGTCCGAGACATGCGGTGGCTCCTGAGAACTTGGACTGATTGCGCCTCTGGCCGCCAGCCTATCGGGCCGGTGGCGATCGCAAGCGCGGCGTAGCCGGGCGAATCGGGTCGCCACCATCGGGCTACCGCGTCGGGGTGAGATTGCGACGTCAGTCGGCGGGGTCGGGCAGAACCCGGAGATGTCCGCGGCGGCGCCCGGAGCGATGCTCCGGGGGCGCCAACAAACCGCTGCTGGGTGCGGTCGCCTGGGCACCCGCATGCTGTAGTGACGGGTCCGGAAAGCCATTCAGCGGGGCACGGGCCCCGTCGAATCCGGACTGCGCGCCACCGCCGGATCTGCCTTCGCGCACGGCATCCGCCAGTGCCACCAAATCGTCCTCGTCGGGGTGGGTGGGCAGGGTGGGCAAGGGTCCGGCGTGGCGGACCAGTTCCCAACCGCGCGGTGCGGTGATACGGCTGGCATGGCCGACGCACAAATCCCACGAATGCGGCTCCCGCACGGCGGCGAGCGGACCTACCACCGCGGTGGAGTCCGAGTAGACGAACGTCAACGTCGCCACTGCATAGTGCGGACACCCGGGCCGGCAACAGCGACGGGGAACGTTCACGACCGAAAGGCTATCGTGCGGAAACGCCGGGCAGCGCCGGACACGCGCAACCGGTCGAGGCGGGATGTGCAACCGTTACCATCGGCGCGTGGGCGATTCGCGCAGCTACCCGCGGAGCGGCCGATCGGCTGCGCAGCGAAGTTCCCGACGGGGTCGCGATATGCGCGGACCGCTGCTACCACCGACCGTGCCGGGCTGGCGCAGCCGGGCCGAGCGGTTCGACATGGCGGTGCTGGAAGCCTACGAGCCCATCGAGCAGCGCTGGCGCGATCGCGTGTCCGAGCTTGACGTCGCTGTCGACGAGATTCCGCGCATCGCGGCGAAGGACCCGGAGAGCGTGCAGTGGCCGCCGGAGGTCATCGCCGACGGGCCGATCGCGCTCGCCCGATTGATCCCCGCCGGCGTCGATGTCCGGGGCAACGCCACTAGGGCGCGAATTGTCTTGTTTCGCAAGCCGATCGAGCGACGGGCGAAGGACACCATCGAACTCGCCGAGCTGTTACATGAAATCCTGGTGGCTCAAGTCGCCGTCTATCTGGACGTCGAGCCCTCGGTCATCGACCCGACGATCGACGACGACTGACCGGGCTGGTGCTCAGCCGATACCGCGCTTGAGGCGGCGGCGCTCGCGCTCGGACAGCCCGCCCCAGATGCCGAAGCGCTCGTCGTGCGCAAGTGCGTACTCCAGGCACTCATGGCGCACCTCGCAGCCCAGGCAGATTTTCTTGGCCTCGCGGGTCGAGCCGCCCTTTTCGGGGAAGAAGGCTTCCGGATCCGTCTGCGCGCACAAGGCCCGGTCCTGCCATTGATCTGGGGTGGTGGGCAGGGGTTCGGGCTCGAAGGCGGCGGGCGCTTCGGGAACCACGGTCAAGTGCGGTCGAGAGACCGCCGCCGGCGCCGAGCCGACAGTGGTGTGCGGTGTGCTTGCCAATACGCCCCGAAGGTGCTCGTAGGACATGCTTCCTCCGCCTCCTCAGATGCTTTGGGAGAGTGAATATTTCGCGCTGTTGTGATGTACAGACAATTCGAACAAGTGATCGAATCTCGGTCTGCGACACCGGAACCGGCCGGCCAACCGGGAAATGACACTGATGTGATTAGACACGGGTTGGCCTGTCCGGTCAAGCATTTTGGCGCATTTCCATACCATCTCGTGATCAAATTTCTGCGTTTCTGTCACGGTTGGCCGTCGGCGTGTCTAGTGCAACTGCTCACAATTGCCTTCAGCCGCAGTAACAATCGTCCCTTTAGTCACTGCATTACCACTAATATCAGCCCTTTACAGAGTTCGCATCACGATGGACCGATTCGGCCGACACGAGCGGCATTTTCGGTGTGTTGAAGCTGAATTGTCTGACTCGGCCACCCAAGCCGACGGAACGGTCAGCCGCCGCCCGCATTGTCGGTGGGCAGTACTGTCAAGCGATGTGAAGGTCACCGTTCTGGTCGGTGGGGTCGGCGGGGCCCGCTTCCTACTCGGGGTGCAGCAGCTGCTCGGCTTGGGTCAGTTCGCCCCGGGTCAGTTCGGCCCGTCGGACCACCCGGGCACCGGCCACGAGCTGACCGCCGTCGTCAACATCGGCGACGATGCCTGGATCCACGGGCTGCGCATCTGTCCGGACCTGGACACCTGCATGTACACCCTCGGCGGCGGCGTCGACCCACAGCGCGGCTGGGGTCACCGTGACGAAACTTGGCACGCTAAGCAGGAACTGGCGCGCTACGGCGTTCAGCCCGATTGGTTCGAACTGGGTGACCGCGACTTGGCCACCCACCTGGTACGCACGCAGATGCTGAACGCCGGCTATCCGCTGTCGCAGGTCACCGCGGCTCTGTGTGACCGCTGGCAGCCCGACGCACGGTTGCTGCCCGCCAGCGACGACCGGTGTGAGACACATGTGGTGATCACCGACCCGGCGGACGGCAACCGTCGGGCCATCCACTTCCAGGAGTGGTGGGTGCGCTACCGCGCCCAGGTGCCCACCCACAGCTTCGCTTTCATCGGCGCCGAAAAGGCAAGCGCCGCAACCGAAGCCATCGCGGCGATCGCCGAGGCCGACGTCGTGATGCTGGCGCCGTCCAACCCGGTGGTCAGCATCGGAGCCATCCTGGCCATCCCCGGCATCCGCGCGGCATTGCGGACGACCGCCGCCCCGGTCGTCGGCTACTCCCCGATCATCGGGGGAAAGCCGTTGCGGGGCATGGCCGATACCTGCCTGAGCGTAATCGGGGTGGAGTCCACCGCACAGGCCGTGGGGCGGCATTACGGTGCGCGCGCCGCCACCGGGATACTGGACTGCTGGCTGGTGCACAACGACCCAGCCGACTCCGCCGCCGAAATCGAGGGGGTCGCGGTGCGCTCGGTACCGCTGCTGATGAGCGACCCGAAGGCAACCGCGCAAATGGTGAGCGCCGGACTTGAACTCGCGGGTGTGGCGTGACCGAACACGGCACCGGCTCGCCCGTCGAGATCCTGCCCGTCACCGGGCTTCCCGAATTCCGCCCCGGCGACGACCTGGCGGCCGCCATCGCGCAGGCCGCCCCCTGGCTGCACGACGGCGACGTCGTCGTGGTCACCAGCAAGGTGGTGTCCAAGTGCGAGGGCCGGCTGGTCCCGGCGCCCGAAGACCCCGACAGCCGAGACGAACTGCGCCGCAAGCTGATCGACGACGAAGCGGTGCGGGTGCTGGCGCGCAAAGGCCGAACCCTGATCACCGAGAACCGGCTCGGGCTGGTTCAGGCCGCGGCCGGGGTGGACGGATCCAACGTCGGCCGCGACGAACTGGCGCTGCTGCCGGTCGACCCGGACGCCAGCGCCGCGGGCCTGCGCACCGCGCTGCGTGAGCGGCTTGACGTCAACGTCGCGGTGGTCATCACCGACACCATGGGCCGTGCCTGGCGCAACGGCCAGATCGACGCCGCCGTCGGCTCGGCGGGTCTGGCTGTGCTGCACAACTATTCGGGCAGCGTCGACCGATACGGCAACGAGTTGGTGGTCACCGAGATCGCGGTCGCCGACGAGGTCGCCGCGGCCGCCGATCTGGTGAAGGGGAAGTTGACCGCCTTGCCCGTGGCCGTGGTGCGCGGACTGCCGGGGCATGTGGTGACCGACGACGGCTCGACGGCTCGGCAATTGCTGCGGCCCGGCCCCGAAGACCTGTTCTGGCTCGGCACCGCCGAAGCCCTGGAGCTGGGCCGGCGGCAGGCTCAGCTGCTGCGCCGGTCGGTACGCCGGTTCAGTGACCAGCCGGTGCCCGGCGAGCTGGTCGAAGCCGCCGTCGCCGAGGCACTCACCGCTCCGGCGCCACATCACACCCGCCCGGTGCGATTCGTGTGGCTGCGCACCCCGGCCGCCCGGACCCGGCTGCTGGACCGGATGAAGGACAAGTGGCGTTCCGACCTCGCCGGCGATGGCAGGCCCGCCGACTCGGTGGAACGCCGGGTGGCGCGGGGCCAGATCCTCTATGACGCGCCCGAAGTCGTCATCCCCTTCCTGGTTCCCGACGGCGCACACGCCTATCCCGACGCCGCCCGCACCGACGCCGAGCACACCATGTTCACCGTCGCGGTCGGCGCTGCCGTGCAAGCCCTATTGGTGGCGCTCGCCGTACGCGGCGTGGGCAGCTGCTGGATCGGCTCGACGATCTTCGCGGCAGACCTGGTCCGCGCCGAGCTACAGCTGCCTGCCGACTGGGAGCCGCTGGGCGCCGTGGCGATCGGTTACGCCGAAGAGCCACCTGGACTGCGCGACCCGGTGCCGGTTACCGATCTGCTGGTTGTCAAGTGAGCATCTTCGCCGGCAAGGCGGCGGCGTCCGCCGACAAGATCCGCGGCGGCTACTACACCCCAGCGCCGGTGGCCCGGTTCCTGGCCGGCTGGGTACGGCAGGCCGGCCCGCGGATCCTCGAGCCGTCCTGCGGCGACGGCGCAATCCTGCGCGAGCTCGCCGCCGTGAGCAACGACGTGCGCGGCGTGGAACTGGTAGCCGGCGAGGCCGCGAAGGCGCGGGCGTTCGCGCCGGTCGACGGGGCGAACCTGTTTACCTGGCTGCGCGACTGCACGTCGGATTGGGACGGCGTCGCGGGCAATCCGCCGTACATCCGGTTCGGCAACTGGCCGTCACACCAGCGTGAGCCGGCCCTGGAATTGCTGCGCGGCGTCGGGCTGAAGCCCACTCGGCTGACCAATGCCTGGGTCCCGTTCGTCGTCGCGAGCAGCATGCTGGTGCGCGACGGCGGGCGGGTGGGTCTGGTGCTGCCCGCCGAGTTGCTGCAGGTCGGCTACGCCGCGCAATTACGCGACTTCCTGCTCGGCCGCTTCTCCGAGATCACGCTGATCACCTTCCGGCGGTTGCTGTTCGACGGCATCCTGCAAGAAGTCGTGCTGTTCTGCGGTGTCGCCGGCCCGGGTCCGGCGCGGATCCGCACGGTCAACCTGGATGACGCCGACGCTCTCGTTGACGCGGACCTGAACGTCGCCCCGGCTCCCGCGCTGTTGCACGAGAAGGAGAAGTGGACGAAGTACTTCCTGCGCCCGGGTCATATCGAGGTGTTGCGCACCCTCAAGGGTTCCGGTGTGATGGCGCGGCTGGGCGATGCGGCCGAGGTGGACGTGGGCATCGTGACGGGCCGCAACAGCTTTTTCACCTTCACCGACGCGCAGGCCCGAAGCCTCGGGCTCACGCGATATTGCGTGCCCCTGGTCTCGCGCAGCGCCCAACTGAGCGGCCTCGTCTACGACGCCGATTGCCGTACCAGCGATGTCGCCGACAACCACCGGACCTGGCTGCTGGACGCCCCGCCCCAGCCGACCGACCCGGCGCTGCTCGCGCATATCCGTGCCGGCGAAGCTGACGGCGTCCACTGCGGCTACAAGTGCTCGATCCGCCGGCCGTGGTGGAGGACGCCGTCGCCGTGGGTCCCGGACCTGTTCCTGCTGCGGCAGATCCACCTGGCGCCGCGCCTGACCGTCAACGCCGCCGCGGCAACCTGCACCGACACCGTCCACCGGGTCAGGGTCAGGGTCGAGCCGGCCGCGCTGGCCGCCGTTTTTCACAACAGCGCCACGTTCGCCTTCGCCGAGATCATGGGCCGCAGCTACGGCGGCGGCATCTTGGAGCTGGAACCCGCCGAAGCCGAGCAGCTGCCCATTCCCCCGCCGCAGTTTGCGGATGCCGAACTGGCCCAGGACGTGGATCTGCTGCTGAAGGCCAACGAAACGGAGAAAGCGCTCGATTTGGTGGATGCTCGGGTGCTGGTCGACGGACTGGGCTTGTCGCGTGACGTGGTGGCGCAGTGCCGATCGGCGTGGGCGGCGTTGCGGGATCGCCGCGGAAGGCGAGGCTCCCGGTGAGCCTCCGCGAGTCGACGATCGCGACCTTGACGCAGTGGCAGGCGCCCGACCCGGCCCAGGACTCGTTGCGGCAGGCGGTGCTGGCCTTCGTGCTGGCCCGCGACGACGCCTGCCGTCGCGAATGCGTGCCCGGACACATCACCGCGTCGGCGCTGGTGCTCGATGACAGCGGCGCTCGGGTATTGCTCACCCTGCACCCGCGCCTGGGTCGCTGGGTACAGCTGGGCGGTCATTGCGAGGACGACGACGGCGACATCGTCGCGGCGGCGCTTTGCGAGGCTACCGAGGAATCCGGGGTGGACGGCCTGCGCATCGCGCCGGAATTGGCCGCCATTCATGTCCACCCGGTCACGTGTTCACTGGGCGTACCGACCCGGCATCTCGACTTACAGTTCGTGGCGTTCGCGCCGGCCGGCGCCCAGATCACGCTCAGCGACGAGTCCGACGACCTGCGGTGGTGGCCGGCCGACGCGCTGCCGTCGGGAACCGATCACGCCTTGCGGTATCTGGTGGGCCGGGCGCTCGATTTGTGACGCGCTGGGCCGACGAGGTTCGCGCCGAAGTCACTTCAGGGTTTTCGAGTGTGACGCCTGGGCTTTGAGCGTGAGCCCAGGGCGTTCAGTGTGAAGCCACGCATTCGAATGTGAAGACTGGGCTTTGAACGTGAGCCTAGGGCGACGATCGCGCCGAATCTGCGCCCTGGATACACCCCTGACGCCCAGGTTTCACACTCAACGCCCTACACGCAAGCCGACAACGGTGAACAGCTCACACGTCGGAGGAATACCGGATGCCGCCGTCGGGAATCGCGACACCGGGCCACACCCGGGCGCCCCGTAGCAGTTCACAACGGGCCCCGATGTCCGCGCCGTCACCGATCACTCCGTCGCGGATCAGCGCCCGCGGGCCGATGCGAACACCGAAGCCGATGATCGACCGCTCGATCACGCTGCCCGCCTCGACCTTTACCCCGTCGAAGATCACCGCGCCGTCCAGCCGGACGCCGGGACCGATCTCGGCGCCCCGCCCGACGACGGTCCCGCCGATCAGCACCGCTCCGGGAGCCACGGCCGCACCGTCGTGCACCCACTGCTCGCCTCGGTGGCCGCTCATCGCCGGTGACGGTGCTATCCCGCGCACCAGATCCGCCGACCCGCGGACAAAGTCTTCCGGGGTGCCCATGTCACGCCAGTAGGTGGCGTCGACGTACCCGCAGATCGTGACGTGCGCGTCGGACAGCAGCGCCGGGAACACCTCGCGTTCCACCGATACCTCGCGCCCCCGCGGAATCCGGTCGATGATGTGGCGCTTGAAGACGTAGCAGCCGGCATTGATCTGATCGGTGGGTGGGTCCTGCGTCTTTTCCAAGAACGCGGTGACCCGTCCGTCGGCGGTGGGCACGCAGCCAAACGCCCGCGGGTCACCCACCCGCACCAGATGCAGGGTGACGTCGGCCTGCTCGGCACGGTGGAACTCCAGCAGCTGGCCCAGGTCGGCGCCGGAGAGCACGTCGCCGTTGAACACCATCACGGTGTCGTGCCGCAGCCTGTCCGCGACGTTGGCGATGCCGCCGCCGGTCCCCAGCGGATGCTCCTCGGTCACGTACTCGATCTGCAGGCCCAGCTTCGAGCCGTCGCCGAACTCGGCCTCGAACACCGCGGCCTTATAGGAGGTGCTGAGGATCACGTGCTCGATGCCGGCCGCCGCGATCCGCGACAGCAGATGGGTGAGAAACGGCAGCCCGGCGGTGGGCAGCATCGGCTTGGGCGCCGACAACGTCAAGGGCCGCAGCCGGGTGCCCTTGCCGCCGACCAGCACCACCGCGTCGACCTGCTTAACCAAGTCAGTGCCGCCCTTCCGCGAGCTTGAGCAATCGGCGACGTGAACTGCGCACCATCAACCGTGAGCGCACCGCCAGCGATCCCCGCAACACCCACCGCAGCGGCGCCCGCCACCAGCCCGGATGCCGATCGGCGAGGAAAATATAGGTGCTCTTGTGATGCGCCGTCAGGTGGCTCGCCGGGTCGCGGCCGGTGGAGTGGCCCTTGTGGTGCAGGACCTCCGCCGACGGCACGTAGACGCTCTGCCAGCCGGCTTTGGCGAGGCGGTCACCCAGGTCGACGTCCTCCATGTACATGAAGTAGCGCTCGTCGAAACCGCCGACCGCCCGGAACGCGGACCGGCGCACCAGCAGGCATGATCCGGACAGCCAGCCCACCACCCGTTCGCTGGGCTCCAGGCGCTCCTGGCGGTAGGCCGCGGTCCACGGGTTGCCCGGCCAGACGGGCCCGAGCAGCGCATGCATGCCGCCGCGGATCAGGCTGGGCAGGTGCCGCGCGGACGGGTACACCGACCCGTCGGGGTCGCGGATGAGCGGGCCGAGCGCGCCGGCGCCGGGCCACCGGGCGGCGGCGTCCAGCAGGGCGTCGATGCTGCCCGGCCCCCACTGCACGTCCGGGTTGGCCACGATCACCCACTCGTGGGCGTCTTGGTCGCTGTCGAGCTGCGCGATCGCGCGATTCGCGGCGGTTCCATAGCCGAGGTTGCCCCCGGTATCGAACATCCGGACGTTGTCGTAGCGCTCGATCGCGGCCTGCGGTGCGCCGTCGGTGGAGCCGTTATCGGCCATCACGACGCTGACGGGCCGGTCGGTGGCCAGCGACAGCGACGCCAGGAACCGCTCCAGATGGGGGCCCGGCGAGTAGGTCACCGTCACGACCGGCAGTACGTCAGTCACGCGTAGAGGGTAACGGTCGTTCGGCACAGGCGCGGCTGTGACTTGCTTGCAGCGCGGCGACAAGTGCACTGCGCCAGGGTCTTAACGGGGTCAGGCCCGCCTGGGCGGACTGCCGGCTGCCCAGCGCGGAGTAATGCGGGCGCGGCGCCGGTCGCGGAAATTGCGCGGTGCTGACCGGCCGCACCCGCTGCGGGTCGGCGCCACATTCTTCGAACACCGCGCGGGCCAGCCCGAATCGGGAGACCGCACCCTGGTTGGCTGCGTGCAGGACGGGCGCCCGCACGCCACCGTCGGCCACCTCGAGTAGCGCGTCGGCCAGGTCGGCGACATACGTCGGCGAGCCGACCTGGTCGTCGACCACATCGACGGGGCCCTCACCGGCGGCCAGCCGGCGCATGACGGCGACGAAGTCGTTGCCGGTGCCGCCGGTGTAGAGCCACGCGGTCCGCACCACAATCCCTTCCGGCAGCACTGCCAGCACGGCCTTTTCGCCGGCCAGCTTGCTGCACGCGTATACGCCCAGCGGCGCGGTCTCGTCGCCGGGTTCGTACGGGTTCGCTCCGTCGAGCGGCGGACCACAGAAGACATAGTCGGTGGAGATGTGGATCAGCCGGGCCCCGGCCCGTGCGCAGGCACGGGCGACGTGTTCGGGGCCTTCGGCATTGACCGCGAATGCAGCGGCTTCGTCGCTCTCGGCGGCGTCGACGTTGGTGTAGGCGGCGCAGTTCACCACGACATCGCCGCGCTGGACGAACCGCTCGGCGGCCTGCGCGTCGGTGACGTCCCACTGCGACGACGTCAGCGCCAGCACGTCGCGACCCTGCCGGTCGGCCCGCGCCGCCAGACAGCTGCCCAGCTGCCCGTTGGCGCCGGTGATCACCAGCCGTTCTGACATGCGTTCGAGTCTGGCACGCCGGACGGGCGCCTCGGGCACGCCGGGGTCAGCTTCCCGAGAAGCAGGTGTGGCACAAGTAACCTATTGTGATGCCTGTGCAACGTGTGGTTCGTGTGGTTGCCACTGTGCTGACAGTTCTCGTGGTCCTCGGCACCGGCGTCGCGTGGAGCAATGTTCAATCGTTCCAGGACGGCATCTTCCACATGTCGGCGCCATCGTTGGGCAAGGGCGGCGACGACGGCGCGATCGATATCCTGCTGGTCGGATTGGACAGCCGCACCGACGCACACGGCAACGCGCTATCCGCCGAGGAATTGGCGACATTGCGGGCCGGCGACGAGGAAGCCACCAACACCGACACCATCATCCTGATCCGGATACCGAACAACGGCAGGTCGGCCACCGCGATCTCGATACCGCGGGACTCCTACGTCTCAGCGCCCGGCTTGGGCAAGACCAAGATCAACGGCGTCTACGGGCAGACCAGGGAGATCAAGCGAACCCGCCTGGTCCAAGCCGGAGCGTCGGCCAGCGAGGCCGCGGCGCAGGGCACCGAGGCGGGCCGCGAAGCCTTGATCAAGACCGTCGCCGACCTGACCGGCGTCACCGTCGACCACTATGCCGAAATCGGGCTGCTCGGTTTCGCGTTGATCACCGACGCGCTCGGTGGCGTCGAGGTGTGCCTCAAAGAGGCTGTGTACGAACCACTTTCAGGTGCCGACTTTCCGGCCGGCCGGCAGAAGCTGAACGGGCCGCAGGCGCTCAGCTTCGTCCGCCAGCGCCATGAGCTGCCGCGCGGAGACCTGGACCGGGTGGTGCGCCAGCAGGCGGTGATGGCCTCGCTGGCGCACCGGGTGATCTCCGGCAAGACGTTGTCCAGCCCGTCCACGCTGAAACGGCTGGAGGCCGCCGTGCAGCGTTCGGTGGTGTTGTCGTCGGGCTGGGACATCATGGACTTCGTGCAACAACTGCAGAAGCTGGCCGGCGGCAACGTCGCCTTCGCCACCATCCCGGTGCTCGACGGCTCCGGCTGGAGCGACGACGGGATGCAGAGCGTGGTGCGGATCGACCCGCGCCAGGTTCAGCAGTGGGTCGACGGCCTGCTGCATGAGCAATCGCAGGGCAAGACCGAGCAGCTGGCCTACACACCCGCCAAGACCACCGCGCATGTGTTCAACGACACCGACATCAACGGTTTGGCCGCCGCGGTGTCAGATGTGTTGAGCGCCAAGGGATTCGCCGCCGGATCGGTCGGTAACAACGACGGCAACCACGTGAAGAACAGCCAGGTGCGCGCCGCCAAGCCGGACGACCTGGGCGCCCAGGAGGTCGCCAAGGAACTGGGCGGGTTGCCGGTGGTCGCCGACGCGTCGGTACCGGCCGGATCGGTCCGGGTGGTACTGGCCAACGACTACACCGGCCCGGGCTCGGGGCTTTCCGGCGCGGTCACACCGCGGCGCGCCCCGGGCGGCAGCCCTGCCGAGGGCACCGCTCCCCCGCCCTCGCCGATTCTGACCGCCGGCTCCGACAAGCCGGAATGCATCAACTGAGCACGCTGAGCGGGGCGATCCTGGACCCGCTGCTGCGGGCCGACCCGGTCGGCCCGCGTATCACCTACTACGACGACGCGACCGGTGAACGTATCGAGCTGTCCGCGGTGACGTTGGCGAACTGGGCCGCCAAGACCGGCAACCTGCTGCGCGACGAGCTGGGCGCCGGTCCGGCCAGCAGGGTCGCGGTGTTGCTGCCGGCACACTGGCAAACGGCGGCGGTGCTATTCGGGGTGTGGTGGATCGGTGCCGAGGTGGTGCTGGACGGCCCGGGAGACCTGGCCTTGTGCACGTCCGAGCGGTTGGACGAGGCGGACGCCGCGGTGGCCGGCGGCTCAGCAGGTGAGGTGGCGGTGTTGTCGCTGGACGCCTTCGGCCGGCCGGCGCCCGACCTGCCCGTCGGGGTCATCGACTACGCGACCGCCGTGCGGGTGCACGGCGACCAGATCGTCCCCGAGCGCCATCCCGGCCCCGCACTTGCCGGCCGATCGGTGGACCAGACCCTGGCCGATTGCGAAAACTCCGCGGCCGCAAGGGGTTTGACGTCCGCCGATCGGGTGTTGTCCAGCGCATCGTGGGACACGCCCGACGAGCTGGTGGACGGTCTGCTGGCGGTCCTGGCGGTCGGCGCGTCCCTGGTGCAGGTGGCCAACCCCGATCCGTCGGCGCTGCAGCGTCGGGTGGAGACCGAGAAGGTCACGCGGGTTTTCTGAAGCGGTGTGGGTGGCCGTTGGCGGGCATGGGGGTTGGCGAGGTTGACGTGGTCGCCGCGTTAGGCGCGCCTACTGCACCGGCAGTTTCAGCACCCGGTTATTGCCAACGTCGGTGACGTAGACGGCGCCGGAGCGGTCCACCGCCACACCGTGGGGACGACTCAGGCCGGTGAAAGGCAGCACGACCTGGGCAGACGAACCTGCCGCCAACGTCACCACCCGGTCATCGACATCTTCGGTGACGTAGACGGTGCCGACGCCGTCCACCGCCACACCCCCGGCAGTGAAGAGGCCGAAGGGCAACACGTTCTGGGCAGACGAGCCCGCCAGCAATCTCGCCACCCGGGTGTTGCCGGAGTCGGCGACGTAGACGGTGCCCGCGCCGTCCACTGCCACATCCACGGGAGTGATGAGGCCGATGAAGGGCAGCACATCCAGGGCGGACGAGCCCGCCGCCAACCTCACCACCCGGTTGTTGCCGAAGTCGGCGACGTAGACGGCGCCCGCGCCGTCCACCGCCACACCGTAGGGACGGTCCAGGCCGGTGAACGGCAGCACGACTTGTGCAGACGAGTCCGCCGCCAACCTCACCACCCGGTTGTTGCCGGAGTCGGCGACGTAGACCGTACCGGCGCCGTCCACCGCCACACCCACGGGACCGATCAGGCCGGTGAACGGCAGAACATCAGGGGCAGACGAACCCGCCGCCAACCTCACCACCCGACTGCTGCGGTTGTCGGCGACATAGACGGCGCCAGCGCCGTCCACCGCCACACCCGCGGGATGGTCCAGGCCGATGAATGGCAGCACAATCTGAGCGCCATAGGACCGCGCCGCTGATGCCGCGGATGACCGCGCCGCCGATGTCGGCGATGACCGCGACGACCCCTGCTTGTGGAGGGCGATAACGCCGATGACCGCGGCGATCACGGCGACCAGTGCAACCGCACCAGCGGTGAGCGCGATGCTGCGCCGACTGATCCCGCCGCCTCGTGTCACGGTACGCGGGGCGGGCTGCCATGACGGTGGCTGATGGGCGGGGGCCGGTGCTGCGGCGGTCACGGCCGCCGACGGGGCGGCCACCCCATGGTGTGCTGGCCGGGTCTGGTCGATTCGCGCCGGATCCGGCCCCGGCCGGCCAACAGGTTGGGTGATCGCGTCACGGGCGGCCTCGACCAACTCGACGGTGCTGGCATACCGCTGGTCGGGGTCTTTGGCCATCCCCCGGGCAATGACCTCATCGACGGCGGCGGGCACCTCGGGCCGGGTCACCGACGGGCGCGGCGGCGGTGCTTGCAGGTGGGCCATCATCAGCCGCGGCATGGTGTCGGCGTTAAACGGCGGCTGGCCGGTCAGGCACTCATAGAGCACACACGCCAGCGCGTAGACGTCCACCCGGGCGTCCTCCTGCCCGTCGAGGCTCAGCCGCTCCGGCGCAATGTAGGCGAACGTCCCAATCGTATTGCCGGTCTTGGTCATCCGGGTGTCATCGGCCACCCGAGCGATCCCGAAATCGATCAGATAGGCGAAATCGCGGTCATCAAGCAAAACATTGGAGGGTTTGACGTCGCGGTGGACCAACCCGATCCCATGGGCGGCATGCAAAGCTTCGCCGACCTGGCCCACAATGCGCACCGCCCGCGCCGCATCCAGCGGACCCTCGGCCAGCACAGCGGCCAAGTCACGCCCGCTGATCAGCCGCATGCACACAAAAAGCCGGCCATCGATCTCGCCGTAGTCATATATCGGAACCACGTGCGGGGTTTCCAAGCGCGCCGCCGCATGCGCCTCCCGGCGGAAACGCCGCTGAAACTCCTCATCCTTGGACAATTTCGCGGGCAACACCTTGATGGCCACCACCCGGTCGGTGACGGTGTCGTGGGCCCGCCACACCTCACCCATACCGCCCTCACCGAGCAACTCCACCAAGCGGTAACGCCCGAACGGTGTGCCCTCCACCGGCCCACCATACGTTGGGCGCCTTATCGACGTCCGGACTACAAGGTCAGCGGCACATACCGCTGCCGCGCCACCTACGCCAGGGCATCAAAGCGGGGCCAGCACCCCCGGGGTCTACTGCACCGGCAGTTTCAACACCTCATTGTTGCGGAAGTCGGTGGCGTAGACTGTGCCGGCGCCATCCACCGCAACACCCCAGGGATCCTTCAGACCGGTGAAGGGCAGTACGTCCTGGGCAGACGAGCCCGCCGCCAACCTCAGCACCCGGGCGTTGCCGTAGTCGGCGACGTAGACGGCGTCGGCGCCGTCCACTACTACACCTTTGGGCTCCTTCAGGCCGGTGAAGGGAAGCACGTCCCGGGCAGACGAGCCCGCCGCCAGCCTCAGCACCCGGTTGCCGTCGGTGACGTAGACGGCGCCCGCGCCGTCCACCGCCACACCGTAGGGAAAGCTCAGGCCCGCGAAGGGCAACACATCCTGGGCAGACGAGCCCGCCGCCAACCTCACCACACGTTCGTTACCGCCGTCGACGACGTAGACGGCGCCGGTGCGGTCCACTGCCACACCCTCGGGAGTGATGAGGCCGGTTAACGGCAGCACATCTGGGGCAGACGAGCCCGCCGCCAACCTCACCACCCGGTTGTTGCCGGAGTCGGCGACGTAGACCGTACCGGCGCCGTCCACCGCCACACCCACGGGACCGATCAGGCCGGTGAACGGCAGAACATCAGGGGCAGACGAACCCGCCGCCAACCTCACCACCCGACTGCTGCGGTTGTCGGCGACATAGACGGCGCCAGCGCCGTCCACCGCCACACCCGCGGGATGGTCCAGGCCGATGAATGGCAGCACAATCTGAGCGCCATAGGACCGCGCCGCTGATGCCGCGGATGACCGCGCCGCCGATGTCGGCGATGACCGCGACGACCCCTGCTTGTGGAGGGCGATAACGCCGATGACCGCGGCGATCACGGCGACCAGTGCAACCGCACCAGCGGTGAGCGCGATGCTGCGCCGACTGATCCCGCCGCCTCGTGTCACGGTACGCGGGGCGGGCTGCCATGACGGTGGCTGATGGGCGGGGGCCGGTGCTGCGGCGGTCACGGCCGCCGACGGGGCGGCCACCCCATGGTGTGCTGGCCGGGTCTGGTCGATTCGCGCCGGATCCGGCCCCGGCCGGCCAACAGGTTGGGTGATCGCGTCACGGGCGGCCTCGACCAACTCGACGGTGCTGGCATACCGCTGGTCGGGGTCTTTGGCCATCCCCCGGGCAATGACCTCATCGACGGCGGCGGGCACCTCGGGCCGGGTCACCGACGGGCGCGGCGGCGGTGCTTGCAGGTGGGCCATCATCAGCCGCGGCATGGTGTCGGCGTTAAACGGCGGCTGGCCGGTCAGGCACTCATAGAGCACACACGCCAGCGCGTAGACGTCCACCCGGGCGTCCTCCTGCCCGTCGAGGCTCAGCCGCTCCGGCGCAATGTAGGCGAACGTCCCAATCGTATTGCCGGTCTTGGTCATCCGGGTGTCATCGGCCACCCGAGCGATCCCGAAATCGATCAGATAGGCGAAATCGCGGTCATCAAGCAAAACATTGGAGGGTTTGACGTCGCGGTGGACCAACCCGATCCCATGGGCGGCATGCAAAGCTTCGCCGACCTGGCCCACAATGCGCACCGCCCGCGCCGCATCCAGCGGACCCTCGGCCAGCACAGCGGCCAAGTCACGCCCGCTGATCAGCCGCATGCACACAAAAAGCCGGCCATCGATCTCGCCGTAGTCATATATCGGAACCACGTGCGGGGTTTCCAAGCGCGCCGCCGCATGCGCCTCCCGGCGGAAACGCCGCTGAAACTCCTCATCCTTGGACAATTTCGCGGGCAACACCTTGATGGCCACCACCCGGTCGGTGACGGTGTCGTGGGCCCGCCACACCTCACCCATACCGCCCTCACCGAGCAACTCCACCAAGCGGTAACGCCCGAACGGTGTGCCCTCCACCGGCCCACCATACGTTGGGCGCCTTATCGACGGGCCCGCCCCCGCTTGGCGAGCGAGACGCAGAATCGCACGCTTCAGTGCCCTGCGCGTGCGATTTTGCGTCTGCTCGGCATTCATATTGATATCGCAATATTTCGATGTTAGCGTCGTCCGGAAAGGTCGACAGCACACGTGAGGAAGGTTCGGGCAATGGCGGTGTACGGGCTCTTGGGCAAGGCGGCATCGACGGTGGTCACCGGGCTGGCCGGGGTGACCGCCTACGAGCTGTTGCGCAAGGGCCTGGCCAAGGCGCCGCTGCACGAGACCGCGGTATCGGCCGCGGCGCTGGGGCTGCGCGGGACCCGCCGGGCCGAGGAAGCCGCCGAGTCGGCGCGGCTCAAGATCGCCGACGTGATGGCCGAGGCCCGCGAGCGCATCGGCGAAGAGGCGCCCACCCCCGCCGTCGGCGACGTCCACCAGCACGAGCACTAGCATGGCCCTGGCGATTGTCGACGAGCTCGCCCCAGCCGAAGACCCTGCGCTACAAGTGATTTCGGATGCGGCCGGGCGGATGCGGGTGCGGGTGGCCTGGGTCCACTCCGATCACCGCCGCGCCGTCGCGGTCGAGGAGGCGGTCGCCAAACAGAACGGTGTCCGGGTGGTACACGCCTACCCGCGCACCGGGTCGGTCGTCGTCTGGTACTCGCCCAAGCGCTGCGACCGCGCGGCGGTGCTGGCGGCCATCAGCGAGGCCGCGCACGTCGCACCGGAGCTCATCCCCGCCCGTGCGCCGCATTCGTCGGAGATCCGCAACGCCGACGTGCTGCGCATGGTGATCGGCGGCGCCGCGCTGACCCTGCTGGGTGTGCGCCGCTACGTCTTCGCTCGGCCGCCATTGCTGGGCCCCAGCGGCCGGGTGGTCGCCACCGGGGTCACCATCTTCACCGGCTACCCGTTCCTGCGCGGTGCGCTGCGCTCACTGCGCTCGGGTAGGGCCGGCACCGACGCGCTGGTCTCGGCAGCCACCGTGGCCAGCCTCATCCTGCGCGAGAACGTCGTCGCCCTCACCGTGCTGTGGCTGCTCAACATCGGCGAGTATCTGCAGGACCTGACCCTGCGGCGGACCCGGCGGGCCATCTCCGAGCTGCTGCGCGGCAACCAGGACACCGCCTGGATCCGCCTGCTCGACCGCACCGAGATCCAGGTGCCGATGGACACCGTTCAGATTGGCGACGAGGTGGTGGTACACGATCATGTCGCCATCCCGGTCGACGGCGAGGTGCTCGACGGCGACGCGATTGTCAACCAGTCCGCCATCACCGGGGAGAACCTGCCGGTGTCGGTGACGGTCGGAAGTCGCGTGCACGCCGGTTCGGTCGTCGAGCGCGGCCGGCTGGTGGTGCGCGCCCGCGCCGTCGGCAAGCAAACCACCATCGGTCGCATCATCACCAGAGTCGAAGAGGCGCAACATGATCGGGCGCCGATCCAGACGGTCGGCGAAACCTTCTCCCGCCGTTTCGTGCCGACGTCTTTCATCGTCTCGGCCGTCACCCTGCTGATCACCGGGGACGTGCGGCGGGCGATGACGATGCTGCTGATCGCCTGCCCCTGCGCGGTGGGCTTGTCGACCCCGACCGCGATCAGCGCCGCTATCGGCAACGGCGCACGCCGCGGCATCCTGATCAAGGGCGGATCGCACCTCGAGCAGGCGGGCCGGGTGGACGCGATCGTTTTCGACAAGACCGGAACGCTCACCGTGGGTCGGCCGGTTGTCACCAATATTGTTGCCATGCATAAGGATTGGGAACCCGAGCAGGTGCTGGCCTACGCCGCGAGCTCGGAGATCCATTCTCGCCACCCGCTGGCCGAGGCGGTGATCCGCTCGACGGAAGAACGCCACATCCTCATCCCGCCGCACGAGGAGTGCGAGGTGCTGGTCGGCCTGGGCATGCGGACCTGGGCCGACGGCCGGACCCTGCTGCTGGGCAGCCCGGGCCTGCTGCGCTCGGAAAAGGTGCGGGTGTCCAAGAAGGCGTCGGAGTGGGTGGACAAGCTGCGACGCCAGGCCGAGACACCGCTGCTGCTCGCGGTGGACGGCAAGCTGGTGGGCCTGATCAGCCTGCGCGACGAGGTGCGGCCCGAAGCCACCACTGTGTTGAAGCAGTTGCGCGACAGCGGCGTTCGCCGGATCGTCATGCTCACCGGGGACCATCCGGAGATCGCCAGGGTGGTCGCGCAGGAGTTGGGCATCGACGAATGGCGCGCCGAGGTGATGCCCGAGGACAAGCTCGAGGTGGTGCGCGAGCTGCAGGACGCGGGCTACGTCGTCGGAATGGTCGGTGACGGCATCAACGACGCCCCGGCCCTGGCGGCGGCCGACATCGGGATCGCCATGGGCCTGGCCGGAACCGACGTTGCCGTCGAAACCGCCGACGTGGCGCTGGCCAACGACGATCTGCACCGCCTGCTGGATGTGCGGGACCTGGGTGCGCGGGCGGTCGACGTCATCCGGGAGAACTACGGCATGTCCATCGCGGTGAACGCCGCGGGACTGCTCATCGGCGCCGCCGGGGTGCTCTCACCGGTGCTCGCCGCGATCCTGCACAACGCGTCATCGGTGGCGGTCGTGGTCAACAGCTCCCGGCTGATCCGTTACCGGCTGGACTGACGTGTCGCGAGCACCCCGTCAGCAGCCGCAGTCCAGGCCGCGCCAGGCCCGCACACCGGACCACATCGCGATCGCGGCGATAGCGAGCCCGATCACCGGGTCGACCCACCAAGCACCCGACCAGGTGGCGGTGACCGCCAGACCGACCAGCACGCCGGCGGCCTGAGCAGCACACAGATAGTTCTGGGTGCCTTCGCCCTTCGTCGCCCCAGAGCCGAGCCGGGCGCCCAGTTTGTGTTTCACCCAGCCCAACGTCGGCATCAACACCAAAGCCAGCGCCGTCAGCGCGATACCGATCACCGAGGTCTCGGCGTGCTTACCCTCGGCCAAATGGTGCACCGATTCGGCGGCGATATACGGCGCGGTCAGCCAGAACGACACCGCGACCCCACGTTGGGCCCGTCGCTCGGACTTGTCGCAATGGGTGCGTGCGCCGCTGAACCGCCAGATCACCATCGCGCTGGCCAGCCCCTCGGGCGCACTGCCCAGCACCCACCCGGTCAACGCGATCGACCCGACGGCCAAACCCTGCCACAGCCCGATGGCGCCTTCGGACAACATCACCACCAGGCTCAACCAGGCCAATCGCCGCGCCCACCGGGCACTGCGCTGCCATCCGGCGTCACGGGTGGCAGACACCGGCACGGCGGATCGGTCGCAGCAGGCATCGTCGATTCGGGCCCGGGACTGGCCGAGCGAACCGGAAGTAGTCGCCGACTGCATCTCACGATGCTAAGGGCAGCACGGGCCAAACGCCGGAAAGCGTGGCCAGCCGAGGCAAAGGCCGGCTTTCCCGTCTGCTCGCCACCGGCCCGCGGTGTGTCGTTAATCTGTCTAACCAGTAGGACGGGACGGACGGAGAATCTTCGAGCGATGGCGCGCACCGACAACGACACCTGGGACCTGGCTACCAGCGTGGGAGCCACCGCCACCATGGTGGCCGCCGGACGCGCCCGGTCCACCCGGGCCGGCCTGATCGACGACCCGTTCGCCGAGCCGCTGGTGCGTGCGGTGGGCATCGACTTCTTCACCCGATGGGCCAGCGGCGACCTCGACCCGGAAACGGTCGACGATCCGGCAGCGCCGTGGGGTCTGCAACGCATGACCGACCTGCTCGCCGCCCGCACCCGCCACATCGACGCCTTCTTCGTCGAGGCGGCTGCGGCAGGGATCCGCCAGGTGGTGATCTTGGCCTCCGGCCTGGACGCGCGTGGATATCGACTGAAGTGGCCGGCGGGCACGACGGTATTCGAGATCGACCAACCGCAAGTCATCGAGTTCAAGTCCGCGACCATCGCCGGCCTGGGCGCAGAGCCGACCGCCGACATCCGCGCCGTCCCCATCGACCTGCGCCACGACTGGCCGTCGGCGCTCCGCCAGGCCGGGTTCGATGCCGAGCGGCCCGCCGCGTGGGCCGCCGAGGGCCTGCTCGGGTTCTTGCCGCCCGACGCCCAGGATCGGTTGCTGGACAACGTGACCGCGCTCAGCGCCGACGGCAGCCGGCTGGTGGCCGAGATCTTCCTGGGTTCGGACGCCAACCAGCAGGCCCTGAACGCCGCCGCGGTGAAGTGGCAGGAGCACGGTCTCGACGTCGCACTGGAAAACCTGGGCTTCCCCGGTGCGCGTCACGACGTCGCCAGCTATCTAAACCAGCGTGGGTGGCAGACGGAGCGGACGTCGCTGCATCGGTTGTTGGTCGACAACGGCTTTACGCCGTTCACCGACCCGAACGACCTCGAAGCACCCTTCGCCCAGAACTACTACTGCGCCGCGGTGTTGCACCGGGATTGAGGAACTGCGATGTCGAACAGCGACGCGCCCAAGCCACTCGACGGGTTCCGGGTGCTGGATTTCACCCAGAACGTCGCCGGCCCGCTGGCCGGACAGGTGCTGGCCGACCTGGGCGCCGAGGTCGTCAAGATCGAGGCCCCCGGCGGTGAGGCAGCCCGCCACATCACCGCCGTCCTGCCCGGGCGCCCCCCGCTGGCCACGTATTTCTTGCCCAACAACCGGGGCAAGAAGTCGGTGGCGGTGGACCTGACCGACGAGGAAGCCAAGCAGCAGATATTGCGCCTGGCCGACACCGCCGACGTGGTGCTGGAAGGGTTTCGGCCCGGCGTCATGGAGAAGATGGGCCTGGGCCCCGACGATCTGCGGTCCCGCAATCCCAAGCTGATCTACGCCCGGCTGTCGGCCTTCGGCGGCAACGGCCCGCACAGCAGCAGGCCGGGAGTCGACCTGATGGTCGCCGCCGAGTCCGGCATGACCACGGGAATGCCAACCCCGGACGGCAAGCCGCAAATCATCCCGTTCCAGCTGGTCGACAACGCCAGCGGTCACGTACTGGCGCAGGCGGTGCTGGCCGCGCTGCTCAACCGGGAGCGGCACGGCGTGGCCGACACCGTGCGGGTCGCTATGTACGACGTCGCGGTGGGGCTGCAGGCCAACCAGCTGACCATCCACCTGAACCGCCCGGCGGACACACCCGCCGCTTCGGGGCCGGACCAGCCCGCGAAAGCCAAGCGGCGCAAGGGCGTCGGATTCGCCACCCAGCCCTCCGACGCCTTCCGGGCCGCCGACGGGTACCTCGTCCTGTCCGCGTACGTGCCCAAGCACTGGGCGAAGCTGTGCGAGATCATCGGCCGCCCCGACCTGCTCGAGGACGAGCGGTTCATCGACCAGCGCGCACGGGCGATCAACTATCCCGAGTTGACCGAGGAATTGGAGTCCGCCCTGGCCGCCAAGACCGCCGCCGAGTGGGTCGAGCTGCTGCATGAAGGCGGACTCATGGCCTGTCTGCCCTACACCTGGAAGCAGGTCGTCGACACCCCGCTGTTCGCCGAGAACGACCTCGCGCTGGAAGTCGGCAGCGGAGACAGAGCGATCACGGTGATCCGCACGCCGGCGCGCTACTCCAGCTTCAGCGCCGTGGCCGCTGATCCCCCGCCGGTGCTCGGCGAGCACAACGACACATTTCTGGTCGAACCTTGAGTTAAGGACAAATGTGCATTATTTGAATTCTTGGAATTCTTTGAATTGTTGATGAATCCGCTTCGCATTCATCGCATTTGCGAAGTGATGGATAAGGATCTCTCCAGGATGCTGTAGGGGGGAGCAACATATTTGCTGCCCTTAAATTTGGTCGATTCATGTCCAACGGCGAGCGCTCTCGACTGCCGCCGGCCACCTGACTGACCGGTTCGAGGAGTCATACCATGACCGCCGACGTCACGAGTCAACCCGCGACCACCGGCGCCGCCAAATTTGTCGGTGCCTTCAAGTCGCGCGCCTGGCGGCCCGACCTGCGGCACGATATTCCGTCCTCGATCGTCGTGTTCCTGGTGGCGCTGCCGCTTTCGCTGGGTATCGCGATCGCCTCCGGGGCTCCGTTGATGGCGGGCTTGATCGCTGCGGTGGTCGGCGGCATCGTCGCCGGAAGCCTCGGTGGCTCACAGCTGCAGGTCAGCGGCCCGGCCGCGGGCCTCACCGTGGTGGTGGCCGGCCTGATCAGCGACTTCGGCTGGCAGATGACGTGCATCATCACCATGTGCGCCGGTGCGATTCAGATCCTGTTCGGCGTGGTCAAGGTGGCGCGCGCCGCGCTCGGCGTCGCCCCGGTGGTGGTGCACGCCATGCTGGCGGGTATCGGCGTCACCATCGTCTTGCAGCAGGTGCACGTCCTGATGGGCGGCTCGTCACGCAGCTCGGCGTGGCGGAACATCGAGGCATTGCCCGCCGGCATCCTGCACCACGAGCTGCACGAGGTGATCGTGGGCGGAATCGTCATCGGCATCCTGCTGTTGTGGCCCAAGCTGCCCGCCAAGATCCGCTTCGTTCCCGGCGCCCTGGTGGCCATCGTCGTCGCGACCGCGGTCGCCGAACTGGCGGGGCTGGAAGGTGTGGACCGAATCAACCTCTCCGGCAACTTCTTCCATGCCATCGGCTTGCCGCATCTGCCCCCCACCGCCCCCGGCGGAGTGCCGTGGACGCACGAGATCGGTGCCATCGCCCTGGGTGTCGTCACCGTTGCCCTGATCGCCAGCGTCGAATCGCTGTTGTCGGCAGTTGCCGTCGACAAGCTGCACAACGGCCCGCGCGCGAACTTCAACCGGGAGATGATCGGCCAGGGCAGCGCCAACATGGTGTCGGGATTGCTGGGTGGGTTGCCGATCACCGGGGTCATCGTGCGCAGCTCCACCAACGTGGCCGCCGGTGCTCGCACCCGGGCCTCGGCGGTACTTCACGGCGTATGGATCCTGCTGTTCGCGTCGCTGCTGACCGATCTGGTGGAGCTCATTCCCAAGGCGGCGCTGGCCGGGCTGCTCATCGTGATCGGCATCCAGCTGGTCAAGCTGGCTCACATCAAACTTGCCTGGCGCACAGGCAATTTCGCGGTGTACAGCATCACCATCGGATGCGTGATATTCCTGAACCTGCTCGAGGGTGTGGCCATTGGCCTCGGCGTGGCGATCTTCATACTGTTGACGCGGTTGGTACGGGCCCCCATCGAGGCCCGGCCGTATGGCGACGCCGAGTCGAAAAACTGGCGCATCGACATCGACGGCACGCTCAGCTTCCTGCTGTTGCCGCGACTGACCACGGTGCTGTCCACCATGCCGCCGGGGTCTCAGGTGCGGCTCACCCTCAACGCCGACTACATCGACGAGGCGGTCTCCGAGGCCATTTCCGATTGGCGGTTGGCTCACGAGGCGACGGGCGGGGCCGTGGTCATCGTCGAGACGTCGCCGGCGACGCTGCACCACGCGCACACCAGCCGGCCCAAACGCCACTACCGGCGCCCGCCGGCCGAGGCTGTGTCGCGCAACGGCGACCACGGCGGCCATGGGGACGCCGGGGTTTCGATTCTCGACGGAGTCGACGCCTACCACCGCAACGGCCGCGGCGAGCTGTACCCGCGGCTTGCCGAGCTGACCGAAGCGACGACACCGAGTGCGGTGTTTCTCACCTGCGCCGATTCCCGGGTCCTGCCCGACGTGATCACCGCCAGCGGGCCCGGCGACCTGTATATCGTCCGCAACGTCGGCAACCTGGTTCCCGCCGATGCGACCGACCGATCGGTCGACGCCGTGCTGGACATCGCGTTCAACCAGCTTGGTGTGACTTCCGTTGTGGTGTGCGGACATTCGTCGTGCCGAGCGATGCAGGCCTTGCTTTCCGGGCCTGGTGGCGCCGGCGATCACACGGCCATCGGCCAGTGGCTGGAACATGGACGCGACACCCTCGCCGCGTTCCGGGACCATCACCCGGCGCGTGCGAGTGCGGAGTCCGACGGCCGCAGCGAAGCCGACCAGTTGAGCATCGTGAACGTGGTGGTGCAGATGGAAAAGCTGGCCAATCACCCGATCTTGGCCTCCGCCAAGGCCGCCGGCGCTTTGAAGGTCTACGGCATGTTCTTCGACATCTCGACGGCCCGCGTCTACGAGGTGAATCGGCACGGCATCGTGCGCCCCGTCGAGCCGGCCGGCACGCTTTAACCTCAGCTTTGCGGCAGCCGCACGACCTGAAGGAAGAACTCGTCGATTTGCCGTACCGCGCTGATGAATTGGTCGAGGTCGACCGGTTTGGTGACGTAGGCGTTGGCGTGCAGTTGGTAGCTGCGCAGAATGTCCTCCTCGGCCGAGGAGGTGGTGAGCACGACGACCGGGATGCGGGACAGGTCGGGGTCGGACTTGATCTTCTCCAGCAGTTGCCGGCCGTCGTATTTCGGCAGGTTCAAGTCGAGCAGGATCAGGTCGGGCCGCGGCGCGTGCTGGAACTCGCCACGCCGGTAAAGGTAGTTCAGTCCCTCCTCGCCGTCGTGCGCGACGTGCAGTCGGTTGCTGAGCTTGTTGTGCTCGAACGCTTCCCGCGTGATGAGCTCGTCGCCCGGGTCGTCTTCGACGAGCAGAATCTCGATCGGCCGGCCGTTCGGAATCATTCGCGTCCTCCTTCGTCAGGGTCCCCCGCGCCGGCCACCACCGGCTCGGCACCGGGCGCAGCTTCAGGCACCGTGAATTCGAACCGTGTTCCGTCGCGGTAGGACGTGTCGATCCCGATGGTGCCGCCGTGGTGCTCGACGATCTTCTTGCACAGCGCCAGGCCCACGCCGGTCCCGCCGTACGCGTCGCGGCCGTGCAGGCGCTGGAAGATCAGAAAGACTTTGTCGGTGAACTCTTCCGCGATGCCGATACCGTTGTCGGTGACGGTGAAGACCAGGTCGTCGGCCCGCTGGTGGCAGTCGATGACGACGCGGGGTGGGCGATCTTCCCGGCGGAACTTGACCGCGTTGCCAATCAGGTTCTGCCACAACATGGTCAGCAGCATCGGGTCTCCGGTGATGTGCGGCAGCCCGTGTTCGGGGCGCACGATCCGGGCGTCGGATTCCTCGATCGCGGTGGCCAGATTCGCCAGTGCGGCATCCAGCGCGGCGTCGAGGTCCACGTCGGTGCTCATGGTGCCCAGCCTGCCGACCCGGGAGAAGCTGAGGAGGTCGTTGATCAGCACCTGCATGCGCTTGGCTCCGTCGACCGCGTAGCCGATGTATTCGGCGGCTCGGTCGTCGAGCTGGTCGCCGTACCGCTTCTCCAGCAGCTGGCAGAACGAGGTGACCTTGCGCAGCGGTTCCTGCAGATCGTGCGACGCCACATACGCGAACTGCTCGAGCTCGGCGTTGGATCGCCGCAACTCGGCCGTCTGCTCGTCCAATTGCGCTGTCGCGGAACGTGATACGTCTAACGCCTGCACGATGCGCTGACGCATGTTCTCCACGTCGATCGCCATATCCCGAATGTCCTTCGGGCGCCGCGGCGCTGCAATGCGCTCACCGAAGTTGCCCTCGGTGATCCGTCGGCACGCCGAAGCCAGGGCGGCCAGCGGCCGGGTGACTGCCCGGCGAGTCAGCACACCCAGCAGGACCGCGGTGATGCAGAACAGCAGCACCATCGCGGCCAGCACGGTGTCGCGCCACTCGGCGATATTCCGGGCCTGGCCGACGGCCTGCTGCTGCGCCTCGGCCAGATGCGCGTTCTGGGTGTTGAAAAGCTCACGCAGATGGTCGAATTCGGCCTTGCCGCGCTCCGCCATCGCGCGAGTTATCAGATTGGGCGTCGTTGGCGTCACGTTCGCGATGACGGGCTCGGCGTAGTTCGCCCGCCACACGTGCGCGGCCGCCTCGATCGCATCCAGGTCGGCGATCAGATCGGAACGCTGGCCGATGCGGTGCCGAATGTCCTGGGCCGCAATCTGTTCGGCATGCTGCCCGTCGTAATACGGGGTGAGAAACTGGCGATCGGCGGAGATCAGGTAACCGCGGGTGCCGGTTTCCTGGTCGCGCAATGCCGACTGCAGCTGGCCCGCGGCTATCCGGGCCGGCGAGATGCCGTCGGTCAGCCCGTGCGACACGGCGTCGGCGCGATGCAGCAACACCGCCCCCACCGCCGCACCCGCGAGCACCAGCGCACCCATGCTGACGAGCACCAGCAATTGCCATTCCCGCACGGTGAGCTGCAATTCCCGCAACGGATCGAACTTGCGGCTCACCTCGCGGTCCGCTCCACCCGCAGCACGGCAACGTCGTCGGTGAGGCCGCCGAGCGGCTGCGCCAGTCGCTGTGCCCCGTCGATGAGCGCGTCGACGAACGCCGGCCCGGGCAAGTGGGCGTGCCTTCGGGCCAACGCGAGCAGGCCGTCTTCGCCGAGCCGTTCATTGCCGCGGCCCGAATAGCCCTCGAAGAGCCCGTCGGTGAGCAGCACCAGCCCGTGACTGGCCGGCAGCACCAGCTCGTGCTCCGGCCAGTCGGCGGCCCGCAGGCCCAGCGCCGGCCCGCCCGGCGGGACGATCCATTCCACGCCGCCGGGCGCGTCGGGGCCGTGCAGCAACAGGCCGGGATGACCGGCGCGGGTGGCGGTGATCGGTTGGCCATCGACGCCACCGGTGGCAACCGGAACGGCGAGGCTGAGCACCGTCGCGAAGATTCCTCGGCCCGCCCGCTCGGCATGCAGGACCCGCTCGAGGTGCGACATCAGCTCACCGCCGTGCACGCCGGCAAGCGTGAGCGCACGCCAGGCGATCCGCAGGGCCGCGCCCAGTGCGGCCTCGTTGGGTCCGTGCCCGGCGACGTCACCGATCACGACGTGGACCGTGCGGTCGGAGGTCTGCACGACGTCGTAGAAATCCCCGCCCAGCAACGCGTCCTCGCGGCTGGGCCGGTATCGGGCGACGATCTCGACACCGGGGTTCTCGAGCAGCAGCGGAGAAGGCAGCAGGCCGCGTTCCAGCAACGCGTTTTCGCGGGCCCGGAGTTGGCTTGCGCGCAGGTCGGCGGCGATCAGCTCGGCGCGTTTGCGCTCGATCGCATAAAACAGCGCACGCCGCAGCACATCGGGTTCGACGCGGCCCTTGACCAGGTAGTCCTGCGCGCCGGCGGCAACAGCCGACGCCCCGAAGTTCTCGTCGTTCAGCCCGGTCAGCACGACGATGGGGACCGTGGCGTCATGTTTGGCGATCCGGTCCAGCGCCTCGATGCCATGGGCATCCGGCAGGTGCAGGTCCAGCAGTACACAGTCAGGCCGGGCCGAAGAGAGCTCGCGCTCTGCGTGTGCCATCGATTGCGCCCACACCACGCGGATATCGGCGACCGTATCGGCGATCAACTCTTCCACCAGCACCGCGTCGGCCCGGTCGTCCTCGACCAACAGCAACGACAGCGACTGCACATGCGCCGCCTGGGCGACCGGAGCTCGCACGGGCATCAGTGCCCTGCCGCGCACGGGTGGTTCACGTCATACTTTCCGCAGGTTGGAGGCCATCGGGAAGGCCGAGAACGCGGGTACCTGTGGCCGTACGCATGGTCTCGCCAGCCCGACTGGTGGTTGCCAATTACGCGGCCTTGGTCCTAAAGCCTCAGTGGATGGTATGCGGTGGCGCTGAGCTTTTCGCGACCTCCCCCAGAGTGTCGCGTAAGGATCAGCCTTGGTCGTGCCGTCGTTCGGTTTCGGCCATCGCGCGCGCGACGTCGGCCTCCTCCCGCCGGTCAGCCGCTCTCCCGCGCTCCGTCTCTGCGTCTATGCGTTGCAGCCGCTCGCGCTCACGCTCGGCAGACGTGCCCTCGCGGTCGTCCGCATCGCGCTCTCGTTGATCTGCCACCTGTTCGCGGTCGTTGGCGATTCGGTCTCGCTCATCAGCGATCCGATCTCGCTCGTCAGCCTGCCACTCGCGGCTTGCCAGGTCGGCTTCACGAGCCGCGATGGCTTTCTCGCGCTCGTCGAGTTCGGCCGGTCGGCGATCGGGTTCACCGGGCGTGTCGGTGGAGTCTTCAGCGACCACGACTCAGGTTAACGCGCCAGGCCAGGATCGTCGCGTAACCGTCGACTTCCCCTCGACGGCGCCGAATCAGCGCAGCAGCGCCCGCGACATCACCACCCGCTGAATCTGGTTGGTGCCTTCGTAGATCTGGGTGATCTTGGCGTCGCGCATCATTCGCTCGACCGGGAAGTCGGTGGTGTAGCCGGCGCCGCCGAACAGTTGCACGGCCGATTCGGTGACGTCCATGGCGGTGTCGGAGGCGAAGCACTTGGCCGCCGCGGAGATGAACCCGAGATTGGGCTCACCGCGTTCGGCGCGGGCTGCGGCGGTATAGACCATCAAGCGGGCCGCCTCGACTTTCATCGCCATGTCGGCCAGCTCGAATTGCACACCCTGGAATTCCGAGATCGACTTGCCGAACTGCTTGCGCTCCTTGGTGTAGGCAACGGTGGCGTCCAGCGCACCCTGCGCGAGCCCGACGGCCTGCGCCCCCACCGTGGGGCGGGTGTGGTCGAGGGTCTGCAGCGCGGTCTTGAACCCGGTACCAGGCTCGCCGATGATCCGATCGCCGGGGATGCGGCAGTTCTCGAAGTACAACTCGGTGGTCGGCGAGCCCTTGATGCCGAGTTTCTTCTCCTTCGGGCCGATGCTGAACCCCTCATCGTCTATGTGCACCATGAACGCCGAAATGCCGTTGGCGCCGCGGTCCGGGTCGGTCACCGCCATCACGGTGTACCAGGTCGACTTGCCGCCGTTGGTGATCCAGCACTTGGTGCCGTTGAGAATCCAATCGTCGCCGTCGGCCTTGGCGCGGGTGCGCATCGAGGCCGCATCACTGCCGGCTTCACGCTCGCTCAGCGCATAGGACGCCATCGCCCCGTCCTGGGCGATCGACGGCAACACCTGCTTCTTCAGCTCTTCGGAGCCCTGCAGAATCAGGCCCATGGTGCCCAGCTTGTTCACCGCCGGGATCAACGAGGCCGATGCGTCCACGCGCGCCACCTCTTCGATCACGATGCAGGCGGCTACCGAGTCCGCGCCCTGACCGCCGTACTGCTCGGGGATGTGCACGGCGTTGAAACCCGACGCGTTCAGCGCCGCCAGCGCCTCCTCCGGGAACCGGGAATTCTCGTCCACCTCGGCCGCGTAGGGAGCGATTTCCCGCTCGGCCAAAGCGCGGATCGCCGCCCGCAGTTCCTCGTGCTCCTCCGGCAGTTTGTACACATCGAACGACGGATCTCCGGCCCACGCAGCCATGTCAGCCTCCTTATGACTCGTCGGTGACCTTATCGTGCAGCTGCTGCAGAGCAGCATCCTTGGCCCGGACGGTCTCGGCCAGGCGGTCCTGGAAGGCGATGACTCGGGCGCGCAGCTGCGCGTCGTCGGATGCCAGGATGCGCACCGCCAGCAAGCCGGCGTTGCGGGCTCCACCGATCGACACCGTGGCCACCGGAACCCCGGCCGGCATCTGCACGATCGACAGCAGCGAGTCCAGGCCGTCCAGCCTTGCCAGCGGCACCGGCACCCCGATCACCGGCAGCGGCGTCGCGGCGGCGACCATCCCCGGCAGGTGGGCGGCACCGCCGGCGCCGGCGATGATCACCTCGATACCGCGGTCGGCCGCGCCGCGGGCATAGTCGAACATCGCCGCGGGCGTGCGGTGCGCCGAGACCACCCGAACCTCGGTGGGAATGTCGAACTCGGCCAGCGCGTTGGCGGCCTCTTCCATCACCGACCAGTCGCTGTCGCTGCCCATGATCACCCCGACCCGCGGTGCTTCAGTCATCTGCGCCGCTCCTCTTCATCGCTTCGCTATCGCCACTGCGCATGTGACAACCAGTGTGCGGCCAGTTCGGCGCGTTCTCGCAGCTCGTCGAGGTCGGCACCGACGAAGTTGACGTGCCCGACCTTGCGGCCGGGGCGCTCTTCCTTGCCATACAGATGAACCCGCGCATCCGGCATGCGGGCGAACAGGTGGTGCAACCGCTCGTCGACGGTCATCGCCGGCTGCTGCCGCGCGCCGAGCACATTGGCCATCACCGTGATCGGAGCAAGGGCGGCGGTGTCTCCCAGCGGGTAGTCGAGCACCGCACGCAGATGCTGCTCGAACTGGCTGGTCCGCGACCCGTCCATGGTCCAGTGCCCGGAGTTGTGCGGTCGCATCGCCAGCTCGTTCACCAGCAGCGTGCCGTCGACGGTTTCGAACAGCTCGACGGCGAGGACCCCGACCACGCCGAGTTCGTCCGCCAACCGCAACGCCAGCTGCTGTGCGTCGGTGGCCAGGTCGTCGGGCAGGTCCGGCGCTGGCGCGATCACCTGAACGCAGATGCCGTCGCGCTGCACCGTCTCGACTACCGGCCAGGCTGCGCCCTGGCCGAAGGATGAGCGCGCTACCAGCGCCGACAGTTCGCGCTGCAGTTGCACGTGCTCCTCGGCCATCACCGGCACCCCATCGGCCAGGAAGTCGGCCGCGATCTCGCGGGCGTGCAACGGGTCGCGAGCCATCCGCACACCGCGCCCGTCGTACCCGCCGCGGACCGCTTTCACGACCACCGGGCCGGCGATGCGCTGCGCGAAGGCATCGAGTTCGTCGACGCTCTGGATTCCTGCGAACCGCGGCACCGGCGCACCCAGCGCCTCCAGCCGCTGCCGCATCACGAGCTTGTCCTGGGCATGCACCAGCGCCTCCGGCGGCGGTGCCACGGCGACGCCCTCGGCCACCAGCTTCTCCAGCAGCTCGCCCGGCACCAGCTCATGGTCGAAGGTCAGCACGTCGGCTCCGGTCGCAACCCGGCGCAGGTCGGCAAGATCGGTGTGCGAGCCGATCACCACATTGGGGCTGACCTGTGCGGCGGGTTCATCCGGGCTGGTGGCCAGCACCCGTAGCGTCTGTCCCAACGCAATCGCGGCCTGGTGCGTCATCCGGGCAAGCTGGCCGCCGCCCACCATCGCGACCAACGGCGTTCGTGTACTCGGCACGGCCATCATCGTGTCACGGGGCCTGACCGGCGTGTTAGCGGCTGCGCGACCGAATCGTTATGTACGATTTTGCGCCCCTTTTGCATTACTCCGTAGACTGGCGTGCTGTGTCCTTTGCCGATGCCACGATCGCGCGTCTTCCCCAGGTGCTTCAACCTTTTGCGCTGCGCCATCACGAGCTGATCAAATTCGCCATTGTCGGCGGCACCACTTTCATCATTGACTCGGCGATTTTCTACACGCTGAAACTGACGATTCTCGAGCCCAAGCCGGTGACCGCCAAAGTGATAGCCGGCATTGTCGCGGTCATCGCGTCCTACATCCTGAACCGGGAGTGGAGCTTCCGCGACCGCGGTGGCCGCGAGCGCCACCACGAGGCGCTGTTGTTCTTTGCGTTCAGCGGCGTCGGAGTGTTGCTGAGCATGGCGCCGCTGTGGATCTCCAGCTACATCCTGCAGCTGCGGGTCCCGACGGTGTCGCTGACTGTGGAGAACATCGCCGACTTCATCTCGGCCTACATCGTCGGCAACCTGCTGCAGATGGCGTTCCGCTTCTGGGCGTTCCGGCGCTGGGTGTTCCCCGACCAGTTCGCCCGCAACCCGGAGAAGGCGCTGGAATCGGCGCTCACCGCGGGCGGCATCGCCGAGGTCTTCGAGGACAACTTGGAGGACGGCAACGTCACGCTGCTGCGGGCCTGGCGCAACCGCAGAGCCAACCGGTTCGCTCAGTTCGGCGAGCCCGACGGGCCGGTGTCGAAGACTTCGTGATACAGCAGCCTGTGCACCTCGCGCAGCCGCGGAATGTCAGGAAACTCCAGCGGATCCTGTGCGGCTGACTCGATGATCAGGGTCCCGGTACGAAACATCCGCTCCAAAATCTTGTCCCGGAACTCCACGCTGTTGATCCGTGCCACCGGGATGTCGATCCCGCTTCGGGTCAGCACGCCGTGCCGATACATCACCCGCCGGTTGGTGACGACGAAGTTGGTTGTCAGCCAGCTCAGAAACGGCCACAGCGTCAGCCACCCGATCAGCACCAGCCAGATTGCCCCGACGACTCCGTAGATGATGTTCTTGGTCAGCTGCGGCCAATGCGTCGAGTTGACGACGGCGACGCCGAACACCGCCAGTCCCGTCCCGAAGATCAGCACCAGCGCCGGCCCGATCAGTCGCTTCCAGTGTGGATGGTGGTGCAGCACCACCTGCTCGCCTTTGGCCAGGACATTCTCCGGATAGCCCACCTGGGAAGGCTAACGCAAATGGACGATGTCGCCGGCCGAGACGGTTACGGTGTCGGTCTCGGTTTGGATGCACAACCGGCCCTGGTCATCGATATCGCGGGCGGTCCCGGCAACCTCGCCGCCGCCCGGAAGCTCGGCCCGCACCGGGGTGCCCAGCGTCAGGCTGCGCGCCCGATAGTCGGCGGCCAACTGCGCGTCGGCACCGTGCGCGGCCCGCCACGCGGCGATCCGTTTTGCCAACTCTTGGGCCAGGGTGACCACCAGCGCGGCCCGGTCGGGTGCCGCCACGCCCAGGTCCAGCAGCGACGTCGCCCCGGGACCGTCCACCTCGGCCGGCGCCTGGGTGACATTGAGACCCAGCCCGATGACCACGTAGGGCCGCGCCACTTCGGCCAGGATCCCGGCCAACTTGCCGCCACCGGCGAGCACGTCGTTGGGCCACTTCAGGCCTGCCTCGACCCCGTTCGCCGCGAGCAAGGGCGCCACCGTGTCCAGTACCGCGACGCCGGTGGCCAGGGTCAGCCAGCCCCACCGCGCGACGGGGATGTCAACGACGGTCACACCCACCGACATGGTGATCTGCGCCCGCGGCGTGGCCGACCAGCCCCGGCCCTGACGGCCCCGCCCGGCGGTCTGGTGCTCGGCGATCAGCACCGCCCCGTCGACGTCGGCGCCGGACGCCACACGCGCCAGCAGGTCGGCGTTGGTGGAGCCGGTCTGCGCGACGACGTCGAGTTGCCGCCAACCGGCAGCGATCACCTCGGCGCGCAGCGCTTCGACATCGAGCGGCTGTCGGAGCCGGTCGCGCTCGTTCACAGGGCCAGCCTACGGCCGGCCACAGCGACTGCCGATAACATCGACTCCCATGACAAGCGTTACCGACCATTCGGCGCATACCGCCGAGCCCGCCGCAGAGCACAAGATCGACATCCACACCACCGCGGGCAAGCTGGCCGAGCTACACCGGCGGCGCGAGGAGTCGCTGCATCCCGTCGGTGAGGCCGCCGTCGAGAAGGTGCACGCCAAAGGCAAGCTGACCGCGCGTGAGCGCATCTACGCCCTGTTGGACGAGGACTCGTTCGTCGAACTCGACGCGCTGGCCAGGCATCGCAGCACCAACTTCGGCCTGGAGGCCAACCGTCCGCTGGGCGACGGGGTGGTCACCGGCTACGGCACCATCGACGGGCGCGACGTGTGCATCTTCAGCCAGGACGCCACGGTGTTCGGCGGCAGCCTCGGCGAGGTGTACGGCGAAAAGATCGTCAAGGTGCAGGAATTGGCGATCAAGACCGGCCGTCCGCTCATCGGCATCAACGACGGCGCGGGCGCGCGCATCCAGGAAGGCGTGGTCTCGCTGGGGCTCTACAGCCGCATCTTCCGCAACAACATCCTGGCTTCCGGCGTCATCCCGCAGATCTCGCTGATCATGGGCGCCGCCGCCGGCGGGCACGTGTACTCCCCCGCCCTGACCGACTTCGTCGTCATGGTCGACCAGACCAGCCAGATGTTCATCACCGGGCCCGACGTCATCAAGACCGTCACCGGCGAGGACGTCACCATGGAGGAACTCGGCGGCGCCCACACCCACATGGCCAAGTCCGGCACGCTGCACTACGTCGCATCCGGTGAGCAGGACGCCTTCGACTGGGTTCGCGACCTGCTCAGCTACCTGCCACCCAACAACTTCACCGACGCCCCGCGCTACGCCGAGCCGGTTCCCGAGGGCGCGATCGAGGACAACCTGACCGAGGAAGACATCGAGCTCGACACGTTGATCCCGGACTCGCCGAACCAGCCCTACGACATGCACGAGGTGATCACCCGCATCCTCGACGAGGACGAATTTCTGGAGATCCAGGCCGGTTACGCGCAGAACATCGTCGTGGGGTTCGGCCGCATCGACGGCCGCCCCGTCGGAATCGTGGCCAACCAGCCCACCCACTTCGCCGGCTGCCTGGACATCAACGCCTCGGAGAAGGCGGCCCGGTTCGTGCGGACCTGCGACTGCTTCAACATCCCGATCGTCATGCTGGTCGACGTCCCGGGCTTTCTGCCGGGCACCGGCCAGGAATACAACGGCATCATCCGTCGTGGCGCCAAGCTGCTGTTCGCCTACGGTGAGGCGACGGTCCCGAAGATCACCGTCATCACCCGCAAGGCCTACGGCGGCGCTTACTGCGTGATGGGGTCCAAGGACATGGGCTGCGACGTCAACCTGGCCTGGCCGACGGCGCAGATCGCGGTGATGGGCGCCTCCGGCGCCGTCGGCTTCGTCTACCGCAAGCAGCTGAAGGAAGCGGCCGACGCCGGCCAGGATGTCGACGCGCTGCGTTTACAGCTGCAGCAGGAGTACGAGGACACGCTGGTCAACCCGTACGTCGCCGCCGAACGGGGCTACGTCGACGCGGTGATCCCGCCGTCGCACACCCGCGGCTACATCGGCACGGCGCTGCGCCTGCTGGAGCGCAAGATCTCTCACCTGCCGCCGAAGAAGCACGGGAACATTCCGCTATGAGTCGAGTGAGCGGAACGAACGCAGTGAGTGACGGGAACGAGACGAACCATCAGGCCCTGACCGAGGACACGCATCACGCGCACGAGCCGCACATCCACATCGAGAAGGGCAATCCCACCGACGCGGAGCTGGCGGCCGTGATCGCCGTGCTGGGCTGCGTCGGCGGTGCGCCCGAGCCGGAACAGCCTCCGCAGACCCGCTGGGGATTACCGGTCGACAAGCTGCGGTTTGCCATCACCAACCACCAACGAGTCACCCTGCAGGAACGCATCCACATGCAGCGATGACCCGACTTGTGCTCGGGTCCGCCTCTGCCGGGCGGCTCAAGGTGCTGCGCCAGGCCGGGGTGGATCCGCTGGTCGTGGTCTCCGGCGTCGACGAGGAGTTCGTCACCGCGGGCCTGGGTTCGGCGTCGTCGCCCGGTGAGGTGGTGTGTGCGCTTGCCCGCGCGAAGGCCGAACGGGTCGCGGAAGGCTTGGATGAATCCGTCGCGGCGGATTGCGTTGTCGTCGGCTGTGATTCGATGCTGTATCTCGACGACCGGCTGTGCGGCAAGCCGCGATCGGTGACCGATGCAAACGAGCAGTGGCAGTCGATGGCGGGCCGAGCCGGCCGGCTCTGCACCGGCCATTGCGTCATCCGCGTTCTCGACCACCGGGTGGTTCACCAGGAGGTTGAAACATCAATCACCACAGTGCATTTCGGCACACCGTCGGCCGACGACCTGCGGGCATACCTGGCCAGCGGCGAGCCGCTGCGAGTCGCCGGGGGCTTCACCCTGGACGGACTGGGTGGCTGGTTCATCGACGGGGTGGACGGCGACCCGTCGAACGTGATCGGGCTGAGCCTGCCGCTGCTTCGGTCGCTGCTGCAGCGGGTCGGGCTGTCGATCGCCGCGCTCTGGGCGGCCAATCCGGTGTGAAACCAAGGCGTTCGGAGTGAAGCCAGGGCTTTCGGTGTGAATCCAGGGCTTTCGGTGTGAGCCTGCGGCGTCGATTCGGCCCGTTTTGCACCATGGATGCACAGCCAACGCCCTAGATGCACAGCGAACGCTGTAGACGCACACTCAACGCCGCAACTGCACAGCCAGCACTGACACCCGACGGTCCGCCGGTCAGCGGTAGGCTCGAATGCGTGCCGCTACCCCCAGATCCGAGCCCCACGCTGTCGGCCTACGCCCACCCCGAACGACTGGTCACCGCCGACTGGCTGTCCGCAAACCTCGGCGCGCCCGGCCTGGTGATCG
The DNA here is from genome assembly GCF_059812225.1 of Mycobacterium sp. NGS66. NCBI lineage: Bacteria > Bacillati > Actinomycetota > Actinomycetes > Mycobacteriales > Mycobacteriaceae > Mycobacterium > Mycobacterium sp. NGS66. Next base: position 246,612 of record NZ_JCALCG010000003.1, on the reverse strand, counting down.
TCGAATCCGACGAGGACGTCCTGCTCTACGACGTCGGTCATATTCCGGGCGCGGTGAAGGTGGACTGGCACACCGACCTCAACGACCCGCGGGTCCGGGACTACATCAACGGCGAGCAGTTCGCCGACCTGATGAACCGCAAGGGCATCTCCCGCGACGACACTGTGGTCATCTACGGCGACAAGAGCAATTGGTGGGCGGCCTACGCACTGTGGGTCTTCACTTTGTTCGGTCACCCGGACGTGCGTCTGCTCAACGGCGGTCGCGACCTGTGGCTCGCCGAGCGCCGGGACACCACCCTGGAGGTTCCGACCAGGACGTCGACGGGCTATCCCGTGGTCGAGCGCAACGACGCACCCATCCGCGCGTTCAAAGACGACGTGCTGGCCATCATCGGCAGGCAGCCGCTGATCGACGTTCGCTCGCCGGAGGAATACACCGGCCAGCGCACCCACATGCCCGACTACCCCGAGGAAGGCGCGCTGCGTGCCGGCCACATCCCCACCGCCAGATCGATCCCGTGGGGCAAGGCGGTGGACGAGAGCGGTCGCTTCCGCAGCCGCGAGGAGCTGGAAGAGCTCTATAACTTCGTCACCCCCGACGACAAGACCGTCGTGTATTGCCGCATCGGCGAGCGGTCCAGCCACACCTGGTTCGTCCTCACCCATTTGCTGGGCAAGCCCGGAGTGCGCAATTACGACGGCTCCTGGACCGAGTGGGGAAACACCGTGCGCGTACCGATCGTCGCGGGCTCGGAACCGGGCCAGGCCCCGGGAGCCGTATCGGCGCCATGACTCTGCCCGCCCCGCTCGCAGAGGTGGTGTCCGACTTCGCCGAAGTCCAGGGCCAGGACAAGCTGCAGCTGCTGCTGGAGTTCGCCAACGATCTGCCGGCGCTGCCGTCCGACCTGGAGGAGGCGGCAATGGAGCCGGTGCCAGAATGCCAGTCTCCGCTGTTTCTGCATGTCGACGCCGACGATCCGAACCGGGTCCGGCTGTACTTCAGCGCGCCGCCTGAAGCGCCGACCACCCGGGGGTTTGCCTCCATCCTGGCCGCCGGCCTGGACGAACAGCCCGCCGCTGACATCCTCGCGGTGCCCGAAGATTTCTATACCGACCTGGGTTTGGCGGCCTTGATCAGCCCGCTTCGGTTGCGCGGGATGTCGGCGATGCTGGCCAGGATCAAGCGGCGATTGCGCGAAACCTCGCCGGAACCCTGATTTCCCGGCACCGCCTGGCCGGTCCTTCGGCGCGGCGCTTAGACTTCCCCCGAGTTGTAAGAAACTCTCTTAGACATCGTTTGCAGATCTGCCAAACAGGAGGCGCAGTGGCCAGTCACGCCAGCTCGAGGATCGCCAAGGTTCTGGTCGCCAACCGCGGCGAGATCGCTGTCCGGGTGATCCGCGCGGCCCGCGATGCCGGTCTGCCCAGCGTCGCGGTCTACGCCGAACCCGACGCCGAGGCCCCGCACGTGCGGCTGGCCGACGAGGCGTACGCGCTGGGGGGCCAAACCTCGGCCGAGTCATACCTGGATTTCGCGAAGCTCCTCGACGCGGCGGCCAAGTCCGGCGCCAACGCGATTCATCCCGGCTACGGCTTTCTGTCGGAGAACGCCGACTTCGCCCAGGCGGTCATCGACGCGGGCCTGATCTGGATCGGGCCCAGCCCACAGTCGATCCGCGACCTCGGCGACAAGGTCACCGCCCGTCACATCGCCGCCCGCGCGCAGGCCCCGCTGGTGCCCGGCACCCCGGATCCGGTCAAGGATGCCGACGAGGTCGTGGCGTTCGCCAAGGAGTACGGCGTGCCGATCGCGATCAAGGCCGCTTTCGGCGGCGGCGGCAAGGGCATGAAGGTGGCCCGCACCCTCGAGGAAATCCCCGAGCTGTACGAATCGGCGGTCCGCGAGGCGGTTGCCGCGTTCGGGCGTGGCGAGTGCTTCGTCGAGCGGTATCTGGACAAGCCCCGCCACGTCGAGGCGCAGGTGATCGCCGACCAGCACGGCAATGTCGTCGTCGCAGGCACCCGAGACTGCTCGCTGCAGCGCCGCTTCCAGAAGCTGGTCGAGGAGGCGCCGGCGCCGTTCCTGACCGACGCACAGCGCAAGGAGATCCACGAGTCGGCGAAGCGGATCTGCAAAGAGGCTCACTACTACGGCGCGGGCACGGTCGAGTACCTGGTCGGCCAGGACGGACTGATTTCCTTCCTGGAGGTCAACACCCGCCTTCAGGTCGAGCACCCGGTCACCGAGGAGACCGCCGGCATCGACCTGGTGCTGCAGCAGTTCAAAATCGCCAACGGCGACAAGCTCGATATCACCGAAGACCCGACCCCGCGCGGGCATGCCATCGAGTTCCGGATTAACGGCGAAGACGCCGGACGCGGCTTCCTGCCGGCACCCGGCCCGGTCACCCGGTACGACATCCCGACCGGACCCGGCGTCCGGCTGGACTCCGGCGTCGAGGCCGGCTCGGTGATCGGCGGCCAGTTCGACTCGATGCTGTCCAAGCTGATCGTCTACGGCGCCGACCGTCAGCAGGCGCTGGCCCGCGCCCGCCGCGCCCTGGACGAGTTCCACGTCGAAGGCCTTGCCACCGTCATCCCGTTTCACCGCGCCGTGGTGTCCGACCCGGCGTTCATCGGCGACGAGAACGGGTTCTCGGTGCACACCCGCTGGATCGAGACCGAGTGGAACAACACCGTCGAGCCGTTCACCGGCGGCGAACCGCTCGACGAGGAGGAGACCCGTCCGCGGCAGAAGGTGGTGGTCGAGGTCAACGGCCGGCGCCTCGAGGTGTCGCTGCCCGGCGACCTGGCGCTGAGCAACGGATCGGGCGACCCGGCCGGCGTCATCCGCAAAAAGCCCAAGCCGCGCAAGCGCGGAGCCCATTCCGGCGCGGCGGCTTCCGGTGACGCGGTGACCGCACCCATGCAGGGCACCGTCGTCAAGGTCGCGGTCACTGAGGGCCAAGAGGTCGCCGCAGGCGACCTGGTCGTGGTGCTCGAGGCGATGAAGATGGAAAACCCGGTCACCGCGCACAAGGACGGCACCATCACCGGCCTGGCGGTCGAGGCCGGCGCGGCCATCACCCAGGGCACGGTGCTCGCCGAGATCAAGTAACGATCGAGGCCGACCTGGCCAGCATCGTTGTCGGCCCGGCGCACCTTGGGTAGGGTGCGAGAAGGTTGAGTTCACAGCCGCCCGGAATCGCGTCCCCAGCACAATGAGACCGACGCTCGGGAGGCGCACCCCTTGCCCGCGAGCGTTACCAGGTCCGCTGGCGCGATCCACAGCACAAGCAGCTGATCGGAGTCAGCAATGTCTGTGATCCAATCGTGGCAAGAACACCGCCCAGCGGAGTTCACCACTTGCCGCGACCATTCGGCCACCGTGGTCACCGCACACGGTGAGATCGACGCCGCGAACGCCAACCAGTTCACCGAACATGTACAACATGCTCTGCGTGGGTCCAAGCGATTGATCCTGGATCTGCGGAGCCTGGATTTCATTGGTACTGCCGGTTTTTCGGCGCTGCACCGGATCAACGTGGTGTGTTCGTCGGTAGGCGCGGAGTGGGTGCTGGTACCCGGCAGAGCGGTCCGCCACCTGTTGCGCATCTGCGACCCGGACGGGGCACTACCGACCGCGGGTTCGCTGGCCGAGGCGGTGACCGACGGTCAGCACACCGCCGCCAAATCGGGCCTATTGCAACTGATCCCGCAGCCGCGCTAACGACTTGGCCAGCAGCCGCGACACATGCATCTGCGAGATACCGATCCGTTCGGCGATCTGCGTTTGCGTCATCGATTCGAAAAACCTCAGCACCAACACCATTCGCTCGCGCTCGGGCAACGCCTCGAGCAGCGGGCGTAGCGCCTCCTGGTCCTCGATCCGGTCCAGACTGTTGTCGACCTCGCCCAGCGTGTCCGCGATGGCGCGGGCGTCGTCCTCGTCGCTGCCGCCGGCACTGTCGATGGACAAGGTGTTGTAGGAACTACCCGCCACCAGGCCCTCGACCACCTCGTCGCGGTCCATCCCCAATTCGTCGGCCAGTTCCGTTGCGGTCGGCGCGCGGCCCAGGCGTTGCGAAAGATCGGCAGTCGCGGTGCCCAGCCGCAGGTGCAGTTCCTTCAGCCGCCGCGGAACCTTGACCGACCAGCTGTTGTCGCGGAAGTGCCGTCGTACCTCGCCCATGATCGTGGGCACCGCGAACGAGACGAAGTCCGAACCCGTCTCGACGTCGAACCGCACCACCGCGTTGACCAGGCCGACGCGGGCGACCTGGACCAGGTCGTCGCGCGGTTCGCCGCGGCCCTCGAACCGGCGGGCAATGTGATCAGCCAACGGCAGGCACCGCTCGACTATCTCGTCGCGCCGACGTTGAAATTCCGACGGGTCTTCGGTCAGCGTGGCCAACTCGCGGAACATCTCCGGGACATCGGCGTATTCGTTAGGGCGCGACACAGAACCGCCGGCAGTTCGCGCTGTCACCTGGCTCTCACCTGCTGGAGGCCGCCCGTGGCGCCGTCAGCGTGATGCCGAAAACACTGCCGGACTCATCGGGTTCACGTCCGTCATGGAAGGTCTGGACGTCGTCGGCCAGTGAGGTCAGCACGTGCCAGCTGAAGCTGCCCGGTGCGACGACGTCGTGTGTGTCGCAGGCCGCGGAAGCCTCCACCACCAGTTCGTCGTCGCGGGGGTCGACAACCACGGTCAGCACGGCGTTCGGAGTAGCCGAGCGGATCAATCGGGTACACACTTCGTCCACCGCGAGTCGCAGGTCGGCAACGGCGTCGAAATCCAGGTCCTCGAAGGTGCCGATCGCGCCCACCAAGGTGCGCAGCATCGCCAAGTTCTCCAGGCGTGCGGCAACTTGCAGTTCGACGGCGCGCTCCCCGCGTTGGCGCTTGTTGCCACGCGATTCCGCATCGGTCATACAGTCTCCCGGCAATATGTGATCGACACTGGTCCCGCTTTCGGTTCCGCCTTCGAGTTGGTTAGCCATGTTTGCCCCCGGATATCCGGCCCGGACCGGGCGAAGCTGAGCGAACCAGCACCGCCCGGACGCGCCGTGCAACCGGCCGGTCAGGGCCCTGTCCGGCACGCGGCATCATGCTGGTCATATAGATCTTGCTTGCGGTAAGGATGTTTGGTGGTGTCACTGATTCTGCGCCCCATCGCGGGCCCCATGACGGGTTGACCCCGCTATCGCAATACCGCAGGCACTCATCATGGTCTACACCTGATACCCGCTCGGAGCGGCCGGTAACCGCCCCGAACTCACCGATGCGCCGGGGGACGCAGCTTTCGCACTATGTCTTGACTTCGCCGGTCTTGGCTTCGGCCGTGTGTTGGCGCCGCAGACTGTCCGCGTGCTCCGCGTACCACCGCTCCTCGATGCGGCGCACTCGGCGATTCTCCACGACGAACCAGATCGCCCCGGCGACCAATCCCAGGACGGCGATCAGGATCGTCGTGGTAAGCCACTCGTAATGTCGGTAGCTGGCAGCCGCCGCCGTGCTGATCATCCCGGCCACCGCCACAGCAATCAGGATCAACCCGGGCCAGAAAAAGTTGTCCTTCATAACGATGCCGGCGTGCGGTTGCGTGGTCCGGGAGTAATCCGTTGGATCGTGATGCGTATCTCCCATCACGCCTCCTCCCTCGTCGGACAAGATACTGAAATGCTACCCATTCGGCTGACCTGGCGAAACGCCGAATTTCCTGGTCGGGCGAGTTATCCCGCATGACGAAAGTCGCGGAATACCGCAAAGGGCCATCAATTTGCCCGGCACCGCGAATTCACCGCTCTGCGGTGCGTCGATTTGGTCAGATCGAGTCGGCGTCCTCGCGGGCGAACAGGTCGGGCAGTGGAACTGCGCCGATGGTCGTCACGAGCCACGCCACCACCGTGGTGGCCACCCAGGATGCGCCTCCACGAATGGTGAGCCCGTGCGTCAAATGCGCGGCAAGACCCAATGCGACGACGGTCAATACCAGCCCGGCGCCACCGAGGAGCAACGACGCATAACCATGGGGCAGCTTCAGGATGAACCACGCCAGAATCGCCTGCGCTACCGCGAACACCACCACCGCGACGATGAACCCCGACATCGACAACGACACTTGGGGAACGACCCACGCTGCCACCAAAAGTCCGATCGCCCAGCATGCCAGCAGCACCACTGGCCGTAGCACGATTTGCTTCATGGCAATAAGCGTAGGCTCAAAATGCCATTACCGGCCCCACTATCGGGGGCATGACCATTGACAGTGTCAACGCCATCAACGTGAACAAAAACCAGCCCGCGCCATGCCATCCCCACCAGGTGCCTTCTCTGCGCCACACGCGATAAGTCCGTACGAAGGCCCACACTCCACCGACGAACAGGATCGCGGGCCCACCGAGCCCCAGCAGCGTCCGCTCCGGCGGGCCGCAGGCCGCCGTGTCCACGCTGACTCCCGGGCAGGTACTGACCCACAATGCGGCCAGAACGACGAAGCCGACGCCGGCACCCGCGGCAAGAAGTGCAAAGCGGATAGCGGCGTGGACCTCGCTGTCCTCATGGCCCAAACGATCACCGGGTGACCGCTCACGCGCTCTCTGCATTATGAACCTCATATTTCAGCGATCGGCTCTGGCGTCTTAAGGTCTTTCGTTCGCTATGCCGGATTCGTTTCAATGGCTGATTTGTCGGGTGAATACCCGTTTACCGCCGACGTAATCGCTGTTCGCCCTATTCGACCGACGTCAATACGCTGCGTAACCCGGCGATCGCCGCATCGATGTCGGCGTCCGAAACAGTCAATGCGGGACGGAACCGCACGCCGCGCACGCCGGTGGGCAGCACGATCACCGCGTGCTGCCACAACTTGCGGATCAATTCGTCGCGCTCGGCGGCCCCGGGCAGGTCGAACGCACACATCAGGCCCCGGCCGCGCGGGTCCAGCACCAGGCCCGGAAAGTCGTGGGCGAGTTCCTCCAGCCGGTCCCGCAAGTAGCTGCCTCGTTCGGCGGCACACCGGATCAAGTCGTCGCGCTCGATCACCTCGAAGATGCGACGCGCGCGGACCATGTCGGCCAGACTGCCGCCCCACGTCGAATTGAGCCGGGACGCCACCGTGAACACGTTGTCGGCGATCTCGTCAATGCGGCGACCCGCCATCACGCCGCAGACCTGCGTTTTCTTGCCGAATGCCACCACGTCGGGCTGGACCCCCAATTGCTGGTAGGCCCAGGCGGTTCCGGTCAACCCGCACCCGGTTTGCACCTCGTCGAAGATGAACAGTGCGTCGTATTCGTCGCAGAGCCGGCGCATCTTCGCGAAGAACTCTGGCCGGAAGTGGCGGTCCCCGCCCTCGCCCTGGATCGGTTCGGCGATGAAGCACGCGATGTCGTGCGGGTAGGCCGCGAAAGCCGCGCGAGCCTGCCTCAGCGACTCTGCTTCCCGGGCATCCATTGCGCGCTCGTCCAGGCCCGGCCGGAGGTAGGGCGCGTCGATGCGTGGCCAGTCGAACTTTGGGAAGCGGTCCACGGCGACCGGCTTGGTGTTGGTGAGCGACAACGTGTAGCCGCTGCGGCCGTGAAACGCCCCGCGCAGGTGCAGCACCCGGGTGCCGAGCCCGGGGTCGATGCCGCGTTGCTCGTTGTGCCGGCTCTTCCAGTCGAAGGCCGCCTTGAGCGCGTTCTCGACGGCCAGCGTCCCACCTTCGACGAAGAACAGATGCGGCAGCGCCGGGTCGCCCAACACCCGGGCGAAGGTTTCGACGAACCGCGCCATCGGCACCGAGCAGACGTCGGAATTGCTTGGCTTGTTCAGCGCCGCCTGCAGCAGTTCGGCGCGGAATTCCTCGTCGTCGGCCAGCGCCGGATGGTTCATGCCCAGCGCCGAGGACGCGACGAAGGTGAACATGTCCAGGTAACGCCGCCCGTCGCGGGCGTCGACCAAATAGGAACCGGCCGACCGCTGCAGATCGAGGACCAGATCGAAGCCGTCAACCAGGATGTGCCGCGCCAGCACCTCGGGGACCCGGTCGGGTGCGGTCGCCGCCTCGGCGAGGTTGAGGGCACACGTCATGCCGCTCATAATAGCTGCGTATTTACGGGATATCCGCGCTCACGCCGGAAAGTTTATGGTATGTACTGCCTGTCACTGTAAAAAGTATTCAAGATGATGGTGCTTCGAGTCTGTACGTTCGCGGTTGTCCGGATCCGTCGCAACAGGTCTTCGAGCACCCGTGCGGACTCGACGCGGACCAGCAAGATGTAGCTTTCTTCGCCGGCCACCGAGTGACACGACTCGATCTCCTCGATGTGTTCCAGCCTGGCCGGCGCATCATCGGGTTGAGACGGATCAAGCGGGGTGATGGCGACGAACGCGGACAGCAGGTGCCCGACGGCCTCGGGGTTGATCCGCGCCGAGTACCCGCAGACCACTCCGCGGGATTCCAGCCGGCGCACCCGCGACTGGACCGCCGACACCGACAAGCCGGCGCTGGCCGCCAGCTCCGAAAGGGTGGCGCGTCCGTTGGCGACCAGCTCACGCATCAGGATCCGGTCGATGTCGTCGAGCTCAGCCATGGCCGGAGAGTATCGCAGCGCGCGTCGATCACGAGGCGCTCGCCTTTGTCAGGAGGCCTCGGCATGACCACGCACGATTTGTCCGCCCGGGTACACGAAGCGCTCGGCGCGATCGGCGTCACCGCCGAATTGGGCGAGCCGGGAGACCCCGGCGGTTCAAGCGGCGCTGCCGGCCTGCCCGCGGGTACGCCGATCACCGGCGAGGTGCTGGGCACGGTCGCGCAGACCACACCCGAGCAGGCCGATCGGGTGATCGCCGACGCGGTCGAGGCATTTTCGACGTGGCGGGCCACGCCGGCCCCGGTGCGCGGCCGGCTGGTGGCCCGGCTCGGCGAGCTGCTGACCGCGCACCGCGACGAGCTCGCGGCGCTGGTGACGCTCGAGGTCGGCAAGATCACCTCGGAGGCGCTGGGCGAGGTCCAGGAGATGATCGACATCTGCGATTTCGCGGTCGGCCTGTCTCGTCAGCTCTACGGCCGAACCATCGCCTCGGAGCGTCCCGGGCACCGGCTACTGGAAACCTGGCATCCGCTCGGTGTAGTCGGGTTGATCACCGCGTTCAACTTCCCAGTGGCGGTGTGGGCCTGGAACGCGGCGGTGGCGTTGGTGTGCGGCGACCCGGTGGTGTGGAAGCCCTCGGAGCTGACGCCGCTGACCGCGCTGGCCTGCCAGGCGCTCATCGCACGGGCTGCCGCCGACGTCGGTGCGCCGTCCGCGCTGAGCGGGCTCGTGCTGGGTGGGCGCGAGCTCGGTGAGCGACTGGTCGACGACCCGCGGATCGCGCTGGTGTCCGCCACGGGTTCGGTGCGGATGGGACAGCGGGTCGCCCCCCGGGTGGCAGCTCGCTTCGGCCGGGTGCTGCTCGAGCTGGGCGGCAACAACGCGGCGATCGTGACACCGGCGGCCGACCTGGACCTGGCGGTGCGCGGCATCGTGTTCGCCGCGGCCGGCACCGCGGGGCAGCGCTGCACCACCTTGCGCCGGCTGATCGTGCACCGCTCGGTGGCCGACTCGGTGGTGCAGCGGGTGGCAGACGCTTTCGCGCAGCTGCCCGTCGGCGACCCGTCGGCGCCGGGCACACTCGTCGGCCCGCTCATTCACGAGACCGCCTACCGCGACATGGTGGGGGCGCTTCAGCAGGCCCGCGCCGACGGCGGCGAGGTCATCGGCGGAGAACGCCTCCAGATAGGTGCACCGGGCGCGTACTACGTCACCCCTGCCGTCGTCCGGATGCCCGCCCAAACCGCCATCGTGATGACCGAAACGTTCGCCCCGATCCTCTACGTGCTGACCTACGACGACCTCGACGACGCGATAGCGCTCAACAACGCGGTGCCACAGGGCCTTTCGTCGGCGATCTTCACCACCGACCTGCGCGAGGCGGAGCATTTCCTGGACGGGTCCGACTGCGGCATCGCCAACGTCAACATCGGCACGTCCGGCGCCGAGATCGGCGGCGCGTTCGGCGGCGAGAAGCAGACCGGTGGCGGTCGGGAGTCCGGTTCGGACGCGTGGCAGGCGTATATGCGACGCGCCACCAACACCGTCAACTACTCGAGCGAGTTGCCGCTGGCTCAGGGCGTGCAGTTCGGCTGAATAAATACTGGTTAGGCGTACGACCGTCCTGGGTAGTATCTAGAGCCATGGCAGAACCCCGGAGGCGGTTATCGCCTGAGGACCGCCGAGCCGAGTTGCTCGCCCTGGGTGCCGAGGTTTTCGGTAAGCGGCCCTACGACGAGGTCCGCATCGACGAGATCGCGGAGCGCGCGGGAGTGTCGCGCGCCCTGATGTATCACTACTTTCCGGACAAGCGCGCGTTCTTCGCCGCGGTCGTCAAGGACGAGGCGGACCGGCTGCACGAGGCCACGCTGAACCTGCCGCCCACCGGCCTGACCATGTTCGAGGAAATCCGGATCGGGGTGTTGGGGTACATGGCGTACCACGAGCAGCATCCGGAGGCCGCCTGGGCCGCCTACGTCGGCCTCGGCCGATCCGACCCGGTGCTGCTGGGTATCGACGACGAAGCCAAGAACCGTCAGCTCGAGCACATCATGGAGCGCATCGGGGTGGTGGTTGGCGGCATTCCGGGCGCGAAACTGGGACCCGACGTCGAGCGGGACCTGCGGGTGATCCTCAACGGATGGCTGGCGTTCACCTTCGAGATCTGCCGGCAGCGGATCATCGACCCGTCCGCCAACGCCGAACACCTCGCCGACGCCTGCGCACACGCTCTGCTGGACGCGATCGCCCGGGTACCGGACATTCCGCCCGAGCTCGCCAACGCGATGGCGACGGCCCGGCAGGTACCGCAGGATTAACCGCCGCCGTCGCGGTGGTTATTTGTCGGTCCCCGTTGGCACGATGGCGGAGTGAGCTCGTTAGGCCGATTCAGCGCGATCACCCGCGACTGGTTCACCAGCACCTTCGCCGCGCCGACCGCGGCGCAGGACGGCGCGTGGGAAGCCATCGCTGACGGCAAGAACACCCTGGTCATCGCGCCGACCGGGTCGGGGAAGACGTTGGCGGCCTTCCTGTGGGCGTTGGATGACCTGGCTCGTTCGTCAGACCGAGAACCGGGCACCCGCGTGCTGTACGTGTCGCCGCTCAAGGCGCTGGCCGTCGACGTGGAGCGCAACCTGCGCACGCCGCTGGCCGGGCTGACCCGGCTGGCCGAGCGACGCGGCCTGCGGCCACCCGAGATCAGCGTCGGGGTGCGCTCGGGCGACACGCCGCCAGCCCGCCGCCGTGAGCTCATCGCCCGCCCGCCCGACGTGTTGATCACCACGCCGGAGTCGCTGTTTTTGATGCTGACCTCGGCGGCCCGCGAAACCCTGGCCGGCGTGCGGACGGTCATCGTCGACGAGATCCACGCGATCGCCGCCGGCAAACGCGGCGCACACCTGGCGCTGTCGCTGGAGCGGCTCGACGACTTGGCCCACGGCCGGGCGGCACAACGCATCGGGCTCTCGGCGACCGTGCGTCCGCCCGAGGAGCTTGCCCGGTTTTTGTCGGGTGGGTCCCCCACGACCGTGGTGGCTCCCCCGTCGGCCAAGACCGTCGAGCTGTCCGTGCAGGTGCCGGTGCCCGACATGGCCAACCTGGCCAACAACAGCATCTGGCCCGACGTCGAGGCTCGCCTGGTGGACCTGATCGAGTCGCACAATTCGACCATCGTGTTCGCCAATTCGCGACGGCTGGCCGAGCGACTTACCGCGCGGCTCAACGAAATCCACGCCGAACGGTCCGGGATCACGCTTTCCGACGACGGTAACGCGCAGGTTGCCGGCGGCGCGCCGGCGTATGTCATGGCCAGCGGCCAGACGTTCGGGGCACCGCCGCTGCTGGCTCGCGCCCACCACGGATCGGTCAGCAAGGAGCAGCGCGCGGTGGTCGAGGAAGACCTCAAACGCGGGCAGCTCAAGGCCGTGGTGGCGACGTCGAGCCTGGAATTGGGCATCGACATGGGCGCGGTGGACCTGGTGATCCAGGTGGAGGCACCCCCGTCGGTGGCCAGCGGGCTGCAACGCATCGGGCGGGCCGGACACCAGGTCGGCGAAATCTCCCGCGGGGTGCTGTTTCCCAAGCACCGCACCGACCTGATCGGCTGCGCGGTCAGCGTGCAGCGCATGCTCACCGGCGAGATCGAAACCATGCGGGTGCCCGCCAATCCGCTGGACATCCTCGCCCAGCACACCGTGGCGGCAGCCGCGCTGGAGCCGCTGGACGCCGACCGCTGGTTCGACACCGTGCGCCGCAGCGCGCCCTTTGCGACGTTGCCGCGCAGCGTCTTCGAGGCCACCCTGGACCTGTTGTCCGGGAAGTACCCGTCCACCGAGTTCGCCGAGCTGCGCCCGCGGCTGGTCTACGACCGCGATAGCGGCACCCTGACCGCGCGCCCCGGCGCGCAGCGGCTGGCCGTCACCTCCGGCGGCGCCATCCCCGACCGCGGGCTGTTCACCGTCTACCTCGCGAGCGATGCCGAAAAGCCTTCCCGGGTGGGTGAACTCGACGAGGAGATGGTGTACGAGTCGCGGCCCGGCGACGTCATCTCGCTGGGCGCCACCAGCTGGCGGATCACCGAGATCACCCACGACCGGGTGCTGGTGATCCCCGCGCCCGGCCAGCCGGCCCGGCTGCCGTTCTGGCGCGGCGACGATGTCGGCCGACCGGCCGAGCTCGGCGCTGCGCTCGGCGCGTTCACCGGCGAGCTGGCCGCCCTGGACCGCGACGCGTTCGCAAAGCGCTGTGCGGCACTGGGTTTCGACGACCACGCGACCGACAACCTGTGGGCGCTGCTGGACGACCAACGGACCGCCGCCGGGGCGATCCCCACCGACACCACACTGCTGGTCGAGCGGTTCCGCGACGAGCTGGGCGACTGGCGGGTGATCCTGCACTCGCCGTACGGCCTGCGGGTGCACGGACCGCTGGCGCTGGCGGTGAGCCGACGGCTGCGGGAACGATACGACATCGACGAGAAGCCGACCGCCACCGACGACGGCATCGTCGTGCGGTTGCCGGACCTCGGGTTGCCTTCCGGGGAGGACGGCCCGCCCGGCGCGGTGGGGGTACCACCCGATTTCGGGGGACTGTTCGTGTTCGACCCCGACGAGATCGAGCCCATCGTCACCGCCGAAGTGGGCGGCTCGGCGCTGTTCGCGTCGCGGTTCCGGGAATGCGCGGCACGTGCCCTGCTGCTGCCCCGCCGGCACCCGGGGCGCCGCTCGCCGCTATGGCATCAACGTCAGCGCGCCGCCCAGTTGCTGGAGGTGGCCCGCAAATACCCCGACTTCCCGATCGTGCTGGAAACCGTCCGCGAATGCCTGCAGGACGTTTACGACGTCCCCACCCTGGTCGAGCTGATGTCCCGCATCGCCCAGCGCCGGGTGCGGCTGGTCGAGGTGGAAACGGCCAGACCGTCTCCGTTCGCGGCGTCGCTGTTGTTCGGGTACGTCGGCGCGTTCATGTACGAGGGCGACGTCCCGCTGGCCGAGCGGCGCGCCGCGGCCCTCTCGCTGGACAGCACGCTGCTGGCCGAGCTGCTCGGCCGCGTCGAACTGCGCGAGCTGCTCGACCCCGAGGTGGTCGCCGCGACCGGCCGCCAGTTGCAGCATCTTGCGCCCGACCGGGCCGCCCGCGATGCCGAAGGCGTCGCCGATCTGCTGCGGCTACTCGGCCCACTGACCACCGACGAGATCACCGCCCGCACCGCGGTCGCAGACGGCACCGACATCACCGGCTGGCTGGAAGGCCTGCGCGCCGCGCGGCGCGCGCTGACCGTGTCGTTCGCCGGCCGCAGCTGGTGGGTGGCCGTCGAAGACATCGGCCGGCTGCGCGACGGCGTCGGCGTGGCGGTTCCGGTCGGCGTGCCGGCCAGCTTCACCGGCGCGGTGGCCGATCCACTCGGCGAGCTGCTCGGCCGCTACGCCCGCACCCGCACGCCGTTCACCACGGCCGAGGCCGCGGCCCGGTTCGGCCTGGGACTGCGGGTGACGGCCGACGTGCTGGGCCGGCTCGCCAGCGACGGCCGGGTGGTGCGCGGCGATTTCGTCAGCCCCGAATCATCGGAGACGTCCGGCGGCGCGGGGGCCGAGCAGTGGTGCGACACCGATGTGTTGCGCATTCTGCGGCGACGCTCGCTGGCCGCGCTGCGAGCCCAGGTCGAGCCGGTGAGCACCGCCGCCTACGCCCGATTCCTGACGGGTTGGCACCAGCTCGGCACCCGGGATTCCGGGCCTGCCGACGTGGACCGGCTGCCATCGGTCATCGATCAGCTCGCCGGTGTGCGGATACCGGCCTCGGCGCTGGAACCGCTGGTGCTGGCCCCCCGAGTTCGCGACTACTCGCCGGCGATGCTCGACGAGCTGCTGGCGAGCGGGGAGGTCACCTGGTCGGGCGCCGGGGCGATCTCGGGCGGTGACGGCTGGATCGCGCTGCATCCCGCGGATTCCGCGCCGTTGACGCTGGCATTGCCGGCGAACCGGCCCGCCGATCTGGAGTTCACCGACGCCCACCGGGCGATCCTGGACACCCTGGCCGGCGGCGGCGCGTATTTCTTCCGCCAGCTGGCATCCGAGGGACTGACCGAGGCGCAGCTCAAAGCGGCGCTGTGGGAACTGATCTGGGCCGGCTGGGTCACCGGCGACACGTTCGCACCGGTGCGCGCGGTGCTGGGCGGCGGCGTGGGCACCCGCAGGCGTTCCGCCCCGGCCCATCGGGCGCGCCGCCCGCCGCGGCTCAGCAGCTACAGCGTCGCGCATGCCCAGGCCCGGGCCGCCGACCCCACCGTCGCGGGCCGATGGTCGGCGCTGCCGACTCCGGAGCCGGACTCCACCCTGCAGGCCCACTTCCACGCCGAGCTGCTGTTGAACCGCCATGGCGTGCTGACCAAGGGGGCGGTGGCCGTCGAGGGCGTGCCCGGCGGGTTCGCCACCCTATACAAGGTGCTAAGCACGTTCGAGGACGCCGGCAGGTGCCAGCGCGGCTACTTCGTCGAGTCGCTGGGCGGCGCTCAGTTCGCCCTCGCGTCGACGGTCGACCGGCTGCGCGGCTACAGCGACGACCCGGGCAGTTTCACCGACCCGGACCGGCCGGAGTACCGGGCGGTCGTGCTGGCCGCCGCCGACCCGGCCAATCCGTACGGCGCGGCACTGCCTTGGCCCACCTCGGGCGCCCAGAGCCCCGGCGCCCGGCCGGGTCGCAAGGCCGGGGCACTGGTCGTGCTGGTGGACGGGCAGCTGGCCTGGTTCCTCGAGCGTGGCGGGCGGTCGCTGCTGACCTTCACCGACGACCCCGCCGCCGACCGGGCGGCGGCGACGGCACTGGCCGACCTGGTGGCGGCCGGACGCGTCGCGTCGATCCTGGTCGAGCGGGTCGACGGGGTGCCGGTTCTGCACCCGGGCGGTCCCGGACCGGTGGCCGCCGCCCTGGCCGAGGCGGGCTTCGTGCGCACACCGCGCGGGCTGCGACTGCGGTAGCCCGATGCCCGAGGGTGACACCGTCTGGCACACGGCGGCCGAGTTGCGTAAGCACCTGGCCGGTCGCACGCTCACCCGCTGCGACATCCGGGTGCCGCGGTTCGCCACCGTCGACCTCACCGGACATGTGGTCGACGAGGTGCGCAGCCGGGGCAAGCATCTGTTCATCCGGGCCGGGCCGGCCAGCATTCACTCGCATCTGAAGATGGATGGCAGCTGGCGGGTCGGCCGCCGGCCCGCACGCGTCGACCACCGGGTCCGAATCGTCTTGGAAGCCGGCGATATTCGGGCCCTCGGCATCGACCTTGGCGTGCTGCAGATCCTGGAGCGCGACCGCGACGGCGAGGTGGTCGCACACCTGGGACCCGACCTGCTCGGTGCAGACTGGGACCCCGCCGTTGGCGTCGCCAACCTGACCGCGCAACCGGACCGGCCGATCGCCGAGGCGCTGCTGGATCAGCGGGTGCTGGCCGGGATCGGCAACGTCTATTGCAACGAGCTGTGTTTCGTCAGCGGACGCCTACCCACCGCGCCGGTCGGCGACCTGCCCGATCCGCGACGGTTGGTGACGCGGGCCCGGGACATGTTGTGGGCCAACCGCTTCCGCTGGAATCGCTGCACCACCGGGGACACTCGGGCGGGCCGTCAACTGTGGGTCTACGGCCGAAGTGGTCAGCCCTGCCGTCGGTGCGGCACGCTCGTCGCGTACGACGACACCGGCGATCGGGTGACGTACTGGTGCCCAACCTGCCAGCGCTGAAGCATCCGTTAATCCCGGGCGTGCGCCAGGAAAAACTGGGCGATGACCTCTGAGGCGTCCAACGCCCGCGTGGTAGGTCCGATGACCACCTTGGGCAGATATTGCTTGCCGCCGGGCCAGGTGTGTCCCCCGTTGTCGATCTTGTAGAACACCACCTCGGTGCCGGCCGCGCAGATGGTCGACGCGAAGCGCCGAACCGTCGTCCCGTCACCGACGTCGGGCAGCGCCTGGACCGTGGGTTCGCCCTGGCAGCCGTCGGCCACCCGCCATTTGTCCACCAGGCTGGACGCGGAGATGGCGTGGCTGATGCCGCCGCGGCCGCGGACGTCGCCGCCGTTGAACGGCACCACCGGATCGGCGGTGCCGTGCGCATCCAGAACCGACACCGGCCGGGACGGTTGGCAGCCCACGCTCACACCCAGCGTCCCGGACACCGGCGCGATCGCGGCGAAGACGTCGGCTCGATCGCACGCCAGCCGGTTGGACATGAATCCGCCGTTGGACATGCCGGTGGCGAACACATGCCCCGCCGGGATGGCGAACTGGTCGCGCAGCTTGGTCACCAGCGTGGTGAGAAACCCGACGTCGTCGAGATGGCGACGGTCGGCCGGCGACGCGCCTCTGCCGTCGGCCCAGCTCTTGTCGTAGCCGTCCGGGTAGACCACCAGCAGGTTGCTGGCGTCGGCAACGGCGTCGAAGTCGGTGAGGCCCTGCTGTCCGCTTCCGGTGCCCCCGCCGCCGTGCAGGCTGAGCACCAGACCGACGGGAGTGCCGGGCGGCAGGTGCACCATATAGGTGCGCTTCAGGCCGCCGAATGCCAGCGTCCCGAACTGATCCCGGGTCACCGCCTGGACTTGCCGCGAGTCGCAGCCGATCAGACAGGACGCGATGGCGCTCAGCGAGACGGCCAGCGACAGCAATCGCGCCCAGGGCATGGGGTCAAATTACCGATCACCGTAACGGCCGGACGAAAGTGGGCCGAGTTTGCGGGCTCATCCCGCCGACGGCGGCCGGGGCATCACCGTGCCCTTGACCTCCATTCCGAGGGCGAGATCGTCGTACTTCTGCGGCTTGCGCTTGCGCCAGCCGCTTCCGGCCGAGACCGGCGGCGGCATCAGCGGCGGCAGCATGGAAAAGCCCGACTCCCCCGGCGGCAGCGGGGAGGCGGCCGACGCAAGTTGCACCGGCGCTTGCGCAGGAGCCAATAGCCCCGTCGCGGCGGGCGGCGCGGTGAGGTGGCCCAGCGACACCCCGACGCCGACGGCGGCCGCCGGTGCTTCCGCGCTGCCCAGGGCGCGCACCGCGCTGGACAAACTGGCGGCCCCCGCACCCAGCGCCGACTCCCCTTCCGAGAGGCCCTGGCCGATTTCGGGGGCCACCGCCTGCAACGCCTGAGCCGAGGTGTTCTGCGCCAGGTAGCTCAGCAGGTTGATCGGGAAGCCGGACGAGATGAATTGGTTCGCATAGGTATTGGCCAGCTGGAACCAGCCGTTGTTCACCAGATCGTCGGACGCCGACGCGGCGCTCGACGCCGCCGGGGCGGCGCCCGAGGACACCGCGGCCAGCTGCGCGGTCGGCTTGGAAACCGAAGGCGGAGAGGTGAATTGGGGCAGCACGAGTGCTTGCGCCGAGGTTGCCTGGTAGCGATACATGGCGGCCGAGTTGTCGATCCACATGTTCTGGTACTGGGCTTCGGTTTCGGCGATAGCGGCGAGGTTCTTGCCGAAGCCGTTGGTGGCGAGCAACTGTGCCAATCGAATCCTGTTGGCGCTGACCACCGCCGGATGCGCGACGGCGGACAGCGTGGCGGCGAAGGCCGTCGCCGCCGCCTGGGCCGAGGAGGCCAGCTGTTGGCATTGCTGCGCGGTGGCACGCATCCAGGTGAGGTATGGCCCCACGGCCTGGGTCATCGCCGACGCGGACGGACCGCGCCACGCTTCGGCCAAGGCAGACAACACGGGCGCATAGGAGCGCAGCGAGTCCTCCAGGTCGGTGCCGAGCCGCTGCCATGCGCCGGCGGCCTCGATCAGCGATTCGGCACCCGGCCCCGCATGGATCAGTGCCGAGGTCACCTCGGGCGGCAACGATATGAACTCCACGAAATGTTCATGGATTACCAAAGAGAATATTTCGCAACATGACGTCGACGATCGCGGGAAGAACCCTGGAACATTGCGCGCCGAAGATGGACCGTGCGGATCACGAGATCGCGTTGACCGCGGTGGTCAACCGCGACCTGAGCTCGTCTGGAACGGGGACGTAACCGTTGTCCGCCAGGCCGTTCTGGCCGGCCCCGATCGCGGTTTGCAAGAACGCCTTTACGGCCGCACCGACCTGCGCATCGGGATACTTCGAGCAGACGATCTCATACGTCGCCAGCACGATCGGGTAGGAGCCGGACCGGTTCGGCCGGTAGAACGAGATCGTATCGAGGGCAAGGTCATTGCCCGTCTTGGTGAACCAGGCCGCCGAGATGGTCTTGCCCACCGACTCGGCGCCGATTGCTACCGGGTCAGGGCCGGCCGAGGTGACGAACTTCGCCGTGCTCAGCTGTTGTGCCTTGGCGAACGACCATTCGACATAGCCGATCGACCCGTCCGCCCGTTTGACGGCCGCGGCGGCGCCCTCGCTGCCGACGGCGCCCTCGCCGACACCGCCGTTGAACGTCTTGCCGGCGCCCTTGCCCCATGCCCCGTTGGACGCGGTGTCGAGATAGCGCTGGAAGTTGTCCGAGGTGCCGGATTGGTCGCTGCGGAACACCACCCGAATTGGCATGGCGGGCAAGGTAATACCCGGGTTGAGGGCCTCGATGGCGGGATCGTTCCAGCTGGCGATGCCGCCGTTGAAGATTTTGGCGGCAGTCGGTCCGTCGAGGTTCAACGAGGTCAGGCCGTTGACGTTGAAGACGACGGCGATGGGGCCGAACACCACCGGCAGGTTCCACGCCGGCGAGCCGCACCGCTGCTCGGCCCGGGTGTACTCGTCCTTGCTCAGCGGTGAATCCGAGCCGCCGAAATCTGTTCGGCTGCTGAGGAATTCGCTGACACCGGCACCCGAACCGTTGCCGGTGTAATCCAATGACCGGCCCGGGCAGGCCTCACGGAAAGCCCTGGCGAAGCCGGCGATCGCGTTTTCCTGCGCGGTGGAGCCGCTGGCCTTCAGCGTCGACTTGCCGGCGCAGCTCACCTGGTGCGGCGTGGCGGTGTCGTGGCCGCCGCATGCCGACGACACCAGGGCACCCGTGGTAAGGATGCTCAGCGCGATACCAAATCGGTTGATTGCCAACGACAACAAGACCTACCCTCGGCGGCCCGCATCCGGCAAACGCTGCGCAAACCCGAACTCTGGATTTCCGCAATAGTTTGTCGCCGATACACCGTCCCGACACGTCCCCGTCAATCTCGCCACGTCCCGTATAAGCAACCGCAGCAGAGGAGGTTCCGGCCCGCAATGGCGACCCGCCGGGTGCGCTCGATCAGAGGTGTACTGGCCGGCGTGGCCCTGGGAATCGCGCTGCCGCTCGGCCTTGCGACGGTGGTGATGCCGCCGGCGTATGCCGACACGGTCGATGACGCGTTCCTCAACGCGGTGAAGTCCAGGGGCATCAACTTCACCTCGCCGCAGGCCGCGATCATCGCCGGTCACGAGGTCTGCGACGAGCTCGACTTGGGCAGGCAGAAGTCCGACGTCGCGACCGACGTGACGAATAGCAGCAACCTGGACGGCTATCGCGCCGGTTTCTTCGTCGGCGTGAGCGTGGCCGCGTACTGCCCGAGGCATCACTCCTAGAGTTGGCGCTCGCTGACGAACTCGCGGCGAACCCCGCTGTGCGGGTCGTCGAAATCGATACGTTGCGCCAGTAGCCGCAGCGGCGTGCTGAAGTCGTCCGCGGGCACGTCAATCACCTTGGGATACCAAGGATCACCGGTGATCGGTATCCCCAGCGAAGCCATCTGCAGGCGCATCTGGTGGGTACGTCCGGTGCGTGGCGTCAGCCGGTAGAGCCCGTCGGGGGAGATCAGCTCGACCAGAGTCTCGGCGTTGGGCGGGCCCGGTTCGCAGACCGCCTGCAACTGTCCGCGGCGCTTGACGATGCGACTGTGCAGCACCCGCGGAAACACCAGGGCCGGGTCGACGGCCGCCCGGGCCAGGTAGGTCTTGCGCACCAGCCCGCGGGCGAACAACGTCTGGTAGGGCCCGCGCAGCTCGCGCCGAGTGGTGAACAACAGCACCCCGGCGGTCAGCCGGTCGAGCCGGTGGGCCGGGCTCAGCTCCGGCAATCGCAGTTCGCGGCGCAGTCGCACCAGCGCGGTCTGCGCGACGTGGCGCCCGCGGGGCATCGTCGCCAGAAAGTGCGGTTTGTCGACGACCACGATGTCCCCGTCGTGATAGAGCACCGGCATCTCAAACGGCACCGGCACTTCAACGGATAGATCGCGGTAGAGGTAGACGCTGGCGCCGCGCGGCAGCGTCGTCGTCGCGTCGACCACCGCGCCGTCGGCGTCGACGACCTCCCCGGCAAGCACCTTCGCCCGGGCCCGGGCGCCGAACCGGGCGGTCAGCTCGGTGAGCACCGGCCCGCCGTGCAGCCGCACCCGGGCGGGCCCCAATCCGTCGCGCACCGGAAGCGGCGCGGGCCTCACGCGCGCCTCAATTCAGGGGCACCGGCTCGAGGATCTCGGCGCGTGCCTCGGGTGCGCTGGCCCGCAGCTCGTCGGCGGACGCGTCGTCCGGCTGCGCCTGCGACAGGATCTCGGCCTCCACCCGCGCGGTGTAGTTGGCCACCTCACGGTTGACGTCCTCGGCCGTCCACCCCAGCACGGGAGCGACCAGGTCGGCCACCTCGCGGGCACAGTCGACGCCGCGGTGTGAGTACTCGATGGAGATGCGCATCCGGCGCGCCAGAATGTCCTCGAGGTGCAGTGCGCCCTCGGCTGCGGCGGCGTACACGGCTTCCACCTTGAGGTATCCGGGCGCCTGGGTGATCGGGCCGAGCAGCTCGGGGCGGTCGGCCGCCATGCCCAGCACGTCGTCTATCAGGGAGCCGTAGCGGTCCAGCAGGTGACGCACCCGGTAGGGATGCAGCCCCACCTGCTCACCGACGTGCTCCACCTGGTTGATCAGCGCAAAGTAGCCGTCGGCGCCCAGCAGGCTGACCTTCTCGGTGATCGACGGCGCCACCCGGGCGGGGATGAACTGCACCGCCGTGTCGATCGCGTCGACGGCCATCACCCGGTAGGTGGTGTACTTGCCGCCCGCGATGGCGATCAGGCCCGCCGCCGGCACCGCCACCGCGTGCTCCCGGGACAGCTTGGAGGTCTCGTCGCTCTCCCCGGCCAGCAGGGGGCGCAGCCCGGCGTACACGCCGTCGATGTCGGCGTGGGTCAACGGCGTGGCCAGCACGGTGTTGACGGTGCTCAGGATGTAGTCGATATCGGCCTTGGTGGCCGCCGGGTGGGCCAGGTCGAGGTTCCAGTCGGTGTCGGTGGTCCCGATGATCCAGTGACTGCCCCACGGGATGATGAACATCACCGACTTCTCGGTGCGCAGGATCATGGCCACGTCACTGACGATGCGATCCCGCGGCACCACCACATGCACGCCCTTGGACGCGCGCACCTGGAACCGGCCGCGCTGCTTGGACAACGCCTGGATTTCGTCGGTCCACACCCCGGTGGCGTTGACCACGACGTGGCCCCGGACCTCGGTGACTGAGCCGTCCTCGGAGTCGCGCACCCGCACGCCGGTGACCCGGTCACCCTCCCGCAGCAACGCCACCACCTGGGTGGAGCATCGCACCACCGCGCCGTAGTGGGCGGCGGTCCGCGCGACGGTCATGGTGTGCCGGGCGTCGTCGACCACGGTGTCGTAGTAGCGAATGCCGCCGATCAGGGCGCTGCGCTTCAGGCCAGGGCTCAGCCGCAGCGCCCCGGCCCGGGTCAAATGCTTCTGCGCCGGAACCGATTTCGCGCCGCCGAGGGTGTCGTAGAGGAAGATGCCGGCGGCGATGTAGGGGCGTTCCCAGATCCGCTTGGTGAGCGGGAACAGGAATGGCAACGGCTTGACCAGGTGTGGCGCCAGCTTGGTCAGCGACAGCTCACGCTCGTAGAGCGCCTCGCGCACCAGCCCGAACTCGAGTTGCTCGAGGTAGCGCAGCCCGCCGTGGAACATCTTCGACGAGCGGCTCGACGTGCCGGAGGCCAGATCACGCGCCTCGACCAGGGCCACCTTGAGCCCGCGGGTGGCCGCGTCCAGCGCGCACCCGGAACCCACCACGCCGCCGCCGATGACCACCACGTCGAACTGCTCGGCGCCGAGTCGCTCCCAGGCCACCGCGCGTTGTTGCGGTCCCAGTTCATGGATCGGGCTGGTCATGCGCCGAAACTCCCGTCAGTTACTCGTCGGTAGGGCTGTAGCCAGAGTACGGGGAGTCAGTCGAGGTCGTCGTGGGCCATCAGCCGGCGGGCGGCCTCGGTGATCGAACCCGACAGCGACGGGTAAACGGCCAGCGTCTGCGCCAACTCGTTGACGGTGATGCGGTTGGTGACGGCCACCGCGATCGGCAGGATCAGCTCCGAGGCGATCGGGGCCACCACCACGCCGCCGATCACCACGCCGGTCGACTTGCGGCAGAAGATCTTGACGAAACCCTGCCGGATCCCCGACATCTTGGCCCGCGCGTTGGTCCGCAACGGCAACATGATGGTCCGGGCGCTGAACGTGCCGTCGTCGATGGCCGATTGAGGTATGCCCACCGCGGCGATCTCGGGTCTGGTGAACACCGTCGCGGCCACGGTGCGCAGCCGGATCGGGCTGACGCCTTCACCCAGCGCGTGGTACATCGCGATGCGGCCCTGCATGGCGGCGACGGACGCCAACAGCAGCAGCCCGGTGCAGTCGCCGGCGGCGTAGATGCCCGGGACCGAGGTGCGCGAAACCCGGTCCACGGTCAGGTAATCGCCTCTGCCGAGTTCGATGCCGACCCGCCCCAGGCCCAGCCCGCTGGTGTTGGGCACCGAGCCGATGGTCATCAGGGCATGGCTGCCCTCGACCGTGCGGCCGTCGGTCATGGTGACCAGCACGCCGGCGTCGGTTCGGGTGACCGACTCGGCGCGGGCGTTCTTGAACAGCTGGACGCCGCGCTCGGCGAACGACTCCTCGAGGACCGCCGCGGCGTCGGCATCCTCGTAGGGCAGCACGCGGTCGCGGCTGGCGGCCACCGACACCTGTACGCCGAGCTCGGTGTAGGCGTGGACGAACTCGGCTCCGGTGACCCCGGAGCCCACCACGATGAGGTGCTCGGGCAAGGACTGCAGGTCGTAGAGCTGGCGCCAGGTCAGGATCCGCTCGCCGTCCGGTTGGGCCGACGGCAGAATCCGGGGGCTGGCGCCGGTGGCGATCAGCACCACGTCGGCGTCGTGGTCGGTCGTGGAGCCGTCCGGGGCAGTGGCCCTGATGCGGTGGCGGGCCAGGCCCGGGCTGGGGTCGATCAGCTCGCCGCGGCCGGCGATCACCTCGACGCCCACGCTGCGCAGTTGCGCGGCGATGTCCGACGACTGCTCGGCGGCCAGCCGCTTGACCCGGGAGTGGATTTGCGGCAACGAGATCTTGGCGTCTTCGTAGTCGATCTCGAATCCCAGCCGCGGCGCGCGGCGCAGCTCGGTGCGCAGGCCGGTGGAGGCGATGAACGTCTTGGACGGCACGCAGTCGTCGAGGACGGCCGCCCCGCCGATGCCTTCGCTGTCGATGACGGTGACCTGGGCCGTGTCCGGATGGGAGGTGGCGGCGACCAATGCCGCTTCGTAGCCGGCCGGCCCTCCGCCGATGATCACGATGCGGGTCACCACAGGCCATAACCTAATCGCGACGATGCAGCCACGCGAGCCCGTCGCGTCTAAGCTTTCCCCGTGCCGCTCTACGCCGCGTACGGGTCGAACATGCATCCCGAGCAGATGCAAAAGCGTGCGCCCCACTCGCCGATGGCCGGAACCGGCTGGTTGCCGGGATGGCGGCTGACCTTCGGCGGCGAGGACATCGGCTGGGAAGGGGCGCTGGCGACCGTCGTCCAAGACCCCAATTCGCGGGTCTTCGTCGTGCTCTACGACATGACCCCCGCCGACGAGAAGAACCTTGACCGGTGGGAGGGCTCCGAGTTCGGCGTGCACAAGAAGATTCGCTGCAGGGTGGAACGCGAGTCGTCGGACACCACCATCGATCCCGTACTCGCCTGGCTCTATGTGCTGGACGCCTGGGAGGGTGGGCTGCCGTCGGCGCGCTACCTCGGCGTGATGGCGGATGCGGCCGAGATTGCCGGCGCGCCAGCCGATTACGTGCACGACCTACGTACCCGCCCGGCCCGCAACATCGGCCCCGGCACCAGCGCCTGATCAGCGCGCGAACGTGCATGGTCGTACGCGAAAAGCCCGAAATACTGGCATTCTCTGCACCCTCGCGGCGGAAGTTAGGCTGCCCGCTCCAGCCGTGACCAGAGGCGTCTGACGAGTTCGTCCGGCCAACGCCGCACGTCCTCGGCAATGATTGGCACCACCACCCAGCCAAGATCCTGCAGCGCCGCAGCCCGGTTGCGGTCGCGTCGGAATGCCTCCGGGCCGCTGTGCCAGTCGAGGCCGTCGTATTCCGCGGCAACAAGATGGTCTGGCCAGGCGTAATCGAGTCGCCACAGCCGCCCCTGGAGGTCCACCACCTCGTATTGCAGCACGGGTAGCGGCAACCCGCCATCGATCATCACCAGGCGGGCTTCGCTCTCCATCGGCGACTCGGCCAGCGGGTTTGCCAGCGGCAGCAAGTCACGTACCTTGACGATGCCGCGGCGGCCGGATTGCCGTTCGACCGCCAGCTCCAGCTCGGCGCGGGTACACGTTTCGCTGCGTAGCGCAGCGTCCAGGGTGGCCAGCGCCCGAGGCCGGCGCAGCGCTCTAGCCACCTCGATGGCCGTCCACGCCGGAGCGGTCGCCGGCCGGCCGCCGACCACGGTAAGCGGGGCGCCTTCACGCCGATGCACGACGAGGCCATCGGTCGATCGCAATTGCCGGTCCCCTGGATTGAGCACATGCAGCTCTGGTCGTCCTTCGGTGTCGAAGCCATAGGCCGCGGCGGCGGTAGCCATACAGGTCGAAACCCTGGTGCCGGTTGCCAAGTCCAGCCCACACAGTCGCACCTCCGCAGTCAACTCGCCACGGCCGTAGATTCCGTACCAAACCTTATGCAGCGCACCGTGTTTCACGTCGGCTTCCAACCCGCGACGGGTGAGAAACTTCAACGCCTGGGCGGCCGTGACCACCCCGCCTTGCTGGGCAAGCAGCCGGCTCAGCTCCGGGTGCATGCGGGGTATCGTGCGGACACCCCACCCTGACCACAAGTCACCCCACGAAAGTGCGTGGAATGCCGGTCCGACGGCGTTTTGGCGTACAACTATGCACGCTCGCGGGCGGGCTGAACCCTAGAACGCCGCCGCCTGCTCGACGATGTTGACCAGCACCCGCAGGCCAACCCCCAGCGCCCGCTCGTCGAGGTCGAACGTCGGCTGGTGCAAATCCAGCTGCGGCCCTTCGCCGGACCACACGCCCAATCTGGCCATCGCGCCGGGGATTTCCTCCAAATACCAGGAGAAGTCCTCGCCGCCACCGGATTGGCGGGTGTCGGCCAGCACATCGGGTCCGACGGCCTCGATCGCGTGGGTGAGGATGCGCGTCGAGATTTCCTCGTTGACAACCGGCGGCACCCCGCGGCGATATTCCAGGGTGTGTTCGATCTCCAGCGGCGAAAGCAAGCCTGTGACGGCCTGGCCGATCATCTCCTCGAGAGCGACCCAGGTCTGGCGGCTGGCGGTGCGCACGGTCCCGGCCAGCACGCCGGTCTGCGGAATGGCATTCGGTGCCACGCCCGCGTTGACCGCGCCCCACACCAACACGGTGCTGTTGCGCGGGTCGATGCGCCGCGACAGCACTCCCGGCAGCCCGGTGATCAGCGTGCCCAGCGCGTAGACCAAATCGGCGGTCAGATGTGGGCGCGAGGTATGCCCGCCGGGTGAGTACAGCTTGATCTCGATCTGGTCGGCCGCCGAGGTGATGGGACCCTGCCGGACGGCGACCTTGCCCACCTCGAGCCGGGGATCGCAATGCAGCGCGAAGATCCGCGACACCCCGCTGATGGCGCCGGCCGCGATCGCGTCGATGGCGCCGCCGGGCATTAGCTCCTCGGCGGCCTGGAAGATCAGCCGCACCCCCACCGGCAGCTCCGGCACGGACGACAACGCCAGCGCGGTGCCCAGCAGGATCGCGGTGTGGGCGTCATGACCGCAGGCGTGCGCGACGTTGGGCATGGTCGAGGCGTAGGACGCACCCGTCCGCTCCGCCATCGGCAGGGCATCCATGTCCGCACGCATGGCGATCCGCGGCTGATGCTCGGGGCCGAAGTCGCAGGTCAGTCCGGTGCCGCCGGGCATCACCTTGGGGTTGAGCCCAGCGTCGGCCAGCCGTTCGGCGACGAACTGCGTGGTCGCGAACTCCTGGCGGCCCAGCTCTGGATAGCGGTGGATGTGCCGGCGCCAGGCGATCAGGTTGTCGTAGTTGGCCGCCAGCCACGACTCGGCGGTATCGACCAGGCTCATAGCGCCGCCCGGCGCTGCTGGGCGGCCAGGACCCGGTCTCGTTCGGCGGGGGTCTCGGCGAGGTGCACGATGGTGCGCGCCAACATGATCGCTCCCTCGACCACCGCCCGGTCGGCGCTGGGACCGGCGGCCGCGTCGGCGAATGCGCGCTGATGAACAGTGGCACCACCGGCGTCGACTCCGATCACCGGATGGATCCCCGGCAGCACGTGCGTGACGTTGCCCATGTCAGTGCTGCCCATCGGGAGCCCAGCCTCGATGTCGGCTGCCAGCGGTTCGCGCCCGAGTCGGCGCATCTCCTCCCGGAACACGTCGGCGAGCCAATGGTCTGGCTTGAGCTCCGCGTATGCCGGTGCGGGAGTGTCGATTTCGTACTCGCAGGCCGCCGCCAGTGCACCGGCAGCAAAGCAGGCGAACATCCTGCCCTCCAGCTCGCGCAGCGAATCCGATTCGAGCGCCCGCATTGCGTACTTCAGGCTGGCGCGGCCGGGGATGACGTTGACTGCCTGGCCGCCCTCGGTGACGATGCCGTGCACCAGCTGTCCGGGCGCCAGCTGCTGACGCAGCAGCCCGATGGCCACCTGCGCGATCGTGATGGCGTCGGCGGCGTTGACGCCCAGATGCGGCGCCACCGCGGCATGGGATTCTTTGCCCCGATATTCGACGGTGACCTCGGACAACGCCAGCGAGCGAGCCCCGGCGATGTCGGCCGGCCCGGGATGCACCATCACCGCCACCGCGACGTCGTCGAAAGCGCCGGCCTGCAGCATCAGGGCTTTGCCACCACCGGACTCCTCGGCGGGCGTGCCCAGCAACGCCACTCGCAGGCCCAGGTCGTCGGCCACCTCGGCGAGCGCCAGCGCCGTGCCGACGGCCGAGGCCGCGATGATGTTGTGGCCGCAGGCATGTCCTATTCCCGGCAGCGCGTCGTACTCGGCACACACCCCCACCACCAACGCTCCGCTGCCGAAGTCGGCGCGAAATGCGGTGTCCAATCCCGCTGCCGGAGAGGTGATTTCGAAACCACGCTCGGCAACCAGCGCCTGCGCCTTGGCGCAACTACGGTGCTCGTCGAACGCCAGTTCCGGCTCCGCGTGAATGGAGTGGGACAACTCGACCAGATCGGCACCCCGACGCCGCACGACCTCCTCGACGCTGTCTAGGGCGCTGGCTGCGGGCATGCTGGCAGTATCTCACTGACGAGCAGCAACGCGGACCGCACCGGCTAGGTCCGATTGCCCGGCTCCTCACTCGCGCAGTACTGCGCTCGCCGTCGCCGGGCTAGGCTCCCGCAGTGTGACCGATCCGACGCCCGACGAATTGGCGCGACGGGGGGCGCACGCCATCGCGGAGCGGACCGGAACCGCAGCGCACGATGTCGCGATCGTGCTCGGGTCGGGCTGGGCGCCGGCCGTCGACGCGCTGGGCTCGCCGACCGCGGTGGTGCCGATGGCCGAGCTGCCGGGGTTCACCCCGCCGACCGCGGTAGGCCATCGCGGCGAGGCGATATCGATGCGCATCGGCGAACACCGAGTCCTGGTGCTGGCCGGTCGCCTGCACGCCTACGAAGGCCACGACCTACGCCACGTCGTACACCCGGTACGCACGGCGTGTGCGGCGGGCGCCCGCATCGTGGTGCTCACCAACGCGGCCGGCGGTCTGCGCCCCGATCTGCAGGTCGGTCAGCCGGTGCTGATCAGCGACCACCTGAACCTGACCGCGCGTTCGCCGCTGACCGGAGCGCAATTCGTCGACCTGACCGATGCCTATTCCCCGCGGCTGCGCCACCTTGCCCGCGCCGCCGACCCGAACCTGTCCGAAGGCGTCTACGCCGGGCTGCCCGGGCCGCACTATGAGACGCCCGCCGAAATCCGCATGCTGCGAATGCTGGGCGCCGACCTGGTGGGCATGTCGACGGTGCACGAGACCATCGCGGCCCGAGCGGCGGGCGCCGAGGTACTGGGTGTGTCCCTGGTGACCAACCTGGCCGCCGGTATCACCGATGAGCCGATCAGTCACGCCGAGGTGCTCGCGGCCGGCGCTGCGTCGGCGACCCGGATCGGCTCCCTGCTGGCCGATGTCGTGTCCCGAGTTCCCTTGTGACACCCGAGGATTGGATCGCGCACGACCCCGACCCGACGACGGCCGCCGAACTCGCCGCCCTGGGTCCCGACGAACTCGCGGCGCGGTTCGCCCGGCCACTGACGTTCGGCACCGCGGGATTGCGCGGACCCGTGCGCGGCGGGCCGGACGCGATGAACCTGGCGGTGGTGCTGCGCGCCACCTGGGCGGTGGCCCAGGTGCTCACCGGCCGCGGCTCGAAAGGTGCGCCAGTGATCGTCGGCCGCGACGCCCGCCACGGGTCCGCGGCCTTCGGCTTTACGGCAGCGGAAGTCCTTGCCGCTGAGGGGTTTTCGGTTCAGATCCTACCCGACCCGGTGCCCACGCCGGTGGTGGCTTTCGCGGTCCGCCACACCGGGGCCGCCGCCGGGATACAGATCACGGCGTCGCACAACCCGCCGGCCGACAACGGCTACAAGGTGTACTTCGACGGCGGCATCCAGATCATCCCGCCGACCGACCGTCAGATCGAAGACGCCATGCGTGCCGCTCCCCCGGCCGACCAGATCCGCCGCAGCCCGGTCCGGCCAGCAGACCACGACCTGGTTGAGCGCTACGTCGAGCGAGCCGCTACCGTGCGGCGCGGCACCGGTAGCGTTCGCGTGGCACTGACCCCGCTGCACGGAGTGGGCGGTGCGGTGGCCGTCGAGACCCTGCGCCGGGCCGGTTTCGACGACGTGCACACCGTAGCGTCGCAGTTCGCGCCGGACCCCGACTTCCCCACCGTCGCGTTCCCCAATCCCGAGGAGCCCGGAGCGACCGACGCACTACTGCGCCTGGCCGCCGACGTCGGCGCCGACGTCGCGATCGCCCTGGATCCCGACGCCGACCGCTGCGCGGCCGGGATACCCACCGCAGTGGGCTGGCGGATGCTCTCGGGCGACGAAACCGGTTGGCTCCTTGGCGATTACCTCCTGCGTCATCCGCATGACGAAACGCCCGTCGTGGCCAGCACCGTGGTCTCATCGCGAATGCTGGCCGCGATCGCCCGTCACTACGGCGCTGTGCACGTCGAGACCCCCACGGGCTTCAAGTGGTTGGCACGCGCGGACGCGAACCAACCCGGCACGCTGGTGTACGCGTACGAAGAAGCGATCGGACACTGCGTCGATCCGGCGGCGGTGCGCGACAAGGACGGCATCAGCGCCGCGGTGCTGGTATGCGATCTGGTGGCCGCGCTACGGGGCCAGGGCCTTTCGGTATCCGATCGACTCGACGAGTTGGCCCGCCGCCACGGCGTGCATGAAGGCGCGGCGCTCTCGCGCCCGGTCGCAGACACCGACGACACCGCCGCGCTGATGCGGCGGCTGCGGACGGCCCCGCCGGTCCGGCTGGCCGGGTTCACCGCAACCGATATGCACCATGCACTGGTCTTCACCGGCGGTGACGACGAAATGTCGGTCAGGGTGGTGGTACGGCCGTCGGGAACCGAGCCAAAGCTGAAGTACTACCTGGAAGTTCGCACTGCGGCGACGGACGACCTGAGTCTCGCGCGGCAGCGGGCGCGCGCCGTGCTCGACGAGCTGGCCCGCACGGTGCAGGGCTAGCGCGGCCCGAACTGGCGATCTCCCGCATCGCCGAGACCTGGCACTATATAGGCGATCTCGTTGAGACCGTCGTCTACGGCCGCGGTGAACACCCGCACGTTAGGGGCGATTTTCTCAAGTGCCGCAAGGCCTTCCGGCGCGGCGACCACACAGAGTACGGTGATGTCCGTCGCGCCGCGGCGCTGCAGCAGGCCGATGGTGTGTGTCATCGAACCGCCGGTGGCCAGCATCGGGTCCAGGACCATCACCGGCAGATCAGACAAGTCATCGGGCAGCGACTCCAAATACGGTAGGGGCTGGTGGGTTTCCTCATCGCGGACGACGCCGACGAATCCGACCCTGGCCTCGGGCAACGCGGCGTGCGCCTCGGAGACCATGCCCAGCCCGGCCCGCAGCACCGGAACCAGCAGCGGCGGATTCGCCAGCCGCGAGCCCACCGTTTCGGTCAGCGGTGTGCGGATCGGAACCGGCAGGCTTGGCGCGTCGCGGGTGGCCTCGTAGACCAGCATGAGCGTCAGCTCCCGCAATGCGGCCCGAAACGCCGCGTTGTCGGTGCGTTCGTCGCGCAGCGCGGTCAACCGCGCGGCGACCAACGGGTGCTTCACGACGGTCACATCCACGGCTCTCGACCCTAATGGCCCAGGTAACGATCTGGCAGAGCCGCGCTGAAACGCCCGCGTTGCTCGGCTGAACTGCCCGAATTCGTCCATATACTCCGCGAATGCGAGCCTTCCGGCTGTTCTGCGCCGTGGCGACGGTAGCGGTGCTGACCGTCGCCGGGGAAGCCAAACCTTCTCGGGTGGACCTGGCAGCGGCCGCTCTTCCGAGGCCCGCGCATGTGGTGATCGTGGTGGAGGAGAACCGCTCACACGCCGGCATCATCGGCAACAAGTCGGCGCCGTTCATCAACGCGCTGGCCGCCGGCGGCGCGACGATGGCCCAGTCGTACGCCGAAACACATCCGAGCCAACCCAACTACTTGGCGCTGTTCGCGGGCGACACGTTCGGTCTTACCAAGAACACCTGCCCGGTCAACGGCGGGGCCCTGCCCAACCTCGGCTCCGAATTGCTCGCCGCCGGTTACACATTCGCCGGGTTCGCCGAAGATCTGCCCGCGCCCGGGTCCACCGTGTGCAGTGCGGGCAAGTACGCCCGCAAGCACGTGCCCTGGGCCAACTTCAGCAACATACCGCCGGCCACCTCGGTGCCGTTCTCGGCATTTCCGGCGTCGGGAAACTACTCGAGCCTGCCCACCGTGTCGTTCGTCATTCCCAACAACGACAACAACATGCACGACGGCTCGGTCGCCCAGGGCGACGCCTGGCTGAGCCGCCAACTGTCCGGATACGCCAACTGGGCACCGGCCAACAACAGTCTGCTGATCCTGACCTGGGATGAGGACGACGGCGGCAGTCGCAACCAGATCCCGACGGTGATATACGGCGCGCACGTGCAGCCGGGCACCTACACCGAGCAGATCAGCCACTACAACGTGCTTTCCACGCTGGAGCAGATGTACGGGCTGCCCAAGACGGGCAAGGCCGCGAATGCGCCCGTCATCGCCAGCATCTGGGCCGGGTAAGCGCTACCGGGACCGGCGCCCAACCACGCCGTCGCTATTCTGTGCCGCATGGTTGCTGCCCTCGTGCCCATCCGCCTGAGCCTGTCCGACGGAGACCGCTACACCGTGTGGGCACCCCGCTGGCGCGATGCCGGCGACGAGTGGGAGGCGTTTCTGGGCAAGGACGAGGACCTGTACGGCTTCGAGACCGTCGCGGACCTGGTCGCGTTCGTGCGCTCCGATTCCGACAACGACCTTGTCGACCACCCGGCCTGGAAAGACCTGACGGCCGCGCACGCGCGCAAGTTCGAACCGTCCGAAGACCGCAAGTTCGACCTCGTCGCCGTGGAGGAGCTGGTCGCCGAAAAGCCCACCGAGGAGTCGGTGAACTCGTTGGCCGCGACGTTGGCGATCGTGTCGTCCATCGGGTCGGTGTGTGAGCTGCCGGCGGTGTCGAAGTTCTTCAACGGCAATCCCAGCCTGGGTACGGTCTCCGGCGGGGTCGGCCAGTTCACCGGGAAGGCCGGCCAGAAGCGCTGGAATGCGATCGCCGAGATCATCGGCCGCAGCTGGGACGATGTGCTCAGCGCCATCGACGGGATAGTCAGCACGCCCGAGGTGGACGCCAAGGCGTCAGAGCGGGCCGCCGACGAGCTGGCCGAGGAGCCCGAAGAGCCAGAGGAGCCCGAAGAGCAAGCCGACGAGCAGGCCACCGTCGAGACCGACGAGACCGTCGAGACCGTCGAGGCCGAAGCCGTCGCCGACGACGCCGCCGACGAGGACTCCGAAGAAGTCGACGAGGCCCGCGCGGCCGGCGATACCGTCGTGCTGGGCAGCGACGAGGATTTCTGGTTGCAGGTGGGGATCGATCCGATCCGGATCATGACGGGTGCCGGCACCTTCTACACGCTGCGCTGCTACTTGGACGAGCAGCCGATATTCCTGGGCCGCAACGGCCGGATCAGCGTGTTCACCTCCGAGCGCGCCCTGGCCCGCTACCTCGCCGACGAGCACGACCACGATTTGTCGGATCTGAGCACCTACGACGACATTCGCACCGCCGCGACCGACGGTTCGCTGGCCGTCGACGTCACCGACGACAACGTCTACGTGCTGAGCGGGCTGGCCGACGACCTCGCCGACGGGCCGGACGCCGTTGATCGCGAACAGCTGAACTTGGCGGTGGAGTTGCTCCGCGACATCGGCGACTACTCCGAGGAGAGCACGGTCGAGAAGGCGCTGGAAACCAGCCGTCCGCTGGGCAAGCTGGTGGCCCACGTGCTCGAGCCCGGCTCGGTCGCCAAGCCCGCGGCTCCGTATGCCGCGGCGGTGCGGGAATGGGAGAAGCTAGAACAATTCGTGGAGTCACGGCTAAGGCGCGAGTAGCGCCGCGAGCCGGGACGACATCCAGCGCGAGCGTCACGGCTAAGGCGCGAGTAGCGCCGCGCGGCCGGCCAGGCGCGTTTGACGGACAATCGAGACTCCTCTTTACTGGCGGCAAGTGCCCGCCGGCATACCAAAGGGGCGGCCGAGCGGGAGGTGAAGCACAGTGACGCTTCCCGGCATCGGGCCTCTGCCGCTGTCCCAGTTCCAGCGCCCAGGCATGCTGCTGTTCGCGTTGATCCCACTGGCGCTGCTCGCCGCCTACATCATGGTCCAGGCGCAACGCAGGAAGCGGTTACACCGATACACCGAAGAGCATGTGCCGCAATCGGTGTGGCGACATCTGCCGATTGCTCTGGCACTGTTCTGCCTCTTTCTGCTGACCATTGCGCTGGCTACGCCCACCCACGACATGCGGATACCGCGCAACCGCGCCGTCGTCATGCTGGTGATCGACAACTCCAATTCGATGCGGGCAAACGACGTCGAGCCCAGCCGGCTCAAGGCCGCGGAGGAGGCGGCGAAAAGATTCTCCGAGCAGCTGACGCCGGGCATCAACCTGGGCCTCGTCGGTTTCTCGCGGACGCCGTACCTGCTGGTCCCGCCGACCCCGCACCACCAGGCGACCATCGATGCGCTGCCGAAACTGCAGTTCGGTGATGGGACCGCCACCGGTGAGGCGATCTTCACCGCGCTGCATGCGATCGAAGCCTCGGCGGTGACCGGTGGCGACAAGCCGCCGCCGGCCCGCATCGTGCTGCTTTCCGACGGTGGCGCGAACAAGCCGCAAAACCCGAATGACCCGCATGACGGCGTGTACACCGCGGCGCGGCTGGCCAGGGATCACGGGGTGCCCATCTCGACGATCACCTTCGGCACCAAGGCGGGCACCGTCGAGCTCGACCATCAGCGCGTGAACGTGCCGGTCAACGCAGACCAGATGAGAACCGTTGCGCGGCTGTCCGGAGGGCAGTCCTATACCGCCACCAACCTCAACGAGCTCAATCGCGTTTACGACAACATCGAGCAGGAGATCGGCTACCGCACGGTCGCCGGGCCAGGCAGCGCCGGTTGGCTGCGCCTCGGTGTGGTCGTGGCGTTCGTCGCCGCGGGGTTGGCGTTGCTGATCAACCGCCGGTTGCCCGTCTGATCAGGCTGGCAGCCTGCGGTTCAGGTACAGCCCGGCGAGAACAGCGGTGGCCAGCGTCACCGTGCCGAGCAGCACCCAGGCGCTGCTGGCGTCGCCGCGCACGGTTTCGTAGCCGATCTGCTGCTGCAGCGTCGCGTACACGTCCTTCAACGACTCCAGGCTGTCGGCATGGAACGCCTGACCGTCGGTGATTTCGCAAATCTTCTTCAGCGTTTGGTCGTCGACGGGGACCGGAATGGTGGTCCCGTTGAATTCCACCGTTCCGTACGGCGTACCGAACGAGATCGTCGAAATCTGCACTCCCTGGGACTTGGCGGCACGGGCCGCGGTAAAGGCTCCCTGCGGGGCGTTCGGGTCCAATGGCACGTTTTCGGCGCCGTCGGACTCCAGCACGATCCGCGCCGGCGGCGGACCGTCGCCGCCGCCCATTACCGCGCCCACCGTAGCGATGGCCTGCAGCGCGGTGAAAATGCCTTCCCCGGTAGCGGTTTTGGGGGCCGGCTGCAGATTGTCGATCGCGGTCTTGACGGCAGCGCGGTTAGTGGTGGGCGAAACGAGCAGCGTGGCGGTGGCGGCGAACGCCACCAGGCCCAGGTTGATCGCCGGCGTCAGCTCATCGGCGAACTGTTTGCCAGCCACCTTCGCGGCGGCCAGCCGGCTCGGGGCGACATCGGTGGAGGCCATGGATTCCGAAACATCGATGACCAGCACCACCACCGCGCGGTTGAGCGGAATCCGGACATTGGAAGTCGGTCCGGCCATCGCCGTCGTCAATAACACCAGCGCGGTGACGAGCAGGATGGTCGGCACGTGCCGCCAGCGTCCGCGACGAGCCGGTGCCACGGCGTCCAGCACGTCCATATTCGCGAACCGGAGAACCCGCCGGCGGCGAGCCAATAGCACCGCGACATAGATGCCCACCAACAGCAGCACGAGCAGAAGGAACAAGAAGAACCACGCGTGCTCGAAGCCGGTAAGCGATATCGGGCCCAACAGAGGCAACTTCACCTCACCAACTTGGTGCGCCCGCCGCCAGTCGTCAAGTTCGGGCGCGGCTCGGGCATCAGTCCGAGATATGCAGATTCGGTCCGTCGGGTGGCACCGACCGCATACTCTGGGCCAATGAGCTATCCGCCGCAACCGCCCTATGGCGCACCACCGCAATATGGTTACGGCTACGTCGCGCCCAACCATCCCCAGGCGACGACCATCATGGTGCTGGGCATTCTCAGCCTGACGTGTTGCTCGTTATGCGGGCCGTTCGCGTGGGTGATGGGTCACCGCGCCCTCAGAGACATCAGAGCCTCCGGCGGCACCATCGGCGGGCACGGCCAGGTGATGGCGGGGTATGTCTGCGGCATCATCGGCACCGTGCTCATGGTGCTGAGTCTGGTGCTCTTGGTGCTCGAGTTTGTCGTGTTCGGAGCGGTTGCGCTGCACCACCCGTCCAGCTCTTAGGCGGGAGTCGACGGGCCCATCCTTGTCGGTGGACTCGTGTACTATCGAACACATGTTCGAAGGAGCGTTTGTTCGTCCGCAGGCGAAGATCATCGCCGGCTTCGATGAGATGTTTCAGGCGGCGGTGGTGCGCACCCCGACCCGAGACTCTCGGGCGTGGTTGGAGCGGGTGGCGGCGGCCGCCCGGGTGGAGAATCGGGCTGCTGCGGCGCAGTTGGTGGCGATCGGGGAGTTGTTCGCCTACCGGTTGGCGCAGTCTTCGGAGACCGACGATTGGGCGATCGACACCATGGAGGCCGTCGCCGCCGAGGTGGGGGCGGGGTTGCGGATCAGCCAGGGCTTGGCGGCCAGCCGGCTGCGTTATGCGCGGGCGATGCGTGAGCAACTGCCGAAGGTGGCCGAGGTGTTCATCGCCGGGGATATTGGTTTTCGGGCGTTTCAGACCATTGTGTATCGCACCGATTTGATCACCGACCCCGACGTGCTGGCCCGGGTGGATGCGCTGGTGGCCGCCAACGTCACGAAGTGGCCGTCGATGACGAATGCGCGGTTGTCGGGCAAGGTGGATGCCATCGTGGCCGCCGTGGATGCCGATGCGGTGCGCCGCCGCAAAGACGAGCGGGCCGATCGGCAGGTGTGGATCGGGGGAGACCACGACGGCATCGCCGAGATCGGCGGCAGCCTGTACAGCACCGATGCCCACGCCCTCGACCAACGGCTCTCGGCGTTGGCGGCCACGGTGTGTGCCCATGATCCGCGCAGCCATGCCCAGCGCCGCGCTGATGCGTTGGGGGCGTTGGCGGCCGGGTCGGATCGGTTGGGCTGTCGCTGCCGGCGCCCGGACTGCGCCGCCGGTGCGCGTCGCCCGGCTTCCCCGGTGACCATCCACCTGATCGCCCCACCCGCCCCCGACGGCGGCACCACCGCGGGGTGGGAGGTCGGTGCCGACGGGCTGATCACCCCCGAACTCCTCCAGGAATTGGCCGCCAC
This sequence comes from Mycobacterium sp. NGS66, assembly GCF_059812225.1. Lineage (NCBI taxonomy): Bacteria > Bacillati > Actinomycetota > Actinomycetes > Mycobacteriales > Mycobacteriaceae > Mycobacterium > Mycobacterium sp. NGS66. The sequence goes on along the minus strand of NZ_JCALCG010000003.1, from coordinate 209,454 downwards.
CGCCAAAATGGTGCCGCTGATCCATCCCGGGGACGCCCCACCCGAACCCGGCTATGTGCCCTCGCCGGGGTTGGCCGATTTTGTGCGGTGCCGGGATTTGACGTGTCGCTGGCCCGGTTGTGATGTGCCGGCCGTGCGCTGCGACATTGACCACACCATTCCGCACGCTGAAGGTGGGCCCACCCACGCGGGAAACCTCAAATGTTATTGCCGCACCCACCATTTGGTGAAAACTTTTTGGGGCTGGACGGAAAAACAACTGCCCGACGGCACCCTCATCCTGACCTCACCGGCCGGGCAGACCCATGTCACCACCCCGGGTAGCGCGCTGCTGTTCCCCAGCCTGGGCGGTGCCGTGGGTGGGATGCCCGCCGCCGAAACCGACGCCCCACCACCGCCACCGTGCCCCGACCGCTCGGCGATGATGCCCAAACGCCGCCGCACCCGCGCCAAGGAGCGCGCCTACCGCATCGCCACCGAACGCGCCCACAACCACGCCGCCCGGCAAGCCGAAGCTGAAGCCGAAGCCGAAGCCCTGCGCGCCAATCCACCCCCCGGCTACAACCCCGACCCGGACGCGCCGCCGCCCTTCTAACTGATCACCAACTGGCTGAATTCCACAGCGCCCCCAAGGCGACGTATCCGGGCGTTCGGCGGCATCAGCGCGCGCTCCCAGGCGTCGGTGTCACGCCAGTCCGGTATGCCCAGCGGCTCCGCGGCCTGACGTAGGGCGTAGCCCAACTCCGCACCGATGAGGTGTCGCAGTGCGTCGCCGCCCTGTCGGGGGTCGGCGATCATCCAGGAATGGCCCGATCCATACAAGGGGTACAGCGCGCCGCCGGAGTCTTCGGCGACGTGGTATGCGGTCTCGAAGGGCACGATGAAGTCGTTGTCGCCGTGTAGCACCACGGTCGGGATGCCTTGGTCGCGCATGGTGCGCAGCTGCGCCGTCGAATCAGTCGACTGCAACAGGGCCCGCACCGCCCGAACCAACGCCATCGGGTGCCGGAAATTGCCCGTCACCGCACTAGAGAGGCACCGCGCCCAATGGGTGGCGCGGGCAACGCCGAAGCCGCCCAGATCGTGGCTGCCGCCCCGCAGCAACGCCAGCAGCGCAGCAACGTTCCGCGGAGCGGGCCCGGCGATGTCGGACAGCAGCTGATCGAACCAGGCGCCGGCAGCCGGGTTGAACAACACCGCGGCCAGCACCCGCTCGGGTGCGCTCGCAGCCAGCTCGATCGCCATGCGCCCGCCGAAAGAGTGCCCAACGAACACCGCCTGCTGGACACCGAGGAAATCGATTACCCGAAGCGTCAAGTCGGCAAAGTCGGCCACCCGTGCTTTGCGGGTGCGCAACACGTCGGTGTCGCCATGGCCCGCGGTATCGATCGCGATCACCATAAAGCCCAGGCCGGCTATGTGCTGCAGCATGTCCAGGTATGCCCGGTGGTTGAGCGCCAGGCCATGCAGGAACACCAGCGGCACTCCGCGGCCACCTACCGTCAAGCCGACCTGGTGTCCGTCGTGCAGTTCGAGCACGTGGTGCGACAGATGGATCGGTCCCTCGATCTCATGAGCCCCCGAAGCGCTGGTGGCGAAGGACTGAAGCAACATTGCGGATTCCTGATGACGGTGGACCCCCGGCCTCTCCGGGTGGCATCACGTTGTCATCGGATGCTCAAAGGATTCTAAAAACGCCGCAGCACGCTTCTCTTCCGCGGCACAGTAGGCCAGCATTTGTGATCATGAGTGTGATGTCCGGGCGCGTTGCGGACAACGCAGTCCCCACGCTGCCGATCAACCTCTACAGCCGAGACACGTTGCTACGGCCGGTAGAGACCTACCGCCGGATCCGCGAGGCCGGAGGCGCCGTCTGGCTGTCGAAGCACAAGATGTGGGCCATCGGCCGCTATCGCGATGTCCGGCAAGCACTTAGCGACGACACCACATACTCCAGTGGTAAAGGGGTCGCCGCGAATCCGATCAGCAACAGGCTGATGGCGGGCGTCACCTTGGCCAGCGACGGCGACGAGCATGTCAAACGGCGCAGGCTGCTGTGGCAATCCCTGTCGGCCAAGGCGTTGAGCACAGTTGACCCGGTGCTCAACGCGGAGGCCGCTAAGCTCATCGAAAAGCTGTGTCAGCAACCGTCTTTCGACGGAGTCGCCGCGTTCGCCGCGCATCTTCCGATTCGGGTCGTTGCGGATCTGGTCGGTGTCCACATGGACCACAACCGGATGCTCCGCTACGGCCGGGGCGGGTTCGAAGTGTTGGGCCCCGTCAACCCGCGCACGCTGGCCGGGTTCCCGACCGGATTGAGTTTCGTGCGGTACGCGCGAACGCTGTGCCCCGAACGGGTCAAACCCGGCGGATGGGCGGAGTCGATCCTGGCGGCCGGCCAGGACGGGACGCTAGCACCCGAGGAAGCCAAGGCCATGGTGATGGACTTCATCGGCCCCAGCCTGGACACCACGATTCTGGCCTCCGCGCAATTGTTGTGGAGCCTGGGCACCAACCCCGACGTATGGCAGGAACTGCGAGACAACCCCGACCTGGTTCCGGCCGCGGCGATCGAGGCCGTCCGGCTCGCTTCGCCGGTGCGCGGATTCACCCGAATGTTGAAGCGGGACAGTCAGATCGACGGCACCACGCTGCGCAAGGGCCAACGCGCAGTGTTACTTTTCGCGTCGGCCAACATGGACGAAACCCAGTTCGAGCAACCCGAGGTCTTCTCGTTGCACCGCAAGGGAACACATCTGGGCTGGGGTTTCGGCGCTCATGCCTGCGTCGGCATGCACCTGTCCAAATTGGAGATGCACGCGTTGCTGCGCGCCATGATCCCCGAGGTGGCGCACATCAGCGTCGACCGACCAGTCCGGATGATCAACAACACGCTGCAGGGCTTCGATTCGCTGCGTGCCACATTCCAGGGCTGACTAGCCGATCAGCACCGCGAACCGCGGCTTGATCACCTCGTCGATGATGGCCAGCCGCTCGTCGAACGGAATGAACGCCGACTTCATCGCATTGATGGTGAAGCGCTCCAGGTCGCTCCAGCCGTAGCCGAAAGCCTGGACCAGACGCAGCATCTCGAGGCTCATCGAGGTATCGCTCATCAGCCGGTTGTCGGTATTCACGGTCACCCGGAACCGCGTCCGGGCCAGCAGATCGAACGGATGCTCGGCGATGCTCTTGACCGCCCCGGTCTGGACATTCGAGCTGGGGCACAGCTCCAGCGGAATTCGCTTGTCCCGCAATATCGATGCCAGCCGGCCCAGCCGCACGCCGCCCTCGACAACTTCGATGTCGTCGACGATGCGCACGCCGTGGCCCAACCGGTCCGCGCCACAGAAGGCGATCGCCTCATGAATGGACGGCAGCCCGAATGCTTCACCGGCGTGAATCGTGAAGCGCGCGTTGTGATCTCGCATGTACTCGAAAGCGTCCAGGTGCCTGGTCGGCGGATGGCCGGCCTCGGCCCCGGCGATGTCGAAGCCCACCACTCCTTTGTCGCGAAACCGGATCGCCAGCTCGGCGATCTCCCGTGACATCGCCGCGTGACGCATCGCGGTCACCAAGAGGCGCACCGTGATTCCGCGGCCTGCGCTGTTGCAGGCCTTCTCGCCGGCGGCAAAACCTTCCAGGACGCTCTCGACGACCTCGTCGAACGACAGCCCCTGGTTGATGTGCAGCTCCGGGGCGAACCGAACCTCGGCGTACACCACCGAATCGGCCGCCAGGTCTTCCACGCATTCGTAGGCGACGCGGTACAGCGCATCCGGTGTCTGCATCACCGCCACGGTGTGCGAGAACGGCTCCAGGTAGCGCTCCAGCGACCCGCTGTGCGACTGGGTGCGAAACCATTTCGCCAGCTCGTCGACGTCGTTGGCGGGCAAGCCGTCGTAGCCGATCTGCGCGGCGATGTCCACCACCGTCGCCGGGCGCAGGCCGCCGTCGAGGTGGTCGTGCAGCAAAGCTTTCGGTGCCTGCCGAATCATCTCCAGGGTCAGCGGCGACGTCATGGGGCGATCCGATCGATGACCAGCGGCCGGGAAACCGGCGACTGGTCGCCCACCCGGAAGCCGCCCTCCAGCTCGGCCAGCGCGGCGGCGAAGCGCTCCGGGGTGTCGGCATACAAGGTGAACAGCCGCTCCCCGGCGGTGACCGGCTCCCCGGGCCGGCGGTGGATCCTGACGCCGGCACCGGCCGACACCCGATCGCCCGGCCGGGACCTGCCCGCGCCGAGCCGCCAAGCCGCCAGCCCCACCGCCATCGCGTCGATGTCGCCCATTGTGCCGCCCCGAGTGGCGGTCACGGTTTCCGAATACCTACCAATTGGCAACGGTTGTGCCAAATCGCCACCTTGCGCGGCGATCAACCGGCGAAATCGGTCCATCGCGCTGCCGTCGCGCAGCGCCTGCGTGGGATCCCGGCCGTCGATTCCGGCCAGCTCCAGCATCTCGGCCGCCAGCCGCAGCGTCAGCTCCACCACGTCGGGCGGTCCCCCACCGGCCAGTACCTCGAGCGCCTCGGCAACCTCGAGCGCATTGCCCACCGTTCTGCCCAGCGGGGTGTTCATGTCGGTCAGCAGCGCCCGCGTCGGAACCCCGTGTGCGGCGCCCAGCTCGACCATGGTGTGCGCCAGCTCCCGGGACTGCGTTTCGGAGTCCATGAACGCCCCGGCGCCGACCTTCACGTCGAGCACCAGGGCGCGGGCGCCCTCGGCCAGCTTCTTGCTCATGATCGAGCTGGCGATCAGCGGCAGCGACTCCACGGTGGCGGTGATGTCGCGCAGCGCGTACAGCTTGGCGTCGGCCGGCGCCAGCTCCCCGGCGGCGAAGATCGCCGCGCCGACATCGCGCAGCTGTGCACGCACCCGGGTAATGGGGATGTCCGCGGTGAACCCGGCGATGGCCTCCAGCTTGTCCAGCGTGCCGCCGGTATGCCCGAGTCCGCGGCCGGCGGCTTGTGGAACCGCAGCACCACACGCCATGACGACGGGCACCAGCGGAATGGTGATCTTGTCGCCGACCCCGCCGGTGGAGTGCTTGTCGACGGTCGTCAGGCCGCGGAAGTCCAGCCGCTCGCCGGAGGCCAGCATCGCCGCCGTCCACCGGGCGGTCTCGCCGCGGTCCATGCCGCGCCAGACGATCGCCATCAACAGTGCCGACATCTGCTCGTCGGCGACCCGACCGTCGGTGTAGGCCTCGATGACCCAGTCGATAGCCTCGTCGGACAGCCGGCCGCCGTCGCGCTTGGTTTTGATTACCGTGGGCGCGTCGAATACCAAGCCGCTCAAGGCTTTCGGGCTAGATCGTCGGGGCCGAAGGCATCCGGCAACATGTCGCCGAGTTCGCGCGGGCCGGTCGGATGGTCGATCAGCAGCCCGGGGCCGCCGTGCTCCAGCAACACCTGCCGGCACCGCCCGCACGGCATCAGCAAAACCCCGTTCCCGTCGACGCACACCAGCGCGACCAGACGACCGCCGCCGGACGCGTGCAGGGCGCAGACCACGCCGCATTCGGCGCAGAGACCAAGGCCATATGAGACATTCTCCACATTGCAACCGGTGACCACGCGACCGTCGTCAACCAGCGCCGCCGCGCCCACCCGAAATTGCGAATACGGCGCATAGGCAGTGGCCGCAGTCTGAATCGCCCTGGCGCGCAACATGTTCCAATCAATGTCAGGCATTACGCAAACCCCGCTCGAAGGATGGGCCGTCCCAAGTAAGCCACCCTAACCCGCAGACAACACGCGCGAGTGGATCAAACAGATCGGTACCACCGGCCACCTGGCCACGTTAAGCTCGATTGCCCGGCCAGAGCTGTCAAGAGGGGGTGAGGATAACGGCGACAACCGCAGATGCACCGGCATCAACGCGCAGGCGACGGCCACCGCGAACGCTGTACCGGGGGGATCCCGGTATGTGGTCGTGGGTGCTGCACCGGATCAGCGGCGCGACCATCTTCTTCTTCCTGTTCGTCCACGTCCTGGACGCCGCGATGCTGCGGGTGAGCCCGCAGACCTACAACGCGGTGCTGGCGACCTACAAAACCCCGATCGTCGGGCTGATGGAGTACGGCCTGGTGGCCGCGGTGCTGTTCCACGGGCTCAACGGCATCCGGATCATCCTGATCGACTTCTGGTCCGAGGGCCCGCGCTACCAGCGGCTGATGCTGTGGGTGATCGCCATCGTCTTCCTGCTGCTCATGGTCCCGGCTGGGGTGGTCGTGGGCATTCACATCACGGAGCACTTCCGATGAGCAGTCCTGACCTTCAGCTCGGTCGTGGCCAATTGGCGCCGGTGCGGCAGCGCAGCTATGACCGGCCCGCCAGCCTGGACAATCCCCGTTCGCCCCGGCGTCGCGCCGGCATCCCCAACTTCGAGAAGTTCGCCTGGCTGTTCATGCGATTTTCCGGCGTCGCACTGGTGTTCCTGGCCGTCGGGCACCTGTTCATCATGCTGATGTGGGACGACGGCGTTTACCGGCTGAACTTCAGCTTCGTGGCCCAGCGCTGGGCTTCGCCGTTCTGGCAATTCTGGGATCTGGCGCTGCTGTGGCTGGCGCAGTTGCACGGCGGCAACGGCCTGCGCACCATCATCGACGACTACAGCCGCAAAGACGTCACCCGGTTCTGGCTCAACAGCCTGCTGCTGCTGTCGATGGGCTTCACGTTGGTGCTGGGGACCTACGTGATCGTCACCTTCGACCCGAACATCTCCTAAAGGGGCGGCCGTGATCCAGCAACACCGATACGACGTGGTGATCGTCGGCGCGGGCGGTGCCGGGATGCGCGCCGCGGTAGAAGCGGGTCCGCGGGTGCGAACCGCGGTGCTGACCAAGTTGTATCCCACCCGCAGTCACACCGGCGCCGCCCAGGGCGGCATGTGCGCCGCGCTGGCCAACGTCGAAGACGACAACTGGGAGTGGCACACCTTCGACACCGTCAAGGGCGGCGACTACCTCGCCGACCAGGACGCCGTGGAGATCATGTGCAAGGAAGCCATCGACGCGGTGCTCGACCTGGAGAAGATGGGGATGCCGTTCAACCGCACCCCCGAAGGCCGCATCGACCAGCGCCGCTTCGGCGGCCATACCCGCGACCACGGCAAGGCCCCGGTCCGTCGGGCGTGCTATGCCGCCGACCGCACCGGACACATGATCCTGCAGACGCTCTACCAGAACTGCGTCAAGCACGACGTGCAGTTCTTCAACGAGTTCTACGCGCTCGACCTGGTGCTCACCCAGACCCCGACCGGCCCGGTGGCCACCGGCGTGGTCGCCTATGAGCTGGCCACCGGCGAGATCCACGTCTTCCACGCCAAGGCCGTGGTGCTGGCCACCGGCGGCTCGGGCCGGATGTACAAGACCACGTCCAACGCGCACACGTTGACCGGCGACGGCATCGGCATCGTCTTCCGCAAGGGACTTCCCTTGGAGGACATGGAGTTTCATCAATTCCACCCCACCGGCCTGGCCGGGCTGGGCATCTTGATCTCCGAGGCGGTGCGCGGTGAGGGTGGGCGGTTGCTCAACGCCGACGGCGAGCGCTTCATGGAGCGCTACGCCCCGACCATCGTCGACCTGGCACCCCGCGACATCGTCGCCCGCTCGATGGTTCTCGAGGTGCTGGAGGGTCGCGGCGCGGGCCCGAACAAGGACTACGTCTACATCGACGTCCGCCACCTCGGGGAGGACGTGCTGGAGGCCAAGCTGCCCGACATCACCGAGTTCGCCCGCACCTACCTGGGCGTGGACCCGGTGCACGAGCTGGTACCGGTCTACCCGACGTGCCACTACGTGATGGGTGGCATCCCGACCACCGTCACCGGACAAGTGTTGCGGGACAACACTTCTACCGTCCCGGGCCTGTACGCGGGCGGCGAGTGCGCGTGCGTCTCGGTGCACGGCGCCAACCGGTTGGGCACCAACTCGCTGCTGGACATCAACGTGTTCGGCCGCCGCGCAGGAATTTCCGCGGCCAACTACGCACGGGGCCACGACTTCACCGACATGCCGCCGGAGCCGGCGGCGATGGTGGTCGGCTGGGTGAGCGACATTCTCTCCGAGCACGGCAACGAACGCGTCGCCGACATCCGTGGTGCCCTGCAGCAGTCGATGGACAACAACGCCGCGGTGTTCCGCACCGAGGAGACGCTGAAGCAGGCACTCACCGACATCCACGCCCTGAAGGAGCGGTACTCCCGAATCTCCGTGCACGACAAGGGAAAGCGCTTCAACAGCGATCTGCTGGAAGCCATCGAGCTGGGCTTTCTGCTGGAGCTGGCCGAGGTGACGGTGGTCGGCGCCTTGAACCGCAAGGAGTCCCGCGGCGGCCACGCCCGCGAGGACTACCCGAACCGCGACGACGTCAACTACATGCGACACACGATGGCGTACAAGCAGGGCACCGATCTGCTGAGCGACATTGCGTTGGACTTCAAACCCGTCGTGCAGACCCGCTACGAGCCCAAGGAACGGAAGTACTAGTGAGCACCGAGCCTGTCGAGCCCGAGGTCCAGACTTTGGAGCCGCCGCTGCCGCCAGTTCCCGACGGCGCGGTCATGGTGACGGTCAAGATCGCCCGGTTCAACCCCGACGACCCCGAAGCTTTCGCGGAAACCGGTGGCTGGCAAAGCTTTCGGGTGCCTTGCCTGCCCAGCGACCGGCTGCTCAACCTGCTGATCTACATCAAGGGCTACCTCGACGGCACCCTGACCTTCCGGCGCTCCTGCGCGCACGGCGTGTGCGGGTCGGATGCCATGCGCATCAACGGCGTGAACCGGCTGGCGTGCAAGGTACTGATGCGCGACCTGTTGCCCAAGAAGCCGGGGAAACAGCTCACGGTGACGGTCGAGCCGATCCGCGGGCTGCCGGTGGAGAAGGACCTGGTGGTCGACATGGAGCCGTTCTTCGACGCCTATCGCAAGATCAAGCCCTACCTGGTCACCAGCGGCAACCCGCCGACTCGTGAGCGAATCCAAAGCCCGACCGACCGCGCCCGCTACGACGACACCACCAAGTGCATCCTGTGCGCGTGCTGCACCACCAGCTGCCCGGTGTTCTGGAGCGAGGGCACTTACTACGGCCCGGCGGCGATCGTCAACGCGCACCGGTTCATCTTCGACAGCCGCGACGAGGGCGCCGGCGAACGGCTCGACATCCTCAACGAGGTCGACGGGGTATGGCGCTGCCGCACCACGTTCAACTGCACCGAAGGCTGCCCACGCGGCATCGAGGTGACCAAGGCGATCCAAGAGGTCAAGCGCGCGCTGATGTTCTCGCGCTAGGGCTTCAGCTCAGCCTGCTCCGGTAGTTGACCATAAAGTCGTTGAGAACCGTGTTCCAGGACGAGCTGTCCAGGCAGAGGCGGCTGGCGGTGAACACCAGCCGGTCCGGTGTTCCAGGGATCAACGACACCGCGAACAACCTGCCGATACGCATGTCGAACAGGGCGCGTTGACGGTTGCGGGCTTCGCTGACGCTGATGCCGGGGGGTTCCACGGCCCAGACCCACCAACCACCAGGGCGAAACGTCCAGCTGCCCAAGAACGGCTCGTAGACCGTGCCAAGTCCCGGGTGAGCTGCGAAAACCGCATCGACCGCGGCGCGAACACGGCCTTGGTCCCACCGCGGATCGGCGATCAGCACCTCAGAGTGAGCAGCGCTTTCCAGCTTCTCCAGCGGTGGAAGCTGAGCAACACCTGAGTAAGACGACATGAGCAGAGACTTCACCGGGCAGCTTGGGAAATCCTTGACGGATTCTTGGAGTCCCTAAAAGCCGCCGTCACACTTCCGCGGCCCGTCTCGTCAGACCAGTATGACCCAGACAAATGCCAAAAAAACACGCATCGAACCCCTGTCCCCGAAGCGCACCGGCCTGCTGACCCGGGCCATGTACCGGATCGCCAAGCGGCGCTTCGGCGAGGTTCCCGAACCGTTCACCGTCACCGCGCACCATCGCGGGCTGCTGGTTGCCAGCGCTGTGCACGAGACGCTGGTCGAACGGGCGTCGAAAACACTGCCGGCCAGCGTGCGCGAGCTGGCCGTGTTCTGGACCGCCCGGACCGTCGGCTGCTCGTGGTGCGTCGACTTCGGATCCATGCTGCAGCGCCTGGACGGCCTGGACGTGCAGCGACTCCAAGAGATCGACGATTACGCCACTTCTGCCCGCTTCACCGACGACGAACGGGCAGCCATCGCCTACGCCGACGCGATGACCACCGACCCGCACACCGTCACCGACGAACAGGTAGCCGATTTGCGGGCCCGCTTCGGCGACGCCGGAGTGATCGAGCTGACCTATCAGATCGGCTTGGAGAACATGCGGGCGCGGATGAACTCCGCCTTGGGGATCACCGAGCAGGGGTTCAGTTCCGGAGACGCCTGCCGCGTGCCCTGGGCTTAGCGGCGCTACAGTTGCCGAATGCGGGTCTGGGACCTGGGGCCGGGCCGGCTTATGGTTGCCGGCGCGTTCTCTGACCTCGCCGTCCACCACCACGCGGCGGTACAGGTCACGGTTGGTGGACGAGGTTCGTTATCCGTCACCGCGGACAGCGGCGAGACCGAGGCGTGCCGGCTGGTCGTGGTCGCCAGCGGAGCACGCCATGCGGTGCGGTCGGACGCCGAGACCGAGGCCTTGACGCTGTACCTGGGGATGCAGACGTGGCAGGGCGCTGCGCTGAACGCCTTGAGCCTCGACAACGGTAAACACCGAGGTGTCTGGATTGTCGACGACGGAGAGGGGTTGGCGGAAGCGACGGCCGAATGCCTGACGACGAACGGCGCCGGGGCGGCGGCAGCGTTCCTCGTCGAAGCGCTCTGTGGGATAGCAAGCCCTGACCGGCCACGGTCGGTTCACCCGCAGCTACGGCATGCCTTCGAAGTGGTGACGAGCCGGGTACCGGACCACGTCGATGTGGCCTCGGTCGCCGACGCGGTGGCGTTGTCACCCGACTACCTCGGGCGACTGTGCAGACAGCAGACCGGCGTGTCGTTCTCGGCCACGATCCGCTGGATGCGGCTGGTCAACGCGATGCGCCAGCTGGTCGACGGCCGGTCGGTCACCGACGCCGCCCACATGGCCGGGTTTGCCGACGGTTCGCATGCCAACAGGGTGTGCCGGGAGATGACTGGCGCAACACCGCGTGACCTCGCTGCCGCGGTTCGGCGATCTCGGACCTGACGGATCCGTACAAGCGCACTCGTCGTCACCAACCGAGGCTTGGGATATCCCTCGGCTTAGGAATGGAGACTCTCATGGCAGCACCGTTGGGTGTGCGCGCAAAAGCGGCGGTAATCCGCTCCCTGTTCGCCTTGCCCGAACCGGCGAGGCGGTTTCTGGCCGGCCCGCCGGTGCGGATCGACGGGCAGGAATTGACCCTCGACGCGCAGCTGATGATCCGCCTCAAAAACCTCTCCGGCTCCGACGTTTTCGCCGATCCCATCGAGAAGGCGCGGATGAGATACGACGGCCTCCCCCTGATCATCGGGTACGCAGCGCCCGTAGCCGTCGCGGCACGGGACGTAACCATCCCCGCTCGCCACGGCGACGTCCAGGCCACGCTGTACTCCCCCGCGGACGTTCCGGAGCCGTGCGGGCTGCTGGTGTATTACCACGGCGGCGGCTTCTCGGTGGGCTCGCGAACCAGCCACGAGCCGATCGCCCGATTCTTGGCCCACCACGCCGGGGTGCGGGTGCTGTCGATCGAGTACCGACGGGCTCCCGAGCACCCGTTCCCCGCCGCGGTGGACGACGCAGTCGCGGCGTTCGAATATGCGCACCGCCAGGCTGACGAGCTGGGTGCAGACCCCGACCGCATCGCAGTCGGCGGCGACAGCGCCGGCGGAAACCTCGCCGCCGTCACCGCGCAGCAGGCGGTGCAGTCAGGTGGTCCGGTCCCGGCTTTTCAGCTCCTGATGTATCCCCCGACCGACCTCGCCGCACGTCGGCCTTCGCACGATCTGTTCGCACAGTGCTCCACCTTCACGGTCCAGAATTTCAATTGGGCGCTGGCCAACTACGTACCGCCGGGCATTGATTTGGCAGATCCTCGTCTGTCGCCGCTGCGCGGCGACGTCACCGGCCTACCGCCGGCGTATATCGCCAGCGCCGGTTTCGATCCGCTCCGCGACGACGCCGTGGCCTACGCGGCCAAACTGCGATCCCACCGAATCCAGGCCACTTTGAGCCGGCAAAGCGATCTCCCCCACGCATATCTCAACTTCGTCGGCCTCGGGGGCCGGTTCGCCGAGGCCGGTGCCGAAGCCGCGGCGGCACTGCGACTCGGCCTGGCCGTTGCGCAGCCGCGGCCGGTCAGCGAGACCGCAGCGGAGAGCCGGTGAACTTGTCCGGGTTGGCCACATCCCAGATGGCGCAGACCTTCCCGTCGCGCACCGTCATCGCCGTCACCCGCGGGGCCATCTCCCAATATCCGTCGGTGCCGGGGCTTCCTTCGGTGTAGGCGCCCAGCTCGCCGTTGACCAGCGCCAGCTGTGTCGCCGTGACAAACGCCGGGCCGTAGCGGCGGGCCAGGCCCAGCATGAAGCGGGCGACCTTGTCCGGGCCGTGGATGACGTTCACGGCGGTGGACACCTTGCCGTTGGCGTCGCCGGTGAGCGTCACATCCGGGTGCAACAACTCGACGACGGCGGTCAGGTCGCCGGAGGCAATGGCGGCCATCAGCTTGCCCACCACCTCGTTGTGGCTGGGATCGGGTTCGGGCGGGGGCGCGGCCGCTACGGCCTTGCGGGCCCGCGACGCGAGCTGGCGGGCGGTGGCTTCGCTGACGCCGAGGACGTCGGCCACTTCGGCGAACGGGATCGCGAACCCGTCGTGCAGCACAAAGGCGACCCGCTGGTCGGGAGTCAGGCGCTCCAAAACCACCATGGCGGCGAATCGGGCATCCTCGCGGGCTACCACCTCGGACAGCGGGTCATCGGTATCGAACCGGGTGACCACGGGTTCGGGCAGCCAGTGGCCGGTATAGGTCTCCCGTCGGTGCGCCGCCGACCGCAACTTGTCCAGGCCGAGCCGGCTCACCACCGTGGTCAGCCAGGCCCGCAGATCGTTGATCGGGTGGTTCTGCGCCCGCCACCGCAGCCAGGCTTCCTGGACGATGTCTTCGGCATCGGCGACCGTTCCGGTGAGCCGGTAGGCGACCGACATGAGGTGGGGCCGCAGCGCCTCGAATTCCGAAACCTGTTGGACGACGGCCATGTCCCCGAGCGTAACGCCAGGGTGACTTTGGCCGAGATCCGGAAATGCGCATGGCTGGTACGCCGGCGAACCTTAACGTGTACGAGGGTGTCTGCCACGGCAGGCGGAATCAGCCGCAAGCGGATATCCTCCAACCCGAGAGTGCGGGTTTCGGATGGATCCGGCCTCTCGAAGGCGGCGAGTTGATTACCGTTCGACACCGTGAGTGCACCGTCTCTGCAGTTAGATGTCTAGGGGGTTTCAATGCGGCCGCATGTCCTCGAGCTTGAGCTAGGGGCACTTCGTCGATTGAGCCCGGCGCTGCGAGGTTTGGCGACGAAGTTGAACCGGCCAACGCCGCTGGGCGATGACTTGAACGACCCCGCGAGCGAAACTCCAACCCTTGTGGCGGCAAGGTCGGTGAGCGCGCAGGCGCTTTCTGCGGTGCGGATCCGGATCGCGCACCACTTCACCACGGTGGGTGATCGGGTGGATCGGGCACGAATCGAGTTCGCAGACGTCGAGGTTGACCGAGCTGCCGTTATCACAGGTGCGAGTGGCCATCCGCGCCTCGCGCCACAGCTCCTACTCGCGTGATCAACCATAGGCTTTGGGCTGACCGCCGGTGGTGACACGCGGCCAGATTGATGCGGCGAAGCCGGAGGCGGTGCTGGCGTTGATCCAGTCGTGGCGAGACACCGCAACGGATTTGGAGAGCCATGCTGACGCCTATGTGCGGCTCATGGAAAGACCCGGTGGGGAGCCATGGTCTGGGCGCACCGCAGAGGCGGCGGTAACAATGTCGTGTTCCGACCGCAAGGTAATCGTTCGCGTGTCGGATGCGATTGGCGCGATGTCGGATACGGCATATCGAGGCATGACTGAAGCGGTGATGCCAAAGCTCAGCAACGTGCGGGCGATGATCGACAACGCTGAACGGTTGGGCTTTGTCGTTAACGATGATCTTTCGGTGTCGTGGTCGCGAACGGCCGGGATGAGCGATGCGACCGCCGACAAGTACGTAGCGGCTACCCGCAGGTTCTCCCAGCAAATCAGAGAGGCGGCCAAGGACTGGTGGGATGCTGAGCAGCAAGTGTCCGACCAGATGATTCGGGACCGCAACGCGCTTACGATGCCGTTCGGCGACTCGCCCGACCGCAGACACCCGGGGGTGCGACTCGTCGATCATGATGTCCCGCTATCTCCGGATGGGCCGTTCCCACAAGATCCACAGCCGTACCCGATAAATGAGGTTATCGCCGAAGCCACCGACCTAGACGGCAACCATGTCTTGCTCCGTCGCGGCTACTACGACGCACGGACGAAAGCGGGGTTTGGGTGGGATAAGGCCTACTGGAAACATGGCGTGGTGAACCTAAACGTGTTCAAAGATTTGATTTCACACAGCCGCCCAGTGCATAAGCCGGACGGTACCTTTATCTATGACGTGCCGATCAACCGGACCCATTGCACAAGAGGTCCACTCGGAATTGCCGACTGCCAGGATACTGGCGAAAGTTTGACGATGAGGATCGTAGTCGATCCCCGGGTGGGGCGTGTCGGCGTGCCTGACGGGGGAGCGAAAGGGGTGATTACGATATATCCCCTCGAGGGAGGCAGTGGAGTGCTCAAGTTGGGTCCGAAATGGACGTGGACTCCACCATGGGTGAATAACAATGTGCCCATCAATTGACGCCACCGACGAGCAGCGTAATTTCGCAGCAGAAGTGCTGCGAAATCTATTGCTCCACATCGAAATTGAGAATCAGGCGGGAAGCGATCCTTTTCTGGTCTCACATGCGTGGACCGAAGGACCACTCATGTACCTGGTGTACAAGGCGCCGCCTTCCGACCTCACCTGGGGGTTGGTACGCGATACCAGGGAGTCGCTGATCGACCCGGGTCCCTGGCCGGACGTGGACGAAGCGGTGCGCTACTACTACCTGCTCGATCTCCAAGAGCCGCAGCCGTCCGGTTCTTTCCGGGAACCAGGTGAATCAGACCATATTTTGTGGGACGGCTTTCCGCTCGAAGATGACCTTCCAAGGCACCCGACATCGATACCAGACGAATACCGGTATACGCCAACACTCGAAGCATCACCCTTGCAGCGCCACCGAACGGATCACCGCATCGTCAACGAGCCTCGTCGTTACGCTGATCCGTGATGAGCGACATGCCGCTGTGAGCGTTGTCCCTAACATCTCTGGAATGAGCAAGCTGTGGCTTCATTTCGCCAAGCACGGCCCGGAGATCCGGCCGCCGGTGATCACTCGCGGCGACGGCGTGACGATCTTCGACGACCGCGGCAAGAGCTACCTCGATGCGCTGTCCGGGCTGTTCGTGGTGCAGGTCGGCCACGGCCGTGCCGAGCTGGCCGAAGCCGCCGCCCGGCAAGCCGGCACGCTCGGGTTCTTTCCGATTTGGGGGTATGCCACCCCGACCGCGATCGAACTCGCCGAGCGTCTTGCGGGCTACGCGCCCGGCGACCTCAACCGGGTCTTTTTCACCACCGGCGGCACCGAGGCCGTCGAAACCGCGTGGAAGGTGGCCAAGCAATACTTCAAGCTCACCGGCAAACCCACCAAACACAAGGTGATTTCGCGCTCCATCGCCTACCACGGCGCCACCCAGGGCGCGCTGGCGATCACCGGGTTGCCAACCTACAAGGCACCGTTCGAACCGGTCACGCCGGGCGGGTTCCGGGTGCCCAACACGAACTTCTACCGCGCGCCCGAGCCGTTCAACACAGACGCGAAAGCCTTCGGGTTATGGGCGGCCGACCGGATCGCCGAGGCCATCGAGTTCGAGGGAGCCGATACCGTCGCCGCGGTGTTCTTGGAGCCGGTGCAAAACGCCGGCGGCTCGATTCCGCCGCCACCCGGCTATTTCGAGCGGGTTCGCGAGATCTGCGACGAGTACGACGTGCTGCTGGTTTCCGACGAGGTGATCTGCGCTTTCGGCCGGATCGGGTCGATGTTCGCCTGTGACGACTTCGGCTATGTGCCGGACATGATCACCTGCGCCAAAGGGATGACGTCGGGCTACTCGCCGCTGGGCGCGATGATCGCCAGCGACCGGGTGTTCGAGCCGTTCAACGACGGCAGCACGGTCTTCCGGCACGGCTACACCTTCGGCGGCCACCCGGTGTCGGCGGCCGTCGGGCTGGCCAACCTCGACATCTTCGAACGCGAAGGCCTCAACGACCGCGTCAAAGCCCAAGCGCCACAGTTGCGCGCCACTTTGGAGAAGCTTTACGACCTGCCCATCGTCGGCGACATCCGCGGCGAGGGCTACTTCTACGGCGTCGAACTGGTCAAGAACAAAGCGACCAAACAGACCTTCACCGGCGAAGAGCGGGAAAAGCTGATCGCCGACGTCTCCGCGGCGCTCTTCGACGCCGGGCTGTACTGCCGCCTCGACGACCGCGGCGAGCCCGTCATCCAACTCGCGCCGCCGCTGATCAGCGGACAGGCCGAGTTCGACACCATCGAATCCATCCTGCGCAGCGTGCTGACCGACCAGCTCTAAAGTCCTTGGCATGGCGCGCAAACCACGTATCGACCCGGTGCGGTGGCAGCCGCCACCGGTGGAGGCGTTGCCGGACATGCCGGCGCCGAATATCACCGTCGTCGCGCTGCCCGGGAACGGGCCCGAGGATGTCGTGGTCGACGCGGCCGGCCAGGTGTGGACTGGCCTGGAGGACGGGCGCATTGTGCGCATTCCCACCGGCGGCGGCGAGCCCGCAGTGGTCGCCGACACCGGCGGGCGGCCGCTCGGTCTGCACGTCGCCCGCGACGGCCGAGTCCTGATCTGCGACAGCCATCGTGGATTGCTCGCCCTCGACCCGACCAGCGGCGCGTTGGACGTGCTGGTCGAGTCGGTAGCCGGCCGACGGCTCAAGTTCTGCTCGAACGTCACCGAAACACCCGACGGCACAATCTATTTCACCGAGTCGACGTGCGACTTCACTTTCGAGCACTATACCGCCGCGGTGGTGGAAGGCCGGGGCCGCGGCGCCCTGTTCCGGCTCGAGGCGGACGGCACCGCCACCATGCTGGTCGACGGACTGTACTTCGCCAACGGAGTTACGCCGACGGCCGACGGGTCGGCGCTGGTGTTCGCCGAGAGCCAGGCGCGCCGGCTGTCGAAGTACTGGCTGACCGGCCCGCAAGCCGGATCGGTGACGCCGTTGGCAGTGCACCTGCCCGGCATGCCGTCGCGGAGGCGAATGGCGCGCTGGAATGGCTGTTGCCGCGCGCCCCGATCATCCGCAAGCTGCTGTGGCGCCTGCCCGATCGGCTGCAACCGCAGATCAAGCCGGAAGTCTGGGCGGTCGCGTTCGATCCGGATACCGGTGCGCCCGTCGCCGGCCTGCGCACCACGCATCCGGACTTCGGTGTCGTCACCGGTGTGGTGGAGGCGGCCGGTCAGCTGTGGATGGGCACCATCAGCTACCCGGCCGTCGCCCATGTGGAGCTGGCGGCCACCCGGCTGTAGTCCTCAGGTCCAGAACCGCAGTTTCGCCGTGCGCCGCCCGCGGTCGCCCTCGCCGAGCAGCCGCTTCACCGCGTCGACGGCGATCAGCACCTCGCGCGCCTGGGCCTGGGTCGAGCCCTTCAAGAACCGCGTCAGCGCATTGCACAGCCGGACCAGTGCCGCGTGCAATTCAGGCTCCGACGTCGCATCGCGATGCTGCTGCAGCTCGTCGAGCACCCGGTCGAGCCCGGAACGGCGCACCTGGGTTGCCTTCTCCACCTGCTTGAGCAGGTGTTTGAGAGACCGCGGGGCCGGCGGGCCCGGCATGGGCATGATGCCGGCCGGCGGCGGGCCGCTCGGCGCATAGCTGACTCTGGCCATTACCGGCGCCGCGGCGAAGCCGACGGGGCCCCACCCGTCAGGAGTCTCGACCGGCTGAACCACCTCGTCGAGCGGGCCCGCATCGGTGCGTTCGGGGTCGATGGCGACGAACGCGGTGAACCTCGACAGCACCCCGAATCGGATGGAGTGCGCCACCAGGCGCTTGGTCAAGTCGTCGTCACCGCGCCCGGAGGCGTATTCGTCCTCCAGGTCGCGGACCACCGCGCGGGCCCAAATCTTTTGCACCGCAACGGCATCCGGTGCCAGACGTGCCGCCAGCGCCGTCGTAAAGGGGCCGTCCGGCGTGCTGGCTTCGACGTGCAGCGTGGCTGCGGGCCGGGATTTCGTGCACCGATAGCGCCCGGAGATCACGCACGGCACGCCGGCGAACGCGTCGGGTGCCCGATTCGGGGTGACGCTACCGTCGACGATCTCGACGCCGTCGGCACTCACCCGCAGCTCGGTCAGCGACGGGCGCCCGATGGTGCGGGCCAATCTGGTCATGACCTCGTCGAGGCGGTCCTCCGACTCGACCAGCTCGGCGCGCGCATTGCCCAGCGCGGCAAGGCGTTCCAGAAAACCGGCGTTGACGGCCCGGTCGATGCCCACGCAGTGCACCCGAGTCCGCCCGATCAGCGGCGCCAGCGACCGCAGCAGGTGGTCCTCGCCGGCGATCTGGCCGTCGGTCACCACGACCACGCTGGGTAGCCGGCCGGCATCAGAGGCAGCCAGCAGGGTGACCGCCTCGCGCAGGGGTTCGGCCATCTCGGTGCCACCCCGCGCCGTCAGCGTGCCCAGCCAGGAGGCGGCCGTGAACCGGTTGCGGTCCGAGGCCGACGATAGGCCGGCGGGCAGGTCGGACGGCCTCTCGACGACGTTGTCGAAAGCCAGCACGTAAAACCGGTCTGCCGCATCGAGCATGTCCACGATCCGGCCCGCCGCCCGCCGCGCGGCGACCATCTTCCAACCGTCCATCGACCCGGACCGGTCCAGCACGACGACCACATCACGCGGCGTGCTGGTGGTTTCGGCGGGCGGGACGACGGTGACCGACCAGGTGCCCTCGTCGCCGTCGGGGTCAGGCACCAGCAGCGCCGATGACGACAGCTCACGGCGGTCGACGCGGAAGCGCAGCACGAAGTCACGGTCGGCACGCGCCCCGGGCTCGACGTGCAGGCGAGTCGGGCCGTCGGTTTTCACAAGGGCGGTCGGCAGCGACGCCCTCAGGTCCGAGACGGCCAGCCCGCCGTCGTCGAGGGTCAGCTCGATGTGCAGGTCGGGCCGCTGATCCTGGTCCGACAGGCGCGGCGGAGTCACCCTTGATGCGTCGGGAACGGCGTCGGTGTCGACCGCCAGACCGCCGCCGGTCTGATCGCCCGCTACCGGCGTGCCGGTGGTGTACCGAGGGGCGACGACGAGCGGGAAACGGAACGTCGCCTCGCCGTCCTCGAACGCCAACGGTCCGGTCAGCACCAGCTCGATGGTGGCTTCCTCGCCGGGACCGAGGTTGCCCACCCGCACCGAGAACACGTCGGAGCGGTCCTCCTCCACGATGGCGGCGCGCTGGCCGGACACCAGGGCGTGCTCGTAGTCCGCGCGAGCCTGGCCGCGCTCCTTCAGCACGCCAACCACCCGTCGTCCGGCCAGCGAGGCGACGAAGTCGGTGACACCCGCCCGCGCCGGCAACGGGAACACGTAGGTGGCCTCGATGGTGGTATCGCCGGTGTTGACGAAGCGCTGACGCACGGTCGATGTGGCGGTCATGCCCACGATGGCGGCGTCGACGCTCAGCGCCTTCAGGGGTAGCCGCTCACCGGTTGCCGAGCTGAGCTCGCCGCAGGTTGGCCGTGAGCCGGCAGGGGAGCTCGGTTCGGCGGTGAGAAGCGGAAGTAGCTCAGGGCTCATCGGGGGTCCTTTCGTGGTTGGCGAGGAGTTCGAGCAGCGGCGCGGCGGCGCGGCGCAGTTTGTCGGGCGGGGGCAGTGGGCCGTCGATCAGCAACGTGACGGTGTCGGAAAGGCGGACTGCCCGCAGTTCGGTTACCGCGGGGGGTTCCGCCGTGGTCAGCTGGGGGGCCGTCTGGGGGGCCGTCTGCCAGAAACGGGCGGCCGCGCGTGACGGGGCCGGGGCGGGTTCCGGGTCGCCCAGGTCGGCCGGCATGACGCTGGGCGGGATAGCAGCCAGCGACTCCAGCTCAGCCTGCGACATCCCGTCGAGCCGCTGAGCGATCTCGTCCAGCGACAAACCCTCGCCCTGCAGCCGTTTGACGGCCACCAAGTGGACGAGATGGGTTCGCCCGTAAGTGAGCGCCCGGCCCCGCGTCCCGGGTCGGGGCAGCAGGCCGCGAGCGGTGTAGTAGCGGACCATGCGCTCGGCGGGGATCGGCTTGGCCTGGCGGTTTTCCGGCACTGCTCCGGACGCCTGCACCGCAGTGGCGGCGACGGCGGCGAATTCGGGCAGGGTGAGCAGCTTCATGGTTAATTGACAGTGTTATACATGTTTCTGACACTGTCAAGTAGCGGGCGGCGTTGCGCGTGAACCCCGGGCGTTCGGTGTGAAATCTGGGCTTTCCGGGTGAAACCAGGGCGAGCTTTCGCCGATTTTCCCGCCCTCTTTTCACCCGCGACGCCAACCCTTCACACTCGACGCCCACCCTTCACCCGCGACGGCGGGCACGGCACACCCGACGGCGGCCACGGCACCAGCAGCGCCACTCGTGCACTCTTTGCAACTTCCGTCTCAGCAGTCACAGCGCGGCTCCCTGCACTGCCGCCGCCTTTCGCTTACGCTGCTCAGACGATGCTTCGGTTACCGTCCTCGTCGCGCGGCGCCGCATGCCTGGCCGCACTTTTTCTGGCAGCTGCGCCCGCCGGTCCGGGTCTGCCCTTCGCCCTGGCCGAGCCCGACGCCGGCCCCAACGCCGCTCCGGCGACTTGCCCCTACAAGGTGTCCACGCCACCGGCGGTCGACTCGTCGGAGGTGCCGCAGGCGGGTGAGGCGCCGGCGCCGCTCGCAGTGCCGCCCAAGCCGGTCGGCGGCGACGCGCTGGGCGGTTGCGGGATCGTCACCGCACCCAACACGCCGCCGACGCCGGGCGACGTCTCCGCCGAGGCTTGGCTGGTGGCGGATCTGGACAGCGGCGCGGTGATCGCCGCCCGCGACCCACACGGCCGGCACCGCCCGGCCAGCATCATCAAGGTGCTGGTGGCGATGGCCGCCATCAACGCGCTCAGCCTGAACAAGTCGGTTCCTGGCACCGCCGACGACGCCGCGGCCGAGGGCACCAAGGTCGGCGTCGACGCCGACGGCATGTACACCGTCAACCAGCTCCTGCACGGGCTGCTGATGCATTCCGGCAACGACGCCGCGCACGCGCTGGCCGCGCAGCTCGGCGGCATGCAGGCCGCGCTGGAGAAGATCAATCTGCTGGCCGCCAAGCTCGGCGGCCGCGACACCCGCGTCGCCACGCCATCGGGACTGGACGGGCCCGGCATGAGCACGTCGGCCTACGACATCGGCCTGTTCTACCGGTACGCCTGGCAGAACCCGACGTTCAGCAACATCGTCGCGACCCGCACTTTCGACTTCCCCGGCCACGGCGACCATCCCGGCTACCAGCTGGAGAACGACAACCAGCTGCTCTATCACTACCCGGGTGCGATGGGCGGCAAGACCGGTTACACCGACGACGCCGGCCAGACCTTCGTCGGAGCGGCCAACCGCAACGGTCGACGGCTGGTGGCGGTGCTGCTGCATGGAACCCGGCAGCCGATCGCCCCGTGGGAACAGGCCGCGCATTTGCTCGACTACGGGTTCAGCACCCCGGCGGGCACCCAGGTCGGCACCCTGGTCGAACCCGACCCTTCGTTGGCGAGCGCCGGGCGTCCCACCGACCGGCCGGCCGACGCGCAGGCCGCCGGTCCGACGTCGTCGGCCGACGCGCTGCCGATACGCGTCGGCGTGGCCGTCGTCGGTGCGCTCGTCGTGTTCGGGTTGATCATGGTCGCACGCTCCATGAACAGCCGGCCCGAGAACTAGACTCTGCGGGATGACTGCCCTTTACCAGGACGCCGGCCTGACCCTCGACGAGGATGGAATCACCATTCGTCGCTACTACTTTCCCTTTGCTACGCCAAAGCGGGTCGCCTACAGCAAAATCAAGGGCATCAAGGCCAAGCCGATGGGCTGGGCATCCGGCAAGGGACGCTTCTGGGGCGCCGGCGACCCTCGCCACTGGTTTCCGCTGGACATGCAGCGGGGCCATAAGCAGACGCTGCTGATTCTCGACGTCGGCCGTCGGGTGCGGCCGTGCATCACGCCCGACGACCCCGATACGGTGATCGGTCTGCTGAAGACCCGGGTCCAGGCCTGACGAGTCCGTGCGGCGGGGGGTATTGGTCGGGCTGACCGCGGCCAGCGTCGGCGTCATCTACGGCTACGACCTGTCCATCATCGCCGCCGCGCAGCTGTTCGTCGATTTTGCTCGCACGACCCTGCAACGGGAAGTCCTGACGACCATGGTGGTGATCGGCCAGATCGTCGGGGTGCTGGGCGCGGGCCTGCTGACCAACGCCATTGGACGCAAAAGGGCGATCGTGCTGGTGTTGGTCGCCTACACGATGTGCGCTCTGCTGGGAGCGTTTTCGGTGTCATTGGCGATGCTGTTGACGGCACGGTTCCTGATTGGTTTGGCCATCGGGGTGTCGATGGTGGTCGTCCCGGTCTATGTGGCGGAGTCGGCTCCGGCGGCGGTGCGAGGATCGCTGGTGACGGCCTACCAGCTGGCCATTGTCAGCGGACTCATCGTGGGCTACCTGACCGGCTACCTGCTCGCCGGTGTCCACGGCTGGCGGTGGATGCTGGCGCTGGCCGTCTTGCCGGCAATTGTGCTGCTGCTCTTGGTGATTCGCCTACCCGACAGCCCCCGCTGGTACATGCTGAAGGGCCGGGTGGACGAGGCGCGGGCGGCGCTGCTACTGGTGGAGCCCAGCGCGAACGCCGATGAGGAACTTGCTGAAATCATGCGAGCCCTGAGCGAAGGCAGCGGCGGCATCTCCGAGATGTTGCGCCGGCCGTATTCGCGGGCCACTGCCTTCGTGATCGCGCTGGGCTTTCTGATCCAGATCACCGGCATCAACGCGTTCGTCTATTACAGCCCCGAGATATTCAAGGGCATGGGCTTCGCCGGCTATTTCGGACAGCTCGCTCTGCCGGCCCTGGTACAGGTGGCGGGTTTGGCGGCAGTGGGAATTTCGGTGCTCCTCGTCGACAGACTGGGCAGGCGGCCAATCCTGTTGTGCGGCATAGCAATGATGATCGCCGCCGACCTTGCGCTGATGGTTGTGTTCTCCTCGCAGAGTCTCGGCGGCGCTGGACTGATCTTCGGGTTCGCCGGCGTGCTGCTCTTCATCATCGGCTACACACTGGGTTTGGGGTCCCTGGGCTGGGTGTACGCGAGCGAAAGCTTCCCTACCCGCCTGCGCTCGCTCGGGTCCAGCACCATGTTGACCGCTAACCTGGTGAGCAACGCGATAGTTGCGGCCGGTTTCCTGACGATAAAGGATTCTCTCGGCGACGCAGGAGCTTTCGCCGTGTTCGGGGCCTTCGCGCTGATCGCTTTCGTTTTCGTCTTCCGGTATGCGCCGGAAACCAAGGGTCGTCAACTCGAGGACATCAGGCACTTCTGGGAAAACGGTGGACGGTGGGAAAAGACCCACGCATGATCCAGGCCGGTGCTGTCGCCTTGGACGGGCAGGTGTGCCGACCCGGGTGGCTGGAGATTTCGGGTGGCCAGATCCTGGCCTGCGGGGCCGGCCCACCGCCTCGGCCCGCCGACGTAGACTTCCCGGATTCCGTTGTGGTGCCGGGCTTTGTCGATATGCACGTGCACGGCGGCGGCGGGGCTTCTTACGTCGATGCACATGACGTGGCCCGCGCCGCGGAGTTTCACCTGCGGCACGGCACCACGACGACGCTGGCCAGCCTGGTCACCGCGCGGCCCGCGGAACTGCTCGCCGGAGTGCAGGCACTGGCCGCGGCCACCCGGCAAGGTGTCGTCGCGGGCATTCATCTGGAGGGTCCGTGGCTGAGCAGGTCACGGTGCGGCGCGCACGATCCCGACCTGATGCGTGACCCGGACCCCGCCGAGATCGACGCCGTGCTGGCCGCCGGCGGCGACGCGATCCGGATGGTCACCCTGGCTCCCGAGTTAGCCGGATGCGACACGGCGATTCGGCGCTTTCTCGACGCGGGAGTCGTTGTGGCCGTGGGACATACGAATGCCACCTACGAGCAGACCCAACATGCTGTGGAATTGGGCGCGACGGTCGGCACCCATCTGTTCAACGCGATGCCGCCGCTGCACCACCGCAGCCCGGGACCCGCAGTGGCCCTGCTCGAAGACCCGCGGGTGACCGTCGAGCTGATCGCCGACGGCGTGCACGTGCACCCCGCCGTGCTGCGTGCGGTGATCGAGTCGGCCGGCCCGGACCGGGTGGCCGCGGTGACCGATGCGATCGCAGCTGCGGGCTGCCCCGACGGCGAATTCCGGCTCGGCGCGGTGCCGATCGACGTGGTGTCCGGTGTGGCCCGGGTGCGGGGAACGTCGACGATCGCAGGAAGCACGGCGACCATGGATCAGCTCTTCCGCAATGTCGTCGCACTCGGCGAGGACGCCGATACTGCGCTGACTGCCGCGGTTCGGATGACCGCGACGACGCCGGCGCGCGTCCTCGGGCTCGAGGGCGTCGGCAGCCTGCGACCCGGGTATGACGCCAATCTTGTTGTGCTGGACCGTGATCTGCAGGTTAGCGCCGTCATGGCAGGCGGCGACTGGCGGGTTAGGCCTGACGGTGGTGATGGGCAGCACCAGCAGGGCCCAGAATGATGCGACCTTATAAGGTAGCATGCTGGTATGGCAGTTGTTAGTCCTCGTACACAGCGCAGCATCGACGCATGGGCGGGAAACGTCCTGAGGGTCGCACGTGCAAAGACGGGTTTGACGCAGCGTCAGTTGGCCGCCAAAGCGGGAATGCCATACAGCACAATCGCCAAGATCGAGTCCGGGACGCGCCAACCGACCCACCCTACAATCGCGAAAATCCTTGCTGCCGTTGACTTGTCATTGTCGACACAGATCGTGCCATACGACGATCATGACGATGTGCTGTGGGAACACGAGCAGCGGCGCAGCTCGGCGGACCGAGATAAGGTGCAGACCGAACAGGCACGCCTCGCTCGTGAGGCAACTCGTGCCTGAATTCGACCCCGCGGCCATACTTGACACGCTCGCTCGCCATGACGTCGAGTACGTATTGATCGGTGGCTATGCTGCCTTACTGCACGGATCGGGAACAGCGACCATCGACATCGACATCGTTCCGGCGCGGCCGAAGTCCAACCTGGCCAATCTCGCCGCCGCCCTTACCGAGCTTGAAGCCAAGGTGCGGGCCGCCGGATCTGAAGGTTTACAATTCAGCGCCTCGGCGGAGTCTCTTCAGGGCATGAGTGTGCTGAATTTGACGACACGTTACGGAGATCTCGATCTCACGTTTGCCCCTTCCGGATTTGCCGACGGTTTCGAAGATCTCCGAAATGGCGCGACGGCAATGAAGATCGACGGCGTACTCGTTCTGGTCGCCAGTCTTGACGATGTCATCGCATCGAAGGAAGCGGCAGGGCGGGATAAGGATTTCGAGGCACTCCCCCAACTCATCCGCCTGCAGCAGGAGCGAGCAAGAGCTACAGGTGGCGAGACTACCGCGCCGAGCTAAAAATGCGGTCTCTCGGACACGTCCGGAAAGCATTGCCGCAGTTCGTCGATCAGCCCGACGACCAGTGAGATCGGCTTGACGTCGTGCAGTGCGCCGGTGTGTATGCCTCAGTCATTTTCGTGTCCTTATAGCGAGCGGCTGATGATTTCCTTCATGATCTCGCTGGTGCCGCCGTAGATCCGGTTCACCCGGGACCCGGTATACATGTTCGCGATCGGGTATTCGGCCATGTAGCCGTAGCCGCCGAAGATCTGCAGGCACTTGTCCACGATCTGATCGCATTTCTCGGCGGCGAACAGCTTGGCCATCGACGCCGTCATCGGATCGTTGCTTCCGTCGACGTAACGTTGTATGGCGTAATCGACGAGCGTCTTGATCGCCAGCGCCTCAGTCTTGCATTCGGCCAGCGTGAATTTGGTGTTCTGGAAATTACCGATCGGACGGCCGAACGCCTCTCGCTCCTTGGAGTAGTTGATCGCCTCCAGCACGGCAGCCTCGGCCAGCGCCGAACACAGCGTGGCAATGATCAGCCGTTCCCGCGCGAGTTGCTGCATCAACTGATAGAAGCCCTGCCCTTCCGTTTCGCCAAGCAAGTTGGTCACCGGCACCCGCACGTCGGAGAAGAACAACTCGCGGGTGTCCTGGCCGTGCTGGCCGATCTTCTGCAACACCCTGCCGCGCTCGAAACCCTCCAGGCCGTCGGTCTCCGCCACGATCAACGACACGCCGGCGGCACCCTTGGACGAATCGGTCTTGGCCACAATCACCAACAGGTTGCAGTGAGTCCCGTTGGAAATGAACGTCTTCGAGCCGTTGATGACGTACACGTCCCCGTCACGCCGGGCAGTAGTCCGCACCGACTGCAGGTCCGACCCGGTTCCCGGTTCGGTCATCGCGATGGCCAGCACCGCCTCGCCGCTGATGACCTTTGGCAGCCAGCGCCGGCGCTGTTCCTCGTTGCCGTAGGTGTATATGTAGTGGGCGACGATCGGCGAGTGGACCGCGAACCCGAAAGCCTGGTCGTGGGCATACACCAGTTCTTCCTGCACGACGGCCTGCATCGCGAAGTCACCGCCCATACCGCCGAGCTCTTCCGGCAAGTCCAGGCCGAGCAGCCCGGCAGCGCCGGCTTTGTTCCAGAATTCGCGGTCGACGGCATGCTGGGTGGCCCAGCGTTCCTGATTGGGC
Source organism: Mycobacterium sp. NGS66 (assembly GCF_059812225.1). Taxonomy (NCBI): domain Bacteria; kingdom Bacillati; phylum Actinomycetota; class Actinomycetes; order Mycobacteriales; family Mycobacteriaceae; genus Mycobacterium; species Mycobacterium sp. NGS66. The sequence goes on along the minus strand of NZ_JCALCG010000003.1, from coordinate 182,433 downwards.
GCGGCTTCCTTGCGAAAGAACTCCGCGGCATGAATTCGCAAGTCGCGGTGCTGGTCGGTTTCCCAGCTGGGACGGTAATCGGGAAACAATGCTGACACGTCAACCTCATATCGGTGGGATTCGCGACTGTACAACAGTATCGTAATTATGACACTTGTAAAGTAACGAGATCGCGGCGGAGGAAGACAATGCTCAATCCGCGGGCCACCAACGAGGACCTGACGGCCAAAGCGCGAATCCGGAACACGGCGCTAGACCTGTATGCGCAATACGGTGCAGATCGAATCTCGCTGCGCGACATCGCATCCGCCGCCGGCGTCACTTTGGGGCTGGTGCAGCATCATTTCAAGACCAAGGCCGGACTACGCGACGCAGTCGACCAGTTGGTGGTGGACTATTTCGCGCATGCCATCGCCGAAGTACCGGTGAAGGGCAGCGCCCAGCACGTCGCGGCGGCGCGCGACAGAGCGGTGGCCCAGATGCTGCGTGACAACCCGCCCGTCGTCAACTATGTGCGTCGTACGTTCCTGGAGCCTGCCGACAACCACCTGCTCGACGTGCTGGTCGACCTCACTCGACGCGAAGTCGCCGCACTACGCGGGTCCGGACTGGCTTCCACCGAACGCTCCGAATCTGCACAAGTCCTCGGGGCCATGGTGCGCCAGATGGGCGAGCTGCTGTTGGCGCCGATGGTCGATGCGGTGTGGGACCGGGTTGCCACCACCAAAGACGGTCGCAAGCCCCGGCTGCGCATCACGGTAGCGAATTGACCAGCTAACGGCGCCAACGCATCAGCCGCGAAAGCGTAAGCGCGCCAACGGCTCCCGCGGCAACAGCGGCCACCGTCTGACGCGCGGACAGGCCCTCGTCGAGTTGCACCTGCGGAGCGATGATAGCCGGCGGCGGAGGGTCGACCGGCTTGGCGCGCGGATCTTCGGGTGTTGCCGTCGCGCCCCACGCCGTGGCGAACAGGACGAGATACCCCGTGATATAGGCGAACACCATCAGGCCCAGCACCGGTCCGAACACCCGGCCCGTCGGGCTGCCGGTGACCGCCCCGAGGTAGATCGACCCCAACTGCTTGAACACTTCAAACCCCACCGCTGCCAGCGCCCCGGCTCGCATCGAGGCGACGAGGCTGACCTTCTCGCGCGGCAATCGGGCGATCATCCAGGTGAACAGCAGCCAGGAGACCAGCATCGATACCAGGAACGAGACCAGTCGAAAGATCGAGTCGAACACCGAAAACTCAGGTATGCCAACCCATCCCAAGAGAGCGGCCATCGGCTGGGCGTGGCTCAGCGCGGAAAGCCCGACGGTCGCCAACATCACCACGAACGTTCCCACCATCGCCAACAGGTCGGATAGCTTGTTGCGCAGGTATCCCGGTGAATCGATGCGGTGCGCAAACCACATCTCGGTCAGCGCAGCCCGCAACCGCGACATCCACCCAAGCCCGGCCCACGCTGCGGTGGCCAGGCCGATCACCCCGACCGACGCACTCGCCCGAATCGCCGAATTCATCCCTCTGACGAGCTGCTGCCCCAGCTGGCCGGAAACCGACGACCAGATGTGGTGCTCGATCGAGCTCCGCAGATCCGGCCGGCTCGCCAACACGAACCCAACGCCGGCGAAACTGACCATGAGCAGCGGAAGTAAGGCGAAGATCGAGTAGTACGCGAGGGCCGCCGCGAAGAAGCTGCCGTTGCGTTCGTCGAAGCGCTGGTAGGCGCGCACGACGTGGTCCAACCATCCGTAGCGGGCCCGTAGCCGATCGAAGATGCCTGGCTTGGCGGGGTCGGCCCGCTCGTTCATGGTTCACCTATTCCCGTCGCGGAAGGAAACCTAACCGATCGTAGACCCGCTGAACGGTTTTGCTGGCTACCTCGTCGGCGCGCTGTGCCCCGGCCGCGAGGATGGCCTCCAGCTCGGCGGGATCGGCGATCAATTCGTCGACACGGGACCGCAGCGGGCGCACGAACTCGACGACGACTTCGGCGGTGTCCTTCTTCAAATCGCCGTAGCCGTGCCCGGCATAGCGCTCGACCAGGGTGTCGATGTCTACCCCGGACAGCGCCGACTGAATGCCCAACAGGTTGGACACGCCCGGCTTGGCGACCGGGTCGTACCGGATCTCACGTTCGCTGTCGGTCACCGCCGAACGAATCTTCTTGGCAGACAACGCCGGATCGTCGAGCAGGTTGATCAGCCCGGCGTCGCTGCTGGCCGACTTGCTCATCTTCGACGTCGGGTCGGCCAGGTCATAGATCTTGGCCGTGACCTTCCCGACGAGCACGTCGGGAACGACGAACGTATCCGGAAAGCGACTGTTGAACCGTTGCGCGATATCCCGTGACAGTTCGAGGTGCTGGCGCTGGTCCTCGCCTACCGGGACCAGATCGGTGTCGTAGGCCAGCACGTCGGCGGCCTGCAGCACCGGGTAGGTGAATAGCCCGACGGTGGTGGTCTCGCCACCCTGGCGGGTCGACTTGTCCTTGAACTGCGTCATCCGCGATGCCTGGCCGAAGCCGGTGAAGCAGCCCAGCACCCAGGCCAGCTCGCAGTGTGCGGGCACATGACTCTGCACGAACACGGTGCTGCGACTCGGGTCGATGCCAAGCGCCAGGTATTGGGCGGCCGTAATCAGGGTGCGGCGGCGCAGCCCTTCGGGATCCTGCGGGATGGTGATGGCGTGCAGGTCGGCCACGAAGAAAAATGCGTCATAGTCGTCCTGCAGCGGTACCCACTGCATGACCGCGCCCAGAGCGTTGCCAAGGTGCAGCGAATCGGAGGTGGGCTGGATACCGGAGAAAATCCGGCGGAGCCCCGGTGCGGTGCTCATGATGCCCTTGATCTTCGCACGCCGTCGTGCAGGGGCGGCCAGTGCCGCTTGCGGTACCGGCGGTACCGCATTTAGTGTCGGCAGCATGAGCGCCACCCGTCGCGAGCCGATCCATCTGGGACCCACAGACGGATCTGCGGAACCGGTCCTGCTGCTGCATCCGTTCCTGCTATCCCAGCGGGTCTGGGACGTGGTGGCCCAGCAGTTGGCCGACACCGGCCGCTATGAAGTGTTCGCGCCCACGATGGCAGGCCACAACGGTGGCCCGCGGGCCGGCACCTGGTTTTTGTCCTCGGAGGTGCTGGCCGACCACGTCGAGCGCCAAATGGATGAACTGGGCTGGAAGACCGCCCACATCGTCGGCAACTCGCTGGGCGGCTGGGTCGCCTTCGAGCTGGCATGTCGCGGGCGGGCACGCACGGTCACCGGAATTGCCCCGGCCGGCGGTTGGACGCGATGGACTCCGGCCAAGTTCGAGGTGATCGCGAAGTTCATCCTGGGCGTGCCGGTGTTGGCGCTCGCCTGGTTGTTCGGCGAGCGTGCCTTGAGCTTGCCGTTCAGCCGTCGGTTGGCCACCTATGCGCTCAGCGCATCGCCGGACGTGGTCAGTCACGCCGATCTGGTCGGCTGTATCGAGGACGTCGCACACTGCCCCGCCTACCTGCAACTACTGGTCAAGGCAACACTGCTGCCGGGGCTCCGAGAGCTCGCGCGAATCTCCGTTCCCACGCAACTGGTGATGTGCGAAAAGGACCGCGTCGTCCCATCTCCCAGGTTCACCCGGCATTTCACCACCAACTTGCCCGAGGGCTATCGGGTCATCGAGCTCGACAACGTCGGGCACGTACCGATGTTCGAGGCGCCCGGACGCGTCACCGAGGTCATTACCGAGTTCCTCGAGGAATGCACGAAGCCGGCCCGGGTGATCGAGCCACCCGCCAGCTAGGACAAACATGCCCGCTCGCGCCGTCCTAGCGTACTAACGGCGGCCAGCCACCGGGCCGTAGATCGCGCACTCGGCGCCGCCAGCCCGTTTCACCTGGTACATGGCGGCATCGGCGTGCCGTATTGCGTCATCGAGAGAGAAGTGCGGATCCGCGGTCCGGTGCAAGGCGATACCCACACTCGCCGTCAAGTGCATCCCGTCCACCTCACCACGCGTCAACGGGTCGAGTCGGCTCAGCACAACCGACAAGTCGTCTCGAACATCGGTAAATGCGACGAGCACGAGTTCGTCGCCGCCGATACGAGCGGTGATCTCATCCTTGCCGGCCAATGACTGCAGCTTGCGCGCCATCGCGACCAGCGCAGCGTCACCGGCGGCATGCCCGTACCCATCGTTGAAGGCTTTGAATCGGTCTATGTCGCACACCGCAAGCACCACCGCGGCGGGCGACAAGCGCCGCATGGCGGCAGTGACGGCAGCGTACAGCCCGCGCCGGTTGCGCAGCCCGGTCAACTCGTCATAGTGCGCCGAACGTGCGGTCCTGCGAATTGCCCTCCGACCGATTTCGATCAGGACCAGACCACCCAGCGGGATGGCAACCGTCCAGACCAGCGCAGGCATGTAATAGCTGAACAGTCCCAACAGCGGTTGGTGCTCGTGCAGCACCACCCAAACGGTGATCGCAGCGATAGTCGCGGCGCAAAACCAACAGTGCGCCAGAACGCTTCGCCTCCCAAGAAGGAATGCTGCGTATACCCCGGTCAGCCCCATGTACACCGTCGTGCACAATCGCGAAGCCGGTGTCGGCATCGTCGCGGCGACAATTGCCACACCGACGTCGGCCCAGACGACGAAAGCGAGCGCATATCGATAACGCGGCCAGGGTCGCAACAGCCAACACAGACCGACGATCAGGGCGGATAGCGATACGGCCACCTGCAGAGAGCGAGCGACGAGACCGCTGGGACCGAACGGATTGAACTGCTCGACGACTCCGAGACCGGCCAACGCAAAACAGGAAATCGCAACCACCCTGGTGAACGCTGGCAACATTCGACTGTCGCGTAACGCGGCTGTCGCAAACCGGAACTCGTGCCAGCTCAACCCAACCCCCAGAATCTCGGCAGTCTGGGCGCAGCACGCACTGCCGCAAATTTGGCAGAGAATACCGCAGGCGTCCAAATGCGGCCGCCTCGTCTGGCTAGGAATCCGCCAACGCCTTCTGCAGGTTGTCGGCGAGCGATTCGAGAAAGTCCTCGCTGTTCTGCCACTCTTGATCGCCGCCGATCAGCAGGGCGAGGTCTTTGGTCATCTTCCCGCTCTCGACGGTGCCGACGACCACGTCTTCCAGTGTTTTGGCGAATTCGGCGACCTCAGGAGTCTGGTCCAGCTTGCCGCGGTGCTGCAGTCCCCGCGTCCAGGCGAAGATCGAAGCGATCGGGTTGGTGGAGGTCGGTTTGCCGGCCTGGTACTGCCGGAAGTGACGGGTGACGGTGCCGTGGGCGGCTTCGGCTTCGACGGTGCGACCGTCGGCGGTCATCAGCACCGACGTCATCAAGCCCAGGCTGCCGTAGCCCTGCGCGACGGTGTCGGACTGGACGTCACCGTCGTAGTTCTTGCAGGCCCACACATACCCGCCCTCCCACTTGAGGCAGGCGGCCACCATGTCGTCGATCAGCCGGTGCTCGTAGGTCAGCCCTTCGGCCTCGAACCGCTCTTTGAATTCCTCTTCGTAGATGCGCTCGAACTCGTCCTTGAACATGCCGTCGTAGGCCTTGAGGATGGTGTTCTTGGTCGACAGGTATACCGGCCATTTGGCGTGCAGGCCATAAGAGAAGGTCGCTCGCGCGAAGTCGCGGATGGATTCGGTGAAGTTGTACATGCCCATCACCACCCCGCCGTCGTCGGGGATGGACACCATTTCGTGCACGATCGGTTCGCTGCCGTCGGCGGGGGTGAAGGTGATCGAGACGGTGCCGGGCTGGTCGACCTTGAAGTTCGTCGCGCGGTACTGATCGCCGAAGGCGTGCCGGCCGATGACGATCGGCTTGGTCCAGCCCGGAACCAGCCGCGGCACATTGGAGATCAGGATCGGCTCACGGAAAATGGTGCCGCCCAAGATGTTTCGGATAGTGCCGTTGGGCGACGACCACATCTTCTTCAGGTTGAATTCCTGCACCCGGGCCTCGTCGGGCGTGATCGTCGCGCATTTGACGCCCACGCCGTGTTTTTTGATGGCATACGCCGCATCGATGGTCACCTGGTCATTGGTGTGGTCGCGGTGCTCGATACCTAGGTCGTAGTAGTCCAAATCGATGTCGAGATGCGGAAGAATAAGCAACTCTTTGATGAGCTTCCAGATGACGCGAGTCATCTCGTCACCGTCGAGCTCGACCACCGCGCCTTTGACTTTGATTTTGGGTTCCTTGGACATCTGTGTTCGAGTCCTCCGGTGTCAGCTGGGCGAGCGGTCGCTCTTGACGCCAAGGGTACAAAAGCACCGCGCGTCGATATGCGGGCGCAGCGCAGCGGTGCTGGTTAGCTGGGAATTGGCGTCGACTCGTTGCCATGCGTTAGGCTGCATCTCGGTCATGAGCGCCAGCGTCAAGCCCCGGCTTGCTGGCCGGCAACCCTCCAACCGCGGTGGGGTGCCCCGGGTGATGACCAGGTTGAGTAGCCCAACCGGCTACGCGGCAAGCGCGGGTCCGCCATAACGGGCCCCTTGAGCTGACAGGGAAACGGTTATGTGCATCCACTCACTTCCATCGGTCCTGCCTGCCGAATGCCCGAGCAGAAAGCACCTCTCATGAGCACCGACGCCAACAGCATCGAGACCGATCCGAGCGCGCATTGGTCGTTCGAAACCAAGCAGGTTCACGTCGGTCAGCAACCCGACCCGGCGACCAATGCGCGTGCCCTGCCGATCTACCAGACCACGTCGTACACCTTCGATAACGTCGCGCACGCCGCCGCGCTCTTCGGGCTCGAGGTGCCGGGGAACATCTACACCCGGATCGGCAACCCGACCACCGATGTCGTCGAGCAACGCATCGCCGCTCTGGAGGGTGGTGTGGCCGCGCTGTTCCTCAGCTCCGGGCAGGCCGCCGAGACCTTCGCCATCCTGAACCTCGCGGGCGCCGGCGACCACATCGTCTCCAGCCCGCGCCTGTACGGCGGCACCTATAACCTCTTCCACTATTCGCTGGCCAAATTGGGCATCGAGGTCAGCTTCGTGGACAACCCGGACGACCTGGACTCGTGGCAGGCGGCGGTCCGGCCGAACACCAAGGCCTTCTTCGGCGAGACCATCTCCAACCCCCAGATCGACGTGCTGGACACCCCGGGCGTGTCGGAGGTGGCGCACCGCAACGGCGTACCGCTGATCGTCGACAACACCATCGCCACGCCCTACCTGATCCAGCCATTCACGCAGGGCGCCGACATCGTCCTGCACTCGGCCACCAAGTACCTGGGCGGCCACGGCTCTGCCATCGCCGGGGTGATCGTCGACGGTGGCACATTCGACTGGACGCAGGGCCGCTTTCCCGGTTTCACCACACCAGACCCGAGTTACCACGGCGTGGTGTTTGCCGAGCTGGGGCCGCCGGCCTTCGCGCTCAAGGCTCGCGTGCAACTGCTGCGCGACCTGGGCTCGGCCGCGTCGCCGTTCAACGCCTTTCTGGTAGCCCAAGGTCTGGAGACGCTGAGCCTGCGCATGGAGCGGCATGTCGCCAACGCACAGCGCGTCGCGGAGTATCTCGACGCGCACGACAGGGTGCTGTCGGTCAACTATGCGGGCTTGCCCAGCTCGCCGTGGTATGAGCTGGGAAAGAAGCTGGCGCCCAAGGGAACCGGCGCTGTGCTGGCTTTCGAGCTGGCTGGTGGCGCGGACGCGGGCAAGGCATTTGTGAACGCGCTACGGCTGCACAGTCACGTCGCGAACATCGGCGACGTGCGTTCGCTGGTGATTCACCCGGCGTCGACAACCCACGCCCAGCTGAGCCCCGAGGAGCAGCTGAGCACCGGGGTCAGCCCGGGGCTGGTGCGCTTGGCGGTGGGCATCGAAGGAATCGACGATATCCTCGCCGACCTGGACATCGGATTTGCCGCAGCCCGCAAATTCAGCGGCGAATCGCGTTCGGTGGCGGCCGTCTGAGGACTGTTGACATGACGATTTCCGAAGTGCCCCAGCAGACATTGCCCGCCGAGAGCGAGGTCGGCGTAGTAGATATCGGCTCGCTGACCCTCGAGAGCGGCGCGGTCATCGACGACGTCAGTATCGCCGTGCAGCGCTGGGGCGAATTGTCGCCCGCGCGCGACAACGTGGTGGTGGTCCTGCACGCCCTCACCGGCGATTCGCACATCACCGGACCCGCCGGGCCCGGACATCCGACGCCTGGGTGGTGGGACGGGGTGGCCGGCCCGGGCGCGCCGATCGACACCAACCGCTGGTGTGCCATAGCCACCAACGTGCTCGGCGGCTGTCGTGGCTCCACCGGCCCCAGTTCGCTTGCCAGCGACGGAAAGCCCTGGGGCTCAAGGTTTCCGCAGATAACCATGCGAGACCAGGTGAACGCCGACATTGCCGCGCTAGAGGCGCTGGGCATCAGCCAGGTCGCCGCCGTCGTCGGCGGATCGATGGGCGGCGCAAGGGCTTTGGAGTGGATCGTCGGTCACCCGGACCGGGTTGGGGCCGGGCTGCTGCTCGCGGTCAGCGCACGCTCCACCGCCGATTTGATCGGCACCCAGACGACTCAGATCGCGGTCATCAAGGCGGACCCGAACTGGCAGGGCGGCGACTACTACGGCACCGGCCGAGCGCCCGACACCGGCCTGAAGCTGGCCCGTCGTTTCGCGCACCTGACCTACCGCGGCGAGGCCGAGCTCGACGCCCGGTTCGCCAACATGAGCCAGGGCGACGAGGATCCCGCAGCGGGCGGCCGCTATGCGGTCGAGAGCTACCTGGACTACCAGGGCGAGAAGCTGTTGACTCGCTTCGACGCGGGCAGCTATGTGACCCTGACCGATGCGGTGAACAGCCACGACGTGGGCCGCGGGCGCGGCGGGGTGGCCGCGGCGCTGGGCGGCTGCCCGGTACCTGTGGTGGTCGGCGGAATCACCTCCGACCGGCTTTACCCGCTGCGTCTGCAGGAGGAGCTGGCCGATTTGCTGCCCGGCTGCCAGGGGCTCTGTGTGGTGGAATCCGATTACGGGCACGACGGTTTCCTGCTGGAAACCGAGGCGGTGGGTGAATTGATCCGGCAGACACTGAAATTGGCCGAAGGCGCGTGTTCATGACATCCGCGCACTGTCGGTCGGACCGCTCGCTGTCCTTCGGCTCGGCCGCGGCTGCCTACGAGCGCGGCCGCCCGTCGTATCCGCCGCAGGCGATCGACTGGCTGTTGCCGGCGGGCGCGCGCAAGGTGCTCGACCTGGGTGCGGGCACCGGGAAATTGACCACCCGGCTGGTCGAACGGGGCCTCGACGTGGTCGCCGTCGACCCGATTCCCGAAATGCTGGAAGTGCTGCGCGCTTCGCTTCCGCGGACCGTGGCGTTGCTGGGCACCGCGGAAGAGATTCCGTTGCAAGACAATAGCGTCGACGCGGTGCTGGTGGCCCAGGCTTGGCACTGGGTCGATCCGGAGCGAGCGATTCCCGAGGTGGCCCGCGTGCTGCGGCCCGGCGGTCGGCTGGGCCTGGTGTGGAACATCCGCGACGAACGACTCGGCTGGGTCCGCGAGCTGGGCCGGATCATCGGCAGCGACGGCGACTCGAGTCGCACCGAGCTGACCCTGCCCGCGCCGTTCAGCGCGGTGGAGCGGTATCAAGTCGAGTGGACGAATTACCTTACGCCACAAGCACTTATCGACTTGGTAGCGTCGCGCAGCTACTGCATTACCTCACCGACCGAGGTGCGCGCGCGCACACTCGACCAGGTGCGCGAGTTGCTGGCCACCCATCCGGCATTGGCGAACACGAACGGCCTTGCGCTGCCCTATGTCACGGTGTGCGTGCGGGCGACGTTGACCTAATTGGGCGTTGGGCGTGAATCGTTGGCTCTCGGTGTGAATCGTTGGCCTTCGGTGTGAATCCTTGGCTTCGTAAGTGCAGGCAGGGCGAAGATTCGCGTTGTATCCCGCCGTACGCTCACACCGAAAGCCGTCGGTTCACACCAAAACTTGGGCGAAACGCCGCCGCGAAACGCATAAGAGCGCAAACCTTTATCCGACTGTGTTGTAAATGTGACGTTTGTCCATCAAGGTTCCTAGAGTGATTAGAGTGCCTGCAGTGCACTCCGAGACGGATGGGGGCCGGCATGAAGGCAATGGCGAAGACGCGGGGCTGGATCTGGATGTTCCGCGCTCAGCCGCTGGCCATTCGTTTGTTCGCGGGAGCGGCCGGAATCCTCGGAGCCGCTGCTATATTCGCGACTCCGGCTGACGCCAGCCCGATCGACGACTCGTTCCTCGGCGCCCTGAGCAATGCGGGCGTCAACTACGGCGAGCCGGGCAGTGCGGTGGCGATGGGCCAGCAGGTGTGCCCCATGCTCGCCGAGCCGGGCGGAAACTTCGCCGCAGCCGCGGCACGCGTCAGGGGCAACGGCATGTCGCCGGGGATGGCCGACATGTTCACCAGGATCGCCATCTCCATGTACTGCCCGAGCATGATGGCCGACGTGGCCAACGGCCGCATGCCCAACCTGCCGCAAATTCCCGGCATGCCCGGGGTGCCGGGGCTGTAGCGGTCTATCCGGTACCCAGCGGGTCGATGGTCCACGCGATGTAGACCATCGCCGCTGCGACCGTCGCGGTGGTGAGGAAGTCGGTTCCCTTACTGCGCACCACCAACAAGCCGGCCCCGCCATCGGTCAACACCAACCGCAGCACGGCTGCCACTCCGACGCCGATGCCGATCAGCAGCGCGCCGCGCCGCCAGAAGTTGGCTCCCACCAGCGCCAGAGCTGTCACGAAGATCAGCCCGACCAGCAGAATCGGCCACTGCGATTTGGCCGTAGAGCGAACGCTCACCGCCGCTCCGCCAACTCGACGACGTTAGTCAGCAGAAACGCCCGCGTCAGCGGGCCCACACCGCCTGGGTTCGGCGACACGTGACCGGCTACATCCCACACGCCGGGGTGCACATCACCGGCGAGCTTGCCGTCCACCCGGCTCACACCCACGTCGACGACCGCCGCACCCGGACGCACCATGTCCGCGGTGAGCAGGTGCGGCACGCCGACGGCGGCCACAATGACATCGGCCTGTCTGGTCAGCGCGGGCAGGTCACGAGTTTTGGTGTGGCACAACGTCACAGTGGCATTCTCGGAGCGACGGGTGAGCAGCAGACCCAGTGGCCGGCCCACCGTCACGCCGCGCCCGATGACGACCACGTGCGCCCCGGCAATCTCGATGTCGTAACGCCGCAGCAGGTGCACGATTCCGCGCGGGGTGCACGGCAACGGCGCCGGCGTGTTGAGGACAAGCCGGCCCAGGTTGGTCGGGTGCAGGCCGTCGGCGTCCTTACCGGGGTCGACGCGCTCCAACGCGGCGTTCTCGTCCAGGTGCTTGGGCAGCGGCAACTGCACGATGTAGCCGGTGCATTCGGGGTTGGCGTTGAGTTCGTCGATGGTGTCGTTGAGCGTGGCCGTCGAGATGTCGGCCGGCAGGTCGCGGCGAATCGACGTGATGCCGACTTTCGCGCAGTCGGCGTGCTTACCGCGAACGTAGGCCTGTGAGCCCGGGTCATCGCCGACCAGGATGGTGCCCAGTCCCGGCGTGCGCCCCGATGCGGTCAACTCCGATACCCGTTGCTTCAGGTCGACGAAGATCTCGTCGCGGGTAGCCTTGCCGTCCAGCGTGATTGCGCCCACGCCGAACAGTCTGGCACGGCGGTGCTCGATGACGGCGACCCGCTGCGCCCGGGCTTCGCCGCGCTTGCGATCGGCGGTGCTCGAAGACGGCGACCCGCTGCGCCCAGCTTCGCCGCGCTTGCGATCGCCGGTGCTCGATGACGGCGACCCGCTGCGCCCGGCTTCGCCGCGCTTGCGATCGCCGTGGCGCTAGGCTGCCGATATGCCCGAGGCCCCGGATGTGTTCAGCCCGGCCAAGCTCGGTCCGATCACGTTGCGCAACCGGATCATCAAGGCCGCGACATTCGAAGCCCGCACGCCCGACGCGCTGGTCACCGACGACCTGATCGAGTACCACCGGTTGCCCGCCGCCGGCGGCGTGGGCATGACCACCGTCGCGTACTGCGCGGTATCGCAAGGCGGCCGCACCGGCGGTAACGGGATCTGGATGCGCCCGGAAGCGGTGCCGGGCTTGCGCCGACTCACCGAAACGATCCACGCCGAAGGTGCGGCGGTGAGCGCGCAGATCGGCCACGCGGGCCCGGTGGCCGACGCCCGCTCGAACAAGGCCACCGCGCTGGCGCCGGTGCGGTTTTTCAACCCGATCGGCATGCGGTTCGCCAAGAAGGCCAGCCGTGACGACATCGAAGACGTCATGGCCGCACACGCCAATGCCGCCCGGCTGGCCGTCGACGCGGGCTTCGATGCCGTCGAAATCCATTTGGGCCACAACTATCTGGCCAGTTCCTTTCTGTCGCCGCTGATCAACCGGCGCGACGACGAATTCGGTGGATCACTGGAGAACCGCGCCAAGGTGGCTCGCGGATTGGTGCTCGCGGTGCGCCGGGCGGTAGATCAGCAGATCGCGGTGACCGCCAAACTCAACATGGCCGACGGCGTCCGCGGCGGCATTTCCACCGAAGAGTCGCTCATCACCGCCAAGTGGCTGGAAGAAGACGGCGGTCTGGACGCGATCGAACTCACCGCGGGCAGTTCGCTGGTCAACCCGATGTATCTATTCCGGGGAAATGCACCCGTCAAAGAGTTCGCCGGAGCCTTCAAGCCGCCGGTCCGTTGGGGCATGCGAATGATGGGCAAGAAGTTCCTGCGCGAATACCCGTACCGGGAGGCGTACTTGCTGCGCGACGCCAAGCTGTTCCGCGCCGAGCTGAAGATGCCGCTGATCCTGCTGGGCGGCATCACCAACCGCGAAACGATGGACCTGGCGATGGCCGAGGGTTTCCAATTCGTGGCGATGGCCAGGGCTCTGCTCGCCGAGCCGGACCTGATCAACCGGATCAAGGCCGACGCCGAATCCGACGGCGTGCGGACCCATTCGGCCTGTACACACTGCAATCTGTGCATGCCCACCATCTACAGCCGCACCCGCTGCGTGGTGACCGGAGCGCCGGGCTGAGCGTTATCTAAACGTTGCCGTTCCTGGGCTGGCCTTTACCGCTAAAGTTGGTTCGATGACTCCACCAGCGCCGCCTGCCCTGACCGTCAGGCACGACGGGTCGGAGCGGACATTCGCGGCAGGCCATGACGTTGTGGTCGGCCGCGACCTCCGGGCCGACATGCGGATCACGCATCCGCTTATCTCACGCGCCCATCTGCTGCTTCGTTTCGATCAGGGCAGGTGGCTGGCGATCGACAACGGTTCGCTGAACGGGACTTACGTCAACGGCCGGCGGGTACCGGTGGTCGACATCCATGACGGCCAAACCGTCAACATCGGCAACCCGGACGGGCCGGCGCTGACCTTCGAGGTCGGGCGCCATCACGGAATGGCCGGACGCCCACCCCAGACCTCGGGCATGCGCATACCGTCCATGGCCGGCCAGGCGTCCGCTCCGGTGAGTCCCGCCGTCGGCGGCCCGCCCGGACCTGGCCGGCAGCCACCCCGCGGCGCACCGCCACCGCCACGGCCGGGTAGTCCGCCGGGTCACCCGCCTGGCGGGCGGCCACCGGTGCACCCACCGTCGCCGCCCAGCTATGCCCCCTCCCCTAGCGCGGCCTACGACGCGGCGCCGCGGACCGAGCTGGAGCCCGCCGTCCGGCCGCCCGAGGCCGGAAATCTGGCGACGAAGATGTTCAACGCATTGCTGCCGTCCCGGGCCGGGGCGCAGAGTGCGCCGCCGGGAGCGGCCAGCATCGGCCGCGCGACGGACAACGACATCGTCATCCAGGATGTTTTGGCCTCGCGCCATCACGCGTTCTTGACACGCACTCCGGTGGGCACCGAGATTCGCGACGCGAACAGCGTCAACGGCACGTTCGTCAACGGCGTCAGGGTAGGGTCGGCGATCCTGTCCGAGGGCGACGTGGTCACCATCGGCAACGTCGACTTGGTCTTCACCGGCGACACCCTGGTCCGCCGCACCGAAGCGGCGACGCGAACCGGTGGACTCGAGGTGAACTCGGTCTGCTTCGTCGTCGACAAGGGCAAGCAGCTGCTGGACCACATCTCGCTGACCGCCCGGCCCGGCACACTGACCGCCATCGTCGGCGGGTCCGGTGCCGGCAAGAGCACGTTGTCCCGGTTGATCGCCGGATATACCAGTCCCAACGAAGGCAGCGTGCTTTTCGAGGGCCACAACATCCACACCGAATACGCGTCGATGCGCAGCAGGATCGGGATGGTCCCGCAGGACGACGTCGTGCACCGCCAGCTGACCGTCAACCAGGCCCTGGGCTATGCCGCCGAGCTGCGCCTGCCGCCGGACACCAGCAAACAGGAGCGTAAACAAGTCGTCGCCCAGGTGCTCGAGGAACTCGAGATGACCAAGCACGCGGACACCCGGGTGGACAAGCTGTCCGGTGGCCAGCGCAAACGTGCCTCGGTGGCGCTGGAGCTGCTGACCCAACCGTCGCTGCTGCTGCTCGACGAGCCGACCTCCGGGCTGGACCCGGCGCTGGACCGTCAGGTGATGCTGATGCTGCGCCAGCTCGCCGACGCGGGCCGCGTGGTTCTGGTGGTGACCCACTCGATCTCCTACCTGGATGTCTGCGACCAGATCCTGCTGCTGGCGCCTGGTGGCAAGACCGCGTTCTTAGGGCCGCCCGACCAGGTCGAGGCCGCCATGGGAACCCGCAACTGGGCCGACATCTTCGCCAAGGTGGGCGCGGACCCGGATGAGGCCAACCGCCGCTTCAAGGAACGCAGTCAGCAGGCGTCGCACGCCCCGGTTGCTTCCTCGATTCCGGGCGACCTCGGCGAGCCACCGAAAACCAGTGTGGCGCGCCAACTCTCCACGATCGCCCGCCGCCAAGTTCGGCTCGTGGTATCCGACCGGGGATACACCATCTTCCTGCTGCTCCTGCCATTCCTCATGGGCGGGCTGGCATTGACGGTGAAAGGCCCCAAACCCGGCTTCGCGCCTGTGAAGATGACGGATTCCGCGCCGACGCAGCCGCAGCAAATCATGATGGTGCTGATCATCGCCGCCGTCTTCATGGGCACCGCCCTGACCATCCGCGACCTCATCGGCGAGCGCCCCATATTCAAGCGCGAACAAGCCGTCGGCCTGTCTACCACCGCGTATCTGTTGGCCAAGGTGGCGATTTTCTCTACCTTCGCGACGGCTCAGGCAGCGATTGCCGTGGCTATCGTGGTACTCGGCAAAGGCGCGCCGCCGCAGGAGCCTCCGTTTTTCGGCAGCTCCACCTTTTCGTTGTTCCTAGCCATCGCGGCCACCTGTGTCGCGTCGGCGATGTTTGGAATGATGCTGTCGGCAATCGCAAATTCCAACGAGCAGATCATGCCGATGCTGGTGGTGTCGATCATGTCCCAGTTCGTGCTCTGCGGCGCACTGATACCGGTGTACGACCGCGCCCTGGAGTATCTGTCCTGGGTCACCCCGGGGCGCTGGGGTTTCGCCGCGGCCTCCTCGTCGATCGACTTTCCGCACGCGGTGCAGATGAATCAGTTGCCCTTGGACGATCCGATCTGGCAGCACTCCAAACATATCTATGTTTTCGACATGGTTATGCTCGCGGCCTTGTCGGTCGCGTACACCATCTATATCCGATGGCACATCCGACTCAAGCGGCATTAATGAGGTTGGGCCCCACCTAAACAAGCCCGGGAAACGCGCGGGAAATCTAATCTGAACGGATGAGTCGACCCTCTGCACCCGTGTTGACTGTTCGTTCCGGCCGGTCGGAAGGCAGCTTCGCGGCCGGCCGAGATGTCTTTGTCGGCAGCGACCTTCGCGCCGACCTGCGCATTGCGCACCCACTGATCGCTCGCGCCCACTTGCTGCTGCGCTTCGACAAGGGCCGGTGGATAGCGATCGACAACAACTCGCTCAACGGAATGTTCGTCAACGGCCAGCGGGTTCCGGCGGTCGACATCCGCGACGGGCAGGCTATCAACGTCGGCAAGCCCGATGGGCCGCAGCTGACGTTTAAAGTCGGTCACCACAGCGGCGCCGTCGGCCTGCTGCCACCCACCGAAAAGCAACCGGTGATCGCACCCTCTACCGCCGCCCCCTCGAACACCGGACCGCGCTCCCGGCCCAGTGGACCGCCGCCCCGATCGAGCGGACCCATGTCGCGGCCGCAAACCAACCCGTCCCGGCAGTCGTCGGTGTCCCGGCCGCAAACCAACCCGCCTCGGCAGTCTGCGCCAACTGCCCAGCCGCCGACCGAGCTGAGCCAGCGGGTGTCGCCGCCTGTCGAAGCGCCGCCCACCCGGGGCCCACGCATCATGCGGCCCAAGTCACCGGCCCGGACGGGATCGGAGGAGGAAGGCACTACCAGACGGTTGAGGGCACTGGGACGTAGCTCAAAGCCATCCACGACCGGAGGCGCCACCATCGGCCGCGCAATCGACAACGACATCGTCATCCACGACGTGCTGGCCTCGCGCTACCACGCGTATCTGGTGCCGACCCAGATGGGCACCGAGATCCGCGACGCCAACAGCGCCAACGGCACCTTCGTCAACGGTCTGCGGGTCGGATCGGCCGTGCTGAGCGAGGGCGACGTGGTCACCATCGGCAACGTCGACCTGGTATTCACCGACGGCCAGCTGGCACGCCGCACCGAAGTCGCTACCCGGACCGGCGGCCTGGAGGTGCGTGACATCGTCTTCACCATCGGCGAAAAGGCGCTGCTGCAAAACGTTTCGATGGTCGCCAGGCCCGGCACCCTGACCGCCATCATCGGCGGGTCCGGCGCCGGCAAGAGCACACTGTCGCGGCTGATCGCCGGCTACACCACACCGAGCTCGGGGGCGGTCACCTTCGAGGGCCACAACATCCACACCGAATACGCGTCGTTGCGCAGCAGGATCGGCATGGTGCCGCAGGACGACGTGGTGCACCGCCAACTCACCGTCAACCAGGCGCTTGGCTATGCCGCCGAATTGCGCCTGCCACCCGACACCACCAAGGCCGATCGGGATCAGGTGGTTGCCCAGGTACTCGAAGAGCTGAGCCTTACCGAGCATGCGGACAAGCGGGTGGACAACCTGTCCGGCGGCCAGCGCAAACGCGCGTCGGTGGCGCTGGAACTGCTCACCGGACCGTCGCTGCTGATCCTCGACGAGCCGACCTCGGGTCTGGACCCGGCGCTGGACCTGCAGGTGATGAACATGCTGCGGCAGCTTGCCGATGCCGGTCGCGTGGTGCTTGTCGTGACCCACTCGCTGACCTATCTCGAAGTCTGCGATCAGGTGCTGCTGATGGCGCCCGGCGGCAAGACGGCGTACCTGGGCCCGCCGGACCAGATCGGCGAGGTCATGGGGACCACCAACTGGGCCCACATTTTCGCGAAGGTGGGCGCCGATCCCGAGGAGGCCAATCGCCGCTTCCTCGCCCAGCGCGAGCCGCCCCCGGCTGCCGTGCCAGAAGTCGCGGGCGATCTGGGTGAACCGGCGCACACCAGCATGCGCCGCCAGTTCTCCACGATTGCCCGCCGCCAGATTCGTCTGGTCGTCGCCGACCGTGCCTACTTCGTGTTCCTGGCCTTGTTGCCGTTCGCGATGGGCGTGCTGGCGCTGACGGTCCCCGGTACTACGGGTTTCGGCCAGGCCCAGGCGACCGACGAGTCGGCTGGCGAAGCCAGCACGATATTGACACTGCTCACCATGGCCGCGGCGTTCATGGGTACCGCACTGACGCTGCGCGACCTCATCGGCGAGCGCCCGATCTTCCGGCGCGAGCAAGCTGTCGGCCTGTCTACCACGGCTTATCTGCTGGCCAAGATCACTGTGTTCTCCGTTTTCGCCACCGTCCAAGCGGTAATCGCCACCGCCATCGTGGTAGTGGGCAAGGGCACGCCAAAGAAGCCAGGCCTGGTGCTCGGCCACTCCACTTTGGCGGCCACCCTCGAGCTGTTCGTCGGGGTCGCGGCGACGTGCGTGGCCGCCGCGATGCTCGGGTTGTTGCTGTCGGCGCTGGCGCGCTCCAACGAACAGATCATGCCGCTGCTGGTGGTGTCACTGATGATGCAGATGGTGCTATCGGGCGGCATCGTGCCGGTCACCAGCCGTCCTCCGCTGGAACAGATGTCGTGGGTGGTGCCGGCGCGGTGGGGTTATGCGGCGCAGGCTTCGACAGTCGACTTGTTGTGGGCTTCGCCTCCTCCGCAAACTAAGGACGACCACCTCTTCAAGCACGAGGCCGGAGCTTGGCTGTTCGACATGGCCATGCTCGCGGCGTTGTCGGTTGTCTATGCCGTCGCCGTGCGATGGATCATTCGGCTCAAGCGCTGAGCGGCGGCGCGCAGTCGCGACTTACGGTGTGAATCCTGGGCTTTGGGAGTGAATCCTCGGCTTTGCGTGTGCATCCAGGGCGTAAATTCGGCGCGGATCGCGCCCTAGACTCACCGCCAACGCCGTAGCTTCACAGCGAACGCCGTCAGTACACACCGTCTTACTTCGCGTCACCCGTCCAAGCGGAGGCCGTGCGCCAGCGCAAAGGCCAACGCTTGCGGGACATCGATCCGGGCACCCACCAGCGACGCTGTTGTCCAAACCGAAGGATCGACGGTCGCGCCGCGCAGGTCCGCGTCGTCCAGCAGTGTCCCGCTGGTGCGCGCGCCGCTGAGGTCCGCGCCGCGCAACACGGCCTTGCGCAGATCGGTCTCCACCAGCCCGGCCTCGCGCAGCCGGCAGCCACTCAAGTCGACGCCGCGAAGGTCGTTGCCGCCGAGCATCGTGAGGGTGAAGTCCACTTCGTCGAACGACACCGGCCGCAGCCGACACTGCTCAAAGACCGACCCCAGCATGCTGCATTGCGCAAATGTGCTGTGCCACACCAATGTTCGCCGGAACATGCAGTTGCGAAAGGCCGACCCGCGATGGTGCGACTCGGCCAGGTTGGCGCCGCTGAAATCACAGTCGGTGAACACGACCCGCTCGGTACGCAACCGGCTGAGGTCTGCGTCGACGAAATCGTGACCGGAGAATGCGCAATCAGTCCACTGGCCATCGCGAGCGGCCACTAGCCGGCCAGGGTGGCCAGCGCGTATTCGCTCACCGCGATCAGCGCGTCGGTCGCCGACCGGCGATCCCGGGCGTCGACGGTGATCACCGGGATGTCAGCCGGCAGCGTGAGCGCTTCGCGCACCGCATTGAGCGGATACGTCGGCGCGCCGTCGAACTCGTTGACCGCGACCAAGAACGGCAGATTGCGGTGTTCGAAGAAGTCGACGGCGGCGAAGCTGTCCTGCAGGCGCCGGACGTCGACCAGGACGATCGCGCCGATGGCACCGCGGACCAGGTCGTCCCACATGAACCAGAACCGGCGCTGCCCCGGCGTCCCGAACAGATACAGCACCAGGTCCTCTTCCAAGGTGATCCGGCCGAAGTCCATGGCAACCGTCGTGGTGCGCTTGTCCGGAGTCGACTCGAGCATGTCGACGCCGGACGAGGCGTCGGTCACCATCGCCTCGGTGCGCAACGGCATGATCTCCGAAACCGCGCCCACGAACGTGGTCTTGCCGACGCCGAAACCCCCCGCGATGACGATCTTCGTCGACGTCGTGGCATGCCCGTCGGAATGCGCCTCAGAGTGCCTTAAGGCCACGCAGCGTCCTTCCTATGAGTTCCTGGCGCTCGTCGCGGGTCGAACGGTCGGTCAACGTCTTGTGCACCCGAAGGTAACCGGCGACGACCAGATCGCCGACCAAGACGCGCGCGACACCCACCGGCAAATCCAGCCGGGCCGAGATTTCCGCGACCGAGGGACTCTTGACGCCGAGCCGGATGATGCCGGCTCGCACGTCGTCGGCCGGCCAGGGATGCGAAAGCCCCAGCGTCTGTATGGGTGCTTCCAGTGGTAGGTCGATATCGGTGCCGGTTCGTCCGGCGGTCAGCGTATACGGGCGGACCAGGTTGGCCTCACGCGCCGGTGACCGGGATTTGCGCGGCTCGCGTCTGTCCATCGCGGCTCAGGAATACGCCGGGCCCGACGCCGCGCGACGGGAGGACTGCACGACCCCGCCCACCCGTTCGACCAGCATCGCCATCTCGTAGCCGATCTGGCCGATATCGCACGAGGTGACCGCCAGGGCCGCCAGATGTGAGCCGTCACCGACACGCATCAACAACAGATAGCCCTTCTGCATCTCCACCACCGACTGCAGCACCTGGCCGCCGTCGAACAGCTGGGCGGCACCGGTGGCCAGGCTGGCAAGCCCGGACGCCACCGCGGCCAGCTGGTCGGCGCGCTCACGCGGAAGCCGGTCACTGGCGGCCATCGGCAAGCCGTCCACGGACACCAGCAAGGCGTGTGCCACACCGGGAACATCTCGCGCGAACTTCGACACCAGCCAGTCCAGCGTGTCGCCCGACGCTTGGGTCCTCATTCCTCACCCGGCCCTTGAGTCTCTTCCCGGGCGTGCGACCGTGCGCTGCGCACGCCGCCGAAATGGCTGCTCATCGAGGCGCGAATGGCCTCGGGATCACGGCCCGCCGCGGCGTGCTCGACGTCCCGGCCGGGTTCTGAAGTGGCATCCGAAACCAGCCAGGTGCTCGCCTCGCCCGTTTCGGTCCCGTTGGCGGCCCCGGGCACCAGCCGCGCCCCGGGTTTGCGCACCGGGAGGCCGGTGTCGGTCTGGGACTC
Source organism: Mycobacterium sp. NGS66 (assembly GCF_059812225.1). Classification (NCBI taxonomy): domain Bacteria; kingdom Bacillati; phylum Actinomycetota; class Actinomycetes; order Mycobacteriales; family Mycobacteriaceae; genus Mycobacterium; species Mycobacterium sp. NGS66. Next base: position 161,722 of record NZ_JCALCG010000003.1, on the reverse strand, counting down.
GACGGGCGTCTCCTCGGCATGCGCGGCCAGCACCCAGCCGCGGTCCCATACCGACTTCCAGTCCAGGTCGGGATGTTGCGCGAGTTCGTGCGGGTCGCCGACGATCTCGGCGAGCATCCGCTGGTAGATCACGTCGTCGGCGGCCGGGTCGGGTGGAGCCGGTGGGATGACGGCCCGCCGTGCCGGCTCTTGCGGCGGGGCCGGCTCTGGCGGCGGCTCGGAGGAGCGGCCCGCGGACTGAACTGCCGAGCGCGCGGCGAAGAACCCCGACGTGTCCGACGCCGACTGCGCCGAAGCTGGGGCGGACGGTTGGTGCTCCGCTGGGTTGTCGTGTTCCCACCACGGGGTGGGCAGCTCACGTCGTTGCCGTCGGGGTTGGTCCTCGACCGGCGGAACGTCGGTGATACCGCTGGATCCCGGGCTGCGGCGCGGCAACAGCGTGACCGGCGGGACACCGTTGGGCTCCGACGTCTCGAGCACCACCGTGTCCTGCGTCGTCGGTGCGGCGGCCGGAGCCGCTGGCGGGGGCGGGCCCTCGGCGCGGTCGGGCTTGACGCTCGGCGCCGCGGCCGCTGGTGCACTTGCCCGCGATCGGGCTCCCCGAACCACGACGGAGGCCTCACTGAACACCGAAAGGGGCAGGTACACCTCGGCCGTCGTGCCCTGGCCGCCCTCCGACATCGCCGGTCCGCGCAGCCGCACCCGGATGCCGTGCGGGGCCGCCAGCCGGCTGACCACGAACAAGCCCATGTGGCGGGCGTTGTCGGGAGTCACCTCGCCGCCGGACCGCAACCGCATGTTGGCAATGCGCCGATCGGAGTCGTTCATGCCCAGACCGGCGTCCGAGATGCGCAGCAGTACCCCCCCGTCCCGGGCCGGCGCCGCGGAAACCGAAACCGGTGACGTCGGGGGCGAGTAGCGCAGCGCGTTGTCGATCAACTCGGCCAGCAGATGGATGAGCCCACCCGCCGCCGCACCGATCACGGTGCATTCCGGCATGGCGGCGGTTGCCACCCGGCGATAGTCCTCGACCTCGGACACGGCGGCCTGCACCACCGTCGACAGCTGCACCGGGTCGCGCCGGTCCCGCGAAAGCCGGGCGCCGGCGAGCACTAGCAGGTTGGCGCTGTTGCGGCGCAGCCGGGCCGCCAGGTGATCGAGGCGGAAAAGGTTGTCGAGCCGCTCGGGGTCCTCCTCGTCGCGCTCCAGCGCGTCGATCAGCGACAGCTGCTGGTCGACCAGCGAACGGCTGCGCCGGGACATGGTCTCGAACATGTCGTTGACCAGCAAGCGCAGCCGCGCCTCGTCGCCGGCCAACAGCAATGCCTGGGTGTGCAGTTCGTCGACCGCGTGCGCGACCTGGCCGATCTCCTCGGTGGTGTACACCGGCAGCGGATGCGGCGTCGGCTCCCCGTCACCGGCGCGCACCCGGGTGATCTCTTCCTCGAGGTCGCTGTGGGCGACCTTGAGAGCGCCGTCGCGCAGCACGCGCAGGGGCACCACGAGCGCTCGGGCCACCAGCAACACGACGACCACCGCAATCGCGATGGCGGCCAGCACCAGCACGGCGTCGCGGATGGCGGCATCGCGCCGCGCATTGGCTTGGCTTTGCACCGACTTGGTCACCGCCGTCGTCGCCTTGGCGATGACCTGCTCGGCGATCCCGTCGGTGATCTGGATGGAGTGCAACAGCGCGGGGTTGTTGACGAGCGCACTGGCCGGGTCGGACATGATCGCCATCCGGGTCACCATCTGCTGCTGCAGTGTCTTGGCGTCCGGCGAGCCGGCACCGAGCACCTCGGCCATCCCGAACAACGTCGACGGCTCGGTCCCGGCCAGGGTGGTCATCGAGGTGCGCAGCTGCGGCTCGGGCAGATCGGCGCCGCGCGTCACCAGAAGCTGCTGCATGGTCATCTGCCCGCGGGCGCCGACGGCCCGGCTCAGACCCTGCGCCTGGGCCCGGATCGCCTCGCTGTTCACCTGCACCGAAGCGTTGATCACGTTCTCGGCCGTCAAGAGCAGCGGCGCATAGGTGGTCACCCGGTCGCGCAGACCGATGCTGTTGGTCAGCACCTTGTCCAGGAGCGCCTGGCCTCCGTTCAACAAACTGTTCACACCGGAGCGGACGTCGGGGTTGACGTCGGTGGCGGCCAGCCGGGTCTGCAGTTCGTCCTTGCGGGCTTCGAAGTTGTTCTTCGCCCCTGCCACGTCGTTTCCGGCGGAGCTCGCCTTCAGCGCGACGTCGAGGGCGGACATGTACTTGGTGATCGACGGGATCACGTCGGCGCGGGCGGCCGCCAGCCGTAACTCTTTGGAGCTGGCCATCGCGTCCGACACCCGCAAACCGCCGAAAACGGTGGCAAGCGCGAGCGGCACCAACACAATGGCCAGCACCTTCCACCGGACCGGCCAGTTGCTCAGCGACCACGCCAAGGGCCGCTTCACCGGTTGCACGGCAGGGGCTTCTGGTTTGTCCGCCGGGGCCAAGTGGGCCGGGCGGGTGAACAGGGTCATGGGGCTGCCGCCTGCGGTTGTTTGGCGGCAACGGCCGCGGCGCGGACACTCGGCGCTCCGACAAATACGAGGCTCATAAAACTTCCTGCTTTGTTTCGCCCGCCCAGATCGGCGCGAGCGGTAAACGCCTAGCAATTCTGCGAGTATGACAGCCTGAGGCTTACGTCACCACATTCCTCCCTCCTTTCACTCCGGACGCGGAATATCACCCCGGCCCCAGCGTCTATTCGTCATGGCTGTCGAGATATTTTTCTTGGCCGTATTGCAGGCCGCGGATTCGAACCCGGGAGGAAGCCGTGTTCAAGCTGATGTTCGTTTCCCCGCGCATCGCGCCGAACACCGGGAATGCCATCCGGACCGCGGCCGCCACCGGCTGTGAACTGCATCTGGTCGAGCCGCTGGGCTTTGACCTGTCCGAACCCAAGCTCCGCCGGGCCGGGCTGGACTATCACGACCTGACGTCGGTCACCGTCCACCCTTCCCTGGACGCGGCGTGGGAGGCGTTGAGGCCCGCCCGGGTGGTCGCTTTCACCGCTGGGGCGACGACGTCGTTCGCCGAGATCGGCTACCGGGCGGGCGACGTGCTCATGTTCGGGCCCGAGCCCACCGGGCTGGATGCGGCGACCCTGGCCGACGCGCACATCACCCACCGGGTGCGCATCCCCATGCTGGCCGGGCGGCGGTCGCTCAACCTGTCCAATGCCGCGGCGGTCGCCGTCTACGAGGCGTGGCGGCAACATGGTTACGCCGGAGCGAGCTAGCTACCACGCGTTCCAGTGCGTCAGGCGCTCGGCGGGCAGCCGCTTGGCCGGCCGGAAGTCGGTGCCCTTGGTGTAGGCGATCGGGAACAGCCCACCCTGGCTCACTTTGTGGTAAGGGATGCCGAGCAGGTCAGCCACCTTGCGCTCGCCGTCGTGCAGCAGGTGCAGCGTGGTCCAGCAGGAGCCGAGCCCCCGGGAGCGCAGCGCCAGGCAGAAACTCCACACCGCCGGGAACAGGGACGCCCAGAACGACACGCCACCCAACGGCTGCTTGTCTTCCCGGCCATAGATGCACGGGATCAGCAGTACCGGCGCCTCGTGCATGTGCTCGGCGAGATAGGTCGCCGAGTCGCGGACCCGCCCCATCCGCTCGCCGCGCGTGTCGCCCTCGGCGTACTCGGCGGCCGGCGAGCTGAGGTAGCCGCGCGCGTTGTCCAGGTAGACCTCGCCGATCGCCTTCTTCTTTTCCGCGTCCTCGACGAACACCCACTGCCAGCCCTGTGAATTGGAACCGGTGGGCGCCTGCAACGCCAGCTCGAGGCATTCCATCAGCACTTCGCGGGGCACGGGCTTGTCGAAGTCCAGCCGTTTGCGCACCGAGCGGGTGGTGGTGAGGACTTCGTCGACGGAAAGGTTGAGGGTCATGACGTGGAGGCTACCGTTACGTCATGAGCGTCGAACTGACACAAGAAGTTTCCAGCAGACTCAGCTCTGACCACTACGGATGGCTGACCACCGTCGCGAAATCGGGACAACCGGTGCCGCGGCTCATCTGGTTCTACTTCGACGGGACCAAGCTGCGGGTGTACTCGATGCCGCAGGCCGCCAAAGTCGCGCATATCAAGGCCCGCCCGCAGGTGAGCCTGAACCTGGATTCCGACGGCAATGGCGGGGGCATCATCGTCGTCGGCGGAACCGCGGAGATAGACGCCACCGACGTCGACTGCCGGGACGACGAGGAGTACTGGGCCAAGTACCGCGACGACGCCGCGAATTTCGGGCTGACCGAGGCGATCGCCTCTTATAGCACCCGGATGATCATCACCCCGACCAGGGTGTGGACCACACCAACGGGCTAGCGCGTGTCGCGCGCACTCCCCCGCGAGGGACCGCATATGTACGGCGCAGAGCAAATTTTTCTGGCAATTTGCGGTCCCTCGGCGACAAGTTCGGCTAATGCGAGCTGCTTCCCGCGGCGAGGGACCCCAAATACGCACCACACGCCGCAATTCCCGGCAATTTGCGGTCCCTCGGCGCTCGGCGAGGCAGGTCAGCGGAAGTCGCGGGACTTGGAGCCGACGGCCAGTTTGATACTGCCCAACCGCTCGGCTACGACGGTGATCGCGCCGCTGGCGTTCTGCAGCTGGCCGCGGATCAGCAGGGCCGCCGCAGAGTTCGCCAGCTTGCGGTGCCGCGCCCACACCCCGGGCGTGCAGAGCACGTTGACCATCCCGGTCTCGTCCTCGAGGTTGAGAAAGGTCACTCCCTGGGCGGTGCCGGGCCGCTGCCGGTGTGTCACCGCGCCGGCGATCAGCACCCGGTCACCGTCGGGCACCGATCCCAATGCGCCCGCGGGGACCACCCCCATCGCGTCCAGGTCCGCCCGCAGGAACTGCGTCGGATAGCTGTCCGGGGAGATGCCGGTGGACCACACGTCGGCGGCGGCCAACTCCAACTCGCTCATCCCCGGCAGTTCCGGGATGTGCGACGACGAGCCCACCCCGGGCAGCCGGTCCGGCCGCTGGGTGGCCGCGGCACCGGCCGCCCACAGCGCCTCGCGCCGGGACATCCCGAAGCAGCCCAGCGCGCCGGCCGTCGCCAGCGCTTCGGTCTGCGGCACGCTCAATTGCAGGCGCGAGGTCAGGTCCAGCAGTGAGGCGAACGGGCCGTTGGCTTTTCGCTCGTCGACCAGCTTCTCCGCCAGGTCGTCGCCGATGTGGCGAACGGCGCCCAGGCCGAGCCGGACCTCCATACCCGAGTTCTCCAACGTGGCGTGCGCCAGGCTGACATTGACGCATGGGCCGTGCACCAGCACACCGTGCCGGCGGGCGTCGGCCACCAGCGACTGCGGCGAATAGAAGCCCATCGGCTGGGCGCGCAGCAGCGCCGCGCAGAACGCCGCGGGGTGATGCAGCTTGAACCACGACGAATAGAACACCAGCGACGCGAAGGACAGCGCGTGGCTCTCCGGGAAGCCGAAATTAGCGAACGCTTCCAGCTTTTCGTAAATGCGGTCGATCACCTCGTCGGGGGCACCGTGCAGCGCACGCATGCCGTCGTAGAACCGGCCGCGCAGCCGGTGCATGCGTTCGGCCGAACGCTTGGACCCCATGGCGCGGCGCAGCTGGTCGGCTTCGGCAGCGGAGAACCCGGCGCAGTCGACCGCGAGTTGCATCAACTGCTCCTGAAAAAGCGGGACACCCAATGTTTTTCGCAACGCCGGCTCCATCGACGGGTGGTCGTAGACGACCGGGTCGAGACCATTGCGCCGACGGATGTACGGGTGCACCGAGCCGCCCTGGATGGGTCCGGGACGGATCAGCGCGACCTCGACCACCAGGTCGTAGAACACCCGCGGCCGCAGCCTCGGCAAGGTGGCCATCTGTGCGCGCGACTCCACCTGGAACACTCCGACGGAATCGGCGCGGGACAGCATCTCGTACACCGCCGGCTCGGAGAGGTCGAGCTTGGCCAGGTCCACCTCGATGCCCTTGTGCTCTGCCACCAAGTCCTTCGCATAGTGCAGCGCCGAGAGCATACCCAGGCCGAGCAGGTCGAATTTCACCAAACCTATTGCGGCGCAGTCGTCTTTGTCCCACTGCAGGACACTGCGATTCTCCATGCGCGCCCACTCCACCGGGCACACGTCGGCGATCGGACGGTCGCAGATCACCATGCCTCCGGAATGGATGCCCGTATGCCGCGGCAGATTTCGGATCTGGGTGGCCAGGTCGATCACCTGCGGCGGGATGTCCTCGATATCGGCAGAGTCGGCGAGCCCGTTCCAGTGGCTGATCTGCTTGCTCCACGCGTCCTGTTGGCCCTGTGAGAAGCCCAGGGCACGGGCCATGTCGCGCACCGCGATCCGGCCCCGATAGGTGATGACGTTGGCGACCTGGGCGGCATAGTCGCGGCCGTATTTGTCGTAGACGTACTGGATCACCTTTTCCCGCTGGTCCGACTCGATGTCGATGTCGATGTCGGGCGGCCCGTCGCGGGCGGGCGAGAGGAAGCGCTCGAACAACAGCTCGTTGGCTATCGGGTCGACGGCGGTGACGCCGAGGGCATAACAGACCGCGGAATTGGCCGCCGACCCCCTGCCCTGGCACAGGATGTTTTTCTCCCGGCAGAACCGGGTGATGTCGTGCACCACCAGGAAGTAGCCCGGAAACTGTAGCTGGGCAATGATTTTCAGCTCGTGCTCGATTTGGGCATAAGCGCGCGTCGCTGTCCCGGGCGGCCCGTAGCGCTCGCGCGCACCCGCCATGACCAACCACCGCAACCAGCTGTCCTCGGTGTGGCCGTCGGGTACGTCGAACGGCGGCAGCTGTGGTGCGATGAGCGCCAGCCCGAACGCACACTGCTCGCCGAGCTCGGCGGCGGCCGTGACCGCCTCGGGACACCAAGCGAACAGCCGGGCCATCTCCTCGCCGGACCGCAGGTGCGATCCGCCCAGCGGGGCCAGCCATCCGGCGGCCGAATCCAGCGACTGCCGGGCCCGGATGGCACCCATGGCCATGGCCAGCCGTCGGCGCGACGGATGCGCGAAATGCGCTGCGGTGGTGGCGACGACGCCGACCCCGAAGCGCGGCGCCAGACCGGCCAGCGTCGCGTTGCGTTCGTCGTCGAGCGGCTGACCGTGCTGCGTCAACTCGATGCTGACCCGGTGCGCCCCGAACCGGTCCACCAGGTCGGCCAGCGCCCGCTCCGCCGCTTCCGGGCCGCCCTCGCAAAGAGCTTGGCGCACAGCGCCTTTACGGCATCCGGTCAGAATGTGCCATTGTCCGCCGGCCGCTTCGGTCAGCGCGTCCAAGTCGTAACGCGGCTTGCCCTTCTCACCCCCGGCCAGATGCGCCGCGGCAAGCTGTCGCGACAACCGCCGGTAGCCTTCCGGGCCGCGAGCCAGCACCAGCAGGTGCGGGCCGGGCGGGTCCGGTTGCTCGGTGCGAGCACCGGAGCCCACGGACAGCTCCGCGCCGAACACGGTACGCACGTCGAGTTCCGCGGCGGCCTCGGCGAACCGCACCGCCCCGTACAGGCCGTCGTGATCGGTCAGCGCGAGGGCGCGCAGATCCAGCCGGGTGGCCTCTTCGACCAGCTCTTCCGGCGTACTGGCCCCGTCCAGGAAGCTGAACGCCGAATGCGCATGCAATTCGGCATACGCGACGGACGATCGGACCGCCCGGCCGGCGGTGGGAGGCTGGTAGGCCGGGCGCCTACGCGATAACGGACCGTCTTCCGGGGGCTCGGCGGCCACCGGCGCGCCGGCATGACGCGGCTTGCTGTCCAGCACCCGCTCCATCTCCGACCAGCTCGGCGGTCCGTTGAACCAACCCACGTCGCACAGTCTATCGAAACTCTGTTCGAATTGGTGCCTCGGCAGGCTGCGCTCAGCCGACGTGAGAAGGTTGGTCAATGCCGGTCACCATCGACCCGCGCCGCCACGATGCGGTGCTGTTCGAGACTTCGTTGAACTCCACGCAGCCGCTGGTCCGGCAATTGCGCGAAGTCGGCATCGGCAGCGGCGTCGTCGAGCCGCATCGTGGCGCTCTGCTCGAGGCGGCGCACCAGCTTTCGGTGCGGCCGGGCCGTTGTGTCGTCCTCGCCGGTGACGAGCGGGGCGTGGCGGCCGCGCGCGACAGCGGATTTGCGCTCGTGATCGGCGTCGACCGGACCGGTCACCGCGACGCATTGCGCAGTCACGGCGCGGACACGGTGGTCGCCGACTTGGCGGAGGTCGAGGTACGGACCGGAGATCGCCGAATGTCCGAGCTTCCCGACGCGCTGCAGGCCCTCGGCCTGGCCGAGGGCCTGATCGCCCGCCAGCCCGCGGTGTTCTTCGATTTCGACGGCACGCTGTCCGACATCGTCGACGATCCCGACTCGGCCAGGCCAGCCGCCGGCGCGGCCGAGGCCCTCCAGCACCTGGCCGCGCATTGTCCGGTGGCCGTGCTGTCCGGCCGTGACCTTGCCGACGTCACCGACCGGGTCGGACTGCCCGGCATCTGGTATGCCGGCAGCCATGGCTTCGAGCTGACCGCACCGGACGGGGCGCACCACCAAAATGACGCCGCCGCGGAGGCCATACCGGTGTTGGCCGAAGCGGCCGCCCAGCTTCGCGACCAGCTGGCACCGATTGACGGTGTTGTGGTGGAACACAAACGCTTTGGTGTGGCCGTCCATTACCGCAATGCGGCGCGTGACCGGGTGGGCGAGGTTGCCGCAGCGGTGCGGGCCGCAGGTCAGCGCGACGCGCTGCGGGTGACCACCGGCCGCGAAGTCATCGAGCTGCGACCGGACATCGACTGGAACAAGGGCAACACGCTGCGCTGGGTGATCGACCACCTGCACCATGCCGGCTCCGGGCCGCTGCTGCCGATCTATCTCGGCGACGACATCACCGACGAGGACGCCTTCGACGCGGTCCGCGACGACGGTGTCCCAATTGTGGTGCGGCACAACGAGGATGGCGACCGCGCCACCGCAGCGCTGTTCGCCCTGGACAGTCCCGCGCGAGTCAGCGAGTTCACCGAGCGGCTGGCCCGTCAGCTCGGCAGCCGCGAACGCGCGTAGCCATCGCGGACTGCCGAGTCTGCGTCCATGGCGCCGAGCCTGCAGCCACGGCGGGGGTTTGCTTCATTCGCCCGCCCTCACCGCAGGCTCGCCGAGTCCTTTAGTCCACGTATTCGACCGCGCCGTCGTCCAGCACCACACGAGGCCCGTCACCGCCGTCGACCACCGTGCGATATACCGCCTTGCCGGGTTCGGTGCGCCAGATCAGCGTGGTCAGCGTCTCCCCGGGAAACACCGGCGAGGTGAACCGCGCGGCGATCGAGGTGAGCTTGGTCGCGTCACCCTTGCCGAGTTCGGCGACCAGCGCCCGGCCCGACACCCCATAGGTGCACAGCCCGTGCAGGATCGGCTTGGGGAAACCGGCCATCTCCCTGGCGAACCAGGGGTCGCTGTGCAGCGGGTTGCGGTCGCCGGACAACCGGTAGATCAGCGCCTGGTCTTCGCGGGTGGGCAGCGGGATGCGGGCGTCGGGCTCGCGGTCGGGAAATTGCGGTGCGGCCGGCCGCTCACCCGGCTGCCCGCCGAACCCACCCGCCTGCCGGATGACCAGGGTGGTCAGTGTTTCCGCGACGAGCTCACCGGAATCCGGATCACTGCCCTTGCCGCGCAGCACGATGATCGCGTTCTTACCCTCGCCCTTGTCCTGGATGTCGGCGACTTCGCTGACGACCGAGAGTTTGCCGGCAGGCGGCAAGGGTGCGTGCAAGCGAATGGTCTGCGATCCGTGTAACAGCAAGGCCCAGTTGAACGTTCCGATCTTGGCGGCGGCCCCGAACGCCGGGCAGCAGATCACCGCATAAGTCGGCAGCACCTGCTGGGTGATGCCGTGGCTGTTCTCAGTAGTGAACTGCAAATCCTCGGTGCCGGCCCCGACCCCGAGTGCGTAGAGAATCGTGTCCCGGTCGGTCCATTCGAACTGCATCGGCTCGGTCACCGCACCGACGGCATTGGGGTCAATCGCCACACCAGTCTCCTCTCGATCACGAAATTCGAGCCATTTCTGCACCCAACCATCGCAAACCCTTCACATCGACCCCATCGGCAGGGCAGGCTATCGCCATGCGTAACCGCACCTTGGTCTGGAAAGCGGCGGCCGTGCTCGCCGCCACGCTCGTCGTCGGTGCCTGTGGCGGAGAACCGCAGGCGCGCAGCATCACGGTGACCTTCGTCCGAAACGCGCAGTCCCAGGCCGACGCCGACGGGATCATCGACACCAACATGCCCGGCCCCGGCCTCAGCCAGGAGGGCCAGGAGCAGGCCCAGCAGCTGGTGCACAAGATCGTGCACAAAGATGTCGACAGCATCTACTCCTCCGGCATGTCGGACGCGCAGCAGACCGCCGCGCCGCTGGCCAGCGCAGTTGGCAAGCAAGTCGAGATCCTCGAGGGTCTGCAGCCGATCAATGCCGGCTGGTTCAACGGCAAGCCCCAATCGATGGCGAGTACGACGTACATGCTGGCGCCGCTGGACTGGGTGAACCACGGCGACATGAAGAACAGCATCCCCGGATCGATCAACGGGAAAGACTTCAACGAGCAGTTCACCAAGGCCGTCAAGAAGATCTACGACAGCAACCACAGCAAGCCGATGGTGTTCTCCCAGGGCACGGCGATCATGGTGTGGACGCTGATGAACGTGAAGAACCCGAAGAACACCCTGCTGGACAGCCATCCCCTGCCCAACGGCGGCCGCGTGGTGATCACCGGCAACCCAAGCAACGGCTGGGAGCTCAAGGAATGGGACGGCATCCGCGACTTCAGCGGTTGATCTGATCACACGATGTTGACGTGGGCGGCGGCCAGCCGCCACCATTGCTGAATGCGTTATGTCGTTACCGGCGGTACCGGGTTTATCGGGCGCCGTGTCGTGTCTCGCCTGTTGGCCACCCAGCCGGACGCCGAGGTGTGGGTGCTGGTCCGCCGCCAATCGCTGGGCCGCTTCGAACGCCTGGCGGCGGACTGGGGTGACCGGGCAAAACCGCTGGTGGGAGAACTGCCGGAGCTTGAACTGACCGATCAGACCATCGCCGAGCTGGGCCAGGTGGACCATTTGGTGCACTGCGCGGCGATTTACGACATCACCGCCGGGGAGGCCGAGCAGCGCGCGGCCAACGTCGAGGGCACCCGCGCGGTCCTGCAGCTGGCGCGCCGGCTTGACGCGGTGTTTCACCACGTCTCGTCGATCGCGGTGGCCGGCAACTTCCGCGGCGAGTACACCGAGGACGACTTCGACGTGGGCCAACAGCTGCCCACCCCGTACCACCAGACCAAGTTCGAGGCCGAGTCGCTAGTCCGCTCCACGACCGGACTGCGCTACCGCATCTACCGCCCGGCCGTGGTGGTGGGCGATTCACGCACCGGCGAAATGGACAAGATCGACGGGCCCTACTACTTCTTCGGCGTGCTCGCGAAGTTGGCCGTGTTGCCGTCGTTCACGCCGATGCTGCTGCCCGATACCGGGCGCACCAACATCGTCCCGGTCGACTATGTGGTCGACGCGCTTGTCGCCCTGATGCACGCCCCCGGTCGCGACGGGCAGACGTTCCACCTGACCGCGCCGAAAACCGTTGGGCTGCGCGGCATCTACCGCGGTGTCGCCCGTGCCGCCGGTCTGCCACCGGTGCGTGGCGCTTTACCCCGGTCGGTGGCCACGTCGGTACTCAAGGTCGGCGGCCGCGCGAAGGTGCTGCGCAACATGGCGGCCACGCAGCTGGGAATTCCCGCCGAGATTCTCGACGTCGTCGACCTCGCGCCCACGTTCATCAGCGACGAGACCCAGAAAGCGCTGCAGGGCACCGGGATTGAAGTGCCCGAGTTCGCCGATTACGCGCCGAAGCTGTGGCGCTACTGGGCCGAGCACCTCGATCCCGACCGCGCGCGTCGCACGGATCCCAAGGGCCCGCTGCAGGGCCGGCACGTCATCATCACCGGCGCCTCGAGCGGGATCGGCCGGGCTTCGGCGATCGCGGTCGCCGAGCGGGGCGCGACGGTGTTCGCGCTGGCTCGTAACGCCGAGGCGCTGGACACGCTGGTCGCCGAGATCCGTGCGAACGGCGGGCAGGCCTATGCCTTTACCTGCGACGTCACCGATTCCACGTCGGTGGAGCACACGGTCAAAGACATCCTGGGCCGCTTCGACCATGTCGACTACCTGGTGAACAATGCCGGGCGGTCGATACGGCGCTCGGTGGTCAACTCCACCGAGCGGCTGCACGATTACGAGCGGGTGATGGCGGTCAACTACTTCGGCGCGGTGCGGATGGTGCTGGCGCTGCTGCCGCACTGGCGGGAACGCCGGTTCGGCCACGTCGTCAACGTCTCCAGCGCCGGCGTGCAGGCCCGTAACCCCAAGTACAGCTCGTACCTGCCCAGCAAGGCGGCGCTGGACGCGTTCTCCGATGTCGTTGCCTCCGAGACGCTGTCCGACCACATCACCTTCACCAACATCCACATGCCGCTGGTGCGCACGCCGATGATCGCGCCGTCGAAGCGGCTCAATGTGGTGCCGGCGATCAGCGCGGAGCGGGCGGCGGCCATGGTGGTGCGCGGGCTGGTGGAGAAGCCGGTGCGAATCGACACCCCGATGGGCACCCTCGCCGAGGCCGGCAACTACTTCACGCCGCGGATTTCGCGGCGGATTCTGCACCAGCTCTATCTCGGCTATCCCGATTCGCCCGCGGCGCGCGGAGTGGCCGAACCGGCTAAATCGGTTGTCAGCCAACAGGTTCCGCGTCGACCCAAGCGTCCAGTGCGGGCAGTCACCCGGGTGGCGGTGCCTCGACCGGTAAGGCGGCTGGTGCGGTCGGTGCCTGGACTGCACTGGTAACCGATGGTTTAACGGCACGGGTTTGCGGTATTCCCGCGCTGTGGTTGTTTGCGATAGGGCAACAGGCGCCGACCCGGTGACGCTGGCAGTACAGCAGCTCGTGACGACGGGCGCGTCGGTGATGGGCTCGTACGGTGTGACGCGAAGCCTTGGGGTGGATCGGGATGAGTGGACGCGATTCGCCCGGCATTGGGACGATTTGCCGCCGGACCCCTACGCGGCGGAACTCGGGATCCAGCGGCTGCGCCGGTACGGCCGATATCTGATACGGGGCGGGGTGCCACAGCCGATGCCACCCGAGGTCTTCGTCCAGCCCGAGAACAGCAACCCGCTCTACATCGGCCGGGACCGCCACTTCGACCCGCTGACCGACGCGTTCGCCGACGATCCATTGCTGCACGGGCTGCTTTCACTTCTGTGTCGGGCGGCCGATGCGCTGGACGACGTGGACGAATGGAACGTCAAGGTGCATCCATTCCGCCTCGAAGCTCCCGCCCATGGCGACGGCCGGCCCACTCCCGAGGGCCTGCACCGCGATGGGGTCACGCTCGTGTCGTCGCTCTTGGTCGGGCGGCGCAATGCCCTTGGCGGCGAAAGCACAGTCTGCGACCTCAGCGGGCGCAGGTTGCTGACGACGACGCTGGAAGAGCCCGGCACGCTGATGTTGGGCGATGACCGACGCACGCAGCATGGCGTCTCGCCCATCCGGCCGATCGACGGCTCCGGGCCGGCCGTGCGTGACGTCCTGGTGATTACCTTCGCGTCGCGCTGAGATGTGTCTGGGGCCAGGCTGCCCGCAGGTCCTTAATACCAAGAGTTGGTACCATGGCTGTCGTGGTCAAGAACACGTCTTTCAGTCTCGACGAGCATTTCAGCGCTTTCATCGAAGCTGAAGTGTCCTCGGGCCGTTACCGCTCGGCCAGCGATGTCGTGCGATCGGCGCTACGCCTGCTCGAAGACCGCGAAATCCGGCTTGCCGCATTGCGTCAGGCACTGGTTGAAGGTGAACGCAGCGGACTTTCCGCGCCATTCGATTTTGACTCCTTCCTCGCCGGCAAACGCGGCACCGAGCCGGATCAGCAGTGAGTGGATTACCTACTCTCTCCAGCCGCTCGCGCTGACATCGAAGACATTTGGGAACACACCGCAGAACACTGGGGCGTCGACCAGGCGGAGGACTACCTGCGCGAACTTCAGCACACCATCGAACGTGCCGTCGCGAATCCGAGAATCGGTCGCGTGTGCGATGAGATCCGGGCGGGCTACCGCAAACTCACCAGCGGGTCCCATGTGCTGTTCTACCGGCTCACCACTGACGACGTCATCGATGTCGTACGGATCCTCCACCAACGAATGGACGTGGATCGCCACCTTTGATGGCTCGGCAACCGCAACCTGCGAAGTACTAACGACTTCTACCAGGCTCAAATGTCTCTGCCGGGTTGCACCAATTTTCAATACTATTCGGGGCTGAACCGAGAATCGGTTGGCTGATGGCAGTGCCATGGCCGCCGTCGGCTAGGTGCCTTCGACATTCTCGTTGTGGGCTGCGCTTCTGGAACGCTGCCCGGGCGTCACGAGATACGCCAGGCCCGTAAGGGCGGAAAGCGCCCAAACGCCTTGCAATATGACGAAACCCCACTGGACTTCGATGATGGCGAGCCAGGTGAGGACGGCAGCGCCGACGAAGTTGAGTGACTGATACAGCCACGAGTCGGTGGCCAGTCGGCGAAACTGCAGCAGCGCGTACGCCGCCAGGATTCCCAGCGCGCCGACGAACTGCAGCGTGATCTGCATCAGTGTCCCGGCATCGGGCCGGCTCGGCGCAGTCGTTGTACGAGCCCGACCGCGGATACCAGCGCCCAAACGCTCTCCAAGAAGACGAACCCCCATTCGCGACTGATCACCGCAGTGACGGCGAGCACCGCAGAACCGACCAGGTTAGGAAGAAGGTAGTGGTAGGCACTGGGATTGACTCGGTGGGCCTGGCTGAGCAGAAAGCAGCCGACCACCAACAGGGCCCCGGCGATTTGCACGGCGTCGAACACCTTTCCGAGCTTAGAGCTGCCGCAGTACGGCTCGAAAACGCGTACCCTCACCAGCCTGGGCGCCGAATCGGTGTGCGCGAACAACCTCAGCCGCTCGAAATATGCTGTGCCGCAAGCATACTTGCTCCAAAGCTACCGATCGACCGTCGGATCAGAGGTAGCCGGTGGTGTTGGCGACGAGTTGAGTATGCGGCGGCACCACAGCATGACGGCCCCCAGAATCAGGAAACTCACGCCAGCTAAAACGTGCCACCACCGTTCCGACCTGTGGGGGTTGAACCCCTCCGCAACGCCAAAGGCGCCGATCAGCAAATACAACCACGGCGCGATCTTGAACTGACGTCGGTATCTCGCGGCGTACTCCGCGTGCGTTCCGTTGAACCTCTCCGGTTTCCAGCCGTCGCGGACTCTTCGAGTTTGGATCGGCTGCCACACGGCGGCTACCAGCGCAAGTCCCGCCACAATCAGTGCGAACACTTGATAGAACATGACACCCCTCCGCCGGCCCATCGAGCGACAGCAAACAGTGTAGTCAGCGGGCTGCGTCTCGGTTAGCGAATCGGCAAGCCCGCGACTCCGACCGAGTCGGCGTACCCTTGCGCGGTGAACGTTATCTTCGCCGACGTCGACACCGGTATCGACGACGCGATGGCATTGATATTCCTGCTGGCCAGCCCGGACGCCGAATTGGTGGGCATCGCGTCGACGGGCGGAAATATCTCGGTGGACCAGGTGTGCGCGAATAACCTCGGTTTGCTCGAATTGTGCCGGGCCGCAGACATACCCGTGTCAAAAGGCGCGGACGATCCGCTATGCGGCGAGTGGCCGGATCACGAAAATTTCCACGGCCCCAAGGGAATTGGGTATGCCGAGCTGCCGCCGACCGGCCGACGAATCGCCCGCCATGACGCTGTCACCGCCTGGGTGGAGGCCGCTCACGCCCATTCCGGAGAGTTGATCGGTGTGGTTACGGGTCCGCTGACCAACCTGGGGCTGGCGGTACGCGCCGAACCGGCGCTGCCGATGATGTTGCGCCGCCTGGTGATCATGGGCGGCGATTTCGGGGCGAGCAGCACCGCCGAGTGGAACATCAGAGTCGATCCCGAGGCGGCCGTCGAAGTTTTCGCGGCGTGGGCAGGCCGACAGCAACTTCCAATCGTGTGCGGGCTGAACGTGACTCGCAAACTGGCGATGACGCACGAAAAGCTCGCCATGCTGGTGTCGGCGGCGGGCCCGTCCCCGTTAACCCGGGTGATCGAGGACGCGATACGCTTCTACTTCGAGTCGCACGAAGCCCGCGGCCACGGGTATCTGGCGTACATGCACGATCCGTTGGCCGCCGCCGTCGCACTGGACCCCGAGCTGATGGCGGTCGAGCCGGCGACGGTGGACGTCGAACTCGAGGACCCGCGCGGCGCTACGGTGGCCGACCGGTCCGGAACGCGAAAACCCAACGCGCAGATCGGCACTGACGTTGACGCCGACCTGTTCTTCGATCGGTACACCGAGCGGGTGGCAAGGTTCGCCCAGCGGTTGGGCTGAAGCAGGCGCACAGCACGGTGTCGGGTCGTCGACTTGGTTTCGAGTTGGCTCAGGCCGACGCCCTCGGTACATATCTGAATGCCTTGCTGGATTGCGGCATCATTGCTCGCGAAAGCGACGCCGTGGGTACGCAGGTAAGCCAGATAGGCCGCCGAGTCAGCATGCGCGGTAATCGGATAAATGGTCCCACTCCGCTCGATTGGACGCGGCGGGATTCGGGCACATAAGAGGCCATGAACGTTCGCGGTGTCGAGCTGCTGCGCGCGGCGTGGGGCGCCGTGCTGCTGACCGTCCCGGGGCTGGTGCTCGCTTCTATACGCGGGGTCCAAGTCGACCGCAAGGCGATTGTCGTCGTGCGCATCCTCGGAGCGCGCCACCTCGTCCAGGCGCTGTCGTCGGGCATCAATCCCAGCCCGGAAGTGCTTGCGGCGGGTGTGTGGGTCGATGCCGTGCACTCGATGACGGCCTTGGGTCTGGCGGTCGTCGACCGTAACCGAATCCAGGGTGGCGTGGCCGACAGCCTGGTGGCCGCATCGTGGGCCGTACTGGGTTGGCGCCACCTACACGCCGGCAAATTCGCCGCAACGCCCCTTCGCACGCGTGATCGGTTGGCCTACCTGGTGATCGGGAATCTGCCCGGCGGTCGTGCGCTGATGTCGCAGGCCCGGCAGCTCAGGCAATCCTGAACTGCTCGAGGTCGGCCTGCTTGACGGTCAACCCGTGCCCGGGTGCTGTCCGGTCTGGCCGCAGCAGCCCGCCCGGCTCGGGTTTGATCACCCCGTCGAACGCCAGCCCCTCGATGCGCACATGGTCGTGGAAGTACTCCAGATGGCGTAGGTGCCACACGGCGGTCCCGACCTGCCCGCTGATCTGCGGGGCGCAATGCAACGAAAGATCAATGCCGCGCGCGTCGCACAGGGCGGCCACCTTCAACACACCGGTGATGCCGAGGGCGCGGGTCACGTCGGCCTGCAAGCAGTCGACCGCCCCCGCCGCCAGCATCTGGTGGAAGTACGGCAGGTGATATCCGTATTCGCCGGCGGCGATGTCCATTCCGGGCGGTCCGTGCTCGCTCAGTTGGCGCAGGCCGTCGAGATCGTCAGAGCTCACCGGCTCTTCGAACCACCGCACGTCGTACTCGGCGAAGCGCCCGGCCCACAGCAGCGCCTGTTTGCGGTGATACGCGCCGTTGGCGTCGACGAACAATTCGACGTCGTCTCCGATCGCCGACCGCGCGGCCGCGACGCGCCCGATGTCGGCGTCGGGCTCACGGCCGACCTTCATCTTGACCCGGGGAATGCCGGCCCCGACCCAGCCCTCTAATTGCGAACGCAGCGTGTCGTTGTCATACGAGGTGAACCCGCCACTGCCGTAGATCGGCGTGGCGTCGTGCACCGCGCCCAGCGCGACGACGAGCGGTTCATCGAAGAGCCGGGCACGCAAGTCCCACAACGCGATGTCGACGGCCGAGATCGCCAAGGCCACCACTCCCGGCTTGCCCAGGTTGCGGACCGCGTGCTGCATCTGCGCCCACCGGGCCGGCGGTTGCAGGGCGTCGGCGCCGCCGAGCACGTCGGCCAGCTTGGACTCCACCACTGTCACAACCGAAGTGCCGCCGTAGGTGTAGCCGACACCTACTTGATCCCCGGCCCGCACACTCACCAAGACGAAGGTGGTCGAATCCCAGGCCAGCGTGCCGTCTGACTCCGGCGCGTCAGTGGGAATCGAGTACGCCGCGGCCTCGACCGATTCGATGGGGACGGGTTCGCCCGCGTGCAAGGTCATGCCGGGGTGACTACCCGTCAGATAAACGGGGTATGCGCCCATCCAGTGAAACAGCGCAACGACAAACCCCAACTGGCTCCGCCGCATGTCCTTCGGGAATACGCGTTGCTCGCCGACGGGGAACGCGGCATCATCGTCGGGCCGCGCGGGGACTGTTGCTGGATGTGCTTGCCGCGCTGGGACAGTCCCGCGGTCTTCGGCTCCCTGCTCGGTGGTCGCGGTGTGTACGCCGTCGCCCCGGATCACCCCCGGTTCGTGTGGGGCGGCCGATACGAGCAGCGTTCGCTGATTTGGCGATCGCGGTGGGTGACCACCGACGGGATTGTGGAATGCCGCGAGGCTCTGGCGTTTCCGGGTGACCCGCACACCGCGGTGGTGCTGCGCCGCATTCGCGCCATCGACCAACCGGTCAAGATGCGCGTCGCCCTCGAGGTGGGCGCCGGCTACGGCGCCAAGCGCATGCGCGGCCTCTCCTGCGACGACGGGGTGTGGACCGGACGGTCGGGAGCGGTCCGCTTCAGGTGGATCGGCGCCGGTGACGCCACCCCCCGCGACGACGGCTCGTTGCAGATGGTTATCGAGGTCGATCCGGGAGCGGACCACGACTTGGTGCTGGAGCTCTCCGATCAGGAGTTGGCGGCCGACGCCCCCCGACCCAACGACGCCTGGCGAGACACCGAAAGCGCTTGGACGCAAGCGGTGCCGGCATTCAGCGGCACGCTGGCCGACGCCGACACGCAGACTGCCTACACGGTGCTGCGCGGACTGACCAGCAGCGGCGGCGGAATGGTGGCCGCGGCCACCATGTCGCTGCCGGAACGAGCCGAGCAGGGCCGCAACTACGACTACCGCTATTGCTGGATCCGTGACCAGTGTTATGCGGGCCAAGCCGTCGCCGCCGCCGGCGCCTACCCCTTGCTCGACGACGCCGTCCGCTTCGTCAGCGAGCGCGTGCTCGCCGACGGTCCGGGCCTCAAGCCGGCCTACTGCGTCACCGGAGACCCGCCACCGGAAGAAGAACCCCTCGACCTGCCGGGGTATCCGGGTGCCGCAGTCAAGAGCGGCAATTGGGTGACCGACCAATTCCAGCTGGACGCGTTCGGCGAAGCGCTGCTGCTGCTGGCCAGCGCCGCCCGGCTGGACCGCCTCGACACCGCGCATTGGCGAGCGGTGGACGCACTGGTGCAGGCGATCGAGAAACGGTGGCGCGAACCCGACGCCGGAATCTGGGAACTCGACGACGTGCGTTGGGCCCATTCGCGGCTGATCTGTGCGGCCGGACTGCGACGCATCGGGGAGGTGGCGCCGGCGCGGCAGGGCGCCGAATGGCAGCGGCTGGCCGATCGGCTCGTCGCCGACACCGATTCGGACTGCCTGCATCCCAGCGGGAGATGGCAACGCGCGCCCAAGGATTCGCGGATCGACGCGGCATTGCTGATGCCGTCGATTCGCGGCGCCATCCCGGTCACCGATCCGCGAACCGTCGCGACTCTGCAGGCGGTGCGCACCGAGCTCGGGCGGGACGGCTTCGTCTACCGCTTCCGCCCGGACGACCGACCGCTCGGCGAAGCCGAAGGCGCGTTCCTGCTGTGCGGATTTTTGATGGCGCTGGCCGACCATCAGCAGGGCAACGAACTGGCGGCGGTGCGCTGGTTTGAGCGCAATCGCACCGCTTGCGGCCCGCCGGGTCTGTTCACCGAAGAATTCGACATCGAGCAGCGCCAACTGCGCGGCAACTTGCCCCAGGCGTTCGTGCATGCGCTGCTGTTCGAAGCGTCGCACCGGCTCGCCGACGCGAGCGGGCCGCCCGTCGGCACCGGAACCGCGTAACTGCGTCGTTTCCGCCGTTTGACCGGCCCACCGGCGGGTAGACCACCGATCGTGGCCATCGGCAACAGTTACTGAAGGAGCATTATGCCCAAAACGCAGGCGCTGTCGAAAATGCACGAGTTCACCGAGTCGATCAAGAGCGTAGGCGGCAGAGGCGACAGCGGATGAATTTGCTTCGGGCAGATCAGGTGCGGACCATCCCGGCCCCGCCGGACACCCGTTACGTTGCCGGGATGGCCACCGTCGGCAAAGTCAACGTGACGGGCCTGGAAAATCAACTGCGCCGCCACGTCAGCGGCGAAGTGCGGTTCGACACCGCCACTTTGGCGATGTACGCCAACGACGCGTCGAACTTCCGGCAGGTTCCCATCGGCGTGGTGGTCCCGAAGACGCTCGACGACGTGGTGCAGACCGTCCGCGCCTGCCATGCGTACCACGCGCCGGTCCTGTGCCGTGGCGGGGGAACCAGCCTGTCCGGTGAAACGGTGAATGTCGCTGTGGTGATCGACTTCTCGAAGTACCTCACCGACATCATCGACATCGACCCCGGCCGTCGGCTGGCCACCGTGCAGACCGGGGTGATCAACGAACAACTCAACAAGGCCACCGGCGAGTTCGGGCTGGTGTTCGGCCCGGACCCGTCGTCGCACTCACGGTGCACCCTGGGCGGCAACATCGGCAACAACTCCTGTGGCGTGCACTCGATCCAGTCGCATCTGTACGGACCGGGACCGCGCACCTCGGACAACACCCACCAACTCGATGTCGTCACCTATGACGGCGCTCGGTTCACGGTGGGCGTCAACGAGGAGGCCGATCTCGACGCGATCATCGCCGCCGGCGGCCATAAGGGCGAAATCTACGCGGCGCTAAGGGATTTGCGCGACGAGTACGCCGAGGACATCCGCAGGGGATACCCCTCGGTGGACGAGCTGCCGCGCCGGGTGTCCGGATACAACCTCGACGAGCTGCTGCCGGAGAAGGGCTTCAACGTGGCCCGCGCGCTGGTGGGAACCGAAAGCACCTGCGCGGTGGCGCTGACCGCGACGGTCATGCTGACACCGGCGATGATCCACCGGACTCTGGTGGTGATTCAATACGACTCGCTCGGCGAGGCCGGCGACGCGGTGCCAGACCTGATGGCGTGGAAACCGATCGGCCTCGAGGCGGTGGACCACATGCTGGTGCACGATCAGGAGCTGACCGGCATCAACGCCGCGGGACGGGCCGCGCTGCCCCGACCCAAATCCAGCGGCGCGTGGCTGTTCATGCAGTTCGGATCCGACGAACCGGGCGAATCGCTGCGCCGCGCCGAGGAATTCGCCGCCTGGCTGCGCAAGAAGAAGGACTACGACGACGATCGCATCGTGGTGGCCCGCAGCAAGCAGGACGGCGGCAACAGCGACGAGCTGTGGTCGATCCGCGAGGCCGGACTGGGCTCGACCGCGTTCCCGAAGGACAGCGGCGACCACTGGCCGGGCTGGGAGGACTCGGCGGTTCCGCCCAACCGCGTCGGCGACTACCTGCGCGATCTGCAAAAGCTCTACGCGGACCACGATCTGCGCGGTGCCATGTACGGTCACCTCGGCGAGGGCTGCATCCATTCCCGGATCAGTTTCGACCTGCGCCACAAGGACGGCCTGGCCACCTACCGGCACTTCATGGAAGCCGCCGGCGACCTGGTGGCCTCCTACGGCGGGTCGATGTCCGGCGAGCACGGTGACGGCCAGCAGCGCGCCGAGCTGCTGGGCAAGCAGTACGGTCCGCGGCTGATGGAGGCGATGCGCAAGTTCAAGCTGATCTGGGATCCCGAGTGGAAGATGAACCCGGGCAAGGTGATCGACCCGTATCGCTTCGACGAGAACCTCAAGCTGGGCACCGACTACAACCCGGCGCGGCCCAAGGTCAAGTTTGCCTACGAAGAAGACGGCGGCGATTTCTCGCATGCGGCGCTGCGCTGCGTCGGCGTCGGCAAATGCCGGGTGCCCGAGGCGACGATGACCATGTGCCCGAGTTACCAAGTGACGCGGGAGGAAAAGCACTCCACCCGCGGGCGCGCCCGGCTGCTGTTCGAGATGCTGCGCGGTGAGGTGATCACCGACGGCTGGCAGTCGAACGAGGTTGCCGACGCGCTGGATCTCTGCCTGGCCTGTAAGGGTTGCACCAGCGACTGCCCGGTGGACGTCGACATCCCCACCTACAAAGCCGAGTTCCTCTATCACCACTTCCGGTCGCTGCGACGCTGGCGTCCGCGCTATGCCTATGCGTTCGGGTTCATCGACCAGGCCGCGCGGTTGGCCAGCGCGATGCCGGAGCTCGCCAATTTCGCGACCCAGACGCCGGTCCTGTCCCGAATCGCCAAGGCGGTCGGCGGAATCGACCCGCGCCGGCCGCTACCCACTTTTGCGCCGATGACGCTGCAGCGCTGGTTTGCCCAGCGTCCGGTGGTCAATTCCGCAGGCCCCCGGGTGATCCTGTTCCCCGACACCTTCAACAACCGGCTGCATACCGACGTCGGGGTGGCCTGCGTCGAGGCGATCGAGGCGGCGGGCTGGCGGGTCGTCATGCCGATGGGTCACATCTGCTGTGGCAGACCGCTCTACGACTACGGTTTCCTCGACGTCGCAGAGCACTACCTGCGCGACGTGCTCGGCCAGCTGCGCAGCGAAATACGCGCCGGCACACCGATTGTCGGCATGGAGCCCAGCTGCATGGCCGTCTTCAAGGACGAGCTCCCCAAGCTCATGCCCCATGACGACGACGCAGACCGGTTGGTGCGCAACAGCTATCACTTCGCCCAGTTCCTGACGGAGTTCGACGTGCCATTGCCCAAGGCGTCCGAGGCACGGGCACTGTTGTGGGGTCACTGCCATCAGCGAGCCACCGGCGGCGTCGATGCCGACCAGCAGGTGCTGCAGCAGATGGGCATCGACGTACAACCTGTTTCCGGCGGATGCTGCGGCCTGGCCGGCTCCTGGGGATTCGAGCAGGGCAAATACCAGCTCTCGCTGGACTGCGGCGAGCAGGCGCTGTTGCCCGCGATACGGAAGAACCCGGACGCTTTGGTGGTGGCCAACGGATTCTCCTGTCAGACACAGATCAGCGATTCGGGTGCGGCCAATGCCCTGCACCTCGGTCAGGTCATCGCGATGGCCAACGCGTCGGCTGACATCGGCTCTGCCACTCCCCCCGGCCGCCCCGAACCGCAGACGCGCACCCGCGCGACGCGGGTGGCCGTTCCGACGGCGGCCCTGGGAGCCGCCGCGGTGACGAGTGCGGTCGTGGCCGGAAAGCTGTGGGCGGCCAGACGACCGCAGCCCTAGCGAGCCACTCGCTAGGGCGCCATACCGACACCTGCCCGGAATAGCCGCGCAATTCCAGAATGTACGTAATTCGCGAGGTTGCTACCGGGTTGGCAAACTTGTGGGCAACAGCTGCTTATTGAACCGATCCGGCGACCCAGATAATGGCTTTGCGCCGGGCTGCCCAGAATGCCCCAACAGCCGCGGTGCGGCGCCCGAAGATGACTGTTGGGAAGGTGTTTCGCTTTCCGACGCTGTGGCGCCGTTTTCTTCGCCAAAAGGCCTGTAACGGCGTGAGCTCATTGGATATGCTTGCAAGAAGAAGTCGGCCTAGCATTTCCCATTCTGAATATCGGCGCGGCTCGCTTGTTTGCCCCCGTCGGAAACCGTCAGCCGCGCGGAACGGACAGCTTATGCGGCGTGAGAGGTCTTCCCACAGCGGACGCGCGAATGTGGCTGTCGATTTGGAAAGGAGTGACGTGACCGTGCAGACCCATCCAAGCCAGCCCAAGACCGTGCCGGCGTTGTTGCGGCTGCTGGGTATACCGGACGTTCCCGTCCTCCGGCACCATGACGCTTTTGCCGAATGGCTCAAGCACAACACCCCCAGTATCGAGTTGCGAATAAGCCTGCGCGCCAATGGGTACGGCTTGTTGCTGCCGTCCCCGCGCCGGGAGACGCGTCCGCCACTGTCGGCAGTGAAAAGCGTCACTCCGGGTGACACTTCCGCGGTGCAGCGTCTCCCCCGGACGTCCGCCAGGCGTTCGGCGTGAGCATTGCGGTTGGCGGCCAAGGGAACACCGGCTGTGAGACCTCGCAACGATACTTAAAATTTTGTATAGATTAGTAAGAAATCACTTAGGGTTTCCGGAACATAAGCCCTGGTCAGCGCGCAGATTGGAACGTTCATTGCTGCCGTCGGTGGCAGCCGTTGCACCCCCGCGGCACCCATCGACAATTTGCCGGTTTAAGCCCGCGTCCCACGGGCAAGTATTGCGGCATGATCGCACGTGACATCCTTCGCTTTCTTGGCTCAGCAGTCCTCACCACTTCGGGCGTCGGCGCGGCCGTCCTCGGGGCTCCCGCTGTCCCAGACGCGTCGGCCCAGTCATGTCCTGACGTCGACGTGGTGTTCGCCCGCGGCACCGGTGAGCCTCCCGGTGTCGGCCCGACCGGTCAGGCGTTCGTCGACAACCTGCGCTCACGCATTGGCGGACAGTCGATGGACGTGTATGCGGTCAACTACCCCGCCAGCGACCAATGGGACACCGGCCTCGACGGTATCCGAGACGCGGGCAACCACGTCCTCCACATGGCCAACAGCTGCCCGCAAACCAAGATGGTGCTCAGCGGCTACTCCCAGGGCGCGGCCGTCATGGGCTTCGTCACCTCGAACGCCGTGCCCGACGGGGTCGACCCGGCGACGGTGCCCAAGCCGTTGGACCCCAGTGTGGCGCAACACGTCGCAGCCGTCGTCCTGTTCGGCATGCCGAACGTCCGGGCCATGAACTTCCTGGGCGAGCCCCCGGTGGCCATCGGCCCGGCTTATGCGTCCAAGACCATCAAGGTATGCGCGGTCGAGGACCCGGTGTGCTCGGACGGAATGAATTTCTCGGCGCACAACACGTATGCGAACGACGCGTCGGTGATCGACCAGGGCGCGGCCTTCGCCGCGAGCCGTCTCGGTGGCCGCGCCAACGCACCCCAGCCGGCCGCGCCCCCACAGCCGGGCTTCGGAGAATGATCGGTTCCTGAACCGACCGGTGTCGACGAGCGTCCGGGCCAGGCGTTTAGGTGACCGGACGCCGGGTATCAGCGAGCCATGGCGTTCGCCGAGTATCAAAACGAGCTATACGAACAAGGACAGGCCGGCAGGCAACCGCCATACCCGATCGCCTTCGCGGAGCTGGAAGCCAAGGCAGCCGCGGCGATGCCGCCGAAAGTGCTGGGGTATGTCGCGGGCGGCGCCGGAGACGAACTGACCCAGCGGGCGAATGTCGAAGCCTTCAAGCGCTGGGGTCTGTTCCCGCGCATGGGAATTGCTCCCGCCGAACGCGACATGTCCGTCGAGCTGTTCGGCGTGAGGTTGCCAGCACCGGTGTTCATGGCGCCGATCGGGGTCATCGGCGTGTGTGCGCAGGACGGCCACGGCGACCTGGCAGCGGCACGCGCGTCCGCTCGCACGGGCGTGCCGTTCTTCGTGGGGACGCTGACCTCCGATCCCATGGAAGACGTCGCCGCCGCGCTTGGCGAAACCCCGGGGTTTTTCCAGCTGTACACACCCCCGGACCGCGAGATGGCCGCCAGCCTGGTGCAGCGCGCCGAAGCATGTGGGTTCAAGGGCATCGCGGTCACTCTCGACACCTGGGTCACCGGCTGGCGCCCACGTGACCTCAGCGCCGGCAACTATCCGCAGGTACCCAGCGGATGCCTGGCCACCTACACCAGCGACCCGGTGTTTCGCGCCGGCCTGGACCCCGGCGAAGACGCCACCGAGGCGGCGGTGCGCAAGTTGCCGATCTTCGGTGGCCCGTTCAGGTGGGACGACCTGGAGTGGTTGCGGTCGCAGACCAGCTTGCCGCTGATGGTCAAGGGCGTGTGTCACCCCGACGATGCGCGCCGCGCCAAAGACATTGGCGTCGACGGCATTTACTGTTCCAACCACGGCGGCCGGCAGGCCAACGGCGGCCTGCCCGCGTTGGACTGCCTGCCTGGGGTGCTCGAGGCCGCCGACGGGCTGCCGGTGCTGTTCGACTCGGGCATCCGCAGCGGCGCCGACATCATCAAGGCCCTCGCGATGGGGGCGACAGCGGTGGGCATCGGCCGTCCGTATGCCTACGGTCTGGCGCTCGGCGGGGTCGACGGCATTGTGCACGTACTGCGCTCGCTGCTGGCCGAAGCGGACCTGATCATGGCCGTCGACGGGTATCCATCGCTGAAGGACCTGACCCCCGATGCCCTGCGCCGTGTCGAATACCTTGGCGTATAGCCTTATTCGTAGATTCCTTCGAGATACCACCTCCTTTGGCAATAGCACAGCAGCAGCGCCCGCTCGCTTTCCAGCAGCACCTGGGCCCGCGCGGTGCGCCCGGCGGCCACGGATCGCTCCGGATCCCACCACCGCTCGTCGACCGGCCAAGGTCCGGACCACCAGCGCAGCCGATCGTCTTTGTCACGGAAGGACAATCGTGCGGGGTCGGCGGAGAACATTCCCCGGCTGGTCACCCGTATCGGATTACCTTGGGAGTCAAGCAATTCCACCGGGTCGTCGAGCAGCACCGCCGGCGACGGCCCGGGCAGTTGGCCGGGCCAGGGCTGATTCGGGTCGGACTGTGGTACCGGCTCGTCACCCAGCGGAGTAAGGGTGATGCGTTCGGCCGGTCCGCGGCCGCCGGACAGCACCGGCACCTGCACCGCTTCCGGGCCGAGCAAGCCCTGCACCCGCACCAGTGCCCGACGGGCCCGCAGCCTGTCCTCCTCCCCGAGACCGCCCCAGAGCGGCAACTGCAGCGCCTCGGCGGACACCACCTCTATCGCCTGCAGCCGTAGCAGCGTCACCGGCGACGTCGGCCGGTCCTGCGCCTTTCGGTTGCTCAGCCATCCGTCCAGTTGCCAGCGCACCCGGTCCGCGGTGGCTTCCTCGGTCAACGGCTCGGCGCATCGCCATACTCGTTCCAGCTCTTCGCCGTTGGCGGTGACGGCGTGTATGGCCAGCCGGGTACATCCCACCCCGGCGGCCATCAGCATCTGATGCAAGCGGCCGGCCAGCGAGCGCCCGGCGAATGCCGCGGCGTCAACCCGGTCGATCGGCGGATCGCAGTCCAGCACGGCTTCGAGCTCTTGCGGTGGCTCACGGCCGGCGGGCCCACGTTCGGATTGGCCGCGGGCGAACCGGTGGGCGGCCACCCCGTCGGCGCCGAATCTGGAAGCCACGTCGGTGCGAGACAGTGCGGCGAACTGACCAATCGTGCGAATCCCCATCCGCCACAACAGATCCGTCAATTCTTCCCGGCCCGGGCCGGACAGGCTGGGCTCGGTGGCAAGCTGCCGGATCGACAGCACCGACAGAAACCGCGCGTCGCCTCCCGGCTCCACGACCCGGCCGGCGCGCGCGGCGAAGACCGCGGTGGACAGCTGGTCCGCGATCCCCACCTGGCACTCGGCGCCGGAGGCAGCCACGGCGTCGATCAACCGTTCGGCCGCCTGCTGTTCGGACCCGAAATAGCGGGCCGCCCCGCGTACCGGCAACACCAAGAGCCCAGGGCGCAGCACCTCGGCGCGGGGCACCAGTTCGTCCACCGCCGCGATAACGCCCTCGAAGAAGCGGGCGTCGCGGTCGGCGTCGGCGGTCACGACGTGCAGTTGCGGGCAGCGGGCCGCCGCCTCGCGGCGGCGCAGGCCACGTCGCACTCCCGCTGCACGGGCCGCAGACGAGCACGCGATCACCCGGTTGGCCAGAGTGACCGCGACCGGAGCCGTCGTGGGCTGGCCCACGGCTGCCGCCGCCGCGATCGCGGGCCAGTCCATGCACCAGATCGCCAAAACGCGGGAAGCCACGAGATCACCCCGTACGAACTCGGCCGATCACCTGTCCGCCCGTGCAACCGCGAATCTGCAGCCGGACGCCACTGATCCGTCCGAAACCGGGGCGGCCGTCGGCCGTGATCTCGTAGCCGCAGACCCGGGCTTCCAGCCGGGCCGGCGCCCCTTGCCAATCACCATCGGTGACCAGCAAGGTGCAGCCTTTATGACGGGCACGGGCCGCCACTACCCGCGTCCGCGACCACGGCACCCGGCGTCCACCCAGGCCGAGCACCACCAGGTCCATGCCATCGATGAGCACCGAGGCCACCTCCACCGGATCGGTCCCCGGATCCGGAATCATCGCGAGCCGGCTCAGGTCCGCTCCCATCTCCGCAGCGGCCAGCAGGCCGATATCCGGCTGCCCGACGATCGCCGCGTTACCGCCGTCCGCCGTCACCGTCGCCACCATGCTCAACATCAGCGACCGGGCTCCCGACAGCACCGCCACCGTCCCCCTGGGCACCAGCGCCTGGTCGACGGATTCGGGCAGCAAGTCGTCTGAGTGCTGGCCGCCGGATATCGCCGCAATCTTCCGACGGAGTAGTTTCAGCTGCTCAGCGCGGGTTTCCTGGCGCAGGTCGGAGGCAAGAGCCGCAGTCATGCCAAGCCTCCTCGATGCGAGTGTTCGAAAATATGTTCGATATGTCTGGAGTAAACACCCGCCCTCCGACAACCGTCAAGGAGCGGGAGAGGCTGCTTATGAGTGGTGTGGAACAGCATGCTCATCAGCCACCTCAGTCGCATCAACCTCAGTTGTTACCCGTCGGTGGTGGCTCAGACGGCTTGGGTGTGAACTGACGGCTTTGGGTGTGAATCTATGGCGTTGTCAGTGAATCCTGGGTGCGAAAATCGCCCGGATCGACATGTAGATTCACTCCGAACGCCATAGCTTCACGCTCAACGCCAAGACTTCACGCGGTGGCCCCAAAGCGACGGCCGACCGGGCTATTCCCACTCGATGGTGCCGGGCGGCTTGCTGGTGATGTCCAGCACCACACGGTTGACCTCGGCGACCTCGTTGGTGATCCGGGTCGAGATGCGCTCCAGCACCTCGTAGGGCACCCGAGTCCAATCGGCGGTCATGGCATCCTCACTGGACACCGGCCGCAGCACGATCGGGTGCCCGTAGGTCCGGTTGTCGCCCTGCACTCCAACCGAGCGCACATCGGCCAGCAGCACCACCGGGCACTGCCAGATCTGGTTGTCCAACCCCGCCGCCGTCAGCTCCTCACGCACGATCGAGTCGGCATGCCGCAGCGTCGCCAACCGCCCAGCGGTGACCTCGCCGACGATCCGGATGCCCAGCCCCGGCCCCGGAAACGGCTGGCGCGCAACGATTTCCTCCGGCAGGCCCAGCTCCCGCCCGACCGCGCGCACCTCGTCCTTGAACAGCAGCCGCAATGGCTCAACGAGTTTGAACTTCAAATCGCCGGGCAAGCCGCCGACATTGTGGTGACTCTTGATGTTCGCGGTGCCGCTGCCGCCGCCGGACTCCACCACGTCGGGATACAACGTGCCTTGCACCAGGAACTCAATCGGATTGTCGCCCAAGACATCCCGCACGGCACCTTCGAAGGCGCGGATGAATTGCCTGCCGATGATCTTGCGCTTGCCCTCGGGGTTGGTCACACCCGACAACGCCTGCAGAAAGGTCTGCGCGGCATCGACGGTCACCAGATTGGCACCCGTCGCCGCGACGAAATCGCGCTCCACCTGCGCCCGCTCACCGGCGCGCAGCAGGCCGTGGTCGACGAAGACACAGGTCAGACGGTCGCCGATGGCGCGTTGCACCAGCGCGGCGGCCACCGCGGAATCCACCCCACCGGACAGCCCACAGATCGCGTGGCCGTCGCCGATCTGCTCACGCACCTGCTCGACCAACGCGTTGGCGATATTGGCCGGTGTCCAATGGGCGCCCAGCCCGGCGAAGTCGTGCAAAAACCGGCTGAGCACCTGTTGTCCGTGCGGGGTGTGCATCACCTCGGGGTGGTATTGCACTCCTGCGAGCCGCCGGTCGCGGGCCTCGAAGGCGGCCACCGGCGCTCCCGCACTGCTGGCCACCACCGCAAAGCCGTCCGGCGCGGCGGTAACCGCATCGCCGTGGCTCATCCAGACCGGCTGGACCTGTGGCAAGTCCGAATGTAGCTCGCCGCCAAGCACTTTCAGCTCGGTCCTGCCGTACTCACTGGTGCCGGTGCGGGCGACGGTCCCGCCGAGCGCCTGCGCCATCGCCTGAAACCCGTAGCAGATGCCGAACACCGGCACATCGAGTTCGAACAACGCCGGATCGAGTTGCGGAGCGCCCTCGGCGTAGACGCTGGCCGGTCCACCGGACAGCACGACGGCCAGCGGATCGCGGGCCTTGATCTCCTCGACGGACGCGGTGTGCGGAATCACCTCCGAGAAAACTCGCGCTTCGCGCACCCGACGGGCGATCAACTGCGCGTATTGCGCGCCGAAGTCGACCACCAGCACCGGTCGAGCCGGTGTCGAAGGCACGGCGACCTCGTCGGAGACGTCAGCGGGTTCGGCCACCCAGTCAGCTTAAAGGCTGGCCGAAACTGGGTATTGTGCGCAGCCGTCACATCAGGTGGGTGGGCTGCGTGATGCCGAAACGGGTGCTGGCGTAGCGCTTGAGGGCGGATGGGCTGAAGTAGACGTGCTGGCCGACGGTATGCACATCCCGAAAGCACCGCTGCAGCGGGTGACTCGCGTGTACCGCGCCCGCACCGGTCAACGCGAACGTGGTATCGACGGCCTTACGCGCCGCACGCATGGCCTGCTGGGCGGCTAGCTGGAAACCGGCGCGCTGGTCCAGCGATGGCGGATCGCCGGCACAGGCGGTGTCCCACAGGGCACCGGCCTCGTCGAGGACGAAGGCGCGCGCCGACCTCAAATCGGCTTCGGCACGGGCGAACTCGACCTGGGCGGCGGGGTCCGCGGCGAGCGGTTCGAAGGTGCCGGCACGGGTCTTCGTGGCCGCCAGTGCGGTGAATTCGTCGAGCGCGCGTCGCGCGATCCCGAGCGGGACACCGACCAAAGCCACTCCGACGAGCGTGAAGAACGCCAGTCGCCACAGTGCGCCGTCGTGGCGGGCCGGCCGGAAGAACGGACTGATGGTGTGTTCTTCGGCGACGTGCAGGCCTGCGGCGACGACGTCGTTGCTGCCGGTGGCGCGCAGGCCCAGGACGTCCCAGTTGTCGACGATCTCGGCGTGCGCGCGCGGGAAGAACGCAAGACGCCAGTCGGGGCCCTGCTCGGGGATCATCCGCGGGGTCTCGTCGTCGACGACGAAGACTCCGCCCAGCATCCATTCGGCATGGCGACAACCGCTCGCGAACGGCCAACGGCCGTCTACGGCGAAGCGGCTGCCATGCGAGACGGCCCGACCGGTAGGGGCGAACACCGTGGCCGCCAAGAAATCGGCGTTCGAGCCGAACAGCTCTGCGGCGACGGCGGGTTCGAGCCAGGCGGTGAAAGCCGGTGCGCCGGCACCGATCGCGGCGATCCAGCCCGTCGACCCGTCGGCACGCGCCAATTCCTCGACCAGATTGATGAATTCGACTGGGGCCACTTCGAATCCGCCCAGCGAGCGTGGTTGCAAGGCGCGGAAGACGCCGGCCGCGCGCAAAGCGGTGACCAGATGGGCCGGCAAACTCCCCAGCGCCTCGGCATCGTCGGCGCACCGGCTGATTTCGGGCGCCAGCGCACGCGCTGCCGTCATGAAATGGTCACCGTCCGGCAGGTCGACGACGGGACATGTTGCGGTTGTCATGGACTGCTCCCAGTATTTTGATACAGTGATTAGTAATCGATACAGGAGCATGTACTGAATTATGGGATCTGTCAAGAGTCAACCTCCACGCCGCTATGACTCCACCCGTCGTCGCCAACAGGCCCAGCACAACCGAGATGCGGTGCTCGCGGCTGCCCGAAAGCGCTTCCTGGCACAGGGATATGCGGCGACGACCATCGCCGACATCGCACGGGACGCCGGCGTGTCGGTCGAAACGGTGTACAAGGCCTTCACGACGAAAGCGGGCGTGCTCAAAGCGCTGTTCGATGTCTCCGTCGCCGGCGACGACGAGCCGATCCCGATGGTTCAACGAGACGTGATCCAGCGGGTGATCACGGCGACCGAGGCCAAGCGCAAGCTGGAAATCTACGCACGGCATCTGGCCGCCACCATGCCGCGCAGCGCTCCGATCCAGTTACTCGCGCGTGATGGCGCCGCGTCGTCGCCCGACGCCGCGGACGTGTGGAAGCAGATCCGCGACGAAACCCTCACTGCAATGGGAATGTTCGCAGCCGACCTGGCGCGCACCGGGCAGCTGCGGGTCAACACCAGGCAAGCGCGTGACGTCCTATGGACGTATCACGCACCCGAGCTCTACGAGCTTCTCGTTATCGAACGCGGCTGGTCGGCAGGACGTTACGGCAAATTCATCGCCCAAGCCCTCGTCGATGCCCTGCTTGCGGCGCGGGCGTGATCTCCTGGACCTATAGCGAAAACGCCTTGCGCACTGCGGCGACGGCACCGGGGTCGCCCTGGAATTGGACGCGTCGCAGCGCCGCCTTGCGTTTGCCGTCGCTGGCCCCGACGCGTGCCGTGACCAGGTCCGCGGCGCTGGCGTTGATGGTGACCGCGGGTTCGCCGGACGGCGCCGCAAGATGTCCGTCATGCACTGCGAAATCAAAACGCCGGCCGTCGATCTCGACGCGGCAGGTGACGTTCAACCCGGGCGCACCCGCCGGGTCGAAGGGCAGCAGGATTCCGGCGAGAAAGCCGTTGAGGGGCGAGACAGGGCCGTTGGTTGGATCAAACCGGTCCAAACCCAACCAGGCGATGCTGCGCAGGACGGGCAAAGCCTTCTGCCAACCCAGATCGCTGAGCAGGTAGACCGTGCGCCCGATCGGTGCCGGCAGCTCGGCCCGGTCTACCAGGCCAGCGTCTTGTAGCTCCTTGAGCCGCTCGGCGAGCAGATTTGTCGCGATACCTGGCAGTGCCGCGCGCAGGTCGCTGTAGCGACGCGGTCCGCCCACCAGTTCCCGCAGGACTAGCAATGTCCAGCGCTCGCCGAGGATGTCAAGGCCGAGAGCGATGGGGCAGTTCTGGTTGTACTTGCGGGCACGCACCTCGCAAGGCTAACAACGGTAGATACTTTTTTCAACTTGTTACTTGATTTGTTTGCCCATCAGATTTACTGTCATGTCCATGCGTACCGACCCGGTGTTCCGCAACCATCCGTTTTCCGCGCTCGTGGTCATCTGCGTCGGCGTCTTCGTCATCAGCGTCGACGCCACCATCGTCAACGTCGCGCTGCCCACCCTGTCGCGCGAACTCGGCGCCGACACCGCCCAGCTGCAATGGATCGTCGACGCCTACACCCTGGTCATGTCGGGTCTGCTGCTGTCGGTCGGCAGCCTGTCCGACCGTTACGGCAGGCGGGGCTGGCTCAACTCCGGGCTGGCGCTGTTCGCGCTCACCTCTGCCGTTGCCGCACAGGCGGATTCGGCCGGCGCGCTGATCGCGGCCCGCGCCGCCATGGGCGTCGGCGCGGCGGTGATCTTTCCGACCACCCTGGGCCTGATCACAAACATCTTTACCGAGCGGGTCGCCCGGGCCAAGGCGATCGGATTGTGGGCGGCCATGGTGGGAGTCGGCGTGGCCGTGGGGCCGATCAGCGGTGGCTGGCTGCTCGAGCATTTCTGGTGGGGCTCGATCTTCATGGTCAACATCCCGATCGCCGCGCTGGCCATCACCGGCGGCATCCTGTTCGTTCCGACCTCACGCGACCCGGCGGCGCCGCGCGTCGACCTGCCCGGTCTGATCATGTCCGCCGCCGGAATCACCACACTTGTCTATACGGTGATCGAAGCGCCGACGTGGGGATGGACCAATCCGCGTACCGGGACCGGATTCGCTGTTGCGGCATTCATTCTCACCGGGTTTGCACTCTGGGAGCGGCGCAGCACCCACCCCATGCTGGACGTCACGGTGTTCTTCAACCGCCGGTTCTCCGGTGGCAGCCTGGCCGTGACCGCCGGGTTCCTGACACTGTTCGGCTTCATCTTCGTCATCACCCAGTATTTCCAATTCATCAAGGGTTACACCGCCTTTCAGACCGGCGTGCGACTGCTGCCGGTCGCGGCTTCGATCGCGCTGGCCAGCATCCTGGGACCCCGGCTGGTGCAACGACTAGGTACCACAGCCGTCGTCGCCGCGGGACTCGCCGTGTTCGCCGCCGGGCTGGCGTGGGCGTCCACCGCCGACGCGGCCACGCCGTACACCGAAATCGCCACGCAGATGCTCTTGCTCGGTGGCGGACTCGGCCTGACGACCGCGCCCGCCACCGAGGCCATCATGGGATCGCTGTCCGCCGACAAGGCCGGCGTCGGCTCAGCCGTCAACGACACCACCCGCGAACTCGGCGGCACCCTCGGCGTTGCCATCGCGGGCAGCATCTTCGCGTCGGTGTACTCCGGACATCTCGGCGCGGCCGCGTTGACGGGCTTGCCCGCCGAGGCCATGCGGCACTCGATGGCATTGGCGCACAAAGTGATCGAGCAGTTGCCCGCAAGGCAGGCGGCCAATGTCCGCGACGCCGTCGATCACGCGTTCTTGGACGGCCTGCAGGTCAGCTCGCTGGTCTGCGCGGGCATCGCGCTGGGCGCAGCGATCGTTGTCGGCTGGCTGTTGCCGGCCTGGGAGCCGGCACCTCAAGAAAGGGAAATTCGATGAGCGGCAGCACGTATGTCCTGGGCCATGACGAAGTGGAGGTGCAGCGGTTGCTCCTGCAGGGAAGGCTGTACGACGACTACACCGAGCATGCGCTGCGGCTCGCCGGCCTGCGACCGGGTATGCGGGTGCTCGATATCGGCTGCGGGCCGGGGAACGTCTCATTCATCGCCGCCCGGCTGGTCGGGCCGACGGGAACGGTCCTGGGCGTCGACGCCGCACCCGAGATGGTCGAGCTGGCCCGTATCCGCGTGGCCGAACGAGGCCTGTCCGCAGTGCAATTCACTCAAGCCACGATCGATGCGATCGCCTTGGCCGAACCCGTCGACGCCGTGATCGGGCGGTTGATTCTGATGCACCTGCCCGACCCTGCCGCCACGTTGCGCCAGCTCAGCTCCTTCGTGCGACCCGGCGGCGTAATCGCGTTCTCGGAGAACGACATCGCCGGGGGGCGCACCCTCCCGGACCTGCCGCTGTTCGAACAAGTGACGACCGGCATCGCCAGGGCATTCGAGGCCATGGGGCTCAGCGCGCGGTTCGGCACGACGCTGCACAAGGTCTTCGCCGATGCCGGACTCGGTGCGCCCCGGCTGACCATCGGCGCGCCGATCGGCACCGCCGCCGACACCGACATCCTCGCCTACGCCGCGGAAGTCTGGCGGTTGGTCTCTCCCGTCGCGCGGCAGCACGGCTTCGGCATCGACGGGCTCGATGATTCCGACGAGTTCGTGTCGCGATTCCGTGCCGAGGCCCTTGCGGCCAACGCCCTCATCACCATGCCTCCCCTGATCACCGCCTGGGCGCAGGTGCAGAACTGACCGAGCGGGCGGTCGGCTGAAATCAACTCACCAAGTTGGTGGCGGCACAGGCACAAGCATGGTGGAGTGGATACCGCTCAACCCCATACCCGAGAGTGAGGTACCCGTGCTGGGGCTGCCTGAGAAGGTACGTGCTTGCTTGTTCGACCTCGACGGTGTGCTCACCGATACCGCGAGTGTGCATACCAAGGCCTGGAAGGCGATGTTCGACGCCTACCTGAAGCAACGCGCCGAGGACACCGGAGAACAGTTCGTTCCCTTCGACCCCGCCGCCGACTACCGCAAGTACGTCGACGGCAAGAAACGCGAAGACGGCGTCCGGTCGTTTTTGCAGAGCCGCGGCATCGACCTGCCCGACGGCAGCCCGGACGACCCCGCTGACGCCGAGACCATCTCCGGGCTCGGCAACCGCAAGAACGACATGTTCCAGAAAGTCCTGCACGACGACGGCGTCAAGGTTTTCGACGGGTCACGACGCTATCTGGAGGCGGTGTCGGAGGCGGGCCTTGGTGTGGCCGTGGTGTCGTCCAGCGCCAATACCCGCGACGTGCTGGAAATCACCGGTCTCGATCGGTTTGTCCAGCAACGAGTGGACGGCGTGACGTTACGCGAAGAAAACATCGCCGGAAAGCCGGCACCGGACTCGTTTCTGCGCGCGGCCGAGCTGCTCGGTGTTCCCGCCGAGGCGGCGGCGGTGTTCGAAGACGCGATATCGGGCGTCCAGGCCGGTCGGGACGGTAACTTCGGCGTGGTGATAGGCGTCGACCGAGTGGGCCAGGCAGAAGACTTGCGCCGCAACGGCGCCGACATCGTGGTAACCGACCTCGCCGAGCTGCTGTGAGGCATGGTTCCCGATGATCACTGAAGAAGCCTTCCCCGTCGAACCTTGGCAGGTCCGCGAGACCAGGCTGAACCTGAACTTGCTGGCGCAATCGGAGTCGTTGTTCGCCTTGTCCAACGGACACATCGGGCTGCGCGGCAACCTCGACGAGGGCGAACCGTACGGCTTGCCGGGCACCTATTTGAACTCCTTCTACGAAATTCGGCCGCTGCCGTACGCGGAGGCCGGGTACGGATATCCGGAAGCCGGCCAGACCGTTGTCGACGTCACCAACGGCAAGATCATCCGCCTGATGGTCGACGACGAGCCGTTCGACGTCCGCTATGGCGAGCTGGTCGAGCACGAGCGGTGCCTCGACCTGCGCGCCGGGACGTTGGTCCGTCGCGCGCACTGGCGCTCGCCCACCGGCAAGGAAGTCAAGGTGGTGTCCACCAGGCTGGTCTCGCTGGTACACCGCAGCGTGGCGGCCATCGAGTACGTGGTCGAGGCGGTCGACCAGTTCATCCGTGCCACAGTGCAATCCGAACTGGTCACCAACGAGGACCAGCCGGAGACCTCGGATGACCCGCGGGTGTCGGCGATCCTGGAAAACCCGCTGGAGGCCGTCGCCCACGAAAGCACCGAGCGGGGTGCCTGCCTGATGCACCGCACCCGCGCCAGCGCGCTGATGATGGCCGCGACGATGGACCACGAAGTCGAGGTTCCCGGGCGGGTCGAGATCTCCACCGACGCCCGGCCCGACCTGGCCCGGACCACCATCATCTGCGGGCTGCGTCCCGGCCAGAAGCTGCGCATCGTCAAATACCTGGCGTACGGCTGGTCCAGCCTGCGTTCCCGCCCGGCTCTGCGCGACCAGGCCGCCGCGGCACAGCACAGCGCCCGCTACAGCGGGTGGAAAGGGCTCGTGGAATCGCAACGGGCGTTCCTGGACTTGTTCTGGGACAGCGCCGACGTCGAGGTCGAGGGCGACCCCGAATCGCAGCAGGCCGTCCGGTTCGGGCTGTTCCACCTGGTGCAGTGCAGCGCCCGCGCCGAGCGCCGAGCCATCCCCAGCAAGGGGCTCACCGGAACCGGCTACGACGGTCATGCCTTCTGGGACACCGAGGGTTTCGTGCTGCCGGTGCTGACCTACACGCTGCCGCATGCCGTGGCCGACGCCTTGCGCTGGCGGGCCTCGACGATGGACCTGGCCAAGGAGCGGGCGGCCGAACTCGGACTGGACGGTGCCGCGTTTCCGTGGCGAACCATCCGCGGACAGGAGTGTTCGGCCTACTGGCCGGCCGGCACCGCGGCCTGGCACATCAACGCCGATATCGCGATGGCCTTCGAGCGCTACCGCGTCGTCACCGGCGACCAAACACTGGAGAAAGAGTGCGGCTTGGCCGTGCTGATCGAAACCGCCCGGCTATGGATGTCGATCGGGCATCACGACCGCCACGGTGTCTGGCATCTGGACGGCGTCACCGGTCCCGACGAATACACGGCAATAGTCCGCGACAACGTGTTCACCAACCTGATGGCGGCACACAACCTGCTCACCGCCGCCGACGCCTGCGCCCGCCATCCCGAAGCGGCGGGAGCAGTGGGTGTCACCACCGAAGAGATGGCCGCCTGGCGCGATGCGGCCAACGCCATCAACATCCCCTACGACGAGGAGCTGGGCGTCCATCAGCAATGTGAAGGCTTCACCACCCTGGCGGAGTGGAATTTCGAAGCCAACACCACCTACCCGTTGCTGTTGCACGAGGCTTACGTGCGGCTCTACCCCGCACAGGTGATCAAGCAGGCCGACCTGGTGCTGGCGATGCAGTGGCAGAGCCACGCGTTCACCTACGAACAGAAGGCGCGCAACGTCGACTACTACGAACGACGCATGGTGCGCGACTCGTCGCTGTCGGCGTGCACCCAGGCAGTCATGTGCGCCGAGGTCGGCCATCTGGAGCTGGCCCACGACTACGCGTATGAGGCCGCTTTGATCGACCTGCGCGATCTGCACCAGAACACCCGCGATGGCCTGCACATGGCCTCGCTGGCCGGGGCCTGGACGGCGCTGGTGGCGGGCTTCGGCGGACTGCGCGACGACGAGGGCATCCTGTCCATCGATCCGCATCTGCCCGACGGCATCTCTCGGCTCTGCTTCCGGCTGCGCTGGCGTGAATTCCGGCTGACCGTCGACGTCGACCACACCGAGGTGACCTACACCCTGCGCGACGGGCCGGGCACCACGCTGACCATTCGTCACGCCGGCGAAGATCTCGAGCTGGATAGCGAAGCGCCGACGACCATCGCGGTGCGCAAACGCAAGCCGCTGCTCCCGCCGCCCCCGCAGCCGCCCGGGCGCGAGCCCGTGCACCGCCGGGGCCTGATCGGGTGACTCAGCGCGGTTGGACCAGGCGCGCCGCCTCGTCGCGCACGGCCTGCCGCAGCTCGGCATCCGTGAGTTCGTCGAGACCCGTCGCCGAGCGCAGGATCGGCGCGAACAACCGCCAACCGAATTGCAGCGCAAGGGCGTTGGCGACCGCCAGCCGCGCGCTGGCGTCGTCGTCGTGGCTGGGCCGGATCCGCTCCAGCAGCTCTGCGACGTTGGGGAAGCGCTTCTGCAGCTGGCCGGCCGGGTAGCCGTCGAGCACCGTGCGGGCCATCACCCGCATCTGACGATCCAAAGCCCGCTCGACCACGTCGGGAGCCGCCTGGGACTCCAACAGATCGGTCAGGTCGGCGCCCAGGTGATCCAGCACGGCACCGACCAATTGCTCCTTGGTGCCGAAGTGACGAAACACCAGTCCATGGTTGACCTGTGATCGGGCGGCGATGTCGCGGATCGACGTCGCGGCCGGACCCCGTTCGGCGAACAGGTCGGTGGCAGCGTCCAGGATCGCCGCGGCCACCTCTTCGCGCCCGGTGGGAATCTTGCGCCGGGCACTTGCCGCACGGGTAGTCATATGACTACACTAGCCGATGTAGTCAACTGACTACATCGGCTTAGAGGAAGCAGCGATGACAGATTCCATGACCATCACCAAGCTGGGTAGCCGTATCGGAGCGCGGATCGACGGAGTCCGGCTCAGCGGTGACCTCGACGACGCCGCGGTCGAACGGATCCACCAGGCACTGTTGACCCACAAGGTGGTGTTCTTCCGCGGCCAGCACCACCTCGACGACGCGCAGCAGCTCGCATTCGCCGGGCTGCTCGGCACGCCCATCGGCCACCCGGCCGCGGCGGTGCTGTCGGCCAAGGACGCGCCGATCATCACGCCGATCAACTCCGAATACGGCAAGGCCAATCGCTGGCACACCGACGTCACGTTCGCCGCGAACTACCCGGCGGCCTCGATCCTGCGCGCGGTCACACTGCCCAGCTATGGCGGTTCCACGTTGTGGGCCTCCACCGCGGCGGCCTATCAACACCTGCCAGAGCCGCTCAAGTGCCTGGTCGAGAATCTGTGGGCGCTGCACACCAACCGCTACGACTACGTCACCACCGAAGCCGCCGCGGCGATGACGGATGCGCAACGGTCGTTCCGGGTGGCCTTCGAGAAGGCGGATTTCCGGACCGAACACCCGGTGGTGCGGGTACACCCGGAGACCGGCGAACGCACGCTGCTGGCCGGCGACTTCGTCCGCCATTTCGTCGGATTGGACAGCCACGAGTCGAACGTGCTGCTGGAATTACTGCAACGGCGAATCACCTTGCCGGAGAACACTATTCGCTGGGAGTGGGCGCCCGGCGATGTGGCCATGTGGGACAACCGGGCCACCCAGCACCGGGCAATCGACGACTACGACAACCAGCCGCGGCTGATGCACCGGGTCACGTTGATGGGCGATGTGCCGGTCAACGTGCACGGGGAGCGCAGCCGGGTGATCAGCGGCGCACCGCTCGAGGCGATCGCCAGCTAACGCTCAGCCGGCGTTGCTCACCGGTTCGATCGGCAGCCACCGCAGTGCACCGGGCGCTTCGGCGGGCACCACCGGGTGCGTCGGCGGAATCGGGTCCAGTCGCTGGTACGCGTCACCCTGCAATGGCCGCTGGTCGTTCTCGCCCTTATTCGGCCATAGCGAGGCGGCCCGCTCGGCCTGCGCGGTGATGGACAGCGACGGGTTGACCCCCAGGTTCGCCGAGATCGCGGCGCCGTCGACCACGTACAGCGTCGGGTAGCCGTAGACC
Organism: Mycobacterium sp. NGS66; assembly: GCF_059812225.1. Taxonomy (NCBI): domain Bacteria; kingdom Bacillati; phylum Actinomycetota; class Actinomycetes; order Mycobacteriales; family Mycobacteriaceae; genus Mycobacterium; species Mycobacterium sp. NGS66. The sequence continues at coordinate 121,172 of NZ_JCALCG010000003.1, read as the reverse complement.
CGGTGATACGGGTCGATCACCCCGTTTTCGGGGCTGTCGCCGATCACCGCGCCGCCGAGGAAGTGCGCCGTCAACGGAATGTTGAACAGCTCGCCCCAGGTGCCGCCGGCCACCCCGTCGATCTTGGCGGCGATGCGCCGGGTGACCTCGTTGCCGACCGGGATCCAGCTGGGATTCGGCTCGCCGTGGCCCTGTTTGCTGGAATACCAGCGGATGCCCAGCTTGCCGCGCTTGGTGAACGTCGTGATCGAGTTGTCCAGATGCTGCATCACCAGCGCGATCAGCGTTCGCTCGCTCCACTGGCGGACGTTGAGCATCCGGATCATCATGCGCGGGTCCGCGCGGGCCTGGTCCAGCAGCTGCTTCCAGCGCGGCACGTCGGTGCCCTCCGGGCCGGCGCCGTCGGTCATCAGGGTCTGCAGCAAACCCATCGCGTTGGAACCCTTGCCGTAGCGGACCGGTTCGATGTGGGTGTCCGAGGTGGGGTGAATAGAGGACGTGATCGCCACTCCGTGGGTCAAGTCCAGGTCCGGCGACACCTCCAACTTGCCCGCGCCGACGATCGATTCGGAGTTGGTCCGCGTGAGCACACCCAGTCGCTTCGACAAGCGCGGCAACTTGCCCTTGTCGCGCATGTTGAACAGCAGGTGCTGGGTGCCCCAGGTGCCGGCGGCCAGAATCAGGTAGTTGGCGGTGAAGGTGCGGCGGTCGCGGCGCAGCCAGCTGCCGGTGCGGACCGTGCGGACCTCCCACAGCCCGTCGGTCCGCTGCTCGAAGCCCTTCACGGTCGTCATCGGAATCACTTGTGCGCCAGCGGATTCCGCCAGCCCGAGGTAGTTCTTCACCAAGGTGTTCTTGGCGCCGTAGCGACAGCCCGTCATGCAGCAGCCGCACTCCAGGCAACCGGTACGCTCCGGCCCCGCGCCACCGAAATACGGGTCGGCGACGGTCTTGCCTGGCGCCTTGGTGCCGTCTGGGCCGAAGAACACGCCGACCGGGGTGGGGACGAACGTGTCACCGCAGCCCATCTCGTCGGCGACCTCTTTGACGATGCGGTCGGCATCGGTGAACGTCGGGTTGAACACGACGCCGAGCATCCGCTGCGCCTGGTCGTAATGCGGCCCGAGTTCGCTGCCCCAGTCGGTGATGTGCTTCCACTGCGGGTCGTTGAAGAACGGTTCCGGCGGCACGTACAACGTGTTGGCGTAGTTGAGCGAGCCGCCGCCCACTCCGGCACCCGCCAGGATCATCACGTTCTTCAGTGGGTGAATCCGCTGGATGCCGTAGCAGCCCAGCTTGGGCGCCCACAGGAACTTCCGCAGGTCCCAGGACGTCTTGGCGAACTCGTCATCGGAGAACCGGCGGCCGGCTTCCAACACCCCTACCCGATAGCCCTTTTCGGTGAGCCGCAGCGCGCTGACGCTACCCCCGAAACCCGAACCGATGATCAGTACGTCGTAATCCGGCTTCATCGGACCAGTATTTACCTCTGGCGAGCAGACGCAAAATCCCCCGACACGCCGAGGATTTAGGTGCTTTTGTGTCTGCTCGCCCAACAAACTAACTGCCGACGGTCAGGCCGACCTTCTGGAACTCCTTGAGGTCGCAGTAACCGGCCTTGGCCATCGACCGGCGCAGACCGCCGACCAGGTTCAGGGTGCCGAACGGATCGTCGGACGGGCCGTTGAGCACCTGATCCAGCGGCGGCCGTTCGCCGACGGCGATCTGCAGCAGCGCACCGCGCGGCAACGACGGGTGCGCGGCGGCGGCCGGCCAGAACCAGCCCTGTCCGAGCGCCTCGGCGCATTCGGCCAGCGGCGTGCCGAGCACCACCGCGTCGGCGCCACAGGCGATGGCCTTAGCCAACTCACCGGAGGTGTGGATGTCGCCGTCGGCCAGCACGTGCACGTAGCGGCCGCCGGTCTCGTCGAGGTATTCGCGCCGGGCGGCCGCGGCGTCGGCGATCGCGGTGGCCATCGGCACGCTGATGCCCAGCACCTCGTCGGTGGTGGTGACGCCTCTCGTGGACCCGTAGCCCACGATGACCCCCGCGGCGCCGGTGCGCATCAGATGCAGGGCGGTGCGATGGTCTTGCACCCCACCGGCGACCACCGGGACGTCGAGCTCGGCGATGAAGGTCTTCAAGTTGAGCGGCTCGCCGTTACTGGCCACCCGCTCGGCCGAAACGATGGTGCCCTGAATGACCAGCAGGTCGATACCGGCCGACACCAGCACCGGCGTCAAAGCCTGGGCGTTTTGCGGGCTGACCCGCACGGCGGTGGTGACGCCGGCCTCACGGATACGGGCCACCGCCGCGCCCAGCAGGTCGGGGTTCAGCGGGGCGGCATGCAGCTCCTGCAGCAGCCGGATCGCCGCCGACGGCTCGGGTTCCTTGCAGGCGGCCTCGACCAACTGCGCGATCTTGGCTTCGACGTCGGCGTGCCGGCCGATCAGCCCCTCGCCGTTGAGCACCGCCAGCCCGCCCAGCCGGCCGAGCTCGATGGCGAACTCCGGCGACACCAGGGCATCGGTCGGGTGTGCGATCACCGGGATTTCGAACCGGTAGGCATCAAGCTGCCAGGCCGTCGATACGTCCTGCGACGACCGGGTGCGCCGCGACGGCACGATGCCGATCTCGCTGAGCTCGTAGGTGCGACGGGCGACTCTGCCCATCCCGATCTCGACCATGGACTATCGGACGTAGTAGTTGGGCGCTTCGACGGTCATCGCGACGTCGTGCGGATGGCTCTCTTTGAGGCCCGCCGGGGTGATCCGGACGAACTGCGCCTGCTGCAACACCTCGATGGTGGGCGAGCCGGTGTAGCCCATCGCGGCGCGCAGCCCACCGGTGAGCTGATGGATCACCGACGACAGCGGACCGCGGAACGGCACCCGGCCCTCGATACCCTCGGGCACCAGCTTGTCCTCGGAGAGCGCGTCGTCGGCGAAGTAGCGGTCCTTCGAGTACGACTTGCCCCCGGCCCGGCCCTGCATGGCGCCCAGCGATCCCATGCCGCGGTAGCTCTTGTACTGCTTTCCGTTGACGAAGATCAGGTCGCCGGGCGCCTCGGCAGTGCCGGCCAGCAACGAGCCCAGCATGGCCGTCGATGCGCCGGCGGCCAGCGCCTTGGCGATGTCGCCGGAATACTGCAGTCCCCCGTCCGCAATCACCGGCACGCCTGCCGGCGAGCACGCCGCGACGGCTTCCAGGATCGCCGTGATCTGTGGCGCGCCGACGCCGGCCACCACCCGGGTGGTGCAGATGGATCCGGGGCCCACGCCGACCTTCACCGCGTCGGCGCCGGCCTCGACCAGCGCGGCGGCGGCCGATCTTGTCGCCACGTTGCCGCCGATCACCTGAACGCGGTCGCCCACTTCGGCTTTGAGCTGAGCGACCATGTCGAGCACCAACCGGTTGTGGGCGTGCGCGGTATCCACCACCAGCACGTCGGCGCCGGCGTCGACCAGCATCATCGCGCGTACCCACGCATCCCCGCCGACACCGACGGCAGCGCCCACCAGCAGCCGGCCGTCACTGTCTTTGGTGGCCAGCGGGTGCTGCTCGGTCTTGACGAAGTCCTTGACGGTGATCAGGCCGGTCAGCCTGCCGTGCCCGTCGACGACCGGCAGCTTCTCGATCTTGTTGCGCCGCAGCAGACCCAGCGCCGCGTCGGCGCTCACACCTTCCTGCGCGGTGATCAGCGGCGCCTTGGTCATCACCTCGGCGACCTGCCTGGACTGGTCGACCTCGAACCGCATGTCGCGGTTGGTGATGATGCCGACCAGCGCGCCGGAGTCGTCGACCACCGGCAGCCCGGAGATGCGGAATCGCGCACACAGCGCGTCGACCTGGGCCAGCGTGTTGTCCGGACGGCAGGTGACCGGATCGGTGACCATGCCGGCTTCGGACCGCTTCACCATCTCGACCTGGCCGGCCTGTTCGGCGACGGGCAAATTGCGGTGCAACACACCCATGCCGCCCGCGCGGGCCATCGCGATGGCCATCCGCGCCTCGGTGACGGTGTCCATCGCCGAGCTGACCAACGGCACCTTGAGCCGGATCTTCTTGGTGAGCTGGCTGGACGTGTCGGCGGTGGCCGGCACCACGTCGGACGCCGCGGGCAGCAACAAGACGTCGTCGAACGTCAGGCCCAGCATCGCGATCTTGTTCGGGTTGTCGCCACCGGTCGGCACCGGCTCGGGCGCCAGGCCACCGAGGGAAGTGTCGCGTACGTACGGACTGGCAACCAAGTCAGAGCTGTCTTCGAGGCCGGACATGCCACGGGACATCGGCGGGCCTTCCTTACGCATGCTGTGCAGTGAGAAATCCATCCTATCGGCTCGTCTGCCTCCCCACTCGCAGCTGTTGGGCGCGCCGACGCAAAGGTTCGGTGCTGCACCAGGCCGCTAGCGTTATGGCGGCCCGCCTGCGTACGCTAGGAGGCGTGCGCGACCACCTCCCCCCGGGTTTGCCGCCCGACCCGTTTGCCGACGACCCCTATGATCCGTCGGCTGCCCTGGACGCCGTCGAGCCGGGTCAGCCCCTGGATCAGCAGGAGCGGATGGCGGTCGAGGCAGACTTGGCCGATCTCGCCGTATACGAAGCCCTCTTGGCGCACAAGGGCATTCGCGGGCTGGTGGTGTGTTGCGACGAATGCCAGCAGGACCACTACCACGACTGGGACATGTTGCGCGCCAACCTGTTGCAGCTGCTGATCGACGGCACCGTCCGCCCGCACGAGCCGGCCTACGATCCCGAGCCGGATTCCTATGTCACGTGGGACTACTGCCGCGGATACGCGGACGCCTCACTCAACGAAGCGACGTCTGACGCCGACGGGTATCACCGGCACTGAGCCCTGATTCTAAGGTGTCGGCTCCACCGAAGTAGTGGTTGTCGAGCCGTGATGATGCTTGTGCTTGGTTGACGACGGGGTTGCCGACGGGGTTGACGACGGAGTCGGTGCATCACTCGCGGATGGATTCGGTGGCGAGGTCGTGCTTGGCGTTGTCGACGGAGAAGGAGTGGTGCCCACCGGCGCAGTCCTCGATTGCGGAGCCGGAGTCACCGTCGGCGGCGCGGCCGGCGGCAGCGTCGCATTGGCGTCGCGGCTTTCCACCTTCGTGTTGAGCAGATTCAGCTGGTTGATCAAGTCCTGCCGGCGGCCGGGGTCGTTCATGGCCTGCACGGTGCTGCTGACCTCGGCCAACTGGTTCTGGGCTTGAGCCCATTGGCCCTGCGCGATCAGCTGCTGAGCCTTCGCCAGGTCGGCCTTGGCCGACAGCACGACCTGATCGTCGTCGACCCGCCGCTCGTCGAAGAACATCGAGTGCAGGCCGTATAGCGCGTCTCCGGGACGGGCGTCGGCCACCACAGCCCCGAAGCCGCTCAACACCAGTAGAGAGGCAGCCACCGACCCGACCGCCGCAAGGCCATGACGTGCACGCCGGCGCTCCTCGATTCCGGTGTTCAGGGCCTGTACCGCCTCGTCCGGGGAGACCAGTGCGCTGGCCGGAGGCCAGCGCAGATCGTCGCGCCACTGCCCCAGCAGTGCTGCCAGCGCTTTGTCTTCTAGGCCGTCAGGGTCGTCGAGATCGATATCCGAACGCTCGGCGAGCGCGTCGAGCAGCAAATCAGTGCGGGCCAGCTCGTTCAGGCCTGCGTCGAAGGCCGACGGGTCATCACCGGTAAAGCCCAGATCGGGCGCCGAATCACGCATAATCACCTGCCGCGACAATCTCATCTTTCAACCGTTGAAGCGCGCGATGCTGAGCCACCCGGACCGCACCCGTGGTACTGCCGACGGCGGCGGCGGTTTCCTCGGCGGACAGGCCGACGACGACGCGCAAGATCAGGATCTCGCGTTGCTTGGCGGGCAAGATCTCGAGCAATTCGTTCATCCGGGTGACCGAATCGGCTTCGATGGCCAACTGCTCCGGACCCGCGTCGGCCGACCAGCGCTCGGGCACCGATTCGGCGGGGTAGGCCAGATCGCGCCCGGCCGCCCGGTGAGCGTCGGCCACTTTGTGGGCCGCGATGCCGTACAGGAACGCCAGAAACGGCCGTCCCCGGTCCCGGTATCGCGGCAGGGCCGTGATGGTGGCCAAGCACACCTCCTGAGCCACGTCGTCCGCTGAGAGGCCGCCGCGCTCGATCGTCCCGACCCGCGCGCGGCAGTATCGAACCACGATCGGGCGGATGGTCTCCAGCACCTCCCGAAGCGCATTTCGGTCTCCTGCTACGGCCTCTGCAACCACAGCGTCGAGACTTTCCCCTCGAATTGTCATCGACGGCGGTATCTCCAACGTTACGAACTGGACACATCCCGGGGCTAACTCGTCAGAATGACAATAACGGTCGAATGCAATATCACCCGGTACGCCACGTTCCCCCGGCGCGTCGCACCTGACCTGCGCAAATATCGCGAAATTCGTGTAGTTCGCGTGCCGAAAATGTGACGCTTCCGATATCGATTAGCAAGCAAGACAATGCCCAGCGAAGTGGTATCAGTGCAAATTCGGCGGTCGCTTCCATTGCTGATTCGGCAACGTCGCGGGCCCGCTCGGTGGCCCCGGCGCTGCAGTGCGCGGCGGCCAATACCACCTCGCTCTTGACCCGATGCCGGGCCGACGGGATGCCCATCGCCTCGGCCAACTCGACTCCTTCGGAGGCATGGCGTACCGCGGCCGGCCCGTCACCGGAAGCCATCGCCAACTCCGCGGCCACCCAGCACCGGCGCACGGCCAGCCGGTCGACTGGTGCGGGCAACTCCGTGCGGTCCGCCCGCCCCAACAACTCCGCCGCGGCGGCCAGGCGGCCGACTCCCAGCGCGTCGGCCGCGAGCCCGACAAGTGCGTCGGCCCGGGCCTCCGCATCGCCGCGGGCCAGCAGCAAGGCACGGCCGTCCCAGCCGCGGGCCAGCGTGTGCCAGCCCAGCTGGCGCAGGAAAGATGCCTGCGTGCTGTGCGCCAGGGAGGCCAGCGGGCCGGCCGGTGCGTCGCGGCGCAGCGCCGCCAGGTCGCGGTAGGCGCTGCCATAGCGGCCTTGGCCCCCGGAAGCGACCGCCCGTAACCACAATTCGTAGGGCGTCGTCGCGGTTGGCAGCGGCCAAGTTTGCGGCCGATTTCCAAAGGCCGCAGCGGCCAGCGCGCGTTCAATCATCTTCAGGCTGCTTAGTTTCGCTCACGGTGATAGCGGAGTATCATCCGGTAAACAGTTTGTGGTATCTGCGTTACCGAGATATTACTCACGGCCGATCTTGTGTTAATGGCATCGGATCGACCGCAACGCCCTGAGCTGGGACATTCCGGCGTGGTCCGGTCTGCTGTTAGCACACCTAGGGTTCTAGGAATGCATAACGCATGAACGCAAAGTTAATTCTCTTGCAACGCATAGGAATTTGATCACTCACCGCGGCCATTGACGGAAATTTGATGACGCGCTTAGCGTCTACCCTAAGCGGCAGGTAGTCATCGGTGACACCACTCTTAGTCGCATAACTCGCTTCGCAAACCTGAACTTCACCTGGGCGTGCTGTGTAGAGAGGGACAAGCTATGCCACAACCGGAGCAGCTACCTGGACCCAACGCCGATATCTGGAACTGGCAATTACAGGGCCTGTGCCGCGGCGTCGACTCATCGATGTTCTTCCATCCCGACGGCGAACGCGGCCGGGCCCGGATGCAACGCGAACAACGAGCCAAGGAGATGTGCCGGCGTTGCCCGGTGATCCAGCAGTGCCGTTCGCATGCCCTCGAGGTGGGTGAGCCCTATGGGGTGTGGGGCGGGCTTTCCGAAGCCGAGCGCGACATGCTTCTGAAGGGGGCCCTCGGCCGTCGACGCACGGCCTAACTGACCGTTGGGCCGGTTGGCCCGTTGATTCTGCGGTGAGGGCGTGACTTACTCGCAAAAGTTCTACCTGAGCGCAGAGTCAAAGCTGTGAGTGCACACTCGAGCGTCGGCGCTAGGCGTGATTCGCGATGCCGTCGATCATCACCCGGATGGCCGCCTGGATGGTCTTTGCTCTTTCGGCCTCGTCAAAGGCGGGGTTAAGGCTCATGATCGCCAGACCGAAGATCATGCCGACCACCGCGCGCGAGGTCGCGGTGGTGTCCAGGTCGGCGCGCAGATAGCCGTGTTCACGGCCATGTTCGTAAAAGGCCGCGTTCATTTCGACGGCTAGGTCAAACATGTCGTCGATGCGTCGGCGCAGGTCGGCGTCGACGCTGGCGGCCTCGATGAGCAGCAGCCGCATCACACGAATGTCGTCGCTGATCTCTGCGAGGGCCGCGCCGATCCGGACGGCCTGAGCTCGGTATTCCTCGAGCGTGCTGGCTGCTTCGGGCGCGTTCTCGGCGGCGATCGCCGCCATCGCCCGCTCGATGACGGTGTTGACGACCTCGTCGAGGATCGCGCGTTTGTTCTCGAAGTGCCGGTAGAAGGTGGAATGCCCGATGCCGACGCGTTTGGCGATATCGGCCACGCCGGCATCGTGATAGCCCGATTCAGCGAAGACATCGATGGCCGCGTCGATGATCTCCTCGCGCAGCTGCAGCTTGCGGCGTTCGGCATACGAAGGGCGAGTCACCCGCACAGGATATTTGATTTCGAGACGGAATCATGATTCCGTTATGGGTATAGATATCCCATCCACTCGGCTAAGGACGCTACGGATGACAGCATCAACACGCACGAATTCCCTGGTCGACGACCGGATCTCCCGGTTGCAGCAGATCTCGCAAATCGACCCGCAGGCTGCCCGCGACGCGGCCTGGGCATGGATCGAACGTCTGGGTGCCGGGCTACCCGGCGAGGCTGCGGAGATCGAACTGGCCCAGCTATTCGCGGCCGGCACCCCCGCGGTAGTGGACGGCCAGACCGACGGGATGTTTGTCGGCTGGACAACCCCTGATCCCGACCTGGACCTGACCGGCCGGGTCATCCAGACGGCCGCGCATGCCTTGATCAGTCGGCTGGGGCTGATGCCGTGGCTGGGCAAGAAATTCGACCGCCCGGCCCAACGCGGAACCAACTCGGTCACCATCACAGCCGTAGTACTCGCAACACTGCTGGCCCCGGGCTACCGAATGCGTCGCGTCGGCGACCATTGGGAAGCCTTCGACATGCTCAACCGGGTCGAGTACAGCGTCGTCGCACCAGATACGCGTGTGTTGGTACTGGATTACGAGAGCATCGGCACCAATCCGTGGCCGATCAACCGGGTTCGCGACGAGGCCGTGCAGATCGTGCCGGGCATCTTCCTGGGCGCCAAGCTATGGCATCAGGGCCACGGACAAAGGGGGTATCGCCAGCTGGCGTACTGGGCAGCCAAGTCGCCGATCGACGTCTGCCCGTGACTTCCATCCAGCTCGCCGGCGCTGCGGTGGCGATCACAGGTGGCGCCCGCGGCATCGGGCTGGCGACGGCAAAAGCCTTCGCCGCCAAGGGATCCCGAGTATTCATCGGCGACCTGGATGCCGAGTTGGCGGCTGAGGAGGCCGCCAAGCTCGGTGGCCGCGGGTGCGTCTTGGATGTGCGCTCGCGGAGATCATTTGCCGAATTTCTCGACGCGGTCGACGGCCCGCTGACGGTGTTGGTGAACAACGCCGGCATCATGCCCGCGGGTGCGTTTGAAACCGAGGACGACGCGATTACCGATGCGATTGTCGACATCAATATCAGCGGCGTGCTGAACGGTACGAAGCTGGCACTTCCCGGCATGCTGGACCGCGGCACGGGCCACATCGTCAACATCGGTTCGTATCTGGGAAAGATGCCCGCCGCGGGATTGGCCACCTACTGCGCCAGCAAATACGCCGTCGTCGGGCTCACCGAAGCACTTCGCGACGAACTGGCCGGCACGGGTGTCACGATCACCGCCGTGCTCCCGTCGGCAGTGCGCACCGAGCTCACCGCCGGCGTCAAACTCGGTGGTCTACTGCCGACCGTCGACCCGAGTCGAATCGCCGACGAAGTCGTCGCGTCATGCCGGCACCGGGACGCCATTGTCGCCGTACCTCGATGGATGCGCAGCTACGAAACCGCCGCCGCGATGTTGCCCGACCGGCTACTGGGCGCCATCCGCGGTCCGCTGACTCGCGACCGGGTCCTGCGCACGCTCGACTCCGCGGCGCGGTCGAGTTACGACGAGCGGGTCCGGGCCCACACGGGCTAGCCAGTGCGAAACGCATTCGTAAGGCTCCCTACCGAAAGTAGTATGATTGGTAGGATATCCGGTATGGCAAAAGAGAAAGTTTCCGTGACGATCGATGCCGGCGTGCTGGCCACCGCCGACCTGGACGCCAAGGCCGCTGGTTTGAATCGGTCGGAACTCATCGAGCAGGCCCTGCGCAATGAGCATCTGCGCATCGCGTTGCACGACTACACAACGCGAACCGTTCCCGCACTCGACATCGACGCCTATGCCGAGAAGGTGTATCGAGCCAACCGGGCCGCGGATTTGTGATCAACCCCGGCGACATCGCGCCACGCCGCGACAGCGACCACGAGCTGTACGTTGCGGTGCTGTCCAACGCCTTCCATCTCGCCGCCGATACCGGGCGTGTCATCACCTGCCCGTTTGTCCCTGGCCGATTGCCGGACAGCGCGATGGCGATGGTGGTCGCCGTCGAACAGCCTCAGGGCACACTTCTGCCGGAGCTCGTGCAATGGCTTCCCAGAGCCGCGCTCGACGACCCGATCGGCAGCATCGGGGCGCCCGCGCTTCGCGAAACAGCAGGGATAATCGCTTCGCTCATCTCGTAACCAGACCGCGCTAGCGAGCCGACAGTCCCGCACGTCAGCGCCCAGCGCATCGCCGAGCCATTCCGCCGTCACGGACGAGGGATCAACCGGGAAGCCTGCCATCGGTCCGCCCTCCGTCGCGATGACGCAACTTTACGAAATCCTGCGGATATGGCGGGTTTTTCGGCTTATTAGGCAGCCTGTCGTTCGCCTATCACGTCGACGCGCAGAAAGTCCGGCGCATTGATCACCCAGCGCAGCATGAACCGGATGAACAGCGGCATATCGCTGGCCTTTTCGTCGCGGTAGACGGTGGGATTGCCAACCTGGTAATGCCGCCCCCGGGCGTCGATCTCACAGCCGCCGGCGGCAAGGACATTGCGTACCCAATCCGCGCCGGGCCCGTAGGTCAGCGCGATCACGAAGCCGTCGCCGCGGCGGAACGCCCAGAGCGGGGTGCGGAAGGTCTTGCCCGACTTGCGGCCGCGATGGACCACCACCGCCCAGCCCGGGGCCCACGGTGCGATGAATTTGGTCAGCTGATTCAGCCCGATCTTGTTGAGGTGGGCAACCCATCGCGGCGTCGGCATCTGCAGAACTCCTCACTTGTAGAATTATTTGCCTTCAGGTTAATCCTGGTTCGCGAAAGAAGTCAACAGTTGTAGAATTCTTGACACTATGCCGCGCACAGGACGACGACCGGGCAAAACCGACACCCGCCGCATGCTGCTGGAAACCGCGGCTCACCGGTTCGCCGAAGCGGGCTACGACAAGACTTCGGTGCGCGATATAGCGGGTGCGGCTGGGGTCGATCCGGCGCTGATCAGGCACTATTTCGGCAGCAAAGCGGGGTTGTTTCGGGCGACCATGGGTTGGCCGTTCGATCCGGCGCAGATCGCCGCACAAATTACCGAGGGTGAGCGCAGCGGTCTTGCGCAGCGCCTGACCGGGGTCTTCTTCGAGGCCTGGGAGCAGCCCCAGTCGCGGGCGGCACTGATGGCCATCTTGCGCGGCGCGGCGACCCATGACGAGTCCGCCGCGTTGGTCCGCCAATTCATCAACGGGCAGCTCTATCCGCTGATCGCCGAGGCGGTGCAAGGTCCAGACGGGGAATTACGGGTCGATCTGGCGATGGCGCAACTACTGGGCGTCGCCCTGCTGCGCTACATCATCAAGGTAGAGCCGATCGCGTCGCGACCCGTCGACGAGCTAGTTGCCCGAGTGGCCCCGGTGATCGGCGTTCACCTGAACACCTCGCCGGTCTCGTAGGGTCCGAACATGGACATCTCATGTGCGTTCGCCACGTCGTCGAACACCCCGGCCCACGTGCAGTTAGCCGAAACGCTCGGCTACCGGCGGGCATGGCTGTACGACTCGCCGGCGCTTTATCCCGACGTGTGGATGGTTCTCACCCGGTGCGCCGAGCGCACGTCGCGAATTGGGATCGGGCCAGGGGTGCTGGTTCCCAGCCTGCGGCATCCGATGGTCAACGCGGCCGCGATCGCCGAGCTGGTGGACCGGGCGCCTGGCCGCGTCGTCGTGGCGATCGGCTCGGGTTTCACCGGCCGGATGGCGTTGGGCCGGCGCGCGATGCCCTGGCGGCAGGTCGCCGAATACGTGCGGTGCCTGCGTGCTCTTCTCGCCGGGGAACCTGCCGAGTGGGACGGGGCGAAGATCCGCATGCTGCACCTGCCGGGCTTCGGGGCGCCGCGACCGATCGAGGTGCCGATACTGATCGGCGCCGACGGCCCCAAAGGGTTGGCCGTCGCGGCCGAGCTCGGCGACGGTGTTTTCTCCGCCGCCGTACCCCAGCCCGACGCCGCGAACATCTCCGACTGGCGGGCCTTACTCTGCTTCGGCACCGTGCTCGACGACGGCGAGGACTTGACCTCGCCGCGCGCCATCGACGCAGCGGCGCCCGGCACGGTAGTGCTCTATCACGCCATGTACGAGCGCGGTGGCGCCGCCGCGGTGGACGCGCTGCCGGGCGGACAACGTTGGCGGGAGGCGATCGAGGCCTACCCGCCGGACGAGCGGCATCTCGCCATCCACGCGGGGCATTTGGTCAAGGCCAATCCAAACGACGAGCCGCACGTTGCTGACCTCCTCCCCTTGGCCAGCTCGACGGCGCTGACCGGCCCTGCAAGGCACGTCGCAGAAAAGATCGCGGGATTCGACGCGCTCGGCGTGACCGAGATCGTCTATCAGCCAGCAGGTTCCGACATCGAACGAGAACTCAACGCATTCGCGTCCGCCGCTGGGCTCGCAGCCTGATCGGCCGACAACCCAACGCGACACTAGCTGCGGCGACGCACTGAGAATGCCTGCAGCCGTTTAAGTCTCGGCGCACGAAAAGTTGAGTACTCGATTACTCGATCATGGCGAGGTCCGCAGGCGGATACTCGAATCCGATAGCCCGAAGGAGACGATCGTGGCAGGTCAATTCGACGGCAAAGTCGCGTTCATCACGGGCGCCGCGCGGGGCCAAGGCCGGTCACACGCTGTTCGGTTCGCCGAGGAGGGCGCCGACATCATCGCCGTGGATCTCTGCGATCAGATGGCTTGCGTCGCCTATCCGATGTCGACCAGAGAGGATCTGGACGAGACCGTCAACCTCGTCGAAAAGACCGGCCGTCGCATCGTCGCCGAGCAGGGCGATGTCCGAGACTTCGAGAGGCTGAAAGCCGTTGTGGCCCAAGGCGTGGCCGAATTAGGGCGACTCGACTTCGTGCTCGCGAACGCGGGAATCTTGCCGGCGGTCGGCGAACAGCGACACGACCTGGCGGCCTACATCGATTCGGTCGACGTGCTGCTCAACGGTGTCTACCACACGATCGAGGCCGCATTGCCCGCGCTCTTGGACCACGACGAGGGCGGGGCCATCGTGATCACCAGCTCGACGGCCGGGCTCAACAGTCTCTGTCCAGCCTTCAGTAGTCGAAGCCACGGGTTGGCCGGCTACCACGCCGCCAAGCATGGCGTCGTCGGCTTGATGAGATACTATGCAACCTCGTTGGCGGAGAAGAACATTCGAGTCAATACTGTGCACCCTACCGGTGTCAACACGCCCATGATCGTCAACGAGCCGTTCGCGCAATTGATGGCCGAGCATCCCGAAGGTGCGTCCGCGTTACAAGCGCCGTTGCCGGTAGAGCTCGTCGAAGCCGCTGACGTGAGCGAAGCCATGGTGTATCTCTGCGGGCAGTCGGGCCGTTACATCACCGGCATCACATTGCCCGTAGACGGCGGCATCACGGTCAAATAGTCGTTTCGACCTCGACAAATCCGGGTAGGCACCGCCCATGAACAAGGGCATTTCCTTCGCCGTCGCGGCGCTTACCGCCGCCATCGCACCGTTAGGTGCATGCTCAAACCAGGGCGGTAACCAGGCCACAACGTCCTCTGGCGCGCCGCCCGGCACGGAGCGGATGACCACGCAGTTGAAAGGCGCCGACGGCAGTCAAGTCGGCACTGCCACAATCGATTTCACCAACGGCTACGCCACCGTGACCGTGGAAGCCGGGCCGAACCACGTCTTGAGCCCCGGCTTCCATGGCCTTCGGATCCACTCGATCGGCAGATGCGAGCCCAGTTCGGCTGCGCCGTCGGAGGGAGTGAGCGGAGACTTCATTTCCGCCGGAGGCGTCTACCAGGCGTCAGGTCACACAGGCTATCCCGCCAGCGGCGATCTGACTGCATTGCAGGTGCGGCCCGATGGCTCGGCGAAATTGGTCACGACCACCAGCGCCTTCACCGCCGCGGACCTGAGAAGCAGCTCGGGTAGCGCCCTCGTCATTCAGCAGGACGTGGATTACCTCAGCAATGGCACCGCGGCTGATTTGGGTAAGCGGTTGGCCTGCGGCGTGATTGCAGCGGCGGCCGCGACGACGACCTCGTCGACCACGCCGACAACTACTGTCACGACGGTCATCACTACGACGGCAATGCCGCCGGCGTCCACGAGCACGAGTACCAGCACGAGCACCGTCACGGTCACCAGCGGCCCGACCACCACGTACTCGACGACGTTCCCGCCCACCACGACCGTAACGACTCGTCCCGGCGGCTGACGCCGCGGACGCGATCCGGTTCTCTCGGGTCCCGCTAAGCAGTCACTTGCGCGCGAAGGCAGCGAGCTCCGCATTGACGGCCGCAGGATCTGGTTCCGCGTACATCTTCGGATCCCGCTTCGCGACCCAGACGAGAAACGGGCAGCTGGTCGCGGGACCGTCCACCGCTCCCAGTTGTTCGATGTGCTTGCCTGTTCTGGCTTCGCGTAGCTCGATGTCGTACTGAACGGAGTAGTAGTCAACGGTCACGTGTTCGCCCGCGTCAGTCTCGAAGTTGCAGGTGAGTGACTTCACCTCGGTCCCAGCTTTATGGGAAAGGCAGGCAACGACATTCGCCGACTGGAAGTCGTCGGGACTCACCCGGTAGTCGGCACGCGAGTCAAGTGTCAGTTCCCGCCAATGGTCGGCCGAAGTCGCGAAGTTCGGCATATTCGGCGGCTCGTTCGGAGCGAACGCGGCGATCTTGTAGGGCTTCCCGTACGTGGCGGCATTACTGATTGATCCGCGATCGCAAACAACATCGAAGTCCGAGAGCGAGTTGGCTTTCTTGACTCCGCCGCGCCCGTCGAGACCTTCGCGGGCGATGCCCTGGATTACGAAAAACCCGACCAAAGCCGCCGGTATTAGAACGATGATCGCCGCAAGCGCGAGCACGACTATCAGCACGACCTTGGTCTTGCGCGGCGCAGGCGGGTACGGCGGAGGCCAATGCTGTTGGTACTGCGGCGGTTTCGGCGGCCACTGCTGGGGATAGCTCACGCTTGTGACTCACACGTCGCGGTGCGGAAGCGAACGAGCGTTGTCTTTGCTGCAGCAGCGAGCAACTCTCGCCGATCCGGTTGGCGATCTCCCGGTAACCCGAGCATGAGACCTTTCGCTGCTTTCGGTCCGTTCCGCCGTGCGAATTCACCTAGTATGTCGGCCTTCTCGTCGTCGCGTCTGACCGCTGTCGGTGCAGCACTGAACCACTGGCGCTTGATCAGGAGCCGCACATTTCGGGCATTGCCGAGAATCTTCGGCCAGTTCGCCGTGCTGGACACCAGGACATCGCCGTCGTCCCAAGGGAAGTAGCCGACGACGAAAGTGTATTCATTGCCAGTCTTTCCGCCGATGTAGCTGAGCAGCATCAGACGTCCACTCAGCAGCCAGTGCAGCGGGGACTTGAGGAGCGGCCGTACTACTGCGTTCGCCCTCGCGAAGAACGAGGCTAGACGTGCAGGATCATCCATCACTCGATCGACTATGCCACCGAGGGGCTGCCCCCTGCGCCCGCCGATACCCCCCTGCTTATGCACCTTGACGATCCTTTGTTCGCCCCGTGGATACGCCAGCGCACGCAAAGTCATTTCGTACTAGGTCGCCGTACCATTCAGGTACAGAAAGCCCATACAAGAGGTGGCAACTTCATGGCGAAGGCTGCCTCTCTCCAGCCATTCGCCACGCCGACATGAAGCGAGCCCAGGTCGAGACATACACCTGATGACCCGTGTTCTTGATGACGGCGCCCTAGACTGACGCAATGTTCGCCGTCCCGGAAATCCGGTACGCGAGGTCGGGCGACGTGAACATCGCCTATCAGGTCATCGGCAACGGGCCGTTCGACCTCATTCACGTGCCAATGTTTGTCTCAAATCTCGAGTTGCAGTGGGAGGATCCAGCCGAGCGCAGATATTTCGAGCGTCTCGCGTCGTTCTCTCGTCTGATTATGTTCGACAAACGCGGCACCGGCCTGTCGGATCGCGTCCCCGTGGCGACACTCGAGGAACGGATGGACGATCTCCGCGCCGTGATGGATGACGCTGGCTCAGAGCGGGCCGCCGTATTCGGAAGCTCCGAAGGCGGGGCGATGTCGATCCTCTTCGCCGCCACCTACCCGCAACGGGTGTCGGCACTCGTGTTGTACGGCGCATATTCGCGCATGACGTGGGCGCCCGACTACCCGGATGGTTTTCCCGAAGAACTCTGGGCTGAAGGGCAGTCGCGTCGAGCAAGCCCCCGGCCCCTGAGGACCGGGGGGCTCCGTCACACCGAATGACTAATGCGCGTGACCGTGGTGGTGGTCGTGCTCGTCCGCCTTTTCAGGTTTGTCCACCACCGCCGTCTCCGTGGTGAGCACCATTCGGGCCACCGAGGCCGCGTTGAGCACCGCCGACCTGGTGACCTTGACCGGGTCGATGACGCCGTCGGCGGCCAAGTCGCCGTAGCTCAACGTGTCCGCGTTCAGGCCCTGACCGGCGGGCAGTTCGCTCACCTTGTTGACGACGACCGAGCCGTCCAATCCGGCGTTGGTGGCGATCCAGTACAGCGGTGCGCGCAGCGCGTCGGAGAACACGTCGACACCCAGCGCCTCGTCACCGGACAGCGACGCACGCAGCTCCTGCAGCCGCTTGCCCGCCTGAATGAGCGCCGACCCACCACCGGCGACGATGCCCTCCTCGACGGCGGCCTTGGCCGCGGCGACCGCATCCTCGACGCTTTCCTTGCGCTCCTTGAGCGCGGTCTCCGTGGCCGCACCCACCTTGATGACGGCCACCCCGCCCGCCAGCTTGGCCAGCCGCTCGCTGAGCTTCTCGCGATCCCAGTCCGAGTCAGTGGTCTCGATCTCGGCACGCAGCTGCTTGACGCGGTTGGCGATCGCATCCGCCGAGCCGCCGCCGTCGACGATGATGGTGTCGTCCTTGGTGACAACGACGCGCCGTGCCGAGCCCAGTACCTCGAGGCCGACCTCGCGCAGCAACAGCCCGGTGTCCGGGTTGACCACCTCGGCGCCGGTCACCACCGCGAGATCCTGCATGAACGCCTTGCGCCGGTCACCGAAGTACGGCGATTTGACGGCGACGGCTTTCAGCGTCTTGCGAATGGAGTTCACCACCAAGGTCGCAAGCGCCTCGCCCTCGACGTCCTCGGCGATAATCAGCAACGGCTTGCCCGATTCCGCGACCTTCTCCAGCAGCGGCAGCAGGTCCGGCAGCGAGCTGATCTTGTCCTGATGCAACAGGATCAGCGGGTCTTCGAGCACGGCCTCCTGCGAGTCGAAGTCGGTGACGAAGTACGCCGACAGGAACCCCTTGTCGAAGCCGACGCCTTCGGTGAACTCCAGCTCGGTGCCCAGCGTCGAGGATTCTTCGACGCTGACCACACCGTCGTGACCGACCTTGCTCATCGCCTCTCCGACCAGCTCACCGATCTGCGGGTCGCGCGACGAGACCGTCGCCACCTGGGCGATCGCGTTCTTGTCGGACACCGGAGTGGCCGACGAGAGCAGCGCCTCGCTCACGGCATCGGCAGCCTTACCGATGCCCGAGCCGAGGGCGATGGGATTGGCCCCGGCCGCCACCAGCCGCAGGCCGGCCTTGACCAGCGCCTGGGCTAACACCGTCGCGGTGGTGGTGCCGTCACCGGCGACGTCGTTGGTCTTGGTCGCGACCGACTTCACCAGCTGAGCGCCGAGGTTTTCGAATGGGTCTTCCAGGTCGATCTCACGCGCGACGGTCACCCCGTCATTGGTCACGGTCGGCCCGCCGAAGGACTTGGCCAGCACCACATGCCGTCCGCGCGGCCCCAGCGTCACCCGTACCGCGTCGGCGAGCTTGTCCACGCCGGCCTCCATGGCACGACGCGCGGTTTCGTCGAACTCAATGATCTTGCTCATAAGGCTCCCTGCTGCTCAATGGTGGCGACCCGCTTCGCCCGGCTCCGCCGCGCTCGCGATCGCCACCGGTCTTAATGGCGGCGACCCGCCTCGCCCGGCTCCGCCGCGCTCGCGATCGCCACGGGTTCAATGGTGGCGACCCGCCTCGCCCGGCTCCGCCGCGCTCGCGATCGCCACGAACGCATGCCGCCCCGGAAATCGCCCGCGCTGCAACGCGGGGATCGCCGGGGCGGAACACGGTCTTTTACTTGTTGACGACAGCCAGCACGTCGCGCGCCGACAGAATCAGGTACTCCTCGCCGCCGTACTTGATCTCGGTGCCGCCGTACTTGCTGTAGATGACGGTGTCGCCCTCGGCGACGTCCAGCGGAATCCGCTTCTCGCCGTCCTCGTCCCACCGGCCGGGGCCGACTGCGACGACGGTGCCCTCCTGGGGCTTCTCCTTGGCTGTGTCAGGAATGACCAGACCGGACGCGGTCGTGGTCTCGGCCTCGTTGGCCTGTACGAGGATCTTGTCCTCGAGTGGCTTGATGTTCACCTTCGCCACGATTAGAGCCCTCCACTTGTTGGTTCGGGTCGGTGCCTTCGGGCCCCGACTGTTTTGTTTCGGGTCTGGGCATGCACCCCGACCAGAGTTGGCGGTCGGCCGGGGGCTTGCCCCCGGAACCGTCCGAATTACCAGGTGATTCGGCATCCGTCCGGGTCCAGGCGCCGTCGTCGCGGGTGCCGGCCCAGGGCTCGTCCGATTGCCAACTAGCACTCTATACACGAGAGTGCTAGCACTCAAGGGCACCCCGTGAAAGTCAGCCGATGCGGCTTTTCACTACGGGCATACCGGGGTCGCTCGGGACGTCCAGCGACGACGGCGGTGCTCCCGCGGCGACGAGTTGCGCGGCGAAAGCGGCGATCATTGCGCCGTTGTCGGTGCAAAGCCGCGGCCTGGGTATCCGGAGTGTCAAGCCCGCGCGGGCGCAACGCTCTTCGGCCAGCTCCCGCAGCCGGGAATTCGCGGCCACTCCCCCAGCGATCAGCAGGGTCGACACCCCCAAATCCGTTGCGGCGCGAACCGCCTTCTTGGTCAGCACATCGGCGACGGACTCCTGGAATCCGGCCGCCACATCGGCGGTCCGGAAATCCGGATGGCTCTCCACATAACGCGCGACGGCGGTCTTGAGCCCGGAGAAGCTGAACGCGTATCGATCGTCGGCGGGGCCCGTCATGCCGCGCGGGAAGACGGGGATCTCCGCGGCCTCGCGATCGCAGGTGCGCGCCAGGTCGTCGAGCACCTTGCCGCCCGGGTAGCCCAGCCCCAGCAGCCGCGCCACCTTGTCGTACGCCTCGCCGGCGGCGTCGTCTACCGTGCTGCCCAGCTCGACGATCGGCTCGCCAAGCGACCGCACATGCAATAGGTGGGTATGGCCTCCCGACACCAACAAGGCCACGCATTCGGGCAACGGCCCGTGGTCGTAGACATCGGCGGCCAGGTGCCCGCCGAGATGGTTCACCGCGTAGAACGGCACTCCCCAAGCGGCCGAATACGCTTTGGCCGCAGCCACTCCCACCAACAGGGCGCCGGCAAGCCCGGGCCCGATCGTGGCGGCGACGATGTCGGGCCGGCTCAGGCCGGCCGCGTGTAGCGCGCGACGCATCGCGGGGCCCAGAGCTTCCAGATGCGCCCGGGAGGCGATCTCGGGCACCACGCCGCCGAACCGGACATGTTCGTCGACGCTGGAGGCCACCTCGTCGGCGAGCAACGTCACGGTGCCGTCGGAGTCCAGCCGTGCGATTCCCACGCCGGTTTCGTCGCACGAGGTCTCGATGGCCAGGATCGTCTTCACTGTGCCTCCCGCCGCATGGTGTAGGCGTCGGCGCCGCTGACCCGGTAGTAGCGCCGGCGCAGGCCGACCTGGTCGAATCCCACACTGTGATACAGGGCGATGGCCGCCGCGTTGTCGGTGCGGACCTCCAGGTAGACGATCCCGCCTTCGGCGAACTCCAGCAGTTCGTCAAGCAGCCGTCGGCCGATGCCCTGTCCTTGGTAGGCCGGGTCCACGCCGATGGTGTGCACTTCGTACTCGAACGGCGGTTTGCGACCTAGCCGCGAGATGCCGGCGTAACCGACCACCCGGCCGTCGGCATTGCGGGCGCAGACGTAGTGGTTGTGGGAGCTGGCCAGCTCGCGGTTGAATGCCGCCGCGGGCCAGGGATCGTCGCCGTCGAACAGCTGGGCTTCGAGCTCGGCGCAGCGGTCTGCGTCGGCGGGCGTGAGTGCGCCGACGGTGACGGGTCCGAGGTGGGCCGTCATGCGCGAGCCGCCAACGGCTTGGCATCCGGTCGGCGCAGATACAACGGCACCAACGGCGCCGGCTCGGCGGCCCAGTCGGCCACCGCGGCCACCAACCCCGCAGGCGTCGGGGCGGTCGGGCCGCACATCGGCAGGTCGAACAGCGCCGCATGCTCGGGCGAGCCGGCCACCGCGCGTGCCGGTCCGGGGTCGACGTCGGCGGGTGCGGCGACCGCGGGTCCGTGGGTCCGGATGCCGTCGCGGTATCGCGCCCAATACACCTCGCGCCGACGCGCGTCGGTGACCACCAACGTGTCCCCGGTGGTTTGCCCGCCGATGGCGTCTAGGCTGCAGACGCCGTGGACCGGGATGTTCAGCGCGTGGCCATAGGCCGCGGCCGTTGCCATGCCGACCCGTAGACCGGTGAACGGGCCGGGACCGCAGCCCACCACCACCGCGTCCAGATCCGCCATCGTGAGCGCCGCATCGGCGAGCGCGGCCAGCACGTTCGGCGTTAGCCGCTCGGCGTGTGCTCGCGGATCGAGCGTGACCCGCTCGGCCAGCACGGCGAGATCTTCGAGCCGTACCAGGCCCGCAGTCACCGCCGCGGTGGCGGTGTCGAGAGCCAGAATCACCGTCACGCGCGGCTCCATTCCCAGGTCGCGATCCGCACGTCGGAATGGCTGACCCGTTCCAGGCGGACGTCGAGGTGCCGATCGGATAGCCGCTCGGCCAGGCCCTCGCCCCACTCCACCACAACGACGGCATCGTCCAGTTCGGTGTCCAGGTCAAGCGAGTCCAGCTCCGCCAGCAGGTCGGCGCCTCCATGATCCAACAGCCGGTAGACGTCGACGTGGATCATCGCCGGATCGCCCGCCCGTCGCGCCGGGTGGACGCGCGCCAGCACGAACGTCGGCGACGTGACCGGCCCGTCGACATCCATGGCGGCGGCAATGCCCTTGGCCAGCACCGTCTTTCCGGCTCCGAGCGGCCCCGAGAGCACCACCACGTCGCCGGCGCGCAGCTGCTCACCCAGCCGGGCACCCAGTGCCATCGTGTCCTCTACACGCTCCAAAGTCGCTGTGCCCGAAAGCCCCTCACGCATGGCGGCGCAAGCATTTCGCGTCGGCTGCACGTCCGCCCCTCCCGCAAGCCAGCCGTCACGCTTACGAGTTTGCTTACTGCTCAACGGGTTTCGGCCTCGCGATAGGTTCTGGTGATGCGCCCGCGAGGACTGGTGACCACTTCGTAGTGGATGGTACCGATCAGATCCGCCCAGTCCTGCGCGGTTTGCTCGCCGGAACTGCCGGGTCCGAACAGGATGGCCTCGTCACCCTCGGCGACATCGACGCGGCCGGGGCCCAGGTCGACGACGAACTGGTCCATGCAGATCCGCCCGACGCCCGGATACCGCCTGCCGTTGATCAGTACCTCCAGTCGCCCGCCCAACGAGCGGAAGACGCCGTCGGCGTAGCCGACGGGCAGCAGCGCCAACGTGGTATCCCGCTGCGCGATCCAGGTGTGCCCATACGACACGCCTTCACCGGCGCTGATCGATTTAAGCAGCGACACAGCGCATTTCACCGTCATCGCCGGAACCAGGCCCATATCGCCGAGCTGCGGCACCGGGCTCAGGCCGTACACCGCAATGCCTGGCCGCACCAGGTCGAAGGCCAGGTCGGGCCGCGACATGGTTGCCGACGAGTTCGACAGATGCGCCACCTCGAACCGCACACCCAGTTCGCGCGCCTGCTCCAGCATCGCGGTAAACCGTTGGGCCTGAACGTCATTGATCGGATTGTCCGGTTGGTCGGCGTAGACCATGTGCGACATCAGCCCGCGCAGCCGGATGGCGTCCTCGGCGACGGCCTGGCGCAACGCGGTCAGCACCGCCGGAAACTGCGCCGGAGTCACGCCGTTGCGGTTCAGTCCGGTGTCGACCTTGACCGTTACCGTCGCGGTCCGGCCGGTCCGGCGCACCGCGTCCAGCAGCTCGTCAAGCTGGCGCACCGACGACACCGCGATCTCCACGTCACCCAGCAGGGCCGGGCCGAAGTCCATGCCCGGCGGATGCAGCCAGGCCAGCACCGGCGCGGTAATGCCGTCGGCCCGTAGCGCCAGCGCCTCGTCGACGGTGGCGACACCGAGCTCGGCCGCACCGGCCGCCAGCGCGGCATGGGCGACCCGGGTCGCGCCATGGCCGTAGCCGTCGGCTTTGACGACCGCCATCAGCCCCGCGCGGCCCGCGTGCTCGGCCAGCACCCGCACGTTGTGCTCGATGGCACCCAGGTCGACGACGGCCTCGGCCAGCAGGCCCGGCGTCAGGGAGATCGGCGTCACGGCGGGCCCCTTCATGGCCGTTATTGTCCCAGAACCGCACAGGTGCCGCGAAAGTGCAGCTACCGACGCAGCTACTCGCAGAATGCGTTGCCGGTGGCACTCTCGCGGCGCAAAACCGAACTAGTGCGCGAAGTGCTGCGCGTCGAAGTGCCCACCGGGCTTCAGCTTGTCCAGGGTGGCCAGCGACTTGACGGCGTCGTCGTGCAGCGCCCGGGCCAGATCGGCGGACAGCCCCTCGCGCACCACGATGCGCAGCACGGATACGTTCGTGGCGTTGTCCGGCATGGTGTACGCGGGCACCTGCCAGCCGAAGGTCCGCAGCTCATGGGAGACGTCGAACTCGGTATAGCCGCGGTCGCCGGCCAGCCGGAACGCGACCACCGGGATCGCCGAGCCGTCGGAGATCAGCTCGCAGTGCTCCCCGGTGCGCAGTTGATCGCCCAGCCACCGCGCGGTCGACGACAGGGTCTGCATCACGTTCGTGTAGCCCTCGCGGCCCAGCCGCAAGAAGTTGTAGTACTGGCCGACGACCTGATTGCCGGGTCGGGAGAAGTTCAGCGTGAAGGTCGGCATGTCGCCGCCCAGATAGTTGACCCGAAAGACCAGCTCGTCGGGCAGGTAGGCGTTGCTGCGCCAGACCACGAACCCGATACCGGGGTAGGTCAGCCCGTACTTGTGGCCGCTGACGTTGATCGACACCACCCGGGGCAGCCGGAAGTCCCACTCCAGATCCGGGTGCAGAAACGGCACCACGAAGCCGCCGCTGGCGGCGTCGACGTGCACGGGAACGTCCACACCGCCGCCGGCGGCCAGCTTGTCCAGCGCGGCGCAGATCTGCGCGATCGGCTCGAGCTCACCGGTGTAGGTGGTGCCCAGGATGGCCACCACGCCGATGGTGTCCTCGTCGACGGCATCGACGACCTGTTCGGGCGTGATGACATAGCGCCCTTCTTCCATCGGCAGATAGCGGGGTTCGACGTCGAAATAGCGGCAGAACTTCTCCCAGACCACCTGCACGTTGGAGCCCATCACCAGGTTGGGCGTGCGGCCTTTCCAGTCTTTCCCGACCTTTTGCCGCCAGCGCCATTTCATCGCCAGGCCGCCCAGCATCACCGCCTCGCTGGAGCCGATGGTGGATACCCCGCAGGCGCTGGACGGGTCCTGGTCGCTGAGGTTTTCGGCGTGGAACAGGTCCGCGACCATGCAGACGCAGCGCTGTTCGATGGCCGCGGTGGCCGGGTATTCGTCCTTGTCGATCATGTTCTTGTCGAAGGTCTCGGCCATCAGTTTCCCGGCCTCGGGATCCATCCAGGTGGTGACGAAGGTGGCCAGGTTCAACCGCGAACTGCCGTCCAGCATCAACTCGTCATGAATAAAGCGGTAGGCCGCCTCCGGATCCATCGACTCGTCGGGCATCCGCAGCGCCGGCACCGGCGCGGTGAACAGCCGACCGGTGTAGGCCGGAGCGATCGAATGCAGGGCCATCGACGGGTGAGTGCGGGACACGGCGGAATCCTTTCGTTGCTGGTGCAGAGCGGCTACAAGGCGGCCAGGGCGGCGCGGATGTGATGCAGGATGCGCGACGCCGACGTGGGCGCGTCGCCGGGTCCCGGGTCGGCGGCAGAGGCCGCCGCGGCTCGGGCGTGCACGAAGGCCGCGGCAGCGGCGGCCTCACCGGCCGGCAGACCCGAGGCCAGCAGGGCGCCGATCATCCCGGACAGCACGTCGCCGGACCCGGCGGTGGCCGCCCAGGATTGGCCCGCCGGATTCAGGTAGACCGGTCCGCCCGGGTCGGCGATGACGGTGACGTTGCCTTTAAGAAGCACCGTCGCGCCGAACGCGTCGGCCAGCTTGCGGCATGCGCCGACGCGATCGTCGCCCGGCGCTGCCCCGGCCAGCCGGGCGAACTCGCCGGCGTGCGGAGTGAGCACCGTCGGGGCGGTGCGGTTTACCACCAGGTCGGGGTGGGCAGAAAGGACGGTCAGCCCGTCGGCGTCGACAATCACCGGCAGGTCGGACTCCAGCGCGAACCACAGCGCGGCCGCCCCGGCGTCGTCGGTGCCCAGCCCCGGCCCGACCACCCAGGCCTGCACCCGCCCCGCCGCCGCCGGCGTGGGCGACGCGATGACCTCGGGCCACTGGGCGAGGACTTCACGGTGCGCGCTGCCCGCGTAGCGGACCATGCCGGAGGTGGCCGCGACCGCAGCACCGGTGCACAGCACCGCAGCGCCCGGATATGTCGACGAGCCGGCCATCACCCCGGTCACGCCCTGGGTGTACTTGTCGTCGTGGGGACCGGGGACCGGCCAGCGCGCGACCACGTCGGCCGCCTGGAAACCCAGCATGTCGGTGTCCGGCAGATCCAGCCCGATATCGATCAGCGTGACGCGGCCGCAGTCGGCCAGCGCGTGTACGGGTTTGAGCCCGCCGAAGGTCACGGTCAGCGCGGCACGCACGGCGGGGCCGGTGATGGCTCCGGTCGACACGTCGACCCCGCTGGGGATGTCGACGGCCACCACCGGGATGCCTTTGGCGGCGACATCGGCGAACACCTCCGCTGCGGCCGGCCTTAACGGACCGGAGCCGGATATTCCTACCACTCCGTCGATGACGAGATCGGTTGTGGCCGAAACACTTTGCACGACGCGACCGCCGGCCTTGGTGAACGCCGCCAGCGCCTTGCGGTGGGTTCGCTCGGGCTTCAGCAACACCGCCTCGGCGGCCGCGCCCCGGCGCCGCAGGAAGGTCGCCGCCCACAGCGCGTCACCCCCGTTGTCGCCCGAGCCCACCACCGCGCACACCCGGCGGCCGCTGACCCCGCCGGTGCGAGCCGTCAACTCGCGGATGATGGCGGTCGCTAGCCCGTAAGCCGCGCGCCGCATCAGCGCCCCGTCGGGCAGGCTGGCCAGCAACGGCGCCTCGGCCTCGCGGATCTGGTCTGCAGAGTAGTAATGCCGCATCAGACCCAGGATTCCATGCTCGCACCGACGCCGGTCATGCCGACTGCTCGCGGGGCTTGGGCCGCCGGAACAGCGATTTCAGGTTCGCCGGGTTCAGCGCTGGGCGTTTGCGTTCGCGGGCCATCGGGTAGAACGCCAGGCCGACGAGGATCGCGGCGAAGTGGCCGATCACGGTGAAGTCCAGCCCGAGGCGGTCCATGGTGATCAGCGGGAAACCAAAGATGATGAACAGCACCGCGAGATAGCCCCAGCGCCAGGGTCGCGCAATGTGATAGGCGAGGACAGTGATCACCCCCACGAGGAAGTAGCTCACGCCGATATCGTGCGCGTGCACATAGCGTTCGGACGCGTCGTGCTTTTCGATCGCCCAGTAGAGCATGCCTTCGCTGATATAGGTGGCCAGGATGTGGGCGCTCAATCCCACAGCCAGCCAACGCACCTGGCCCAGCCAGTGCTCTGCGGGCGCGAGGAACAGCGTGAACAGCAGCAGGTACGGCTCCAAGCTTTTGCCGTCGATCCAGAACAGGCTGGAGAACAGCACGCCAAGCGGATCCGTGGCCAATCCATGGAGATTGGTCGAACGGTGCAGCAGCAACCAGTGCAGCTGCTGGCCGGTAACCAGGTGCTGCCAGACGGTGGTGACCACCAACGCGAGCAGCCAGGTGTATGTGAGCGGGGCGTGGCTGACGAAGCGCCACACTGCCAGGCCGACGTTGCGCAGTCGTGCCGTCAGGGATTCCGCCACGCGTTAACTTTGGCAAACCTACGCATTGCTTGGGGGCGGTTCAGCTCTCGACGGCGCCGCGGCAGGTTCTTCGGGCTGCTCGACCTTGTGCGGCTTCAGGTGTCGCCACCAGCAGGCGACGTACAACAGCATGGAGACCACCAACACCACGAGCACCCAGACGACGAGGGTGATGTCGACCCAGCCGCCGAACGGCGGGGAGCCGGGCAACGCATTTCGCAGCGGTACCACCGCGAACAGCATCGCCGCGTACCACGTCGTCATCGGCGGCTGAAATGGTCGTCGGTCGCGCAGCGTCTGCACCGCGACGAACAGGCCCAGACCGGCAATGGCGACCAGCACCCCGAGGATGACCAGGCCGAACGCCGCCGCACTGAGCGATCGTTGCAAACTCACGCGGTACGGGCCGACCCCGCTGTCTTCGTTGACGAGTACGTGCCAGCCAGGAAGGTCGGCGACGAACGTGACCGGGACGCGCTCGACCACGGCGTCACCGGCGCCATGGTGCAATTCGACCTCGATGGGCCCGGAGCGGTAGCGATCGAAGGGCCAGTCCTCGATCTCACCCGCGATGGTGAGCTGAACGGCGATGACGCCGGGCAGCATGCCCCTCGTCCAGGTGATGCGGGTAGGCATCGCCGCGGATCTGACTCTGAGCGTGACGTCCTGGTTGAGGTGCTGGGTTTGGGGATCCAGCAGGGCGGGTCCGGGCGAGATGGTCAGGTTGGCCGAGACGACCCGGTAGTTGGACTGGATTTCTTCCACCGACAGCCTGGCCGTGCTCCGGTCGCCCGCCGCCGGAGCTTCCGGCGGCTGCCGGAGGGTTCCTCCTTGCGCATATAACACGACAGCCGCGATGTATGCGCCGACGAGCATCGCGATGAGGCTTATGACGCCGAATCTCAAACAGCACCCCCGATACGGCTTCCGCGGCATGTATTCACCGGCCGAATGCGCTTACTGCCCACGAGATTTAGCACAACGAGTGCATGCCCGTCGGCGATATGGCCAAAGCGGCCAAGCTATTCGACGGTGACCGACTTGGCCAGATTCCGCGGCTTGTCCACGTCGTAACCACGGGCCTGGGCCACCGACGCGGCGAACACCTGCAGCGGGATGGTGGACAGTAGCGGCTGCAGAAGTGTTGACACTGAGGGGATTTCGATCAGGTGATCGGCGTAGGGGCGCACGGTGTCGTCGCCCTCCTCGGCGATCACGATAGTTATCGCGCCGCGACTCTGGATTTCGCGGATATTGGACAGCAGCTTGGCGTGCAGGGTGGCCGATCCCTTGGGCGACGGCATGACCACGATGACCGGCAGATCGTCCTCGATCAGCGCGATCGGACCGTGCTTGAGTTCGCCGGCGGCAAACCCCTCGGCATGCATATAGGCCAATTCCTTGAGTTTCAACGCGCCTTCCAGCGCCACCGGGTAGCCGACATGCCGCCCCAGAAACAGCACGGCCGACGAGCGGGCGAACCGGTAGGCCAGGTCGGCCACCGGTTGGACGGACGCGATCACTTGGGCCACCAGGTCGGGCATCGCTTCCAGCTCGCGGTATTCGCGCTCGACCTCGTCGGGGTATTTGGTGCCGCGCGCCTGCGCCAAGGCCAGCCCGAGCAGGTAGTTGGCGGCTATCTGGGCCAGGAAGGTCTTCGTCGAGGCCACCCCGATCTCCGGGCCGGCGCGGGTGTAGAGCACTGCGTCGCACTCGCGGGGGATCTGGCTGCCGTTGGTGTTGCAGATCGCCAGCACCTTGGCTTTTTGCTCCTTGGCGTGCCGGACGGCCTCCAGGGTGTCGGCGGTTTCACCGGACTGCGAAATGGCCACCACCAGCGTGCTGCGGTCCAGCACCGGGTCCCGGTAGCGGAATTCGCTGGCCAGCTCCACTTCGACGGGCAGCCGCGTCCAGTGCTCGATGGCGTATTTCGCGAGCAGGCCGGAATGGTAAGCGGTGCCACAGGCGACCACGAACACCTTGTCGATCTCACGCAGCTCCTGGTCGGACAGCCGCTGTTCGTCCAGCACGATCCGACCCTTGACGAAATGGCCGAGCAGGGTGTCGGCCACGGCGGTGGGTTGTTCGGCGATCTCCTTGAGCATGAAGTACTCGTAGCCGCCCTTCTCGGCGGCGGCCAGGTCCCAGTCGATGTGAAACTCGCGGTACTCGACATCGGGATTGCCGTCGAAGTCGCTGATCCGGTAACCGTCCGCAGTGATCACGACGGCCTGGTCCTGCCCGAGTTCGACGGCGTCGCGGGTGTGTTCGATGAATGCGGCCACGTCGGAGCCGACGAACATCTCGCCGTCGCCGATCCCGATCACCAGCGGGGTCGAGCGGCGGGCGGCGACGATGGTGCCCGGATCGTCGGCGTTGGCGAACACCAGGGTGAAGTGGCCCTCCAGCCGGCGCAACACGGCCAGCACGGAGCCGACGAAGTCCCCGGCCGTCGCGCCGTGGTGGTACTCATGCGCCACCATGTGCACCGCCACCTCGGTATCGGTGTCACTGGCGAACTCCACACCGGCGGCCTCCAGCTCCTGGCGCAGCGCCGCGAAGTTCTCGATGATGCCGTTGTGGACGACGGCGATCTTGCCCGCCGCATCCCGGTGTGGATGAGCGTTGCGGTCGGTCGGGCGGCCGTGGGTGGCCCACCGGGTGTGGCCTAGGCCGGTGGTCTCGGCCGGCTCCGACTGGCTCAAGTGGCCGTCGGCCAGCGCAGCCTCGAGATTGGCCAACCGGCCGGCGCGACGCCGCACGGTGAGTTTGCCGTTTCCGACCAGGGCGATGCCCGACGAGTCGTAGCCGCGGTACTCCATCCGGGCCAGTGCGTCCATCACGACCTGGCAGGCAGGGCGCTGCCCGACATAGCCGACGATTCCGCACATAGCAGACCAGGGTAGCGGCGGTTGCAAGCTCGGCGAAGCCGGGCGCGGCAGACCGCCGCCATCTGGCCGGCGGCGGTTGCAAGCTCGGCGAAGCCGGGCGCGGCAGACCGCCGCCATCTGGCCGGCGGCGGTTGCAAGCTCGGCGAAGCCGGGCGCGGCGCACCATCCCACAGCTAAACACGCCATGCGCCTGCCACGGCGTCGCTGGATTTCAACTCATACGAAATTCCTAAGCAATAAAAGGGCTTCACCTAATGTATCTCCGGCGTTTTCAATGGCGTCATGGGAAGGGCGAAATTCCTATTTAGAATTGAGTCCGTAGTCAAGGCTGGCAACTACCGAGGAAGCATTTGGATATCGAGATCAGTTAACCGCTCACCGCAACGTCACCTGACCTCCTGGCTGGAAGACCACGCCGATGCGCTAGGACGGATTCCTATCGCCGACTCTGTGCGAAGAATTTGGATTCATAATTTCGCAAATGCATACAGCGGGTAACCAGGCAATGTCTGCCGTGGAAATAAACGGTCGCTGTTGCGGATTCAAAATTGTTGATCTAATACGCCATCCGCGCACAATCTTGTAAAGGGAAATCATGACTGCTGTTCTGTACGACGACGCGGTAACCACTGTGCCCATGACCAAGCTCGCCTTGGCGTCGGCGCCGAAGCGGATGCCGCAGCCGCCGTTCGGCGTCGGGGGCGACCCGATGGTGGACGCGGCGGCTCGTCTGCTGAGCATTCCGCTGCGTCACATGTACGCGGTGCTGTGGCGCGTCGGGGTAATCGAGATCACCGGCTAGCCCGGATGCGGGGCCTTCAGCTAACTGGCGCGATTTCGTGTGGGCGGTCGGTATCGTTCTAGGCAACCTCCCGAAAGGCCCGCCGTGTCATACCCGCAGCATCAAGGCGATCTCGGCCCTGGCTACTCCACTCCCCAGCAAACGGACCGGTACTACATCAGGCTGATCAAGCACACCGGCGCGCTGATTCTCTGGCACCAGCACAGCTTTGCCGTCTCCGGCACGCTGCAGGAATGCGAAGCGGCATACCGTTCGGCGCAGATCTACAATCTGACGCTCGGCTGGTGGAGCATGTTCTCCCTGCTGCTGATGAACTGGATCGCGCTGTTTTCCAATATGAGCGCGATCCGGAAGGTGCGGGCGATGGCCAGAGCGGGCGGCCATGTCCAACCACCCGTCACAGCGCCGCCCAGTCAGTTCGGCCCGCCGTCGCCCATGCCTCCGGGCTGGTATGCCAACCCATCTGGCCCGGGGCAGCGCTATTGGGATGGGGCCGGGTGGACCCAGTGGACCAATCCCCCTGGTCACAGCTAACGTCGACGGGTGCCTCGCATCCGCAAGCTTTTCGCCACCATGCGTCGCCGCGGCCCGCATCGGGTTCTGCGCGGTGACCTGGCCTTTGCCGGTCTGCCCGGTGTGGTCTACACCCCCGAAGCCGGGCTGAACCTCCCCGCCATCGCGTTCGGCCATGACTGGCTCACCGGCACCGCCTCCTATGCCGGCTTGCTGGAGCATCTGGCGTCGTGGGGCATCGTGGCGGCCGCGCCCGAGACTCAGCGCGGCCTGGCGCCGTCGGTGCTCAACCTGGCGTTCGATCTGGGCACCGCACTCGACATCGCGGCCGGTGTCCGCTTGGGGCCCGGCAAGATCAGCGTGCATCCGGCCAAGCTCGGCCTGGTGGGTCATGGCTTCGGCGGTTCGGCCGCGGTGTTCGCGGCCGCCGGCATGGCCGGTCAATCCGGGTTGCCGTTAGGCGCAGTAGTGCCGATCTTTCCGACCGTGACCAGTCCCCCGGCGGAGCAGCCGGCCGCCTCCCTGAAGGTTCCCGGTTTGATCTTGACCGCGCCGGGCGATCCGAAATCGTTGAACGCCAATGCCCTTGGCCTTTCCCGGGTGTGGGAGTCGGCCACGCTGCGCATCGTCAGCAAAGCCGAACCGGGTGGGCTGGTCGAGGGCCGCCGGCTGGCATCGGTGCTGGGGCTGCCCGGGTCACACCGCGCCACCCAAAGGTCGGTGCGGGCGCTGCTGACCGGCTACCTGCTGTACACGCTGGGCGGCGACAAGACGTATCGCGACTTCGCCGATCCCGACGTGCAACTGCCCAAGACCACCCCGGTCGACCCGGAGGCCCCGCCCGTCGCCGCTGAAGAGAAGATCGTCGCACTGCTCAAGTGAGCCGTGTAAAGCGCGGCGGGGCGGGGTAACTCGCCACCATGGCGACTGCGCAGAGTCTGTATGGACGTTGGATCGGAGAGCTGTGGGCCGGTCGGCCGATCGCCGGTGAGATCGTCACCGACGATTTCGTAGGCCATTGGCCCGCGCGGGACGTGCACGGACCGGAAGAACTTCAGCAGATCGTCGAAGAGACGCGAAACATGATGGCGGATTTGAACTTTGCCATCGAAATCGGTCCGCTGCGCGACGGGGATTTCGTTGCCGCTCGCTGGGTCGGCAGCGGCCGCGGCCCGGATGGCCCCGTCTCGTTCACCGGCAACGACATCCTGCGGCTGGCCCGGGATGGTCAGCGGTTCGCGGAGTACTGGACGGGTACGTCGACCGGCTGAGAACCGACCGGCGGGGGACGGGTGCGCCGGCTGCACAACCGCAGTGGTAAGCATCGGTGATGCGAATCGGAATCGCCCTGGACTATTCCGGCGGCTTTCACGAAGCGGTAGACAGGGTCGTCGAACTCGAGAAGTCCGGCATCGACATGGCGGTGGTGGCCGAGGCGTATTCCTACGACGCGATCAGCCAGCTCGGGTATCTGGCCGCCAAGACCAGCCGCGTCGAATTGGCGTCGGGGGTTCTTCCGATCTATATCCGCACACCGTCGCTGCTGGCGATGACCGCCGCCGGGTTGGACTACGTGTCCGGTGGTCGGTTCAACCTCGGAATCGGCACATCCGGGCCTCAGGTGATCGAGGGGTTCCACGGGGTGGAGTTCGACGCGCCGTTGGGGCGCACCCGCGAAATTGTCGAGATCTGCCGTCAAGTGTGGCGCCGGGAACGGGTCCAATATGCGGGGAAGCATTATCAGCTGCCATTGCCCGCGGACCGCGGGACGGGTTTGGGCAAGCCGCTTCAGCTGATCAATCACCCTGTGCGCGAACGCATCCCGATATCCATAGCGGCGCTGGGCCCGAAGAATGTCGAGCTCACCGCCGAGATCGCGGAGGGCTGGCAGCCGGCCTTCTTCTATCCGGACAAGGCGCACTTGGTGTGGGGTGCGGCGCTGTCCGCCGGTGCCGCCAAGCGCGATTCCGCGCTGGGGCCGCTCGATGTGATGGTGGGGACGTCATTGGCCATTGGCGACGCCGTCGAGGATCGGCTGGCCGCGATCAAGCCGACGCTGGGCCTCTACATCGGCGGAATGGGCGCCAAGGACCGCAACTTCTACCACAACCTGGCGACTCGCTACGGCTTCGGCGGGGTCGCGGACCGGATCCAGGAGCTATACCTTTCCGGCCGAAAACGGGAGGCGATCGACGCGGTACCCGACGAGTTGGCGCGCGGAATCTCGCTGATCGGTCCGCGCGGCTACATCGCGGAACGGTTGGAAGCCTTCGCGAAGGCGGGTGTCACCACCCTGTTGGTGCGGCCAGTAAGCACCGACCCAGCCGAAGCCGTGGGCTATGTAGAGGAACTGCTGCAGATGCGGTCCGCCTGACGCGTCACCCTGCCTGCGGAAGTTCGTCGGCGGCTATCTCGCAGGGTGTGGACGAGCCGGACGGGCCGGGCGGTGGTCCCTTCGCCTCTGGCCGCGCCCCAGGCGGCGGTGGAACACCGGGTGCCGATGCCGGCGGCGCCGCGGATGGCGCCTCGCCGGCCGGCAGCTGACCGGCCTGCGGCGGTTGGTCCACGGCCAACGGCTCGGCCACCGGCTGGTCTACTGGCGGAGTCCCTTCGGCGGCTGGCGTTTTGGGCTGCGCGGCGTCGTCGGCACCGTCCGGTTGTTCGGCGTCATCGCGCGGGTCTTCCTCGAAGGGATCCTCCTGGTGCAGCGAATCGTCCAGCGCCGACGCGTCGGGGGACTGATCGACCGCCGAACCCAGTAATCCGCCCACCGCCTCGATGATCCGGTCGGCCAGTCCGGCGAGTCCGCCGACCCCACCAAGCCCACCAGATCCGTCAAGGCCGCCAAGCCCGTCAAGGCCGGCGCCGCCAGGCGGGAGCGTGGCCATCCCCTCACGCGGCACGGCTCCCGCCGCCGGCGCTGGTTGCGGGAACTGCGGTGGCGTGGCCACTGGCGTCGCCGGCGCCGCCGGATCCGGCGCTCGGGACGCCAAGGCAGCGACGGGCGCGACCGCCGCGGCGGGCATTGCCGCGGCTTTCAGTTCGGCTGGCGGGAACGCTTGGCCAGCCGGACCGAGGTCGCCGGGAATTTCGAAAGACGCCGCCGGCGCGGCAGCGAACCGATCGGTGACCATGTCGTAGGCCGCCGCCATCCCGGCCTGCGTCGACCGCATCGCGGTCAACGATTCGACGCGAATGTCGCTGTCGACATACGGGATTACCTGCCGGCGAATCACCTCATCGGCCGCCGCGCGATCGCCTGCCCCGGTGCTGACCGCCTCGGCGGCGGCCAACCATTGCGGCCGCTGCGCCTGAGTGCGGTCGTCGATGTCGATAACCGTCGCGACCTTTGCGTCAAGCAGCTGCCATAGGTTGTCGCGCAGCGACTCGCACCGTTGCGCGGCAGCGCGCAGTTCGGCGGCCACCACATTCGCCGCGTCGCAGTGACGCTGCAGAAACCAAATGGCGGAATCGGCTCCCGGTCCCCTCCACGCCGCATCCAATGCGGCGACCTGGGCACGCTGTATCCGCAGCGCTTCGGTGGCCGCGGCCGCGGCCGCGCGCAGTTCGGCGCAGTCGTTGTCCAGCGCGCGAAGGTCTAGTCCGTCCGCGCTGTCGTACCAGTCACTCACCTGATTCGGGTGCGCGGTCAGGTCCGGATGTTGGTAGCCCAGTGATTGGGAGGCCCGCACGTACGCCTGGGTGTGCTCGACGGCAGGCCGGCCCTCGGCCTGGCGGTCGGCGACGTTCAATCGGTCGGCCATGGTCACGCAATCCGCGCCGCTGCATACAGTTCGGCATCGGCGTAGCGCCCGGCACCGGCACGTAGCGCGGCGGCGATTTCGCCGGCCGCCCGCGACCATTGCGCCAGCTCCGCTGCCAGGTGTTGCAGCACGACTCGCAACGCGTCACCGCGGGCGGCATACGCCCGCCCTGCACTATGTCCGCCGAAGGTCAGTCTCGCCAAATGGTCGCCGGCGGCACGGTCGAGCAGCTCCGCGGCCGCCTCGAACTGGTCAGCCACCGCACGTACCGCCGCCACGTCGATACCGGCGTGCCCATAGCTTCTGCTGTCGGATCTCATACCTAATCCGACGCCGGGCACCACGCCCCGGTTCCACGGTTTTCAGCGTTGAGCGCTCACCGCGTCGGCGACCCGCGTGGCCACGCGCCGTGCCACGTCTTCCTCAGCCGCTTCCACCATCACCCGGATCATCGGTTCAGTTCCGGAGGGGCGCAACAGGATTCGCCCGGAGTCGCCCAGTTCGGCCTCGGCTTCCGCGACGGCGGCCCGCACCGGTGGCGCCGCGGCTGCCGAGGCTTTGTCGGCGACCCCCACATTGATCAGCACCTGCGGCAGCGTCTTCATCGCCGACGCGAGTTGGGCCAGCGACGAACCGGTCTGCGCCATGCGCGTCATCAACCGCAGCCCGGTGACGATGCCGTCGCCGGTGGAGCCCAGAGCGGGCATGACGATGTGGCCGGATTGTTCGCCGCCGAGGTTGTAGGCCCCGGCACGCAACTCTTCCAGAACGTAACGGTCGCCCACGGCGGTCGTGCGCACGGTAATGCCGGCCGAACGCATGGCCAGGTGCAGCCCCAGATTGCTCATGACAGTGGTGACGAGGGTGTCGGAAGCCAATTCGCCGGCCTCCCGCATCGCCAGCGCGAGCACCACCATGATGGCGTCGCCGTCGACCAGCTCACCGTTGGCGTCGACGGCCAGGCACCGGTCAGCATCGCCGTCGTGCGCCAGGCCGAGGTCAGCGCGGTGGGCGAGCACCGCTGACCGCAACGAATCCAGGTGCGTGGAGCCACAGGCGTCGTTGATGTTCAGCCCATTGGGGTCGGCGTGAATGGCGATGACCCGGGCACCGGCCGCACGGTAGGCGCGCGGGGCCGCGGACGACGCCGCCCCATGGGCGCAGTCGACCACCACCGTCAGGCCGTCGAGCCGAGCACTCGCCGCCTTGCCCACTTGGCACAGGTAGCGGTCCATCGCGTCGTCGGCATCGATAACACGGCCGATCCCCGCGCCGACCGGACGCAAGCCCGGTCCCGCTGCGACCAGCTCCTCGATCTCGTCTTCGGTGTCGTCGTCCAACTTGTGACCGCCGGGACCGAAAATCTTGATGCCGTTGTCCGGCATCGGATTGTGCGACGCCGAGATCATCACCCCGAAATCGGCGTCATAGGCGCCGGTCAAATAGGCCACCGCGGGAGTGGGAAGCACCCCGACCCGCAGCGCGTCGACCCCCTGGCTGGTGAGGCCCGCGATCACGGCGGCTTCCAGCATCTCGCCGCTGGCCCGCGGATCGCGGCCGATCACAGCCACGCGCCGGCCCGGTTCGCCCGAGCTCGCCAAGCGCCCAGCCGCCGCGGCACCCAGGGCCAGCGCCAGCTCCGCGGTCAACTCGCGATTGGCGACCCCGCGAACACCGTCGGTGCCGAATAGTCGACCCATGCGGACAAACCTCTCACAGTTAGCGGTCGTGCATATACCCACTTTTTGCCGCGAGCCGGCCCGGAAGTACCCGGACACGCCGTCGACGGCGTACAAAATCCCCCTAAAGATGCACGCCCGCAGCCAAAAAGTGACTCAGCGCTTGCTGTACTGCGGTGCCTTACGAGCCTTCTTCAGACCGTATTTCTTGCGCTCGGTGGCGCGCGGATCACGGGTGAGGAAGCCGGCCTTCTTCAGCGCGGGCCGGTCTTCCGGCGACGCCAGGATCAGCGCCCTCGCGATGCCCAGCCGCAGTGCGCCGGCCTGACCCGACGGACCGCCGCCGTGCAGGTGGGCGAAGATGTCGAAGCTTTCCACCCGGTCGACCGTGACCAGTGGTGCCTTGATGAGCTGCTGGTGCACCTTGTTCGGAAAGTAATCTTCCAGGCTGCGCCCGTTGAGGTTGAACTGGCCGGTCCCGGGCACCAACCGCACCCGCACGACTGCTTCCTTGCGCCGGCCGACGGTCTGAATGGGCCGCTCGAACACGAACGATTGGCGGGTCCTGGCCGAAGTCTCGGCCGAAGGTTCCGGCGCTTCCGGCGCGCGGGAAGTTTCCAGACCTGTCTCTGTCACTGCGCCACCTGCTTGATCTCGTACGGAACCGGCTGCTGAGCCGTGTGGGGGTGCTCCGGGCCGGCATAGACGCGAAGCTTGCGCTGGATCTGACGGCTGAGCTTGTTCTTGGGCAACATGCCGACGATCGCCTTCTCCACCACCCGGTCGGGGTGCTTTTCCATTAGGTCGCCGATCGTGCGTTTGTGCAGGCCGCCGGGATAACCCGAGTGGCGGTAAGCCATCTTGTGCTGCAGTTTGTCGCCGCTAATGGCGACCTTTTCGGCGTTGATGACGATGACGAAGTCACCGCCGTCGACGTTGGGCGCGAACGTCGGCTTGTGCTTGCCGCGCAACAGATTGGCTGCCGCGACGGCAAGGCGGCCAAGCACCACGTCCGTGGCGTCGATGACGTACCACGACCTCGTGGTGTCACCCGCCTTGGGCGCGTATGTAGGCACAGCGCTCACCTTTACTTTCTCTCGAGTGGATCCCGGTGCTAGCCGGGTGCCGGTCAGGCGCCAACGCCGGGGTTGGTCTCGGCGACCGACATTGACCCGAGCCCCGCGTACCCGCACGCCAACCGAGCAGCTTACCGAGGCGCATCCCCGCAGGTCAAAATGACTGTGTGGTCCCGGCGGCTCTCCTCCGCCGGGACCACACAGGGCTGTTGGGCACGGCTACGGCCGCGCGATGCGTGGTCGGCCGCTACCGCGCCCAGCTGCTTGCCGCCCGGCGGTCCGCGTCCGCCACGTCCGCGGCGCCGCCGCGTACCGCATTGCCGAGATCGACCAGGATCTCGTTGAGCGCGGTCGCTGCCTGGTGCCACTTGAGCTGCTCGACCTGGTATGCGGCCGCGGCTTCCCTGGTCCACTGCTGCTGCAGCGGCGCTATCTGTGACCGCAACTCGTGCAGCGCGGCATCAAGGCGGGCCGAGGTCTGATGGATTTCCTGGCGAACGGCGTACTCGATTTCGCCGAAGTTATACGACAACACCGGTTCCATAGGTCATCCCTTCGGTCATAGCTTTCCGCCGGATGCGGCGATGTGGTGGGCATGGTGCTGGCCGGCGCCGCGCAGCACGGCTTCGTTGTGCCGAATGGTTTCGGCGATGGTGTGCAGTACGTGATAGAGCCGCGTGGACTCGGCGTTCCACCGATTCACGACATCCTTGAAGCGGGTGGCCGCCGGCCCGCCCCACACCGAGGCCGGTACTGAGCTCATCCTGCCGATGAACGCCTGCAGCATCGCCCTGATTTCCTCGTTGCGGGCGTCGGTCATGGCCGCGACCGACCTCATCAAGTCGAAATCGGCGCTCAGTGTGTTCGCGCCCGCCGGTGTGCTCACGCGGCCCCCTTCCGTTCCGATAACAACTACGACTGCGCCGGCGCCGATCTGGTTCCGTCGACTTACCCGACCGCGTGGGCGGAGCGCACGGCCCGATCGCATACCTCGCGAACGCTGTCGTCGTCACCCGGTCGGCTTTGGCACCCGACACCGATCCGGACGGGGCCGTCCAGCAGCACCGTCCATCGCACGTGGTGTCCGGCACGCACCTCGCGATAGGTGACCGCGGGCCGGCCCGCACTGGAACCCGCCGGGTTGAAGTCGACGAACATGCCGGCGGGTTCGGCATCGATGGCCTCCTTCAGCTGCTCGGCGGCGCGAGTCAGCGTTTCAGCAACGACCGGAGACTGGGTCACGTGCAACGCCACTTCCGGATCCGACGGCGACGTCAGCTGCACCCGCGCCGAACCGGGGCCGCCGAGCACACGCTGAGTGGGCCAGTTCGCCGGAACGGTCAGCGCCACCCGGCCTTCCACCAGATAGGTGGTGGCAGACTGCACCGCGGATACCACGTCATGGCGGCGCGGTGGTTCCGGCGCCACAGCCAGCACCAGCGCGGCGAGGACGGCAGCCGCAGCTCCGACACTCGCCAGAGTTCGTCCGCGTGAGGCTGCCGCCTTGCGCTGCGTCGACGTCGACGTCGGCGTCGGCTCCGGCGAAGGGTTCTCCTCGGCCCGCCGGGACAGTCGAGCCAGCCGAAAGTCGGTAATTTGCAACACGTTTCGGCTGGTATCGCGCACCGCGTCGGCGATCGACACGGCGAGCGCCGCCGCCCCGGTGACGCCGCTGGGCGTATCGATCAACACCACCGGCGACGTGCCTCGCGTCATACCAGCAATCACATCGACGACTGCCGTCGCGACCAGTCGCGGGTCGGACCGCCGTACCGCCTGGATTCCCGCACCGACCACTGCCACCAACCGCTCGCCGATTTCGACGACGACGTTGTCCGCGGCCGGATCCGGCGACGCCCGCCCCAGCAACCACGAGCGTGGTTGCAGCACAACGTCACCGGGGTCTTCGACCGCGGCTCGCGCCGCCGCGCTGACCAGCTCCACCCGCGTCGCCGGCCACCACGACGGGTGCACCACGATCACACCGGCCGAGCTCCCGCAATGCAGCGACCGCAACAGGGACCGCCAGAGCGATTCGACGGCAACGGGACGACCGTCTACCAGCGCCACCGGATCGTCTAGCGCACTCAACGCAGCCGCCGTCATCGCCTTGTCGGCCAGTACCTCTGTGCCACAACATAATCGGCGCACCACCCCAGGCCCCGCTTCGATCACCGCGCGGTGCGGGCTCATGGTGGCGGACTCCACGCCACCTGCACCAACCGTTCGTCACCGGCGCCGACCATCAGGACACCACGGCCCGGCGGCAGCGGTTCCGGACGGCTGGACCCCAACAGGGGGCCGTCGTCCGGGTTTCCGCTCATCACCAATCCCATGCAGCCCAGGTCCCGCAATCCTGCCAGCAGCGGCTCGAACATGGCGCGCGCCGCTCCGCCACTGCGCCGGGCGACGATCAGATGCAAACCGAGATCGGCTGCGAACGGCAAGTATTCGAGCAGCGTCAGCAACGGGTTGCCCGCCGTCGCGACCAGATCGTAGTCGTCGGCGATGAGGTAGATGTCCGGGCCGGACCACCAAGACCTGGCCAGCAGTTGAGCATGGCTCAGGTCCGGCGGCGGCATCCGCGCCCTCAGCGATTCGACCAGACCGGGCATTAGCGCCTGCAGGGCCGCCGGCGACATGGCATGTCCGCCAACATGTTCCGAGCCGGTGGCGCCGAGCAGGGTGCGCCGGTAATCGACGATCAGCAGTTGCGCCTCTGCGGCGGGCTTGGTGCGAACGATCTCGCGGCACAGCATCCGCAGCGTGGCGGTCTTCCCACAATCGTTGTCCCCGAGGATCAACAGATGCGGACTTCGTTCGAAATCCAATGCGACCGGCTGCAAGCGGGTCTCCTCGATGCCGAGCAGGATGCCTGGGCTGAGGCCGTCGCTGGTCACCAGGTCCTCGTACTCCACCAGTGCCGGCAGTAGCGGTATTGGGGGCGCCACCAATCCGTCGGCGCGTCGCACTTCGACCTTGTCGCCGGGCAGCGCGATCAGCATGTGCAGGCCGCCGTGGGAAAGGCCGCGGCCGGGACGGCCCAACGGCACCTGCTGCGCTCGCTTGCGGTCCACGTCGGAGTCGGCGGGATCGCCCAGCCGCAGCTCGATACGGGTCCCGAGCTGATCCTTCAACGACGGCCTGATCTCGGCCCACCGCGACGCCGACACCACCACATGCACACCGAACGAAAGGCCTTGAGCGGCAAGGGCGGTGATTGACTCTTCGAGTTCCTCGAACTCACGGCACAGGGCGGCCCACCCGTCGACAACCAAGAACACGTGACCCCATCGGTCCGCGCCGTGCTCGCGCAAACGCAGCTCCCGCGAGCGAAGCACCGAGTGCAGCTCGGCGACCATCCGCAGGGCCAGCCGGGGTTCGGCTCTACCGGCGACATCGCCCACCTGCGGCAAGGTGCGCAATGAGGCCAGCGTCCCGCCGCCGAAGTCCAGGCAATAGAACTGCACCTGACTCGCCTCGTGAGTGGCGGCGAGCGCCGTGATCATCGTACGAAACGCTGTCGACTTGCCCGACCGGGGTGCGCCGACGACCGCGACATTGCCTGCGGCGCCGGACAAATCGATCATCAGCGGGGTCCGGCGTTGCTCGAATGGACGGTCGACGACACCGATCGGGACCCGAAGTACGTCCAACTGGGTGCCTGCGTCGGATAGCACGGCGTCCAGGTCCACGGCCGTATCCAACGGCGGCAGCCACACCCGGTGCGCCGGCGGCCCGTGTCCGGACATCCGGTTCACCACGCTCTGCAACACGGTCGGTGCCGGCCCGAGGTGCGACACCACCCCACCGGCCACACCGACCGGCCCGCTGGCGGCTGCGGTGAACAACTGCACCGATGACGATTCCGCGGGCACCGGCGCGCTCTGCGTCTGAAGGGCCCCCGAGACGAACGCGGTTTGGAAGCGGATCAGCTCGCCGCTAGACCGCCGCAGCAGGCCCGCGCCAGGGGTATTGGGCAGCTGATGCGCATCCAGGGTTCCCAGCACGGCCCGTGATTCGCCGGCGGAGAGTGTCTTGAGGCACAGCCGATACGACAGGTGCGCCTCCAGCCCGCGCAACCGGCCCTCGTCGAGACGCTGGCTCGCCAGCAGCAGATGCATGCCGAGCGAGCGGCCTAGTCGGCCGATGGCCACGAACATATCGGCGAAATCGGGATGCTGGCTGAGCAGTTCGGAAAACTCGTCGACCACGATGAACAGCGCAGGCAGTGGCGTCAGCCGAGCCCCGGCGTGGCGCGCCTCCTCGTACGCCGCCACGCTGACGAAGTTGCCCGCCGCGCGGAGCAGCTGCTGGCGCCGGTTCATCTCGCCGGCCAGTGCGTCGCGCATCCGCGCCACGAGGTGAGCTTCGTCGGCTAGGTTGGTGATCACCGCGGCAACGTGTGGCGCCGCGGCGAAGTCGAGAAACGTTGCGCCACCTTTGAAGTCGATCAGCAGCAAGTTGAGTACCGCCGGTGAGTTGCGCGCCATCATGCCCAGGGCGACGGTGCGCAGTAGCTCAGACTTGCCCGACCCGGTGGCACCTATGCAGAGTCCGTGCGGGCCCATCCCGTTCTCGGCGGGCTCCTTGATGTCCAGCTCTACCGGCAACCCGTCCGCACTGGTTCCGATCGGGACGCACAGTCGATCACGACGATTCTGGTTGCGCCACAACAGCGTCGGGTCGAATGAGTCGACATCGCCGATGCCCACCACGTCGAGCCATCCAAAGCTCCCGTCACGGCAGGATGAATCTCCTGCTCGGTAGGCCGCGAGCCGACGGGCGCATATCACCGCGTCAATCGGCGTCATCTGGTCGGGACGGGTCAACGCTTCGGACTGGCCGCCGTGCCGGATCGTCAACGGCACCCCGGCATCGGCGGCGCCCGTCGCGATGATTCTCATGCCCTGGCGCTGAGCACCGAGCTCCGGCTCATCGAAGTCGCAGACCACCAGCACATGTCGCGGTTCCGCATTTCCGTTGAGCGCTGCCTGGGCCTCCGCCAACGTGAAGTACACCATCCGCGCTGACCCGAGGGCGTCGCCGGCGAGCGGATGTTGATTGTGCGGCAACCACTTCAGCCACTCCCAATCGTCATGTCCACGTTCGCCAATGACCCCGACGATCCGCAATTGGTCCGGTCCATGCAGCACCGCCAGTTGGCACACCATGGCACGTATCAGCGCCCTTACCGCCGTCGGCTCGCCGTCGATGACCACAGGTTCATCGACCGGCAATGCGATCGCGATGGGTAGGTCAGGCACGGTGGAATGTGCGCGCAGGAACCGGTGCAACGCGGCGGCAGTTGCCGGATCAGACCGCTGCCCAGCCCTTAGCTCCGGGGCAACCAATCGGCTGGCGAGTGGCCGCTCTCCCACCCCCACCCGGACCAGACAGAAGTCGGAGTCGCCGGCTCGCCGCTCCCACATCCGCGGTCCCCCGACCAGCGTCCACAACGCATCTGGATCTGGATGATCCCGATATTGCGAAGACCGTTGCGCTGCAGCGGTTTCAGTCACGCTACGATGTAAGCCGCTCAGGTAACCGAGGTAGTCGACGCGGTCGGCCTCGATTTGCGCTCCTCGCCCGCGGCCACGTCCGGTCACCGCCGTTAGCACCACCGAGATCAGCATCATCACCGGCAGGGCCACGAATGTGGGGTTGCGGGTGACGGCCGACCCTGAGAAGAAGGCTGTCGCCATCACACCAAGGCTCGCCACGGACATCAGCGCCGGCAGCAGGCGCACCAGCAGGCCCGACGATGCCGTGCGCGCGACCTCAGGCGGCGCGGCAACCGGAATCTCGACTGCGTCGGCCGTAGCGGGCAGGCGCCGCGCCGCAGGCGCGAAACTCTGTGTCATAGCGGCCCTTTCCTGACAGCGTGGTGACGCTAGGTGGCACCGCGACCGGGCGCAAGTCACCTGTGGATGGACGGACACCGCACGAACGCATTCCACGTAGCGTGCCCAGGCGGCACCATCACGCCGATCTTCGAGGGACCAACAATGTCTGCATCCGATCCCGGTCTGCGCCGTGTCAGCGTTCATGCCGGCGACCTCGCGGTCGATTTGGCGCTGCCCGCCGCCGTACCCGTCGCGACCCTGATCCCGTCGATAATCGACATCCTGGACAGCCGGCATAACGCCCCTTCCTCGACCGCCGCTGCCGAGCGGTATCAACTGTGCCGGCCCGGA
This sequence comes from Mycobacterium sp. NGS66, assembly GCF_059812225.1. Taxonomy (NCBI): domain Bacteria; kingdom Bacillati; phylum Actinomycetota; class Actinomycetes; order Mycobacteriales; family Mycobacteriaceae; genus Mycobacterium; species Mycobacterium sp. NGS66. The sequence continues at coordinate 77,455 of NZ_JCALCG010000003.1, read as the reverse complement.
TCCGCGGCATTTCCGGCGTCGACGACGTTGGCACAGAACGAAGTTCACGATGGCGCCGTGCTGGTGTTGTACCGGTCTGCGGACGACATTCCCGCCCCGGCTCACCACGACCCGGCAGAAGCGGTGTCGGAGGCGCTGGATACCGCCGCTGCGACCCGGAACCGGCGGACGACCCGACTGGCCGGCGCCGCAGCGGCTGGTGGCATCACCGGCATCGGATGCCTCATGCATATTCGAACTGCTTTGAGCGCCAATGATACTGGTACCTCGACTGCCGCGGCAGCGGTCGGCTTGCTGGCGCTCTTGGCCGCCGCGCTGGCGTATCGGGCCTACCGGGAACCGATCGCCGGTCTGACACTCAGCCTGATCGCCGTCGCTTTCGGGGCGGTTGCCGGCCTGTCGGCGATCCCCGGCCCCCCGGGTGCCGCCCATGTGCTGTTGGCCGCGATGGCCACGGTGGTCGTGTCGGTGTTGGCGATGCGACTGACCGGTGGCGGGGTGGTCACCTTGACGGCGCTGTGTTGTTTCGCGGTGGTCGTCGCCGCGGCGGCGTTAGGGGCCTTGCTGACTGGCGCCCCCTGGCACGTCATCGGAGCGGTGTCCGCGCTGGCGTCGCTGGCCCTGCTGGAAGCATCCGCACGGCTGTCCATGGTGTTATCGGGATTGTCCCGGCATCGATCGCTGGGCGTCGACCAGATCGAACCGGTCGGCGACCTGGCCGCGGACGCGATACGCGCGGACGCCTGGCTGACCAGCCTGACGGCGGCATTCTCGACATCGGCCGCCACCGGCGCCGTGGTCACCACACTCGCCGGCCGCGGAGCGTCGAATCTCGGTTGTGTCGCACTGTCTGCTCTCGCCGGCGCAGTGCTCTTGCTGCGCGCCCTCGACGAAAGGAGCAGGACAGTGGTGTTCATCGTGAACGGAATCGGCACGGCTGGAACGACATTCGCGGTCGTAGCGGCTACCATGCCGGAGCGCGGAGTTTGGATTGCCGCGGCGACCGCGTTGGCCGCGGCCGCCGCGATCTACCTCGGTTTCGTAGCGCCGGTCAGACCGCTGGCTCCCGTCGCGCGCCGAGGCGTCGAGGTGCTGGAATGTCTGGTGCTGGTGGCAATGGTGCCGTTGACCTGTTGGATAAGTGGGCTCTATAGCGCGGTTCGCGGCATGGACCTGAGGTGATGCGTGCCGGGCGGATGCTGGCGATAACCGCGCTGACGGCCCTTACCCAGTGCACGGCGCCTGCGGCACAAGCGGTTTCACCGCCGCCGGTGGACGACAAGTGGCTGCCTCAACCCGGATCGCCGTCGCCGTCTCAGCCGACGGTGCAGCTCGAGGTGTGCGCCGTGCTGGCGACCGAGGGTCCCGGCCGACCGACGCGCCACGGCGGCACCCCGCCCCAGTTCGCCGACCTCGACCTGCCGGCGGTCTGGCAACTCACTCGTGGTGCAGGGCAGCGGGTCGCGGTCATCGACACCGGCGTGTCAAGAAACCAGCGGTTACCCAAAGTGGTCCCCGGGGGTGATTACGTCTCCACCGGTGACGGCACTCAGGATTGCGACGCTCACGGTACTCTGGTGGCCGGGATTATCGCTGCCACAGGCGATTCCAAGTCAGACGACTTCAGCGGCGTGGCACCCGATGCCACGCTGATCAGCATTCGCCAATCCAGTGCCAAGTTCGCTCCGGTGGCCAACCGGTCGAGTCGCGGAATCGGTGACGTCGACACCATGGCGAAGGCCGTCCGGACGGCAGCCGACCTCGGCGCCTCGGTGATCAACATCTCGTCCGTCGCCTGCGTTCCCGCCGCGTCGGCCCTGGACGACCGCGCGCTCGGCGCCGCACTCGCCTACGCCGTCGATGTCAAGAACGCGGTCGTCGTCGCCGCGGCGGGCAACACCGGCGGCGCCGCGCAGTGTCCACCTCAGCGGCCCGGCGCAACCTGGGAGACGGTCACGGTTACGGTCAGCCCGGCCTGGTACGACGACTACGTGTTGACCGTCGGCTCGGTGAACGCCGACGGCGTGCCCTCGGCGTTCAGTCTGGCCGGACCGTGGGTGGATGTGGCCGCGATCGGCGCGGAGGTGACCTCGCTGGGTTCGGCGCCACTGTCGGGCACCAGTTATGCGGCGCCGGTGGTCAGTGGGTTGGCGGCGTTGATCCGGGCCCGGTTTCCGGCGCTGACGGCACGCCAGGTGATGCAGCGCATCGAGGCCACGGCCCACCATCCGCCCGGCGGATGGGATCCACTTGTCGGCAACGGCACCGTCGATGCCCTGGCCGCGGTCAGTAGCGACCCGGTTCCCCCGCCCAAGGCCGCCGAGGCCCCGCCCGTGCGCGTCCCGGTCGTCGCGCCGCCCACTCCTCGGCCGCCGGATGACGCCCGGGACACCGCCTTGCGCGGCACGGCGATCTGCCTGGGTGTGCTGGCGGCAGCCCTGGCGGCCGGCGCCATGTCCCGCCGGCTACGGCGGTCCCGCGGCCACCGTGTCCCGGGCGACTGACGCGTTCTGCCGGCTCAATTCCGGTCCCGACGGCAACGCCGCCAGCATCGGCCACGGCGCCGGTGTCGGCGGCGTCGCCAGGCCCAAGTCACGCACTACGTCGTCGTCGCTGATGGCGAACCGCACCCCGGTGTCGGTGACGAGGTACCGCCTGCCGGCCCGCACGTAGGCGGTGCGGCCGGGCGGCAGGTAAACCGCATCGAGCGCCGGGCCGTTGCCGTCGGCTTGCGCGAGTCGCACCGGCGACTGCCCCGGTGGAACCGGCAAGCCAGTGCCCGTCAGGAACCCGACCTCGGCCCCACCGGCCGGTCCGGGCGCCCAGGTCACGCACAAGGAAGTCCCGGCAGCCAGCAGTGCCGGTGCCCGGTCGGGAAAGCTGGTGACGGCCAGCGGGTGCGCCACCGGGGCGGCGCGAATCACGTCGGGTGCCACCGCGATGACCTGCGCAGCGCCCTGCGAGTCGCTGAACCGCAGCAAATCCGCGGCAACCGCGCCGATGCGCTGCGCACCAGTGACCAAGACCACGTAATACTCGTCACCGTCGCCGCGCGTGATGCGAAGCACGCTGCCGATCCGAAATCCAGCCAGAACCCCCGTGCCGGGGTCGCCCGCGCCGCGGATTCGCGGGGCTGTGATCGGCGGTGCCTCGGGGACCGCAGCCAGCAACGACGGTGTGACCGCGACGGGCACCCGGCCCTCCAACCGCAGGGCATGCACCACCGCGGGGTCGGCGAGATCCACCAACGCCCGTCGACCGTCGTAGAACAGGTAGGCCGGCGAACCCGGGCCCAGCGCGACCAGGAGGGCCTGCCCGGACACCAGACGACGAAGTGAGGGTTGCGCGGTCGGCCCGACGGCTACGGTCGTCTCCGCGCCGCCGTTGGTGTCGCAGATCGCCCAGCTCGACTGGTCTGCCGGCAGCGGCCGGCCGAGGAATTGCGGTGCGCCCGGAATGCCCAGCAGCGGACCACGTTTGGTGCGGCTCAACTCGGACTCGCGCACCGGCTGCGGGTCGGTGTCGGTCGCTGCGATCAGCCGCGCCGACGCCAGGTTCAGCACCGGATGCCAGGTGTCGCCCACCCGCACGTACAACGCCCCGGATTCCTGGCCCATGACGATCTGCGCCCGATCCAGCGCCGGTTGCGGCTGCAGCAAAGCTAGGAAACCGCATCCGGCCACCACGACAAGCGTCAGCGCACACCCGAGTGCCAACGACGTCGCGCGCATGCGCAGCGGTTCGCTGACCGCACCGAGGTCTCTGCGGAGCAATGCGCGCTCGACGCGACGCAGCTGAAACCGGTGGCCGCTGATATGCAGCCTTGTCGTCGCTGGACGCGGCACTGATCCCCCAGGGACTCGCGTTGGGTGGAATTGTTTGGGCTCAAAATAGGCTCGAATCTCGCCGCAAGCAGACCATTCTGCACAGCCGATACCCGGCCGCGGGCGTTTCCTGTCGCAGTTTGCGGTTAAAATTTCGGCGTGCAAATTCACCGCATGCGTGATCGCTGGGCCCGCGCGGGAGCTGGTGCCCTGGCCGCTAGTGTCCTGCTGGTCACTGCGAGTGGCTTTACCGGAGCCGTTCCCCGGGCATCGGCCGCCGACTGCACGGACGCCGAGGTCGTTTTTGCGCGCGGCACCAGCGAGCCACCTGGCGTCGGGCGGGTGGGCCAAGCCTTCATCGACTCCCTGCGCCAGCAGACCCCCGGCATGACCATCGGGGCATATGGGGTCAACTACTCCGCCAGCCGCCTGCAGCTGCATGGCGGTGACGGTGCCAACGACGTGATCTCGCACGTCAAGTCCATGGCCGCGTCGTGCCCGACGACCAAGATCGTGCTGGGTGGCTACTCGCAGGGCGCCGATGTGATCGACATCGTCAGCGGCGTGCCGATCGGCGGCCTCAATTTCGGCAGCGCGCTGCCGCCCGAGTACGCCGACAATGTCGCCGCCGTTGCAGTCTTCGGCAACGTGGCCAACCGCGCGGGCGGGTCATTGACCAGCCAGAGTGCGATGTTTGGATCCAAGGCAGTCGATTTGTGCAACCCCAGCGACCCGATCTGCCATGCCGGTCCAGGCAACGAGTGGAGCGGTCACACCGAGGGCTATGTCCCCGTCTACACCACCCAGGCAGCGACCTTCGTGGCATCCAAGCTGTTGGCCGGGCGGGGCCAGCAGGCGCCGGGGTTCGGTCCGCAGCTCCCGGGCCCTTATCCGCAAGCCCCCGGACCGGTTCCGGCGCAGGCTCCCGGCCCCGTTGCACCTGGGCCCGTCGCACCTGGGCCGGTCGCGCCTGACGCGGCACACGGTTCCGTCACCGGCGTCCCAGGAACCGGTGTCCAGGTCCACTGACCTGTCGCCAAAAGGCATAGCCAATACAAATCTTTCTTACCTTCCTACCTCGTACTATCGGATCATGAGGCTCCGCCGCCTCACGGCCGTCGCCCTACTCGTCCCGACGCTGGGAATCGTTCCGCCATCCGCGGTCGCGGCGGACTGCCCGGGTGCCGAGGTCGTCTTCGCGCGCGGCCGAGAGGAACCACCCGGCGTCGGCGCAGTCGGCGACGCGTTCGTCAATTCGCTGCGCGGCAAGACGCGCATGTCGGTCGGCGTCTACGGGGTCAACTACCCGGCGAACATAACCACCCTCACGGGTGCCGGCGATATGGTTGCGCACGCCAATTTCATGGCCGGAAGTTGCCCGAACACCCGCCTGGTGCTCGGCGGCTATTCCTTGGGCGCCGAGGTTGTCGACCGTGTGACGTGGGGCGGACTGCCGCCGGCTACAGATCAGCACGTTGCGGCGGTCGTGTTGTTCGGTAATGGCAGTCGGCGCCTCGCCCCGGCTTTCGCCGGCCGGACGATCGACCAGTGCGCCCAAGGCGACCCTATTTGCGGAAGAGGCACGAGCTGGCCGGCCCATCTGCAGCCCTCATACATCGGCTCCGGATTGGTGGATCAGGCCGCGAGCTTCGCCGCTGGACGACTCTAGGCCAGCGACGCCGCGAGCTGCTTCGGGCCGGGAGCGCTCAGCACTCTGATAACAAAAAGCAAGCCATGTTGCGGTCCGCAAAGCGATAGCGCGGGTGATATCGCATCGCAGAAGCACTGGCCGAACTTCCTAGGGGCTGATGGGGCTGCTGTGACTGCCGTGCTCTCAATTACCACGGAGCCCACCGGTGGTGACCCGCTGCGCCCGGCTCCGCCGCGCTTGCGATCACCACGACCGAGAACGCAAATCCCGGGTGATCAGGTTACGTGACTCGAGCTCGTCATCGGGCGGATAATCCACTCCGACGAGCGTCAGACCGTGCGGCGGCGCCGCCGCAAAATCGCTGGATCGGCTTGTCGCGCTGAGCAATTCACGACACCAACCCGCGCTGCGCCGATGCTCGCCGACCGCCAGCAGCGCGCCGACCAGCGATCGCACCATCGACCAACAGAATGCGTCTGCGGTGACATGTGCGGTGACCAAATCCCCATCCCGCGACCAGTCCAGCCGCTGCAGATCGCGAATCGTGGTCGCGCCCAGACGATGCCGGCAAAAAGCCGCAAAGTCATGCAATCCCAACAGCTCTCGCGATGCGACGTTCATCGCGTCCACATCCAGGGCCCGCGGCCAGGCGGTGACATAACGTGCCTGCAGCGGCAGCACGCCGTAGCAGGCCGTCGACAGTCGGTAGCTGTAGTGCCGCCGCAGCGCCGAGAATCGGGCGTCGAAAGCCGCTGGGGCGCGGGCTATTCCGAGGATGCGGACGTCGGGCGGCAAGAACCTGCCCAGACGGCGCAGCAACGCGGAGAACTCTGGATCGTCCCCGCCTGGCGAGCGGGAGTACACGTTGACCAAAGCGTCCGTCGGCACATCCACATGTGCCACCTGCCCGGTGGCATGGACACCCGTGTCCGTACGCCCCGCGGCGCGCAGCCGCACCGGTGTGCGGAAGACGGTCGTCAGCGCCTCGTCCAAGACGCCGGCGACCGTCCGCTGCCGCGGCTGCGCTGCCCAGCCCGCGAAATCGGTTCCGTCGTAGGCAATGTCGAGCCGCAGACGGACGTCGTCGCTAATTCTCAGTGGCCTCTTCGGGTTGGTCGACACTGGCCTGCGGAGCCGCGGCCGCTGCTTCGGCAGATGCCTCGTCAGCCGTCGCGGCCTCATCGACAACCTCGTCGGCCGCCGGACCCTCCGCGGCGTCCGGCTCAACAGCCGCTTGGGGTGCCGCCGCGGCGGCTACCGGTGCGGCCTTCTTGGAGGCGGCCACCCGGCGCGCCCGATCGGCCTCCGACGTCACCGTCGTCTCCCGCACCAGCTCGATCACGGCCATGGGAGCGTTGTCGCCCTTGCGCGGCTCGACCTTGATGATGCGGGTGTAGCCGCCGTCGCGGTCGGAGAAAAACGGCCCGATCTCGGCGAACAAGGTGTGCACAACATCCTTGTCGCGGATCTTCTTGAGTACCTCGCGGCGATTGTGCAAGGTGCCCTTCTTGGCGTGCGTGATCAACTTCTCGGCGTACGGGCGCAGCGCACGTGCCTTGGGCTCGGTGGTCTTGATCCGGCCGTGCTCGAACAACGACGTAGCCAGGTTGGCCAGAATCGCCTTCTGATGTGCAGACGACCCGCCGAGGCGAGGCCCCTTGGTGGGCTTGGGCATTGCTGACGCTCCTGTCTGGATCCGCGAAAAGCGCTATAGCTGTTCGGTTTCGGCGTAGTCCTGGTCGTCGTAGGCACCCTCGGTGGACCAAGTGCCGGTGGCGACGTCGTAGCCCGCCACCTCGGACGGGTCGAAGCTCGGCGGGCTGTCCTTCAGCGACAGGCCGAGCTGGTGCAGCTTGACCTTCACCTCGTCGATGGACTTCTGCCCGAAGTTGCGGATGTCGAGCAGGTCGGACTCGGTCCGCGACACTAGCTCGCCGACGGTGTGCACACCCTCACGCTTGAGGCAGTTGTAGGAGCGCACGGTCAGGTCCAGGTCGTCGATCGGCAGCGCGAACGACGCGATGTGGTCGGCCTCGGCCGGCGACGGGCCGATCTCGATGCCCTCGGCTTCGACGTTGAGTTCGCGTGCCAGGCCGAACAATTCGACCAGCGTCTTGCCCGCCGATGCCAGCGCGTCACGTGGGGTGATCGAGCTCTTGGTTTCCACGTCGAGGATCAGCTTGTCGAAGTCAGTGCGCTGCTCGACTCGGGTGGCATCGACCTTGTACGTCACCTTGAGCACCGGCGAGTAGATGGAATCGACTGGGATACGGCCGATTTCGGCACCCGAAGCCCGATTCTGCACCGCCGGGACGTAGCCGCGGCCGCGCTCGACGACGAGCTCGACCTCCAGCTTGCCCTTGTCGTTCAGCGTCGCGATGTGCATGTCGGGGTTGTGCACGGTGACACCGGCCGGCGGGACGATGTCGCCCGCGGTGACCTCGCCGGGACCCTGCTTGCGCAGGTACATGGTGACCGGTTCGTCCTCTTCGGAGGACACGACCAGGCCTTTGAGGTTCAAGATGATGTCGGTGACGTCTTCTTTGACGCCGGGCACCGTGGTGAACTCGTGCAGCACACCGTCGATGCGAATGCTGGTGACCGCCGCACCGGGAATCGACGACAACAGGGTGCGACGCAGTGAATTGCCCAGGGTGTAACCGAATCCGGGCTCCAGCGGTTCGATGACGAACTGGGACCGGTTGTCGGTGAGGATCTCCTCGGACAGGGTGGGACGCTGTGAGATCAGCATTGTTTTGTTTCTTCTCCTTCTCGGCACCCGCTATTTGATGCCGTTGGGTTCCGGTCCGGCGAATGCCGGTCCGGAAGTCTTACTTCGAGTAGTACTCGACGATCAGCTGTTCGGTCAGCGGGACGTCGATCTGTGCACGCTCGGGCAGCTGGTGGATCAGGATGCGCTGGCGCTCCCCGACCACCTGCAGCCAGCTTGGGATCGGGCGGTCACCGGCCGTCTCCCGCGCGATCTGGAACGGCACGGTGTTCAGCGACTTGTCCCGGATGTCGATGATGTCGTACTGGGACACCCGGTAGCTGGGCACGTCGACGCGCACGCCGTTGACGCTGAAGTGGCCGTGGGTCACCAGCTGACGGGCCATCCGCCGGGTCCGGGCCAGCCCGGCACGGTAGACGACGTTGTCGAGCCGGCTTTCCAAGATCCGCAGCAGTTCCTCACCGGTCTTGCCGGGCTGCCGAACGGCCTCTTCGTAGTAGCGACGGAACTGCTTTTCCATCACGCCGTAGGTGAAGCGAGCCTTCTGCTTCTCCTGTAGCTGCAGCAGGTATTCGCTTTCCTTGATCCGCGCCCGACCGTGCTGACCGGGCGGGTAGGGACGCTTCTCGAACGCCTGGTCGCCGCCGACGAGGTCGGTGCGCAGCCGGCGCGACTTGCGAGTGACGGGTCCGGTGTAACGAGCCATTACTAAACCCTCCGACGCTTGGGTGGACGGACACCGTTGTGCGGCTGCGGGGTGACATCGGAGATCGCGCCGACCTCGAGACCCGCGGCCTGCAGTGACCGGATCGCGGTCTCCCGGCCAGAGCCCGGGCCCTTGACGAACACGTCGACCTTGCGCACCCCGTGCTCCTGGGCCTTGCGGGCCGCGTTCTCGGCCGCCAGCTGAGCGGCGAAGGGTGTCGATTTCCGCGACCCCTTGAAGCCGACGTGACCCGACGACGCCCAGGCGATGACATTGCCCTGCGGATCAGTGATCGTCACGATCGTGTTGTTGAAGGTGCTCTTGATGTGGGCAGCTCCGTGCGGGACGTTCTTCTTTTCCCGACGCCGGGTCTTTTGTCCCTTTTTTGCTGCTTGCGCGGCCTTTTTCGCTGGGGGCATGTCTGGTTACCTGGCCTTCTTCTTGCCTGCGATGGTGCGCTTGGGGCCTTTGCGGGTCCGCGCGTTGGTCTTGGTCCGCTGGCCGCGCACCGGCAGACCACGGCGGTGCCGCAGACCCTGGTAGCAGCCGATCTCGATCTTGCGCCGGATGTCGGCCTGCACCTCGCGGCGCAGGTCACCCTCGACCTTGAGGTTCGCCTCGATGTAGTCACGCAGGTGAGTCAGCTGGTCATCGGTGAGGTCCCTGGTGCGCAGGTCCTTGTCGATGCCGGTGGCAGCCAGGATTTCGTTGGAGCGGGTGCGGCCGATGCCGAAGATGTAGGTCAGGGCGACCTCCATCCGCTTGTCGCGCGGCAGGTCGACGCCGACTAGTCGAGCCATAGGTGGCGTTCCTCTTTCTTGGCGGAGGTGTGGTCCCAGTCCGTTCCCCGACCCAAATGACATTTGGGCAGGGGCCCGGCCTCCGTCCGGGCGTGCTAAGCGGCCTATCCGCTTACTGGTACTGGGAGGTCTGCATTCAGTTATGTGGGCTGATTAGCCCTGCCGTTGCTTGTGGCGCGGATCGGAGCAGATCACCATGACCCGCCCGTGCCGACGGATCACCCTGCACTTATCGCAAATCGGCTTCACGCTGGGGTTGACCTTCACGGCTTTTCGATCCTGTTCTCGTCTCTTGCTTGATTACTTGTACCGGTACACGATGCGGCCCCGGGACAGGTCGTAGGGCGACAATTCCACCACGACGCGGTCCTCGGGCAGGATGCGGATGTAGTGCTGCCGCATCTTGCCGCTGATGTGGGCGAGCACCTTGTGGCCGTTCTCCAGCTCAATGCGAAACATCGCATTGGGCAGAGGCTCGACCACGCGACCCTCGACCTCGATGGCACCGTCCTTCTTGGCCATTACTTTTCGGCGATCCTTTGCTATCCCTCGTCACTGCACCTGATTCGGCGCAGCATGTGTCCGGACTACTAAAACGTGAACCTGTGGTGGAAATTCCGCGAACTGCTCCGAGAATTTCAGAACTGGGCACGCCAAGAGCCGGCACAGGCGCCGTACCGTTGATCCACCTTACCCGCATCGCCATGGTCGGCGCAAAACTGCGCTCATGCAGCGCGGGCTCATTTTTGCGGCAACGAGTAAACCTTGTTGTTGTTGCCCGCGACGTAGACCACGCCGTTGTTGTCGACCGCCAGGCCCCACGGATAGTCGAGGTCGCAGAACGGCAGCACGGCTTGGTGGTCCGAACCCACGCCAAGCTTGAGCACCTGTTTGCCTTTTCTATCGGTGACGTACACGGCGCCGTCTTTGTCCACAGTCACACCGCCGGGTTCGGCAAGGCCGGCGAAAGGCACTGGAGTTTGCGGTTGGCCAGGCGCCATTTTCAGTACCTGATTGTTACCGCCGTCGGCGACATAGATCGTTCCGTCTCTGCCCACCACCAAACCGGTTGGAGACTTGAGGCCGGTGAAGGGTATCTCCCGTTGCGCGCTGGCCCCGACGTCCAGGGCAAACACCTTGTTCTTGCCCTTGTCGCTGATGTAGACCGTGCCGGCCAAGTCCACGGACAGACCGGTCGGCTGGTCCAGGCCGGTGAACGAAACGACCGTCTGCTTGCCGGCGCGAAGCATGATCACCCGCTTGTTGCCGGTGTCGTTGACGTACACCGTGCCGCTGCTGTCGGCCGTCACACCGGTCGGGAAATTGAGGCCCTGAAAACCCATCGGGTGCGCTGTCTTGTCGCCGGCAGGTAGCGCATATATGTCGTTGCTCCGGGTATCGGCGACATACACCGTGCCGCCGCTATCCACCGACAACCCTTGCAAACTCAGGCCGGTGAACGGCAGGGTCGACTGCCGGCAATTCGTCGGCGCCGGGCCGGGATTGCCTAGGACAACGTACGCGCCGACCACCGCAGCCACGGTAAGCAAGGCCGCGCCGGCCATGAGGCCGGCCTTGCGCTGCCACCACGGCCGCTTGGGTGGCGGGGGAGTATGCGGCGGAGCCGTCGGCCGCGGAGTCTGCGGCGGCGACGGCGGGGTCCCGGGTGGGATAATCACCTGTTCGCGCCGGACGGGTGTGTTCGCATCGATCGCCGGCTTGCGCAGGGTTTCCTCGCCCGAGGGGGTCTGCGGGAGCGGGACCGGCCTGCGGCCGTAGTCGGCGCGGGGCGGCGGCATGGGCGGCTGCGGCCCGGTCGGCCGCCGAACCGGGGGCCGCGGGTCGGGGGGACGTGGCGCGGGCACTGGCGCGGTGATGGCGCCGCGGGCGGCTCGCGCAAGCTCCACGGCGGTGCTGTACCGATCGGCGGGGTTTTTCGCCATGCCCTTGGCGATTACGCCGTCCAGACCTCGCGGCAGCCGCGGGTTGGCGTTCGACGGCCGAGGAGGCGGGGTGACCAGGTGGTTGCCGATCTGCTGCTCCATGCTGTCGCCCCGGAATGGATGCTCCGCGGTCAAGCACTCATAAAGCACGCAGGTCAAAGCGTAGATATCCGAGCGGGCGTCGATCGGAGGGGCGCCGGGATCTTGGGATTTGAACCGTTCGGGAGCCATGTAGTGGAAGGTCCCGATCACGTCGCCGACAGTGGTCAACCCCCGCTCACCGACCGCCAGCGCGATTCCGAAATCGATCAGGTACGCGTCCCCGTCGTCGTCGATCAAGATGTTGGACGGTTTGACATCCCTATGCAGCAATCCGACTTTGTGCGCTGCGTTCAACGCCTTGGCGACCTGCTCGATGATGCTCACCGCCCGGGCCGGCGGCAGCGGCCCCCTATCGAGGATGGACTGCAGGTCTCGCCCCTCGATCAGCTGCATGTCCACGAACAGTCGTCCGTCGATTTCCCCGTGGGTGTGAATCGGCACCAGATGCGGACTTCTCAACCGCGCGGCCGCGTGCGCCTCGCGACGGAACCGCGTCTGAAACACCTCGTCTTTGGAGATCTCGGCGGGCAAGATCTTGATCGCGACGACCCGGTCAATGACGGTGTCGTGAGCCCGCCACACCTCGCCCATGCCGCCGCGGCCCAGCAACTCGATCAGCTGGTAATGTCCGAACGAAGTTCCCTGCAACGAGCCTCCCACCGCAACTGCTCAGCACCATAACGCGCCACGAACAACGGTGGCAGGTCTTTCAGCGCGCTGCGGTGCGGCGAGCAGCCCGGCTCGATACCGCATGGGTGGACCCATCACCCGAACATACGCCCCGCCCAGGAGGCGAGCTTCCCGCAGCAGGGACATAGGTAGACAATACCAATTCGGGTTTGCACACCGTGATTTCACAAGCTTATTCGCCATATTTGCTGATCGTTTTCTACAAAACTGGGTCACTGACCGGTTAGAGCGTTCCAGCGCGCAAATTTCCTTTAACCCGACAGACATTTTGAAGTCGAGTAACTCCTAGGACGATTCGACCACCGTGCCGCGGGAGGCCGGCCAGGTGTTGGGCACGGACCGGAATAGGACGGGTCGGGTTGCAAGTTGGAGCAACCATGACCGACGCGCATGCCACTTCTTCTTCTGTCTCTTCTGTTGCAGCCAGCAAGCCCGATCTCGGCCGGTTCGGCTCGTTCGGACGCGGCGTCACGCCACAGCAAGCCAAAGAAATCGAGGCCCTCGGTTACGGGGCCGTCTGGGTAGGCGGTTCCCCACCGGCCGAGCTGGCCTGGGTGGAACCGATCCTCGAGGCGACGAGCACATTGCAGGTCGCCACCGGAATCGTCAACATCTGGACGGCTGCCGCCAAGCCGGTCGCCGAATCCTTCCACCGGATCGACAAGGCCTACCCGGGCCGCTTCCTGCTCGGCATCGGGGTCGGACACCGCGAGGCGATCAGCGAATACCGCAAGCCTTACGACGCGCTGAGCGAATACCTGGACCGGCTCGACGACTATGGGGTGCCCGCCCACCGTCGCGTGGTGGCGGCGCTGGGCCCGCGAGTCCTCAAGCTCTCCGCGCAGCGCAGCGCCGGCGCGCACCCGTACCTGACCACTCCGGAGCACACCGCCCAGGCCCGCCAACTGATCGGCCCGTCGGCGTTCCTGGCGCCGGAACACAAAGTCGTGCTGACCACCGACGCCGAGCAGGCGCGTGCCGTCGGCCGCAAGGCGCTGGACATCTATCTCAACCTGAGCAACTACCTGAACAGCTGGAAGCGGCTGGGGTTCACCGACGACGACGTCGCCCGACCGGGCAGCGACCGCCTGGTGGACGCGGTGGTCGCCTACGGCACGACGGACGCGATCGCGGGGCGGTTGAAAGAGCACCTGGATGCCGGTGCGGACCATGTGCCCATCCAGGTCCTCACCAAGAGTGAGAACTTGGTCCCCGCACTGGCCGAACTGGCCGGGCCACTGGGTCTGAATTCCTGAGGCGTCTGAACGCCTGAGGCGTTATCCCGGTTCGGTTAGGGTCGTGAGCATGCGGCTGCTGGTCACCGGCGGCGCCGGCTTCATCGGCGCGAATTTCGTGCACAGCACCGTCCGCCAGCGTCCCGACGTCGAGGTGACGGTCCTGGACGCGATGACCTACGCCGGCAGACGGGAGTCGCTGGCCGACGTCGACGATGTCATCAAGTTGGTAGAGGGCGACATCACCGACGCCGAGCTGGTTTCCCGGCTGATCGCCGAGTCTGACGCTGTCGTACATTTCGCCGCCGAAACCCACGTCGACAACGCGCTGGATGATCCAGAACCGTTCCTGCGCACCAACGTGATCGGGACGTTCGCGATCCTGGAAGCGGTGCGACGGCACGGCGTTCGGCTACACCACGTCTCGACCGACGAGGTCTACGGAGACTTGGAGCTTGACGACCCGCGGCGGTTCACCGAGGCCACCCCCTATAACCCGTCGAGTCCGTACTCGGCCACCAAGGCGGCCGCCGACATGCTGGTGCGGGCTTGGGTGCGGTCGTACGGGGTGCGCGCGACCATCTCCAACTGCTCCAACAATTACGGCCCCTACCAGCACGTCGAGAAGTTCATCCCGCGCCAGATCACCAATGTGCTCACCGGCCGTCGGCCCAAGCTCTACGGCACCGGTGCCAATATCCGCGACTGGATCCACGTCGACGACCACAACGACGCGGTCTGGCGAATCCTGGAAAACGGCCAGCTCGGCCGGACTTACCTGATCAGCGCCGAGGGCGAGCGCGACAACCTGACCGTGCTGCGCACGCTGTTGCAGTTGATGGGCCGGGATCCCGACGACTTCGACCACGTCACCGACCGGGTCGGTCATGATCTGCGCTACACCATCGACCCGTCGGCGCTGTATGACGAATTGTGTTGGGCGCCAAAGCATACCGACTTCGAGGAGGGTTTGCGGGCAACCATCGACTGGTATCGCACCAACGAGTCCTGGTGGCGTCCGTTGAAGGACGCGGCGGAATCCCGCTACGAAGAACGCGGTCAGTAAATGGACGCCCGCGAACTCGACATCCCGGGCGCGTGGGAGATCACCCCGGCCATGCATGGCGATTCCCGCGGACTGTTCTTCGAGTGGCTCACCGACCGTGAGTTCCGCGCCTTCGCCGGTCACCGCTTGGACGTCCGGCAGGCGAACTGCTCGGTGTCGTCGGCCGGCGTGCTGCGGGGGCTGCACTTCGCCCAGCTGCCACCCAGCCAGGCTAAATACGTGACCTGCGTGTCCGGCTCGGTGTTCGATGTCGTCGTCGATATCCGTTTGGGCTCACCGACATTCGGGCAGTGGGCCTCGGTCGTGCTCGACGACTCCGATCGCAAGACGATCTACATCTCCGAAGGTCTGGCGCATGGGTTCCTTGCCCTGCAAGACAATTCGACGGTGATGTACCTGTGTTCGGCGGAATACAACCCGCAGCGCGAGCACACCATCTGCGCCACCGATCCAGCGCTGGGAATCGACTGGCCGCTGGTCGACGGGGTGGCTGCGGCCATGTCGGACCGCGATGCCGCGGCGCCCAGCCTCGACGAAGTACGCGCAGCCGGTCTTCTGCCCAGCTGGGAGGAGACACAGAGGTTTATCGACAGTCTGCGCGGTCAATAGCGACGTGCGTGGTCCAGGTTACCGCCAAGAATTGCAGAGCCGCCGATGACCTAACGATCGCGGAGGTCCATGCGCCTGCCATAGCACGACACATACGCGGGGCTTCTTCCGTGTGCCTACTCGGCCGGCAACGCAAACGGTGGTCGCAGACCCTTGAACATCGGGAAGTGTCGTACGTTGAGGGTTGCCAGCTTCAGGCCCTTGACATCCGCGGTTGCCGCGATGAGGTAATCACCCAGTCCAATGCCGTTGTGACTACGGCGATATCGGCGAATCATTTCGCCGGCACGGCGGCCGATGATTTCTGTGGCCGGCTCTGCGCGGAAGGATGAAAGCAGTTGCCACACTTCGCGACGCTCGACTGACCGCATGCCGCCGACCAGCTCGGCGATCGACACCACGCTGATCGCCAGAGGCCCGTCCTTTCGGGCGCGGAGGAGCCAGTCTCGAGCAGTGCCGAGCCCGCGTAGATGTGCGATCAGCACATCCGAGTCGACCAGCATCACGAGGAGCGCCCCCAAGTTCGCGCCAGATGCTCTTCGCGGGCACCCCGGCCGCGCGCCGGCGCATCAACGCCGCGCAGAACACCAAATGAATTTTCGATCGCGCGAAGGTCCGAAGCCAGACTGTCGTCCGAACTCGCCAAAACGCGGCCCAAGAGTTGGCGGATCACTTCAGCGCGCGACACGCCCTCTTGTGCTGCCAGCCGGTCGAGTACCTCCGTCTGCGCCTCGTCGAGGTAGATGTTCGTGCGTTTCATACACCGCATCATACACCGCGACGGCGGGCGGCCCCGGCATCAGAACGCCGCCGGAATCCAGATCAGAATATGTCTGCGCCCGGTCGCCTCACGCCCGCAATCACTCGACGGCCGACTACACATAACAGCACCGTCACCAGTTCAGCGCCCAGGCTCAGCGCCGCATAGGGCGACGGATCCCATCCTTGTTCGACGAAGCCCAGCAGGCCAACGGTCCTCGACATGGCGAACGCCACCACCGATCCGCCGGCCACCGCGCCCGCCGCCCACCGCAGCCAGGAAGGGCCGCCCAGCAGGATCAGCAAGGCCAGCGCGAACGAGACACTCGCCTGCGCCAGAAACCCGTCGCCGATATGCGGGATGTGTTGGTAGCCATGACGATAAAGGTGCGCATGGCTGACGGCACTGACGACCAGGGAAACGGCGATACCCAGACGAAGTAGCAGATCCCTCAACCTCATTGCAGCGTCGATTCTTTCAGCGCCAATGCGGCCTGCCCTCTGGTGTATCCGACTTCGCGGATACCCAGTGCGTCGCGCAGCTTCCCGGCCGGCAGGGTGACCGGCTTGGGCGTCGGCCCGTCTCCGGGATGAGGCAACGGATAGGCGGTCGTCGTGCCGCTGTAAAAGTTGACGTTGCCCTCTGCCTTGGAAAAGATTTGGTGCACATGGCCGTTGAGGCAGGTTACCGACGAAAAACGGCGGAGATAGCTCAGGGCCTGGACGGCGTCGTCGGTGCCCCAGCCCCAGTCCGGGTACATCGCGAACAACGGGATGTGGCTGATCACCACGATGGGGGTATCGCTGGACAGCGGCGCAACGTCTTTCTCGACGAACTCCAGCTGCTCGACACCCAAATGACCCAGCTTCTTCAGATTCAATGTGTTGACCAACGCGATCACGTGCACGCCGGCGACGTCGAAGCTGTACCAACCGTCGCCTCGGCTGTTCGCGCCGAAGACGCTTCGATACTTCTGTCCCGCATCGTCGACCGAGTCGTGTTCGCCGGGCACGGTGAACACGTGCGGCGTCTTCAGGCCACTAATCATTTGCTTGGCCTGGTCGAACTGCTCCGGGCTGGATAGGTGCGTGATATCACCGGTGTGAATCACGAAATCCGGTGTGTAGCCGAGGTTGTTGATCCGCTCGATGGCGTGACCGAAGGTGTCCGTGACGTTGGAATTGGCCGGCCCGGTGAATCCAAGATGGCTGTCGCTGACCTGGACGAAGCGCAGGGTCGGGCGAGTCGCCGCGTGACCTACCGCGCCGGCATGCGAGATGACCTCCCCGCCGACGACGGCGAACCCGACCGCCGCACCGAACCATGCCGTGTGTCTAATGAGCTGGCGGCGACTCATGGTGGGATCGTGCGTCATGGGGTCACCACCACGGTGCCGTGCATCATCGGATGAATCGAGCAGATGTAGTCGAATTTCCCAGGCGTGGAAAAGGTATGCGAGAAGGTAGCACCCGTTCCCATGCCCGGCGAGCGGAACGAACCGTCACCGGCCGCCACCGTGTGTGGTTCCTCGTCGTGATTGGTCCAGGTGACCGTGGTACCTGCGGCGACTGTCAGCGTGAGCGGTACGAACGCGAAATCATTGATATTGACTTGATTACCGCTCACCGGCCCCGCCGGGGCGCTGGCCGGCATGCTGACCGACGGCGCGCCGGTCCCGGCGCTGGGCCGCGACGTCGAGCACCCGGCCAGCACCACCACGCCCAACGCCAACCACACCAAGTGTTTTCGAATCATGCCAACAGATAGCGCGGCGGGTTACATTCGACGGCCCGCGGGGCCTCGAATCTGCATTGGTGGCATCGGGCCTGCACTCAGGGCGGCGGATTCCGCCGATGGCACGCCCTGGACGCAGTCTCGGCGCGAATGCGAATACGGCCACTCACGCCGGTTCGGTCGGCGCGAACACCTCGATGACACCTTCCACCTCGCGAACCATCAAGGTGGGCAACGGCTTTGGCGCAATCGGCAACTGGTGGCTGAGCACCTGGCCGCTGGGCGCGAACGACGTAGTGTGGCATGGGCAGCGCAGCCGGTCATCGGGTGCGTCGAACCAGAGCCGGCATCCCTGGTGGGTGCACACTCCCGATACGGCCTCGACCTTGCCGCCGACCCGGCGGACGAACCCGCTGACCGTGCCGAGATCGAACGGATGCATCCGCGCGTCGGGCACCTCCGAGCTGGCCGCGACGCGCACCCAGCGGCCGTTATTCGGGGTGAGTTTGCCATCGGCGGCGGGGCTTTCGGCCGCAGGGTTCACCCTGACGAGCCGGTCCACCGAAACCGCGCCCACCGCGGCGGCCGCGGCAGCCGATGTACCCACAATCACTTGGCGACGTGTCGAGCTCTGCTTCGGCGCGGGTGCCGATGGTGCGCCGGTCATCTGCTCCGCAAGGCGGCGGTGCAGATCGGCGAGGAACTCCTCACTCGGAGCGTCGCCGTCCGGCCGGGCCGCCCGCAGGTCGATCGCCGTTCGGATCTGCGCCGCCTCGAAATCGTCGGGCACAAACGGCCTTGGTCGGCGTCCCCGCAGCAGATCGTCGACATACCTGCGTAAACCTCGTGCGTTCATGGCCGGCCCTCGTCGGTGACTTGTGCCGCCAGGCGCAGCGCGCGGTGTTGCAGCACTTTGGCGTTGGCAACGCTGATCCCGAGTTCGACTGCGGTCTCCTTGATCGAACTGCCTTCCAAAAAGCGCAACTCCAAGATGCGCCGATAGCGGTCCGGCAGGGTGTCCAGGACATGCGCGACACGCTGTGGTGCGGTGCTGATCGCTTCCTCGCATTCGGGTGCTAATTGGCCGATGTCCTCGATGGAGGTTATCTCGCGTCCCAAGGTCTCCCGCCAATGCGCGGCCAGCACCGTTCGGGCCGTGGCCCGCAGGTACGCGCGAACCTCGGCGACGCTCGCGGTCAGCCGCAGCGGTCGCAGCGCGGCAAGGAAAACCTCGGCGGTCAGATCCTCGGCATCAGCCCGGTTGCCGACTCGGGCGAACAGCGTGCGATACACCCACGTCGCATTGTCCGCGTACACCGCTTCCCAGTCGGCATACCCCTGGGCAGCCTGATCCGGCACCGCGCGCAGGGGTCGCGGCCCGACGGGTTCGTTGCGTGCCGTCACGTCTCTCCTTCACCGAATCAATATCCGCTCGGGTTACACGTGACGGAAGTGGCCACCTTGCCAAGGCCGCACAGCATTACTAGGATATGCAAGTATCCCCCTGATTCCCCTATCGCTTCTTGGATGGCCATGACCACACACATTCCGCATTTCATCGATGGGCAGCGCACGGGCGGCCAGTCCACCCGCACCGCTGATGTCTTCAACCCCAGCACCGGCGAGGTCCAGGCCACGGTGCCGATGGCCGGCCAGGCGGACGTCGACGCCGCGGTGGCATCGGCCGTCAAGGCACAAAAGGACTGGGCGGCGTGGAATCCGCAGCGCCGCGCACGGGTGCTGATGCGGTTCATCGAGCTGGTCAACGAGCACAACGACGAGCTGGCCGAGCTGTTGTCCCTCGAGCACGGCAAGACGCTGGCCGATGCCCGCGGCGACATCCAGCGCGGGATCGAGGTGATCGAGTTCTGCATCGGGATCCCGCATTTGCTCAAAGGCGAGTACAGCGAAGGCGCCGGCCCGGGCATCGACGTGTATTCGCTGCGCCAGCCGCTGGGCGTGGTAGCGGGCATCACCCCGTTCAACTTCCCGGCAATGATTCCGCTGTGGAAGGCCGGCCCGGCGCTGGCTTGTGGAAATGCGTTCGTGCTCAAGCCCAGTGAGCGCGACCCGTCGGTTCCGGTGCGCCTGGCCGAGCTGTTTCTCGAGGCCGGTCTGCCCCCAGGCGTCTTCCAGGTGGTGCACGGCGACAAGGAAGCCGTCGACGCGATCCTGAACCACCCCGGCATCCAGGCGGTCGGCTTCGTCGGCAGCTCGGACATCGCCCAGTACATCTATGCGACCGCCGCAGCCAACGGCAAGCGTGCGCAATGTTTCGGCGGCGCCAAGAACCACATGATCGTCATGCCCGACGCCGACCTGGATCAGGCCGTCGACGCGCTGATCGGCGCGGGGTATGGCAGCGCTGGCGAGCGTTGCATGGCGATCAGTGTCGCGGTGCCGGTGGGCGAGAAGACGGCCGAACGGTTGCGCGCCAGGCTGGTCGAGCGAATCAACGGCCTGCGGGTGGGACACAGCCTGGATCCCAAGGCCGACTACGGGCCGCTGGTCACCGAAGCCGCGCTGAAACGGGTGCGCGACTACATCGCCCAGGGTGTGGATGCCGGCGCGGAGCTGGTGGTCGACGGGCGCGAACGAGCCAGCGACGACCTGACTTTCGCCGACGCGAACCTGCAGAGCGGTTTCTTCATCGGACCGACTTTGTTCGATCACGTCACCCCGGACATGTCGATCTACACCGACGAAATCTTCGGGCCGGTGCTGTGCATGGTGCGCGCGCACGACTATGAAGAGGCGTTGCGACTGCCGTCGGAGCACGAGTACGGCAACGGCGTGGCGGTCTTCACCCGCGACGGCGACGCCGCCCGCGACTTCGTGTCCCGGGTGCAGGTCGGCATGGTCGGGGTCAACGTGCCGATCCCGGTTCCGGTGGCCTACCACACGTTCGGCGGCTGGAAGCGCTCCGGCTTCGGTGACCTCAACCAGCACGGCCCGGCGTCGGTCCAGTTCTACACCAAGGTCAAGACGGTGACGTCGCGCTGGCCGTCGGGCATCAAGGATGGCGCCGAATTCGTCATCCCGACGATGAATTAACCCCATGCAGTTTCAAGCGCTCAACGACGACGAGCGGGTGATCACCGAGACCGCGGCCGCCTTCGCCGCCAAGCGGATCGCCCCGCACACCCTGGAATGGGATGCCGCCGAACACTTTCCGACCGACGTGCTGCGCGAAGCCGCCGAACTCGGGATGGCTGCCATCTACTGCCGCGACGATGTGGGTGGTAGTGGGCTGCGCCGACTGGACGGAGTGCGCATCTTCGAGCAGTTGGCCATCGCCGACCCGGTGACCGCCGCTTTTCTGTCCATCCACAACATGTGCGCCTGGATGATCGACAGCTACGGCACCGAGGAACAACGCAAGACGTGGATTCCGCGGCTGGCGTCCATGGACGTCATCGCCAGCTACTGCCTGACCGAGCCCGGCGCCGGGTCCGATGCCAGCGCGTTGAGCACCCGTGCGGTCAAGCAAGGCGGCGACTATGTGCTCGACGGTGTCAAGCAGTTCATCTCCGGGGCCGGGGCGTCGGACGTGTACGTGGTGATGGCGAGAACCGGCCGTGAGGGTCCGCGCGGCATCTCGGCGTTCGTCATCGAAAAGGACACTCCCGGTGTTAGTTTCGGCGCGCACGAAGAGAAGATGGGCTGGCGCGCTCAACCCACCGCCCAGGTGATCTTGGAGGGGGTGCGAGTTCCGGCTGAGGCGATGCTGGGTGGCGCGGACGGGGAGGGCGCCGGCTTCGGCATCGCGATGAACGGACTCAACGGGGGTCGGCTGAACATCGCCGCGTGCTCACTCGGCGGCGCACAGGCCGCATACGACAAGGCCGGCGCCTACGTGCGTGACCGGCAGGCGTTCGGCGGCTCCCTGCTGGACGAGCCCACCATCCGGTTCACCTTGGCCGACATGGCCACCGGATTGGAGACGTCGCGAATGTTGTTGTGGCGGGCGGCAAGTGCGCTCGACGCCGACGACCCCGACAAGGTCGAGCTGTGCGCAATGGCCAAACGCTATGTCACCGACACCTGCTTCGAGGTCGGCGACAAGGCGCTGCAACTGCACGGCGGCTACGGCTATCTGCGCGAGTACGGCCTGGAAAAGATCGTCCGCGACCTGCGGGTGCACCGGATCCTGGAGGGGACCAACGAAATCATGCGGGTGGTCATCGGCAGGGCCGAGGCTGCGCGCTTCCGGGCTATCCCTTAGAAAAGGAACCATGACGGAGCATCTCGCCATCGCCTTCCTGGGGCTGGGCCATATGGGCGCGCCGATGTCGGCCAATCTGGTCGCCGCGAAACACGCGGTGCTCGGTTACGATCCGGTACCCGCCGCGAGGTCAGCGGCCGCATCCCACGGTGCCACGGTGTTCGACAGCGCCACCGCCGCCGTCGCCGAAGCCGATGTGGTCATCACCATGCTGCCCAACGGCGACGTGGTCAAGCGCTGTTACGCCGAGATCCTGCCTGCCGCGCGAGACGGCGCGCTGTTCATCGACAGTTCGACGATCTCGGTCAACGACGCGCGCGAGGTGCATGCCCTGGCCGGCTCACACGGCATGCCGCAGCTCGACGCGCCGGTGTCCGGCGGCGTCAAGGGGGCCGTCGCCGGAACGCTCGCGTTCATGGTCGGCGGCGAGGAAGCGGCGTTGCAGCGAGCGCGCCCGGTGCTAGAGCCCATGGCGGGCAAGATCATTCACTGCGGCTCGGCCGGTGCCGGTCAAGCCGCCAAGATATGCAACAACATGGTGCTGGCGGTGCAGCAGATCGCTATCGGCGAGGCGTTCGTGCTGGCGGAGAAGCTCGGGCTTTCCGCGCAGTCGCTGTTCGACGTCATCACCGGCGCTACCGGCAACTGCTGGGCGGTGCATACCAATTGCCCGGTGCCCGGGCCGGTGCCGACATCGCCGGCCAACAACGACTTTCGGCCGGGCTTCGCTACGGCGCTGATGAACAAGGACCTGGGCTTGGCCATGGATGCGGTGGCCTCGACCGGGTCCAGCGCGCCACTGGGAACCCACGCCGCCGAGATCTACGCTCAGTTCCTCGCGTCCGATGCCTCCCACGCCGATTTGGACTTCAGCGCGGTGATCCAACTGCTTCGCGACGGCTGAGCGGCGCGATTCAGCGTGAACTGATGGCTTGCGGCGTGAACTGATGCGACAACAACGCTAGAGCCGAAAGGCCTAGCCTCACTGCACTTTACGGCCCAGGAACGCGGCCAGCTGATCGGCGGGCGGACGCCCGGACGGGCACGGCTGCTCGGCGCCGAACGGCTTGCCCGGCCCGCGGAACCCCGGGCCTACAAACGAATGCACGAAAGTGAGCTGCTCGGCCGCCAATTCGGGTTCTATGTCGGTGGATTGCCCGCTCGCGGCCGCCAGATCCCAAGCGTGAGTAAGCACATCGGTGGTGCGAATCCCGATGAACACCTGCCCCGGTAGTTCCCCGAACGGCAGTTTGAACGTGCCGGCCAACCCGTTCGGCGCTGCGAAGACGGCCTGTGCGGCCGCGGCCGCCGTCCGGTGGGCCGCAGCGATGTCGTCGGGCCGGGGCGGTGGCTGGACGGGATCGCTCGCCCAGAGCCCGACGTGCTCGTTGCCGCCGACGACGTGCTCGACCAGGTCCTGGATCGTCCACTCCGAGCACGGTGTGCGGGCGCCGAACTGATCCGGGCTCACATTGGCGAGGACACCGGCGAACGCGTCCTGAGCGCGCTGGTGCGCTACCAGTGGATCCATATTGCTACCTCTCTCGCTTCAATCTAGAAGTCACCCGCATTGCGCCGCAGCGTTTCGATCGAGGACACCAACGCCTGCGATTCGTCGGCGGCCATCCCGATATCGGCGAACACCTGCTCGTTCAGCGTGACGGTGGCGTCTTCGACGGTGGAGCGGCCGAGGTCGGTGATCTGCACCAGCGTCGTTCGCCCGTCGGTGGGATGCGGAACTCGCTGCACCAACCCGTCGGCCTCCAGCCGCCGGATCGCGTGGGTGACGCTGGTGACATGGACCTGCAGCCGGTCGGAGGCTTTGGTGATCGGCAATGCGCCGGTCCGGCTGAAGGCCAGCAGCCGCAGCAGTTCGAATCGCGAGAAGCTCAGGTCGTAGGGCCGCAGCGCCGTCTCGACGCGGGCCAGCAATATCTGGTGCGCACGCATCACCGACGTCACCGCCACCATGCCGTCGGCCACGTCACCCCATCCGGCGCGCTCCCAATTTGCCCGTGCCGCAGCGATGGGATCCCGTTTCTGCGAGGCGGCCACGCCTTTTCTTACCGCAGATCCGAAGCCCGGCTTCCCCCGCCCCCTCGGCGGGGGAAGCCGGGTCGCCGGGCTCAGCTGGCGGTCGCCTTCGAGCTGGCCACCGCGTCCAGGACCGCCACGGTGGACTCGCGGCTGCCCACGGTGATCCGCGCGGCGCCGTCGGCGTAGCACCGAACGTGCAGTCCGCCGTCGGCGAATACCTGACTCCACGGCCGCTGTCGCCCACCGCGGCAAGGCAGGTACAGGAAGTTCGCGTGCGCGTCGGGCGTGTATATCCCCATCGCGCTCAACCGCCGCCGCAGATAGCGGCGTTCGGCGGTGATGGCCCGAACCCGTTGCAGCAGCTGATCTTCGGCATCATAGGAGGCCGCGACGGCGAGCAAGCTGGTGATCGCGATGCCGAACGGCAACTGCTGTGCCCACAGAGTTTTGGCCAGCCCCGCGGACGCCAGGCCGTATCCGATTCGCAGGCCGGCCAATCCGTATGCCTTGGAAAACGTCCGCACCACCACCACGTTGGGGAAGTAGGCGGTGAGCCCCGATACGTCGATCCGGTGCTGCGGGGCGGCGAATTCGATATATGCCTCGTCGAGCAGGACGACGGTGTCGTCAGGTACCCGGCGCAGAAACCGGACAATCTCGGCCGTCGGCTCCAGCGTGCCGGTCGGGTTATGCGGCCGGCACACCACCACCACGCGAGCGTGCGCGGCGGCTTCGGCCAGGCCGTCGAGATCGTTGTGGCCGTACTTGTCCAGCGGTACCGTCACCGGGTTCAGGCGCGCCATGTTCGCGATGATCGGGTATCCGTCGAACGTCGGCGAGGCCATGGCGATCGCGTCGCCCGGGGTGGTCAGCGCCTGCAGCGCTTGCAGCACCACGCCGGTCGCACCGGCGCCGAGCACCACCTGGCCCGACGGCAGGCCGACCCGCCCGGCGATCAAGCGGCGCAGGCGATCGGGCAGAAACTCCGGATACCGATTGGCCGCATCGATCGAGCGATACAGCGCCGAGCGCACAGCGGGAAGCGGCGGGTAAGGATTCTCGTTGAGCGACAACGCAAACGGATCGATTGCGTCGGGAAGCGCGTCACCCACCTCGGCGGCGACGGGACTGGCAAAGGCCGCCATCACTCGCGTCCGCCCCAGCGCACCGCCGCCGCGCCGGCGAAGTCACCGGCGTGCGCGAAGGCCGCCATCAGGACCAGGTCGCCGTTTTTGACCTGCCCGTCGGATATCGCGTGGTCCAGGTTGACCGGGATGCCGGCACCGAAGAGGTTGCCGCACTGATCAAAGGTGTCGAAGTGTCTCGATTTGGGCAGCTCCAGCGCTTCGCGCCAGTTGCGCAGAAACACCCGGTTCGGCTGGTTGGTGACCAGCAGGTCGACGTCCTTGGCCGCCACGCCGATTCGGTCGCAGACCGCCAGCGCCACCTCGGGGACCTGCCGGTTGCCGCGAGCCAGCACCTTGGTGATCTTGCTTTCCGTGAAGCCGATGCTGCCCTCGCCGAGTCCGGCCGCCCACCACTTGCGTGGCGGGTCGTACGAGAGCGTCATCTCACCGGCGTACTCGCCATAGGTGCGGCACTCGACGTCCAGAATGGGCGACTGATCGGACAACGTGACCAGGCCCACCGCGGCCCCGTCACCGGGCACTGCGGACTGCGCCTTGCGGCGAACGGTCGGCTGATCGAAGAACTGCCCGGCCGCATTCTGGGCGATGGCGATCAGCGCGGTGCGCCCTTCGCCCGACGACAGCAGCTTACGAGCCACGTTGAGCGCCAACACGAATGCCGCGCATCCGCCGTTGTTCAGGTCGAGCACCCACGAGGGCCGCAGACCCAGCCGGTGGGCGATGCCGCCACCCTCGCCGTAGAAGGCCATGTCCGGCACCTGGGTGTGGGTGATCAGCACGTCGACGGCCTCGATGAAGTCGTGGCCATGCCGTTCGATCAAGCCCTGTGCTGCCCGCTCGACCATGTCGATCGCGGTCTCGTCCGGCGCGACGTGATGGCGGAACTTCGGTGCGCGGAACATGAGATTGTCACGCAGATCATCGGTTTCGGCGAATTGCGCGTAATACTCCGCGCCGATCGGTTCGCCCGGCAGATACGTGGAAACGTCGATCAGACTGACGTTGCTCATGTCGTTCCTCAGCTCATCCACTTCGGCGTCACCGGCAGCCCGTTGCGGTGGCGGTACTCGGCGATGGCCTTGAGATTCTTCAGCTCCAGCAGGTGACCGGCGCCGAACATGTCCCAGAAGTCGCCGACCCAAACCGGTCGCCCGGGCGGGGCGGTCTCGGGATACGGGTTTTCGTCGTAGAACGGGTGATGGCAATTGGTCCACAGCACAACCGAACCCGGCTTGTCGAGGACCACCTGGGCGTCGACGACGCGCATCAGATAGATCATCCACAAGTGCTTGCCCTGATCCCATGCGCAGTGGTAGTCGACGGTCCGGGCCTGCTCGTTGGCGATGGTGCGGGTGTAGATCTTGGTTTCCGTACCGAGCCGGTCGTAGGCCAGCCACAAACCGGGTTCGTCGGTGGTGGTGAATCCGCGCAGGCTGTAGGTCCACTCCTCGAGGCTGCGGGTGTCGGCCATGTACTGGTACAGCTCGTCGGGCGGACACTCGATGTAATCGTTGACGGTGCAGTACTTTCCGAATACCTCGTCGTGCGGATACACCGACCGCATCATCTCCATGATGATCGGGGTGGCCTTTTGCCTGGGGCTGGTCTCGATGCGGACCACGCCGTCGATGGGGGTTGGAATGTCCTCAAGCGCTGGCAGTGACATCGGTTCGGTTCTCCTTAACGGTGGTAATCGTTTCCTTGACTTTGAGAAATGGTGCGAAAGGCGGGATTTCGTCGGCCGCACATTCGACGCTGATCACCGCCGGGCCGTCGATGTCCAGTACCGCACGCAGCGCGGCGGCGAAGCCGTCGACGTCGCCGACGTCGACGGCGGCCAGGCCCGGAAACATCGCCGCCAGACCGGCACCCAGGCGGCTGGGCCGAAATCGGTTGTAACTGTAGAGATCGTCGTAAAAAAGTTGCTCACGGGTGACGCACATGGCGTGGGCGTTGTTGTTCAGCAAGACGAAGGTCACCGGAAGCCGGTAGTGGACCGCGGTGTGCACCTCCATGCCGTGCATGAAAAACGCGCCGTCGCCGGCGATCACGACGGTGCGCCCGGGCCCGCGCCCAGTGCTGGGGCGTCCGAACGCCATCCCGATTCCGGCGCCGAAGCTGTAGCCCATGCCCCCCATGCCAAGCGCGACCGCAAACCTGCCGCCGCGCCGCGCCGGCAGGTAGTGGATTGCCGCCGCGCCGGTGTTGCCCGCATCGACCACCACGTCTGTCCCGTCGGGCAGGGCGCCGTCGAGCACCGCCATGATGTCGCGGTACCGCACCCCGGGCCCGGAGTACGGCGGCGGCGCCAGCTCGGTGCGCCGCACCGCGTCGGGCACCCGCACACCGGTTGGCCGTCCACGGCCGGACAACGCCTGGATCAACATCCGCAGCGACCCGCGCAAGTCGTCGGTGTGCACATGGGTGCACGAAACGTATGGCGACGCTGAGCCGATCGAGACGGTTCGCACTTTCGACAGCGCGTCGTCGAGGCCGGTGCGCGCGGTCACCGGCAACCGCGTGCCCACCACGAGGCACACCGCGCTGCCGGCCACCGCGTCGATCACACCGGGGTGGCCCATGACACCGGTAACGCCCAGCGCCGACGACGACCCCAGACCAGGGGTGCCCGCGGTGTCCTTGGCGTCGGGGACGGTGGCCACCCGCGCCCGCAACACCGCGCGCAGCTCCTCGAGCTCGGCGCGGGCGTCGTCGCGGGCCACCTGCTCACCCACGATGACGGTCACCGGACCGTTGGCATCACGCAGCGCTCCGACAATCGGATGCGGATTGCCGATGGGTCGCGGCTGCTGGGTGGCGTACCCATTGCGGTCCCCGATTTCGACCTGCCCCTGCTGAATGTCTTTGGGCAGCAACAACACTGCGGGCCCACCAGCGCGGGCTGCCGCGATGCCCCGGGCTAGCGCCGAAAAGATGCCGTCCGGCGTCAGCACTCGTTCACACGACACCGAAACCGCAGAAAACAGCTGCTCGGCATTCAGGGATCCGTTGCGCCCGCTGGTGTCCTGGAAGCTGCCCAGGCCGTCCATCGCAGCGGGGGCTTGGCCGACCAATGCCAGCACCGGAACCCGGCTTGCCAGCGACTCGCCCAGTCCTGCAACCAGATTCAGGGCGCCACCACCGGAGGTGGCCGCCACTACTCCTAGCCCGGAACCTGGTCCGGCGCCGCTGCGGCTGTATCCGTCGGCCATCGTGGCGGCGGAGAACTCGTGCTTGGCCAGCACCGCGGTGATGCCGGGCCGGAAATGCGCCGCGTCGTACAGATCCTCGATGTTGGCGCCGTCCACACCGAAGATGTGGTCGACGCCGAGTGCGGCGAGCCGGTCGACGATGTAGTCGACCACCCGGTACTGCCCTGGCATGTCATGGTCACGACATGCGCGGGCGTTGAGTTCACCTCACTTCAGGAATTACAGCGAACGCTGCAGCAGGACGTGACCGTCGTCCGCGGAAACAATTTGGACCGCGGCGATCTGGTCCACCGGCATGGAAATGCTGCCCGCGGGCGTCGCGGTGTGCCCGGGGTCGGCCACCCAAGTGGCCAGCCGGGTCTGGCTGCCGTCGCGCCCGACCACGACCATCGCCAGCGTGTCGTGGTGAGCGGTCAGCGGTGCCAGGCACACGCAGCGCAGGTTGATGAATGTGCCCCAATGCTCCGGGGTAACGGAGACCGTGGACGCCAGCAGTTTGGTGCCGACCTGCGCCATCGGCTGGGCGGACGCGGTCACCTGCGGGGCAGGGGCCGTCGAATGACCCTGGATCCCGACGAACACGCCGATTGCCAGCACCGCGGCGGCCGCGGCCGAGGCCACCCAGGTCGTGATGCGGGCGCGCCGGCGCCGCCAGCGGACCTTTTCCAGCAACGTCGGCAACAACTGCGGCGACATCTCGGGTGTCGCGAACGCAGTCCCCGCGGTGCCGCCGGATTCGGATATGGCGGCCACGTCGGCGCGGTCGAGCTGCGACAGCAGGGCAGGTACGCCACTGAGCTCGGCGACGGCCTCGCGGCACGTCGGGCACTGAGTCAGGTGCGACTCGAATTCACGGCGTTCAGCGGCGGAAAGTGACCCCAGCACATAAGCGGCGTCCCACGTCGCGTACCGGTCCTCGTCCATGGCCAGATCGCGTATGTCTTTGTCACCGGGCGTGTCACCCGGCGGGCCGATTCCCCGTAGCGGCATCCTCATGTCGTTTCTCCCGTCACCCTCAAGTATTCGGAACCGATGGCCAGCCGGATGGGCCCGAAATCCCGGAGAAATTCGGCCGTCATCGGGTTACTCCAAGTTCTTGCAGAGTGAGCCGCAATGCCCGTACCGCATAGTGTAATCGCGACTTCACTGTTCCTTCCGCGATTCCGAGGTCGGTAGCTATCTGTGCGGTGGTCCAGCCGCGGTAGTAGGACCGCTCGATAACGGCCCGATGGTCGGCCGACAACTGGGCCATCGCGTCGCCGATCAGCATCCGGTCCAGCGCGGCGTTCACCTCGTCCGGCGTGGACCGTTCGGGCGCGCCGTCCTCGTCGGTCGAACCGACGACGTTGCGGAACCGGGCGCTGCGCCGGTCGTCGATGATCATGTTGCGCGCCACGGTGAACAGCCACGCGCGTGCCGGGCGTTCGGAGTCGCCGATGACTTCCGGATGCTGCCACGCCCGCAACAGCGTCTCCTGGACCACATCTTCCGCTTGGCTCGCATCGCCGGTCAGCCGTAGCGCGTAACGCCACAACACCGCTGCATGCTCGTCGTAGAGCGCCTTCATGAGAGCGGCCTCTGCAGCCCCGGACGCGCCCCGAGCACCGGCCACCCGAGCCACTCGATCACCTCCCACCTCGGGATACGAGCCCAGTGGGTGTTTAGTTCACGGGAAGGGTCAGGATGCGCGGGCCGCTTTCGGTCGCCGCCACCGTGTGCTCCCAATGTGCCGCGCGCGATCCGTCGGCGGTGGTGACCGTCCACTCGTCGTCGAGCACCACGGTCTTGCCGGTTCCCAAGGTCAGCATCGGCTCGATGGCCAGCACCGAACCGGCGGCCAACAGCGGACCGCGCCCGGGCTGGCCCTCGTTCGGCAGGAACGGGTCCATGTGCATCTGCCTGCCGATGCCGTGGCCGCCGTACCCTTCTACGATCCCGAACGCGCGTCCGTAGCGAGTCTCGGCCGCTCGCGTGCCCAGCTCGATGGCGTGCGCGACGTCGGTCAGCCGATTCCCGATCACCATCGCCGCGATTCCGGCTTCCAAGGACTCTCTGGTCGCCTGCGAGAGTGCTTCGCCGGCCGGGTCGACGACCCCGATGCCGAACGTGACCGCGGCGTCGCCATGCCAGCCGTCCAGTACCGCGCCGCAGTCGATGGAGACCAGGTCACCGGCGGCCAGGATTTCGGCGGCCGATGGGATGCCGTGGACCACGCGGTCGTTCACCGATGCACAGATCGACGCCGGGTAGCCGTGGTAGCCCAGGAACGACGGGGTGGCGCCGGCTTCGCGGATCACCGACTCCGCGATTTCGTCGAGGTGCAGCGTCGAGACCCCGACGGCAGCGGCGGCTTGGACGGCGTTTAGGGCGACGGCGACGACGGCGCCGGCCGCGGCCATCGCGTCGAGTTCGCCGGCACTGCGCTGCGGCACGACCCTGCGACTTCGCAGTCGTGCCAACGCGCTCATCGTTACTTCCCCGATGCGGTTATTTCCCAAGCGCGTGCAACGCGCGGGCGAAGACCTCGTCGAGACTTCCGACGGCATCGACGGTCTTCAGCTGGCTGCGGTAGTACTCCAGCAGCGGCGCGGTTTCGTCGCGGTAGACCTTCATCCGGTTGTGGATGACCTCTTCGGTGTCGTCGGCGCGGCCGCGCCCTTTGAGGCGCTGCAACAGCTCTTCCTCCGACACCCGGAACTCCACTACCGCATCGATGTCGGTGCCGCGTCGTTCGAGCATTTCGTGCAGCGCCTTGGCTTGCTCGACCGAGCGCGGATACCCGTCCAGGATGAACCCCTTGGCCGTGTCGGGATTGTTCAGCCGGTCGTCGACGAGCTGGTTGGTCAGGTCGGAGGGCACTAGGTCACCGGCGTCCAGGTAGCGCTTGGCCTCGAGGCCCAGCTTGGTGCCGTTCTCGATGTTTTGCCGGAACAGTTCGCCAGTGGAGATCTGCGGGATCCCGAGCTTCTCGGCGAGCTTCTGGGCTTGCGTTCCCTTGCCCGCTCCCGGCGGTCCCAGCAAAACAACTCTCACTTGAGGAACCCTTCGTAGTTGCGCTGCATGAGCTGACTCTCTATCTGTTTGACCGTATCCAATCCGACACCGATCATGATCAGAACGGCCGTTCCACCGAAGGGTAGGTTCTGGACCCCTCCGCTGGCGCCGATCTGAAGGAACAGATTAGGCAGCACGGCAATCACGCCGAGGTAGATCGAACCCGGCAGGGTAATCCGGCTCAGTACATAGCGCAGGTAGTCGGCGGTCGGCCGGCCCGGCCGGATGCCCGGGATGAAGCCGCCGAACTTCTTCATTTCGTCGGCTCGTTCGTCGGGATTGAAGGTGACCGACACGTAGAAGTAGGTGAAGAAGATGATGAGCCCGAAGTAGATGGTGATGTAGACCGGGTCGCTCGGGTCGGACAGGTAGGTGCTGACGAATTTGTCCCACCAGCTGTTGGCCGCCCGGGGGTTGCCGCCGCTGCGCACCAGCTGGGTGATCAGATGCGGGATATAGATCAGTGAGGACGCGAAGATCACCGGGATCACACCGGCCTGGTTGACCTTGAGGGGCAGATACGTGGAGGTGCCGCCGTACATGCGCCGGCCCACCATGCGCTTGGCGTACTGCACCGGGATGCGGCGCTGGCCCTGCTCGACGAACACCACCCCGACGATGATGATCAGCGCGGCCACGCAGACGGCCGAGAAGATGACACCGCCGCGGCTGTCCAGGATCTGCTGGCCTTCGGGGTAAATGCGGGCCGCGATGCCGACGAAGATCAGCAGCGACATGCCGTTGCCGATGCCTCGCTCGGTGACCAGCTCGCCCATCCACATCACCAGTCCAGCGCCGGCCGTCATCACCAGCACAATGACGACCAGGGTGAAGATGCTCTGGTCGGAGATGATGTCACCCTGACAGCCCTGCAGCAGCCCGCCGTTGGCGGCCAGCGCCACGATGCTGGTGGCCTGCAAGATGGCCAGCGCGATCGCCAGGTAGCGGGTGTACTGCGTCATCTTGGCCTGGCCGGCCTGTCCTTCTTTTTTCAGTTCTTCGAATCGCGGGATCACCACGGTCAGCAGCTGCACGATGATGCTGGCCGTGATGTAGGGCATTACTCCCACCGCGAACACCGTGAGCTTCAGTAGCGCGCCGCCGGAGAACAGGTTGATCAGTGAGTACATCTGGCCGGCCTGGCCGCCCTCGGCCTGCTTGACGCATTCGTTCACGACCTTGAAGTCGACGCCTGGCGACGGGAGCGACGCGCCGACCCGATATAGCAGCACTATGCCCAGCGTGAACAGGATCTTCCGTCTCAAGTCGACTGTCCGCAGCGACGAGATGAAAGCCGAAAGCACTCTTCCTCCTGCGCAGCCGGGGGTCATCCTGAGTTACGCGCCCAACACCCGCAGGTCAGGACGTACGGCGTAAACCGTGTACGAGACTAACAGCTGGTCCGGACTGACCGGTTCAGGGCCGCCGGGAGCCGGCGGAAACGGGTAGGGTTTCGGCTAGCTCATTACATTTGCTAAATAAGCGTGGCTCGTCGAGAAGGAACTCACATGACACGCGCCGAATCCCCGCGATCCCCTGGAGACAGCTGGGACCTGGCCTCCAGTGTCGGTGCCACGGCAACCATGGTTGCCGCCGCTCGAGCGCTGGCCAGCGCGGAGCCCGACGCGATCATCGACGACCCGTTCGCCGCGCCACTGGTACGTGCGGTCGGCCTCGACTTCTTCACCCGCATGGTCGACGGCCGGCTCAGCCCGCCCGAGGACTATCCCGACGCCGAACGCGACTTGCAGTTCGAGACCGACTCGATGGCGGTGCGGACCCGTTTCTTCGACGAGTTCTTCCTGGACGCCGCGGGTGCGGGTGTTCGCCAGTTCGTGATTCTGGCCGCCGGCCTCGACGCCCGGGCCTACCGGCTCTCGTGGCCCCGGGGCAGTGTGGTTTATGAGGTGGACCAGCCCAAGGTCGTGGAGTTCAAAACCGCAACCATGTCCGCCCTGGGTGCCATCCCCATGGCACATCGGAAGACGGTCGCCATCGACCTGCGTGACGATTGGCCGACGGCCTTGCGCCGCAACGGGTTCGAGGAGAAAATGCCCACCGCCTGGAGTGCCGAGGGACTGCTGATGTACCTTCCGCCGCAAGCCCAGGACCAATTGTTCGACCACATCACCGAGCTCAGCGCCCCTGGCAGCAGACTGGCCACCGAATATCACCCCGACGGCAGCGCCACGGTCTCGCAACGTGCGCAGGAATTCAACCAGCGATGGGTCAACCTGGGCTGCGACATCGACCTGTCTGGGCTGTTCTATGACGGCGAACGCAGCAACGTCCTTGACTACCTGAGCAATCAGGGCTGGCAAGTCGCCACCCGGCCACGGCGAGAGATGTTCGCCGACTACGGCCGCGCTTACCCGGACGACGAAGCAGCGGCGGCGCAGTTCCGCAACATCACCACCGTCGTCGCAGACCGCTAGTCCTCTTCGGTCGCGCTGCAGGCCAGGCTGAAGGCGTAGAGATCGAAGCTGTGCGGTAGCGGCCTACCCGGGTTCAAGCGGGTTCCGGAGCAATTGGTCGCGCCCGCGTCGATCAGGTGGGCCAGCACGGCCTGCCCGAGCAACACCGACAGATTGGCGCCCGGGCAGCCCTGCGGGCCGTGGCTGAAGAAGTTGTACGACCAGTCATCACCGGCGTCTCCGCTCACCCATTCGCCAGGCGAGAACTTGTCCGCGTACGGGATGCGGTCGCGGTTGCGGTGATTGAACACGTTGTAGATCAGCACCTGCTGGCCTTCCGGCAGCACGGCGCCGTTGGGAAACTCGACGTCCCGGGTGGTCACCCGGCCGAACAGCTGGGTGGTCGGCCACAGCCGCATCGTCTCGAACAGACAACCGGCCAGGTAGTCGAGCTTGGCGATGCCGGCCGCCGAGCCGATGTCGGCGCCGGCCATCTCGTGCTTCACCTCATGCAGCTGCTCACCGTGGGACGACAGCACACCCAAGGTGCGAAACGTGTTGGCGGCCAGCGTATCTCCCATCGCGAACAACCAGTGCACCAGCTGGCTAGCGGGCGGCACCCCGGGATCTGGAGCCTGCGGGATCAGCGCGGCGAGGCTGTCCGCTTCCGGTTCAGCCAAGTAGGTTTCGATGCGGGAGATGAACTCGTCGTAACGCGGTGCGGGTTCACCGGGCATGCGATTGCCGGCCGACATCAGTTCGCCCAAAAGATCTGTCAGCTCGGTGTCGTCGGCGGCGGCCGCACCGAACACCACGCGCCGGGTCATGCGCTGTACGGCTGCGTTGAAGTTCGGCCAGCGGATGGTTTCGGTGACGAGCTCGGCAGCGGTGTCCGCCGCGATGTCGACGAATGGCTGGGCGAGCCGATGCACGGGCTTGTCAGTGTCGAGTACCGCCTCGGCGAACTTGCGCCGCTCGTGCCACTGCTGACCACGCGAAATCGTCAGCGCCTCAGGCTGAAACGCCGCCATCCCCTTGCGCTTGGCGTCCGGATCCGACGCGAACGGGTCCGGCGAGCCGCCGAGCACGAAGCGGAGGTCGTCGGGATCGTGGACCAACAGCGCCTCGTCGCGCGCGACGCGGACGTAGAACGGTCCCGGCCCGTAGCTGCGCACCATCCCCTCCACCAGTCGGTAGCCGAGATAGTCAGCGGCCACCATCGAGGCGATCCGGGTGGGCACTTCCCGTTTGCTGAACAGCCCGAGGATGATGTTGGGAGCGCCGATCTGGGCCGTGAATCGCAGGCCCTCCAGGACGGACGCGTGCGGAAAGTCAGCCACCGCCTTACCCCCAGGGCAGGTAGGCACGGACGGAGTCGGCGACACGCAGCACGGGATGCTTCTTGCCCTCCACGGCTGCACCCAGCTTCGGCCACGGCGCAAAGATCCGCTCCACATCGCCGATCACCGGCTCCAGCTCCGGATAATGGCGCAACAGCACATCTTTCATGGTCGTATGGTTCACCCAGTCGTATCCGGTCTGGGTGTAAACCTCGGGGCGGAAGTCGTTGGTGAAGAACCGGTCGCTCTTCAGCCGCCGCGACGCCATCAGGATAAAGATGCGAAATGCGGTGTCGGAGAAGCCGAATCCCTTCGGTGGCTGCTCGGCCTGCATGCCGATCTGCAGATCGACGGAATCCACGTCGCCGTGGTAGATCTCGTTGATTTCCGCGGCCCATACCTTGTTGGGGGTGATCTCGTCGATGGTCTTGCGACGCGGCATCCGCAGAGCTTCGCGGAAGTCGTTGTAACGCGGCACGCCCCGTTCCCGGTCGCGCACGATGTCCAGCGTGGCCAGGTCCGTGATCTGCCCGTCGACGCGGGTCAGCCGGCGCAGCGCGTTCGGGTAGTTGTGCAGGCAAACCGCGCCCGCACTGGCCAGCCCGAACGAATACCACATGTCGCCCATCTCCATGCGGTCCATGAAGTCGCGCGTGAAACGCCCTTGCAGCTCGGTGAAGTCGCGCTTTTCCAGGTGCTCCCCGGTCTCGAGCGAGAAGAAGTTCCAGTCGTCGGGAATCAGCGGGTGCATGCGGTAGACCGAGACGAACTCCTCGGTCAGCGAGAACGGTGCACTGTGGTGATCGGTCGACGATCCGATGATGCCGGACAACGCCTCACTGTCGCCGATCCGGCCGATCCGGTCTTTGAACGTCTCGCCGAGAGCCCCGAACCAGTTGGCGTTCATCCCGATTTGCAGCGCGGGGTGACGCAGCACGCAGGTCGTCCACTCGATGGTGTGGATCTTGGCGATCAGCGCCGAGACCACCAGCACACCCAACTCGAACAGGCGCTGATCGTCGAAGCTGGGATACGCCTTTTTCAAGGCGTCACACACGGCGTTGTGCTCGCGGGCGAACAGGGTGTGCAGGATGCCCACACCGACCCACCAGTTCTCCCGCATGCCGGTCAGGTCGATACCGGGGATATCGCTCTTCGGCAGCCTGCCGTCGTCGCCGACCTTGATCTTGCCGTCGACGAAGGTGCGCACTTCCGCTTGGCGTTCCTTGCCACTGCCGTAGATCTGCG
This sequence comes from Mycobacterium sp. NGS66, assembly GCF_059812225.1. Lineage (NCBI taxonomy): Bacteria > Bacillati > Actinomycetota > Actinomycetes > Mycobacteriales > Mycobacteriaceae > Mycobacterium > Mycobacterium sp. NGS66. The sequence goes on along the minus strand of NZ_JCALCG010000003.1, from coordinate 40,926 downwards.
ACCCGTCCCACCAATGGGTTTCGACGTTGCCGAACACCGGCGCCGGACAGCCGTCCAGGATTTCCCCGTGAGTCGGGATGGTGCAACGGATTCGCATCGGGTTCTCGGGGAAGTCGTCACCTTTGCGGAGCGGGATGTCGATCGTCTTGTCCGGCACCCCGTCACCGTGGAAGAACCAGTTGTGGTTTTCGAACTGCAGCCAAGCCGCGGCCAGGGCGTTGATGATGCCGGCGGGCTTGAACTCGTCGCGCGCCATCAGGCGCCGGCTGATCAGCCGCGGGTCGGGATCGAGGATCCGCTTGGTGTCGGTGACGGTCTTGGCCAGCGGGACATTGCGTCCGAAGCCCGATCCCTTGGAGCCCATCCACGGATCGGACAAATCGTTGAATGTGCCGTCCGGAGTGCGCGCCCGCTTGACTTCTTCGGTCGGTTCGCCGAGGTCGTCTTTGGGCCGAATGCCCTCGCCTTCGAACAGGTTGTGGTTGCGCAAGTCGTCGCGCAGGCCGGCCAGCGCTCGCAGTTGCAGAACCAGCGACGGATGCTCATACCATTGACGACTCAATTTGACCACCGTTTCCTAGAAGTTGCCCTGCACAAGGGATTTCGCGCTAGCCGGGGCTAGCCGCCGGCGCGCGGACCACCAGCGGCACAGCGGGGAAGAACCAGGCCATCTCCGAGCGCGACTTGCGTAGCGCGGCGGTGCCGTAGCCCCGCTTGCGATGCTCGGGGTGAATCCAGATCCGCACGTTCACCTCGCCGTGGTCGAGCTCGCCGAACACCATCCCAACCTTCTGGCCGGAGTCGACGGCCACGAACCACGCCGCTTCTTCGGCTTCCACCCGACGCAGCGCCGCACGGATCTCTTCGTCGAGATCACCGGCGGGCCTGCCGGAACCGTCGCCGGCAGTGTGCATCTCCTCGGTGCGCGCGGCAAAGATGTCGCGGTCCTCGTCCGCGGAGAACGGCCGTAACTCCAGGCTTTCTCCCGAGCTTGCCGGACGGTCGGTGATCGCAAAGCTCAGCTGCTTGTTCAGGTCTTCGAGTTCGCTGAGAATCTTGCGGCGCGCATCCTGCGTGAGCTGGTCGAATCGCATGCTCATCACCGCTTCGGCGGCCTGGTGGGAGGTGTCGAGCAATTTGACGATCGCCTCGACGGCGGCCGCCTTGGTCGGTGACTCCACCACCACGTCGGCTATCTCATGGCGACGCTCAAGGGCTTTGAGCAGGGCATCTGCGATCTCGCGACGGACGGCGGTGCGGTCGTGATCGGTCATCGCCCAAGCCTAGAACGAGACGGCGGCTCTCGCGTCAGACTTTGGGAGATGCTTGGTCGCTCAGTTCGAGAAACCGCCGATAGCGGTCCTCGACCGCGGCTGCCCACGACGGCTGCGGGTCGACGACACGCTCGACTCGCGCCCAGCGCGCGGCGTCGGCGATCGTCGTTTCCAGGCCGACGGCCATGCGGGCCAGAAAAGCGGCGCCCAGTGCTCCTCCCTCGGCCACCCCGGACACCTCCACCGGCCGACCGGTGGCGTCGGCGATGGCCTGCATCCAGGGCAGTGCCCGGCTACCGCCGCCCGCGGCCACGATGCGAGCCACTGATGCCCCGCTGAGCTCGATGAGGTGCCGGACCACGAAACCGGAAGCCTCATAGGCGGCCCGCCGCACGGAGGCTGCGTCGTGGGTGAGGTCCAACCCGTCCAGCATCGCCCGGCGGTTCGGGTCATGGAACGGTGTGCGCTCACCGCGGATATACGGCGACCAGACCGGCACCCGCCGCGGATCCGAAGGCTGCGAATCACCCGGCGCGACAAGGCGATTCACCCACTCCAGAAACAGGCCGCCGGCGTTACTGGCTCCCCCGATCTTGCTGAGTCCGGCAACGGTGTGCGGGATCGTCCACAGTCCGGGGACCCGCCTGGTCCCCGAGGTCGTCGCCCACACGATCAGCGTGGTGCCGCACAGCACCAGCACGTCGCCGTCTCGGTCGGCGCCGGCAACGAACTGTTCGCACAGGGCATCGACCGCGCCGGTGGCCAGCACCGCGTCGGTGCCATGCACCTGCCCAGCGGCCACTCCGAACGACTCCACCCGGGGCATCTGGTCCACCGTCGCGCCGCAATCGGCGCACGCCTCGGGGCTCCAGCCCGTCCCGTCGAACAGCGGAAGGCTGGTAATCGCGGTGGCGGAGTCGATCACCGCCTCACCGGACAAGGCGTAGTTGGCCACCGCCGCCGCCGGCCAATACCCGGCCGCGTCGGACACGTGAGCGGCCGTCCAGCGCAGGAACTCGGCGGCCTCCCCCACCGCCGGCAGCGGCAAGGCCCGCTGTTCCTCGGTGCTGGCAACCCGTCCCCTGGCGTCGCCGTACAGCAGGCCGGGTGAGATGGGCCTGCCGGTGGAGTCGACGGCGGTCATCGACGGCACCATTGCCGCGACGGCCACCGCTTGCGCGTTGCGACCGGCCAGCTGATCGAGGGCGGCCAAAGGTCCTCGCCGCCAGGCCTCGTCGGCGTCGTGCTCCAGTAGGTCGGGCGCTGGCACCCGCAGCTGGTGTGGGATGCGCACCCGCGCCCTGATGTGGCCGTCCTCGTCGGCGGCAACCGCTTTGACCCCGGTGGTGCCGATGTCGATGCCGATTGTGACGTCTTCGCGTGACACGGGCGCCACCGTACGCCAGCATTGGCATTCATGACGTCTCGACCACGCGCTCTGGTGACAGCTCCGCTGCGGGGGCCTGGTTTCGACAAGCTCCGGCAATTGGCCGACGTCGTGTACGACCCGTGGATCGATCAGACACCGCTGCGGATCTACGGCGCCGAGCAGCTCGCCCAGCGAATTGTTGACGAAGGCGCCGAAATCGTTGTGGTGGAAAGCGACTCGGTTTCCGGGCCGGTGTTCGAACTTCGCTTGCGCGCAATCGCCTCGACCCGGGGCGATCCCAACAACGTCGACATCGCCGGAGCCACCGCCGCAAAGATTCCGGTGCTCAACACCCCGGCCCGCAACGCCGACGCCGTGGCCGAGATGACGCTGGCGCTGTTGTTGGCGGCCACCCGTCACGTGCTGACCGCGGATGCAGACGTGCGGTCCGGCAACATCTTTCGGGACGGCATTCTTCCCTATCAGCGCTTCCGCGGTTGGGAGATCGCCGGGCGCACGGCCGGCCTGGTCGGACTGGGCGCCGTCGGCCGGGCCTTAAGGTGGCGGCTGACCGGGCTGGGCATGCGCGTCATCGCCTACGACCCCTACAACGACGAAGCCCAGCACAGCCTCGAGGAGCTGCTGAGTGAGGCCGACGTGATTTCATTGCACGCACCGGTCACCGACGACACGGTCGGGATGATCGGCGCCGAACAGTTTGGGGCCATGCGCGACGGCGTGGTCTTCCTCAACACCGCGCGGGCACAACTGCACGACACCGACGCACTCGTCGCGGCCCTGCGCGGTGGCAAGGTCGCCGCGGCCGGCCTGGACCACTTCGTCGGCGAATGGTTGCCGACCGATCACCCGCTGGTGGGGATGCCGAACGTCGTCCTGACGCCACACATCGGCGGAGCCACATGGAACACTGAGGCCCGGCAAGCGCAGATGGTCGCCGACGACCTGGAAGCGTTGCTGTCCGGCGGTAGGCCGGCCCACATCGTCAACCCGGAGGTGCTGGGGTTATGAAATTCGTGGACGACCCTGAATCGGCGGTGCTGGCGGCGGCCAAAGACATGCTGCGCCGTGGGCTGGTCGAGGGAACCGCCGGCAACATCTCGGCCCGACGCTCCGACGGCAACCTGGTCATCACGCCGTCGTCGGTCGACTATGCCGACATGGAACTCGACGACCTCGTCGTCGTCGATCCCGAAGGCGCTGTGCTGCAAGCCAAGGACGGCCGGATGCCGTCGACGGAGATGAAGCTGCACCTGGCCTGCTACCAGGCGTTCGACGACATCGGCAGCGTCATCCACAGCCACCCCGTGTGGGCGACCATGTTCGCCATCGCGCACGAGCCGATCCCGGCATGCATCGACGAGTTCGCGGTGTACTGCGGAGGGGACGTGCGCTGCACCGAATACGCCGCCTCGGGCACCCCCGACGTCGGCGTCAACGCGGTCAAGGCGCTGGAAGGCCGGGGTGCGGCGCTGATCGCCAACCACGGCCTGGTGGCCGTCGGCCCCCGGCCGGACAAGGTCCTGCACATCACCGCGCTGGTGGAGCGGACAGCCCAAATCGTATGGGGCGCACGGGCTCTCGGCGGTCCAAGGCCCATACCCGAGGACGTGAACCGCAACTTCGCCGGTGTATACAGCTATCTACGCGCGAATTGATGTCGGGCGGCCGAGTGAAACGGAATTGCATCGCGGCGATAAATGTTGCACACTGTGTGCATACCGCCCGTCCCCTCTGGGGGCGGGTTTTCATATTCGCCCGCAGCCGCTGCCGTCACCATGGCGGTGGTTTCGTGAAGCCCGCAATAGGGTCGGCGAGCTGATGGGCATAGAAGTCGGCGGCGGTCATTTGGTACCACCAATGGTTACCAGCACCTGCACTGGCCGGTGCGCTAAGTGTAGCGGCTGTGTACCCGCGGGTTGGATTGACCAGCCCGAGTGGAATTAGCTGGCGCACTTGAGCGATGGGGAATTTCAAATCGGTGTCGTTACTAACGACCACTGCACCCTCGATCGGTTGACGTCCTGGCAGTCTCCTGAGAGCATCGAGTAACAAGTGAGCGGCGACGTTGACGTCCGAGCCCTTTTCCTCGCGCCGCGCTACCGACACGATGAACCTGGCATCCGGATCATCTTGGCCAGCACCGTTTTTGATCATGACCGGCCCGCCCGGGGCGGTGAGGACTGGCCGGTTGCGCTTGCCAGGTGTGGCCAAGGGGGCCCGCGCAGTGCGGGTCACGTAGTTGCCGTATTCGACATGGTCAACGATTCTCGCCGCAGCCAGGGCACGTAGGTAGACATCTTGCTCCTGAGCCCCCACTGGATTGTCGATGCCGGAGATCCGGGCGGTGCAGTAAACGACGCGGTCGACTGTGAAGTTGGTCCAGGGTGAATGCTTGGCGATTAAATCGTTAGCGAGCTTTCGTAAGTCGAGCCATCTCCACCCTGGCGTGCTAGCGCCACAAATGAACTTGCCACCGTAGTAAAGGTTGAACCCGTCGATATACACGCCTACCCGCACACGAGAAAACCTAACGACAACCACCGACAACCGGTTTATGGCGGGCTTCCTGTCGCCACTGTCGGTCCTTGTGCAATGGCCGGACGACTGTCAGGTCAGCCCGTCGCTGCGGCTACGGCCCGCTCCCGGGCAAACAACGGGCTCGTCGGCGCTGTGGCTGGAGGGTGGTGAGCCGGCAGCCTTCGTCGGCGACCTCACCCACAGCCCGCTGCAGGTGCGGGAGCCCGACCAGCCCTGCGCCTTCGATGTGGATGCCACCGCTGCTGCAATCACCCGCCGGCGGATCTTCACCGAGGCCGCGCAGGCCCGGGCCGCGGTGATACCGGCCCACTATCCGGGTCGCGGGGGTGGCAAGATCCGCGCCGTCGCGGACCGATTCGACATCGACAAGTGGCTACATATCGATCCGCTTTGAAAGACTAATCGGAAGTGAGTCGTACACCGTCATGTTGTTCATCAGGCTGGGCAACGTCATCGTCGGCTCTCCGACTTCAATGTCGGTGGAGTTCAACAATATTTCGTCGAGCGCTGCTCTGACTTCCGCACGAGCGAGCATCGCGCCCAGACAATGGTGGGCCCCGCCACCGCCGAAGGACTGGTGCGGATTGGGCTCACGGCGAATGTCGAAGCGGTACGGATCGTCGAAGACGTCTTCATCGCGATTGGCCGAACGCAACATGGTGACGACCCGTGCACCTTCCGGGATGAGCGTGTCACCGAGCGTCACCGCTCTGGTAGCCCCGCGCACCCAGAACATGATCGGTGTGGAATAACGGATCACCTCCTCGACCGCAGTGGGCCGCGCGTCTGGGTCGGAACGGTAGACGGCAATCTGGTCAGGATTGGCGACGAAAGCCCTGATGCCGTCACACAACGCGTTTCGCGTGGTATCGGCACCGGCCAACCCTAGAACAAAGAAGAAGATCTCAAGTTCGTTGGAGGGCAATAGGAAATCGTCCCCCGATTCGGCGCTGATGTGCGAGTTGCACAGCGCACTCCAGATGTCGTCCTCGGGACGTTCTCGTTTGCGCGCGGTCAGTGCGCTGGCGTACTGAAACAATTCGATGAAGGGCAGCACCTCATCGCCGTCGGGCACAGCCAGCTGTGCACCCGCGGTCTTCAACACATTTTCGATCAAGCCGAACACGTGTGCCCGGTCCACCTCGGGAATGCCGACAATGTCGCCGATCACCGAAATCGGCAGTCCCGCAGCCAGATCGACGAACTCGCCACCACCGGACTCCAGCAGAGCGCCGGCCATCGCCTTGGCCCGATCGCGAATTCCTTTCTCCAGCTTGGCCACCGCGCGCGGGGTGAAAGCGCGCGAGATGACTTTGCGCCGAACGGTATGTTCCGGCGGGTCTAGGCTCACAATGGCCGGATAGGCGTCGAACAGCGGTGTCTCCTGGATCAGCGGCCCACCCGTCGCGGTGAACGTCTCATGATCGCGGTGAACCCGCGCGACGTCGGCATGCTTGGTGCACACCCAGAACTCGCGGCCCACGGCCAACTTCACGTCGTCGGTGAGTTGCTGATGGAATACCGGCGTGCGCGCGCGCAGTTCAGCGAACAGCTCCTCGGGAAAGCGCGATGCCCAAAGCGCTGGCTCTGCGAGGTCGACCGCGGTGTATGTCATAGCGAACCCTCGATGTCGTGGCGCAGACCGCTGATGATCAGGCGCAAGCCGTACAGGAACGACGGGTAGTTCGGCTTGTCAGCGTGCCGTAGGTGTGAGAGCTGCACCGAGCCGAGCAGATGTATGTACAGCGCGGCATGTGCTGCTTCGAAATGCGCTTTGCGCAAGCCGGAGTCGCGCAGGATCGCGCGGGAGGCGCGATCCATTTCGGTGGCCGCAGTGGTATGCGGGTGTTCCTGAAGCAGCACCGCGATTCCGGGCACTTCCAGGAGCACCTTCCAGGCGTTGGTGTAGAGCGCGATCAACCGTGACTCCCAATCGCCCTCGTGCGGCACCTCGATTTCAGCAAGCACGGATTCGATGAGTAAATCGAGCAGTTCGCGTTTGTCGCGGATGTGGTAATAGGCCGAGGACGGCGACGTTCCCGCTTCCGCCGCCAGCTCGCGCATTGTGACTCGATTGACGCCCACTCGTTTCGCCAGCTGCAGTAGGTGCTTGGTCAGATGGACTCGGTCCAGTGCGCCATACCGCAGCACCGGCGCGCCAGCCACGGTCTCCACACGCGCACCCGCTTCCGAACAGCAATCGAATTCGAACAGTATTCAGATTAGAACAGCGTTCAAGTCGGTTGTCAACGGTTACGGTGAGTCATGGCCGACGCACGGTATCGAGTTGTCCAGTGGTCGACCGGCAACATCGGCAGCCGTGCGCTCGGCATCTTGCTGGACCGCGAGGACTTCGAGGTAGTCGGCGTGCATGCGTTCGGCTCGGACAAGGTGGGATGTGACGCGGGCGTCCTCGCCGGCCGCTCCCCGATGGGCGTTCACGCGACTAACGACGTCGACGCACTGCTCGGGCTTGCGCCGGACTGCGTGAATTACATGCCGCGTCTCATCGACTTCGATCTGGTGGCCAGAATGTTGAGTCGTGGGATCAACGTGGTCACCACCGGCGACTTCCTGACTGGCACCCATCACCCCGCCGAAAGCGCGGCGCTCGCGGAGGCGGCGCAACACGGACGCGCGACATTTCTGGGAACCGGGTTCGAGCCAGGCTTCATCAACGTCGTCGCCGGCTTCCTCACCGGTGCGTGCCGACGGGTTCAGCACGTAAAACTCGTAGAGACCTTGGACTGCAGCACCTATCGCGTACCGGAAGTCTGGAGGGTGCTCGGCTTCGGCAAGCAACCGCGGCAACGCTTGATACGCCTGGAACCGAAAACCCTCCGCTACGGTCTCGGCTACTTCGAGACGCTGGACATGGTCGCCCGCATGCTTGGCGCCGAACTCGACTCGAAGGAAGCATTCGTCGAAATTGCGCTGCTGACTCGGGATCTGAAGCTGGATTGGGTGGAATACGCGGCCGGAACCGTCGGAGGTCAACGCCGCACGTATCGCGGTCTGCGAAACGGTCGCACAATTGTCGAGCTGGCCATCTGCTGGACCATGAGCGGCGACGCGCTCGATCCCCAGTGGCGCGATCCTGAGGGTTTTAGTGTGGTGATCGAAGGCGTGCCCCAGGTAGACGCGATGATCCGGTTCGGCCATCCGGGGCAGGACGTCATGACCGTGTTGATGGACAGCACCGCGGTGGCCGCGGTCAACGCCATTCCGTTCGTGTGCGACGCGCAACCCGGCGTCATGACGCCAATCGAACTGCCAGTGACCGGATCCCGGGGCGCGCTGGACTAATGCGGGTCCGGTCGTTCGCGCCAATTGCGCGGTGAGACACCATGCGTTCTGGTGAAGAGCCGACTGAAATAGCCGGGGTCGGATATCCCTACCCGACGGGCGACCTGTGCGATTGGCAGGTCTGTCCCGCTTAGCAATTCGCGCGCTTCGGCCATGCGGCGTTCGATGATCCACTCCTGCACGGTGCGTCCGGTGCGGCGACGAACGACGGTAGTGAGATGTCCCGGCGTCATGCCCAGTTCACTGGCCACGTCGCGCAGCGACAGCGGTTCGGCGTGACGGGCGTCTATCACCGCGAACACGTCGGCCAACAACGGTTCGCCGCTGCGCCGCAAATCGGCCACCACGTCGCGGGCCAGGCGCGCCAGGTCGATGAGCAACAGCGTCAAGTACGCCAGCGCTGCCTGCCGATAGCCCTCCTGCCTCGCGGTCAGCTCCATCTCAATCGACTCAATCGCAGTGTCCCAGAACGCTTGTCGGTCAGCAGGGACTTCCAGCCGCAGCAGCCCGCCCGACTGGCCGTGCAGGAAGGGGAACAGCAACGGGTGGGACCGCCAGGCCGGCCACGGAGATCGCCCGTCCTCGCCGAGCGCGGCGGGATCGAACAACACCGCCACTCCGTCATCCGGGCGCTGTACCTGTCGCGGATCGATAACCTCGCCGGCGGCCGCCACGAACACCGTGCCATCCGAGGGTAAGTACCACAGGGCCGGGAAATCGTGGATGTGCGGTCCAATCTCGCTCACATCGTCGCGGACGCGCCGTTGCACCGATACCGGAGAGGTGTCTGGACCGGTCCGGTATCGGTAGACGGGGAAACCATCGCGGTGGCTGCTGAGCCGAGTTGCCTGCGTCATGCCTCTTCACCAAAAATAGTCCTACTTTAAGCAAAGATCGGCCAATTACCGTCCTGTACAACAATGCAGTATAGATCTCATGCTCAAACATCGTCCACATGACTATATCCCCGCTGCCGGTAACGACGCGCTGCTACCGGCCTACGACCTGATGGCCCGCCTGTATGGCATGGGCCGGGTTTACCACACGCTGATCGAGCAGGCCGAGCTCGGTGGCTGCGAGCGCGTGCTCGAGATCGGCTGCGGCACTGGCAACCTCAGCGTCCGGGCCAAGCGCGCTCACCCCGCGGTCGAAGTGGTCGGCTGCGATCCCGACCCGAAGGCACTACAACGCGCACAGCGAAAGACACGCGGACTCAACGGCGTTCGCTTCGAGCACGCTTACGCGCAACGGCTCCCCTACGCCGACGGCGAGTTCGATCGGGTGCTGTCGTCCATGATGTTGCACCACCTGGACGACGACGCGAAAACCGCCGCAGCGGCGGAAGTGTTTCGAGTCCTACGCCCCGGCGGTCGGCTGCACCTGGTCGATGTCGGCGGCGAGATGACCGACCATGACGGCCTGCTGGCCCGGCGCATGATGCGCAGCCACTACGTGGCCGGCAACCTGGGCGACGCGATTCCGCGGCTACTGCAGGCCGCAGGGTTTGACTGCAGCGAGGTCGCGACGCACCGGCAACGCCTGGTGGGCCGCCTCACCTACTACCGCGCGACGCGCCCGGCCTAGTGGCGTGGACGACTACGAGACCGCCACGTCGCTTTTACATCGTCGATGCGAGAACGCATCTCGTGCGCATCCGAGTCGGTAAGCATGCCCTCGAGTGCTAGCAGCAAGTCGACGTCGTCGACGTTCACGTTCGCCAGATACCCATCCAATGCCTCCTGGATGAGTGCAGAGTAGCCACGTAATCCCCGACGCCGGGCAATCGCAGTCAATGCACGATACTGTTCGTCGGTAATCTCCACCGTCGTGCGCATGGATGCATGATAGGTCCATCCGCTCAGCGCTGATCGAAGGCCACCTTGACGGCCCCGCTCTCACCCTGATTGGCAATCGCCAAGAACGCGTCGCGCCACTGCTCCAGCCGAAAGATGTGAGTCAGCATGGGCCGCAATTCGATTCGGCCCGCGACCACCAGATCCAGGTAGTGCGCGATGGCGTGCTTGTGCTCACCCTCGACCTCTTCATACCCGAAGGCGTTCGAGCCGACCCAGCTGATCTCCTTGAAGTACAACGGGCTCCACTCCCACCGGCCGGGTGCGTGGACACCAGCCTTCACCAGCGTCCCCCGCGAAACCAGCACCCGCACACCGACCTCGAACGTCTCCGGCTTGCCGACCGTGTCGTAGACGACGTCCACCGCGCCGGGATAGGCCATCGGCAGACCCTGCAGCGGCTGGCGCAGCCGGCCCCCGCCCCAGGCGACGAGTTCCTCGATGACGCCCAGCCGCGGCTCATGCGCCAGTACCTTCTCGGCGCCGAACCGGCGGGCCAGCTCGGCCTGGGCGGCGAACCGCGCCACCACCGCCACCGCCACATCGGGAAAGAGCGCCCGCAGGATCGCCACCGCGCACAGCCCGAGCGAGCCCGCCCCGTACACCAGGACCCGCCCGGAGCGAGGCGGCGGGTGGCGGGTGATCGCGTGCAGCGACACCGAGAACGGGTCGGCGAACACGGCCAGTTCGTCGGACACCGAATCCGGCACGGGGAACAGCATGCTGTCGTGCGCGGGCATCAACTCGGCGTAGCCACCGGTCACGTCCGCCGACACGCCGGTGTGGATGCCCGGCTTGATGTCGCCGTCGGTAAAGCTCCAGCACAGGCTGTAGTCGCCGGTTTGGCATGCGGGACAAAGAGGTTCGATGCCACGCGGCCCACACGACAGCCACGGGTTGAGCACCACCCGCTGCCCAACCTGCAACCCACGCGCCGCCGGCCCCACCGCCACCACGTCGGCGACCACCTCGTGACCCATGACTTGCGGAAAGGAACAGAATGCAGCCAACGCGTTGTCGACGTCGGCCTCGCCGAAATCCATCAGGATCTGCTTAGAGTCCGAACCGCAGATACCGGTGAGCCGCGGCCGGGTGATCACCCAATCCCGGTGCAGCAGCTTGGGTTCCGGTACCTCGCGCAGCGCCGTCGGGGTGCGGGCGAGGTTCTGGGTCAGCAGGTTGGCGTTTGCGGGCACCTCGAACGGCTCCGGGGGTACGCCGTAAACCAGCGCCTTCATCGCGGCGCCATCAGGGCAGCACCGGCGATGAACGCATCGAGGTCCGCATTCTTGGCGTCGACCACCGCTTTCATATCCGGGACGTAGTGCTCGAACCCGTCATTGCCCAGGGCGGCGATAATGCCTTCGGCCACTTCGCCGGCCGCCACCTTGGGTCCCTGGTAAAGGGGTTCCTCGTTGCCCCGTTGGTCCCAGATTTCGGTGTCGACCGGCCCTGGCTCGATCAGTTTCACCACCACCCCGGTGCCGTGCAAGTCGACGGCCATCGCCTCACTCCATCCGCACAGCGCGAATTTGCTTGCACAGTAGGCGGATTCATGGATGATGCCCAACCGGCCGCCGACACTCGACACGTTGACGATCATGCCCGACCCGCGCTCCAGCATCCGCGGCAGTAAAGCGAGAGTCAGCCGCATCGGGGCGAAGAAATTCACCCGCATCACCGCCTCCACCTCGGCGGGCGTCAACTGGCTCACCGGGCGACGCTTGGGTATTGCCGCGTTGTTGATCAGAACATCGATACCGCCGAGCACATCCCAAGCGCCCAGCGCCAACTCGTTCAATGCATCGGTGTCGGCCAGATCGGCCACCCACATCTCCGAAGCGTGCGAAGCCTGCCGGCAGTCGGCCAGCACCTCGCCCAACCGATCGCGCCGACGGGCGACCAACCCCACCACCGCACCCTGCGCGGCCAGCTGCCTCGCCAGCGCCGCACCTAAGCCCGACGAGGCACCGGTGATGAGCACCCGCTTGCCGGCGGCCGAGTATGCCATCGCTCCAGGTTGCCTCCTGCGTCAAGTTCGCGGGAACCTTTTGGCCCGCCTGTTTGTTATATTGGCTAAGTATCAACCGTGCTTATTTGGGGGCAACTTATGACGTCCACCGGCCACACCAGGTACGACGGAGACACCTGGGACCTGGCATCCAGCGTCGGGGTGACGGCGACGATGGTCGCCGCCGCTCGCGCGATGGCGACTCGCGCCGAGAACCCGCTGATCAACGATCCATTCGCCGAGCCGCTGGTCCGGGCCGTCGGAGTGGACCTGCTGAGTCGCCTGGCCACCGGCGAAGTGGACCCGGCCGAGCTGGACGACAAGGACCACCCGGGCCGCTCTGCCGGCGCGATGGCCCGGATGGCCGACAACATGGCCGTGCGTACCAAGTTCTTCGACGACTTCTTCGTCGACGCCACCAATGCCGGGATCAGGCAAGTGGTCATCCTGGCCTCCGGTCTGGATTCGCGCGCCTACCGGTTGCCCTGGCCGGCCGGGACGGTGGTGTACGAGATCGACCAGCCACAGGTCATCGAGTTCAAATCCCGCACCCTCGCAGAACTGGGCGCAGCGCCGACCGCCGACCGGCGGGCGGTGGCCGTCGACCTGCGCGACGACTGGGCCGCCGCCTTGCGCGCGGCCGGTTTCGACGCGTCGCAACCGACCGCATGGAGCGCCGAAGGGCTGCTGGGCTACCTGCCGCCCGAGGCGCAGGACCGGCTGCTGGACACCGTCACCGAGCTCAGTGCGCCGGGCAGCCGATTCGCCACCGAGAGCCTCAGCAACGTCGACCCGGCCGATCAGGAGAAGATGAAAGAGCGTATGCGGACCATCTCCGAGCGGTGGCGGGCGCATGGCTTCGACATCGACATGACCGGGCTCGTCTACTTCGGCGACCGCAACGAGGCGGCCCCGTATCTTGCCGACCATGGTTGGCAGCTGACCACCGTCAATGCCCGGGACCTGTTGGTAGCCAATGGACTTCCACCCGTCGAGGACGACGACATGCCCCGGGCCGACCTGTTCTACGTCAGCGCCACGCTGAACAGGGGACGCACCGACGGCGACAGCTGGGGTCCGGAGTCCAGCGTGGGAGCCACCGCGACCATGGTCGCCGTCTCGCGCGCCCTGGCCTCCCAAGGACCCGACGCGTTGCTCGACGACCCGCTGGCCGACCCGCTCGTGCGGGCGGTCGGCGTGGACCCGTTCATCCGGATGATCGACGGCGAGCTGACCATCGACGACGACCCGCTGTTCACCCGCCAGGCGATGAACGAGCAGATCACGGTCCGCACCAGGTTCTTCGACGACTTCTTCACCTCGGCCGCCGCAGCGGGCATCCGCCAGGCCGTGATCCTGGCCTCCGGGCTCGACACCCGGGCTTACCGGCTGCACTGGCCAGACGGCATGGTGGTCTACGAGATCGATCAGCCCCAGGTCATCGACTTCAAGACCCGCACCCTGGCCGATCTCGGAGCCGATCCGACGGCCGAACGCCGGCCGATCGGCGTGGACCTGCGTGACGACTGGCCGACGGCGTTGCGGGAGCACGGTTTTGACGTCACCCAACCGACCGCGTGGTCGGCCGAGGGCCTGTTGGTGTACCTGCCGCCGGAAGCTCAGGATCGGCTGTTCGACAACATCACCGCCCTCAGCGCACCCGGCAGCCAAGTCGCCACCGAGCACCTCCCCGACCCCCAGCGGTTCTTCAGTGAGCGCGCGCAGCAGCTCTCCGACCGCTGGAAGCGCCTGGGCGTCGGGATCGACATGTCCGAGCTGATGTACGACGGCGAACGCAACACCGTCATCGATTACCTCAGCACGCACGGCTGGGACGTCAACGCCCGTCCCGTCCCGGAAATGTACGAGGACAATGGTTTTGAGTTCCCGGATCACGAAATGGCGGCGGCCTTCAGGAACGGCAGCTACGTCGTCGCCACCCTTAGGTAGGGTTTGGCCATGCCACGCGCTCACGACGACAACTGGGATTTGGCGTCCAGCGTCGGCGCGACCGCAACCCTGGTTGCGGCCGCCCGCGCCATGGCGACCAAGGATCCGCGGGGTCTGATCAACGACCCGTTCGCCGAACCGCTGGTGCGAGCCGTCGGCCTGGACTTCTTTACCAAGATGATGGACGGCGAACTCGACCTCACGGCGGTCGAGAACTTTTCGCCCGCGCGCGCCCAGGCCATGGTGGACGGGATGGCGTTGCGCACCAAGTACTTCGACGACTACTTCATCGACGCCACCAGCGCTGGGGTACGGCAAGTGGTGATCCTCGCGTCCGGGCTCGATTCCCGCGCCTATCGGCTGCCTTGGCCAACCGGGACAGTGGTCTACGAAATCGACCAGCCCCAGGTGATCGACTTCAAGACAACCGCTTTGAGCGAAATCGGTGCCGAACCCACGGCCACCCGGCGCACCGTCCCGATCGACTTGCGCGCCGACTGGCCCGCGGCGCTGAAGGCCGCCGGGCTGGATCCGTCAGCGCCGACAGCGTGGCTGGCCGAAGGCCTGTTGATCTACCTGCCGCCGGAGGCCCAAGACCGGTTGTTCGACAACATCACCGCGCTCAGCGTTCCCGGCAGCACCATCGCCACCGAATTCGTGCCCGGCATAGTGGATTTGGATGTCAGGGCGCAGGACATGCCGAATCCGCTGCGGGACCACGGCATCGACATCGACATGGCGTCGCTGGTCTACACCGGCGAACGCAACCACGTCCTGGACTACCTGACGGCCAACGGGTGGCGGGTCGACGGGGTGACGCGGTCAGAGCTGTTCGTACGCAACGGTTTAGACGTGCCCGCCCCCGAGGATGACGACCCACTGGGCGAAATCATCTTCATCAGCGGCGCCCTGGGCGGCTAGAACCGCGAGTCTCCCAGCCACAGCGCGGCAACCGATCGGCTCGACAGCAAGCCGAGCGCCTCATACAGCGCCGCCGCCGGTTGCGACGAGGAACGAGGCCGGACCAAGTCGAGCCACGACGAGCCAGGGTAGCTGACGATGCGAGCCTCGGCGTCCTCATCCAGATCGATCAGCGCCTTGGCGCGGCGCACCGCGGTCCTCAGCCCGCCGAGTTCGTCGACGAGACCGCGCTCATGGGCGTCGGCGCCGGTCCAGATCCGTCCTCGCGCAACGGCTTCCACGTCTTCGACACTCATATTGCGGCCCTCGGCGACCCGTTGCACGAAGTCGGCGTAACACAGGTCCGCCTCGGCGACCAGTTGAGCTTGCTGTTCGGGCGTGAACGGCGCGTCGTTCGACCAGGCATCGGCATTGGCGTTGGTACGCACGGTATCTGACCCGATTCCGAGTCGGTCCTTGAGGTCTCGTACCACCAGCTTGCCGGCGATCACCCCGATCGAACCGGTGATCGTCCCTGGATTGGCCACAATCGCATCGGCGGGCATCGAGATGTAGTAGCCGCCGGAGGCCGCCACGGAGCCCATCGACACCACCACTGGTTTGCCGCGCTCGCGCACCCTGACCACCTCGCGCCAGATGGTCTCCGCCGCGGTGACCGAACCTCCGGGACTGTCGACCCGTAACACAACGGCGGACACCGCATCGTCGGCGGCCACCTCGCGCAGTGCCGCGGATATCGTGTCCGCGCCGGCGGAAACATTGCCGAACGGCGAGAACGGGGACCCACCGCGGCCGTCGACAATCTGCCCCGCGACGGTGACGACGGCGATCGTGGGCTGGGGCCGTCGGCCGGGGATCGGCAGCCCGATCGGGGCCAGCCGTAGCTGGGCCGCACCCGCGTAGCGCGAAAGATACAGCCGCGGCAGGGTATCCACATCACCTTCGAACTCAACCAGGTCCGCTATCCGCGCATAGGCTTGGTCGCGGAACCCGATCCGATCGACCAGACCGGATGCGAGCGCGTCGTCCCGCAACAGCGGTGCCCGGTCGGCCAGCGCGTCAAGCGCGTCGGTATTGATGTTGCGTGATTCGGCGATCGCCTGCCACACCTGGCTGCGCAGGCTCTCCAGCATCCTCGTGACGGCCTCACGGTGCGCATCGGTGAAGCCGCTCTCGGTGAAAAGACTTGCCCGCGACTTGTATTCACCGCGAGCGACGATTTGGGCCTTGATACCGGCTTTGTCCAACGCGTCGCGCAAGAACATCGCGTTGGTGGCGAAGCCGACCAGTGCGAGATTGCCCGAAGGCTGCATCCACACCTCGCCGAATGCCGAAGCCAGATAATAGGACAGCGTGCCCGGGTAAGTCTCGGCCCACGCCACTGACGGCTTGATGGCGCTGAAGGCGGCGATTGCCTCACGCAACTCCTGAACCGCTGCCGGTGGCGACGCCGCAAGCTGCACGCGGGCAATCAGCCCGGCAACCCGTGGATCCTTGGCCGCGCGGTGAATCGCGGCGACTGCGTCGCGCAACGCCATCGGCCGGCCGCTGCCGGTGATGAGGGCCAGCGGGTCGAAGCCCGTCGTCTCCGGCGGCGCGGAGCGCAAATCGAACTCGAGCACGCAGCCGTTGGGCACGCCGTGGTGGCGGGCGGTATCGACGCGGTGGGCCAGCGCACGCACCTCGTCGACACCGGGGAAAGGCAGGAAGGCGAACATGTTCAGCAGCCTACCGACGTGGCGATCGCAAGCGCGGCGCAGCCGGGCGCTGCGGGTCGCCACCATGTGCGTGGCCGGCCGTACGGTGGTCACGTGAGGTTTTCCATCGCGATCCCCCAGTTCGACTACGACGAGTTCGACGCCGCGGGGCTACGAGCGTATCTGGCGCGCGCCGAAGAGCTCGGGTTCGAAGGCGGCTGGGTGCTCGAGCAGGTTATCGGGCCGGCGCCGTTGCTGGCGCCGATGGAGCTGCTGGCCTACTGTGCGGCCTGCACCGAGCGACTGCGGCTGGGCGTCGCCGTCCTGGTGACGTCGCTGCATGACCCGCTGCAGTTGGCGTCGGCCGCGACCGCCGTCGACCGGCTCAGCCACGGACGGCTGGACATCGGCGTCGGCTCCGGTGGCGGTACACGCAAATTCGCCGCCTTCGGTGTCGAGAAGTCCAGCTACATAAGCTATTTCACCGAGGGCCTGGAGTTGATGAAGGCGGCTTGGTCAGACCAGCCCAAGGTGACTTTTCATGGCCGGTTCAGGGACGTCGACGATCTACCCGTCCAGCCGAAACCGGCGCAACGACCACACCCGCCGATCTGGTTCGGCGGCAACGCGCCAAAGGCGTTGGCCCGCGCGGTGCGTCATGGCGATGCATTCCTGGGCGCCGGTTCGTCGACCACCGACGCCTTTGCCGACGCCGTCGCCATAGTGCGACGGGAGCTTGCCGAACAGGGAAAGGACCCAGCCCGGTTCACCATTGGCAAACGGGTGTATCTGACGGTCGATGACAATGCCGACCGGGCCCGCGAGCAGGTGCTGGCCGGCCTGCGCCGCATCTACGGCCCGATGTCCGGCATCGATGCGGTGCCCGTGTCCGGCACGCCCGAGGACGTGGTTCGGGGGCTCGCGCAGGTGATCGACGCCGGCGCCCAGATGCTGCTGCTCAATCCCGTCGGCCCCGACGTCGCGGAGAACCGTGAACAAATGGAACGCCTTGCCGCCGAGGTGATTCCGCGGCTAGGTTAGCCGGCTAGAGCTCGGTGACCGAGCCGCCGGCTGCGGTGACCTTCTCCCGCGCGCTGGCGCTGAACTTGTGCGCCGACAGGTCCACCTTCACCGTGAGCTTCCCGTCGCCCAGGACCTTCACCAAAGAGTTCTTCCGCACGGCACCCTTGGCCACCAGGTCGTCGACCCCGACGCTGCCGCCGTCCGGGAATAGCCGGTTGATGTCGCCGACGTTGACGATCTCGTACTCGGTGCGGAACCGGTTGCGGAATCCCTTCAGCTTGGGCAGCCGCATGTGAATCGGCATCTGGCCACCCTCGAAGGTCACCGGCACGTTCTTGCGGGCCTTGGTGCCCTTGGTGCCGCGACCCGCGGTCTTGCCTTTCGAGCCGTCGCCGCGGCCGACGCGGGTACGGGCGGTCTTCGCGCCCCGGGCGGGCTTCAGGTCGTGCAGCTTGAGTGTCATGTGGCGTCACCTCCGGCCGGCTCCACCTCGACGAGGTGTCGCACCACCGCGATCAGTCCGCGGGTCTGTGGGTTGTCCTCGCGGATCACCGAATGCCGAATCCGTCGCAGGCCCAGCGTGCGCAGGCTCTCACGCTGCTTCCAGCGCGCGCCGATGGTGCTGCGCACCTGGGTGATTTTCAGTTGGCTCATGGCTGTGTCTCTCGAGTTGCAGTGGCGGCCAGCGCTTCGCTTTCCCTGCGCGCCTTGAGCATCCCGGCCGGAGCGACGTCTTCGATCGGCAGTCCGCGACGAGCGGCCACCTCCTCGGGACGCTGCAGCAGCTTGAGCGCGGCCACGGTGGCGTGCACCACGTTGATCGCGTTGTCGCTGCCCAACGACTTGGCCAGAATGTCATGCACCCCAGCGCATTCCAGCACCGCACGCGCTGCGCCGCCGGCGATCACACCGGTACCGGGGCTGGCCGGACGCAGCAGCACCACACCCGCGGCCGCCTCACCCTGCACCGGGTGAGTGATGGTGCCGCCGATCAGCGGCACCCGGAAGAAGCCCTTGCGGGCCTCCTCGACGCCCTTGGCGATCGCGGCCGGAACTTCCTTGGCCTTGCCGTAGCCGACGCCCACCATGCCGTTGCCGTCACCCACGATGACCAATGCGGTGAAGCTGAACCGACGACCACCCTTGACCACCTTGGAGACGCGGTTGATGGCGACGACTCGCTCGAGATAGTTGCTCTTGTCGCCGTCCCGATCGCGGCCCCCGCGGCCCCCGCCGCCGTCGCGCCGGCCGCGCGAATCACGGCCGTCGCGCGAATCCCGGCTGTCGGCGCGGGTGTCTCCGGCGCCTGCCGACTGCTCCGCCATTATGCGGTCCTTTCGTTCATCAAGCCTGTGTCGTTCATCAGAATCGCAATCCGTTCTCGCGCGCGGCATCGGCCAGCGCCGCGATCCGTCCGCCGTAGGTGTAGCCGCCACGGTCGAACACCACCGCTTCGATGCCGGCAGCCTTGGCGCGCTCGGCGATCAATTGACCGACCCGCACGCTGTGTGCCTTCTTGTCGCCTTCCACGCCGCGCACGTCAGCCTCGATCGACGACGCCGCGGCCAACGTGGTGCCGTTGAGGTCGTTCACCAATTGCACGTGGATGTGGCGCGCCGACCGGTGCACCACCAGCCGCGGACGCTCTGCGGTACCCGAGACTTTCTTGCGCAGCCGTGCGTGCCTACGCAGCCGCGAAGCCCGCCGGGTTGCCGAAACCGATTGCGCCATGATCACTTACCTGTCTTTCCGACCTTGCGGCGGATCTGCTCGCCCTCGTAGCGCACGCCCTTGCCCTTGTACGGGTCGGGGCGGCGCAGTCGGCGGATGTTCGCCGAGATCTGGCCGACCTTCTGCTTGTCGATGCCGGAGACCGAAAACTTCGTCGGCGTCTGCACCGCGAAGGTGATGCCCTCGGGGGCCTCGATCACGACGGGATGGCTGTAGCCCAAAGCGAACTCGAGGTTGTTGCCCTTGAGCTGGACGCGGTATCCGACGCCGAAGATCTCCATCTTGGTGGTGTAGCCCTCCGTCACACCGGTGACCAGATTGGACACCAGGGTGCGCGACAGCCCGTGCAATGACCGGCTGCGCCGTTCGTCGTTGGGCCGGGAAACCACGATCGCGCCATCGTCGTTGCGCGCCACCGTGATTGGCTCGGCGACAGTCAGATCCAGGCTGCCCTTGGGCCCCTTCACCGACACCTTCTGGCCGTCGATCGTGACGTCGACTCCGCTCGGGACCGGAATCGGCTGCTTACCAATGCGCGACATGCTTACTCCCTCACCACACGTATGCGAGGACTTCGCCGCCCACGCCCTGTCTGGCTGCCTGACGGTCGGTCAGCAGGCCCGAGGAGGTCGAGATGATGGCCACACCCAGGCCGCCAAGCACCCGCGGCAGGTTCGTGGATTTCGCGTACACCCGCAAACCCGGCTTGGACACCCGGCGCAGACCGGCGATGCTGCGCTCACGGCTCGGCCCGTACTTGAGCTGGATGACCAGCGACTTGCCCACCCGAGCGTCCTCGGTGCGGTAATCGCTGATGTATCCCTCTCGCTTGAGGATCTCGGCGATGTTGGCCTTGATCTTCGAGTGCGGCAACGTCACCTCGTCGTGGTACGCCGAGTTGGCGTTGCGCAGACGGGTCAAGAAGTCTGCGATCGGATCCGTCATCGTCATTTGTCTAGCCCCTGTGTCCTGTCACCAGCTGCTCTTCTGCACGCCGGGCAGCTCGCCCGCATGCGCCATCTCGCGCAGGCAAATCCTGCACAGCCCGAACTTGCGGTATACCGCGCGTGGGCGGCCGCACTTGCTGCAGCGGGAGTAGGCGCGCACCGCGAACCGGGGCTTCTTCGCGGCCTTGTTGACCAGTGCCTTTTTAGCCATTGCTCAGTTCTCCTTGAACGGAAAGCCGAGTGCCCGCAACAGCGCTCGCCCTTCGTCGTCGTTGGTCGCCGAGGTGACGACGTTGATGTCCATGCCGCGAACCCGGTCGATCTTGTCCACGTCGATCTCGTGGAACACCGACTGCTCGTTGAGGCCGAAGGTGTAGTTGCCCACACCGTCGAACTGCTTGGGCGAGAGCCCGCGGAAGTCACGAATACGCGGGAGTGCGATCGACGTGAGGCGGTCGAGGAACTCCCACATCCGGTCGCCGCGCAGCGTAACTCGGACGCCAATCGGCATGCCTTCACGTAACTTGAACTGCGCGATGGACTTTCGCGCCCGACGGATTTCCGGCCGCTGCCCGGTGATCAGCGCCAGGTCGTTGACGGCGCCGTTGATCAGCTTGGCGTCCCGGGCCGCTTCGCCGACTCCCATGTTGACGACGACCTTGGTCACCGTCGGGATCTGCATGACGTTGGCGTAGCCGAACTGCTTGTGCAGGGCATCGCGAATCTCGTTGCGGTAGCGCGCTTTAAGGCGCGGCTGAACTTTCTCTGCAGTGCTCATCAGATGTCCTTGCCATTGCGCTTGGAGATACGGACGCGCTTGCCGGTCTCCTCGTCCACGCGGTAACCGACTCGGGTGGGCTTGCCGTCCGAGTCGACGACCATCACGTTGGAGACGTGGATCGGGGCTTCCTGCGTAACGATTCCACCGGACCGGGCGCCGCGCTGAGTGGTCGAGACCGCGGTGTGCTTCTTGATTCGGTTGACGCCCTCGACCAGTACCCGGTTGCGGTCCGGGTAGGCCTGCAGCACCTTGCCCTTGGCGCCCTTGTCCTTGCCGGCGATGACCAGCACGGTGTCGCCCTTATGGACCTTCATCTACAGCACCTCCGGGGCCAGCGAGATGATCTTCATGAATCGCTTCTCCCGCAGCTCGCGGCCGACCGGCCCGAAGATGCGGGTTCCGCGCGGGTCGTTGTCCGGCTTGATGATCACCGCGGCGTTCTCGTCGAACTTGATGTAGCTGCCGTCGGGACGCCTGCGCTCCTTGACGGTGCGCACCACGACGGCCTTGACGACGTCCCCACGCTTGACGTTCCCGCCGGGGATGGCGTCCTTGACCGTGGCGACGATGACGTCACCGATGCCCGCGTACCGCCGCGACGAGCCACCCAGCACACGGATGCACAAGATCTCCTTGGCGCCGGTGTTGTCGGCGACCTTCAGCCGCGATTCCTGCTGAATCACTAGATCTCCTGACCTGGTTGACGTGAGCACGGCAGCCCACCAGAACCTGACGTGCGCGGTCTTTCTTTGCCGAAGGGCACGCGGGGCCGATAACGCTTGCACGCAACCAGCCGAGGTCTGCCCAAGGCAACCCCTAGAGTCTAGGTGAAGGCCAGCTCAGAGCCAAATCTGCGTCCTCGGGACTTAGACTTCCGCAATGTTCGCCGAGACGCGCTACGCGATGAACGGGGACGTGCGCGTCGCCTATCGCGCGTCCCGTGAAGGCGAGCGGGACATCGTGTTCGTCTCCAACCCCTTCACGAACTGTGAGTTCTTTACCGAGCTGCCCTCAATCCAAGGCTGGCTCGAGGCGATGACCTCGCTTGGTCGATTCATCTTCTTCGACCATCCGGGCACGGGAGTGTCCGATCCCGGGGAGCCGAACCTGGAACTATGGGCGGACAGCATTGCCGCCGTGCTGGATGACCTCGGCAGCAGCGAAGCGGTCCTCATCGCGATGAACGGCTCATTCGCCGAATCGGCGCTGTTCGCCGCCACATACCCATCCCGCACAACGGCGCTAATTGTGCTCGAGGGTTATGCGGATCCGCTTGTCGAACGCACCGATCGATCCACACCCGACGAGCTCACCGCGGCCGCGCTCGCTATGTGGGGCACTGGCAAGCTTGCGCATCTCGCGAATCTGGACATGCCCTGGAACGAGGAAATTCGGGCGACATGGGCACGCCACGAACGCCTGGCGGCAAGCCCAGCAGCCTTCGCTTGCATGCGGCCACTGGTGCAGGAAATGGACGTGCGGGCGTTGCTTCCCACGATCCGGGTCCCGACACTGGTCCTTCATCACGCCGACGACGCTTTTATCCCGCCCGAGTTGGGCAAGTACATCGCCGATCGGATATCGGGCGCGAAATACGTTGAGCTGCCGGGCCGCAACGTTTTTCACTTCGTCGAACCCTGGCGTCAGTCGTTCCAGGAGATCGCCGAGTTTCTCACCGGTGAGCAGCCCGAGGTGGTCGATGATCGGGTGCTGGCGACGGTGTTGTTCACCGACATCGTGGATTCGACGCGGCGGGCGGCGGAGTTGGGGGATCGGGATTGGCGCGCGTTGCTGGATGCGCACGACGCGGTGGTGCGCTCACAGTTGACTCGGTTTCGCGGCCGTGAGGTGAACACCTCCGGTGATGGGTTTTTGGCGATGTTCGACGGCCCGCAGCGGGCGATCCGCTGCGCGGTGGCGGTCCGTGATGCGGTGCAGGCGTTGGGTATCCAGGTGCGTGCGGGGTTGCATACCGGGGAGTGCGAAGTCCGCGGGGAGGATATCGGCGGCATCGCGGTGCATATCGGCGCGCGGGTGAGCGCGCTGGCCGGGCCCAACGAGGTGTTGGTGTCTGGCACGCTGCGTGATCTGGTGATCGGCTCGGGACTGGGGTTCGAAGACCGCGGCGCGCATGAGCTCAAGGGTGTGCCCGGGCAGTGGCGGCTGTTCGCCGTGGCCTCGGCGTGAATCGTTTGCCCGCCCGTTAGAAGGGTGGGGGTTCCTCGGGTGGGGCGGGTCCGGCGGCGGCGGCTTCGGCGTGGCGGGCGGCGCGGTTGTGGGCGCGTTCGGTGGCCACCCGGTAGGCGCGCTCCTTGGCGCGGGTGCGGCGGCGTTTGGGCATCATCGCCGAGCGGTCGGGACACGGTGGCGGTGGTGGGGCGTCGGTCTCGACGGCGGGCATCCCACCCACCGCGGCGCACAGGCTGGGGAACAGCAACGCACTACCCGGGGTGGTGACATGGGTCTGCCCGGCCGGTGAGGTCAGGATGAGCGTGCCGTCGGGCAGTTGTTTTTCCGTCCAGCCCCAAAAGGACTTGACCAAATGGTGGGTGCGGCAGTAGCACTTGAGGTTGCCCGCGTGGGTAGGCCCACCTTGAGCGTGCGGAATGGTGTGGTCGATGTCGCAGCGCATCGCCGGCACATCACAGCCCGGCCAGCGACAGGTCAGATCCCGACACCGCACAAAATCGGCCAACGCCTTCGACGGCACATAGCCGGGTTCGGGTGGGGCATCCCCGGGATGGATCAGCGGCACCATTTTGGCCGTGGCGGCCAACTCGGCGAGCAGTTCGGGGGTGATCAGCCCGTCGGCACCGACCTCCCACCCCGCGGTGCCGCCGTTGCTATCGGTGGCGGGTGGTGGGGCGATCAGGTGGATGGCCACCGGGGAAGCCGGGCGGCGCCCTCCGGCGGCGCAATCCGGGCGCCGGCAGCGACACCCCAACCGATCCGCCCCGGCCGCCAACGCGCCCAACGCATCAGCGCGGCGCTGGGCGTGGGTGCGCGGATCATGGGCACACACCGTGGCCGCCAACGCCGACAAGCGTTGATCCACCGCGTGGGCATCGGTGCTGAACAAGCTGCCGCCGATCTCAGCGATGCCGTCGTGGTCTCCCCCGATCCAGATTTCCCGGTCGCCCTGCTGCTGGGTGCGCTGGCGCACCGCATCAACATCCAGGCGCGCCACAATGGCATCCACCTTGCCTGACAACCGCGCGGTGGTCATCGACGGCCACCGTGTCACATTGGCCGCCACCAGCTCATCCACCCGGGCCAAGATCTGCGGGTCGGTGATCAAATCGGTGCGATACACAATCGTCTGAAACGCCCGAAAATCAATGTCCCCGGCGATAAATACCTCGGCCACCTTCGGCAGTTGCTCGCGCATGGCCCGCGCGTAGCGCACCCGGCTGGCCGCGAGCCCTTGGCTGATCCGCAACCCCGCACCCACCTCCGCGGCCACCGCCGACTCGGTGTCGATCGCCCACTCCTCGGTCTCCGAGGACTGCGCCAACCGGTAAGCGAACAACTCCCCGATCGCCACCAACTGCGCCGCAGCGGCCCGGTTCTCCGCGCGCACCGCCGCGTGGGCCCGCTGCACCCACGCCGTCGATTCCGGCGTCGGCGTGCGCAACACCGCGCCCTCAAAGATCTCATCAAAGACCGCGAACAGCTCCGCCTGCGACCGATCAGAACCCGGTTCATCGAACATGTGTTCGACTATATCAGCTTCTACTGACAAGATGCGGACACCTCGTCAGTCGCCTTGGCGCACCCAGGCGAAGATGTACAGGCTCATCGCCGTTACCAGCGCGATCAGGACCCACTGCACGATGGCCTGGTCGATCCACGAGCCGGGCGGTGGCGCGCCGGGAAGGATGTTGCGCAGCGGGACGATGGCGAACAGGTTCGCGGCGTACCACGTGGCAAAGGGCGGCAAGAACTTTCGTCTGCCCAAGGCCATCGGAACGGCGACCAGCAGCGCCAACGTGGGCAGGGTGACCAATACCAGGCAGATCCCCAAATCGAAGACCAGCGGACCCTTGGCCCTGCGCAAGGTGATGACCACGTCTCCGTTATCGGTGGCACGCGATGTCGGGAGCGCGCTCGCGTCGTGAAGCCTGTTGACGCTGATCTCCCACCCATCCAGCGATCCGGTGACCTCGACACGGGCGGGGACCTTCTTGCGGTTGTCGCCGGTCCCGACGAACGCATCGGCGGAAATCGGTTCGGTGCGGTAGGAGTCGAAGGGCCAGTTACCCGGATCGCCATGCGCTTCGACGGTAGTGCTGAGTTGAACCGGCGCTTTGCCTTTCGGGTAGTGCAGGTCGCCGAGATCGCTTGTCGGATAGAGCCGCACGGCAACGTCGTTGGCCAGCACGTCGAATCGGTTGTCGTACTCCGAAACCCCGGGATAGACAAGCACATTCACCGCGAGGCGATTCGCGACCGGTTTCAGCTCCTCGACGCGCAGTTGCACGATGGTGGCGTCGCCGCCGCCCTGACTCAGGTCAAGGGGCGGTAGCGGAGCCCCCGATCTCTGCAGCATGTGAACGCCGACCAGTGACAGCGCGTAGGCGATGCCAATCGTCACCAGAATGCCGATACCAATCACGATGCGCGGCTTCCGCGACGTCTTGCCAGCCGTCTCGGTGGTCATCGGCAGCCTTGCTGGAACCGGACTCGGGCCAGCCGGTGAGGGCGACCATGTCGAGGCGACACGTCGTCAGATGCTAACGAACGCCGACGTCGGCCGCGCGCTGAAATCCGCTCGTACACCGGCTCAGAGGTGATCGTCACCCGCTGTGCACCCGGCGTTCACTTGCGGGGCTGAGCCACCACGCCACGAGGCCGCTCAAGACGCGCTGAGGAGTTTGCTGAGCCGCCCGGCTAGCCCGCCACGCAGCGAAACCCGATGTGGGTGGTAGCGGTGTCCTGCGATTGCGGCGAGCGGGCTGCCGGGCGGTACCGATGGCAGTACTCCGGCGCGCACAAATGCGAACCGCCCTTCAACGTTTGGTTGACGCTCGGATCCGCGGGCCCCGACGGTGAGCAACAGGCTTTGGGCGCCTGATCGAGCCGATGGCGTGGCGAGTACTCGGTGGCGGTCCACTCCCACACGTTGCCGATCATGTCGACCAGACCGAATCGGTTGGGCGGAAACGCCCCCACCGGCGAGGTCCCGATCCAGCCGAGCGCGCCGTCGTTGCGGTACGGAAACCTGCCCTGCCAGGTGTTGGCCATCAGCCGGCCATCAGGGCGGGCCTCGGCGCCCCAGGGGTAGGGCCAGGAATTCCCGGCCGATCCACCCCAGGCCGCGTACTCCCACTCGGCCTCGGTCGGCAGCCGTCGTCCGGCCCAGCGCGCGTAGGCCGCGGCGTCGGGGTACGCCACCTGCACGACCGGATGATCGGGCTTGTCATCGACGTCGGTGTCCGGGCCGAAAGGATGGCGCCAACTGGCGCCGGGCGCCCAGTCCCACCACTGGCGCCAGTTGCGCAAGTCGACCGGCCCGGCCGTCGGGCGAAACACCATGGCACCCGGACATAGGTCATCGGGGTTGGCGCCCGGATAGTGCGCTGGATCCAAGGGTTGTTCGGCAACCGTGACATAGCCTGTGGCGCCGACGAATTCGGCGAACTGCGCGTTGGTCACCGGATGCTGCTCCACCGCAAAAGGACCCACGGTCACGGTGTGAACCGGTGCCTCCTCCGGATAAAAATCCGTCGAGCCCATGCGGAATGTTCCGCCTGGCAACTCGATCAGCTCAGTGAGCACCCCTTCAGGGTAAGACGCCCGCTAGTCGGATTGCCGATACCAGGTGACCATGTACAGGCCCATCGCCGCGACCAGCCCGATCAGTACCCACAGGACCAGAGCCTGGTCGATCCACGCTCCCGGCGGCGGGGCACCGGGCAGGAAGTTGCGGATGGGAATGACGGCGAACAGCATCGCGGCGAACCACGTCACGAATGGCGGGACGAATTTCCTTCGGCCCAGGGCGATCTGAATGGCTACCGCGAATGCCAACGCCGGCAGACTGAACAGCACCAGACAGATGCCCAGATCGAAGACCAGCGGACCCTTGGCCCGGTGCAACGTGACGACGACGTTGTCGAGGCTGTTCGGGTCTTCCTTGTCCTCGGGGTCATGCAGACGACGAACGCTGACGTCCCAGCCCTCCAAATGCCCGGTCACTTCCACCCGGGCGGGTTTGTATTGACGGTTGTCGCCCTGCCCGACGAGAACGTCCGCCGAGAAGGTATCGGTGGTGTACGAGTCGAACGGCCAGTTGCCGGGATCACCATGCGCTTCAAACGTCGTGGACACCACTGCCGGCGCTTTTCCTGCCGGATAGACCAGGTCGCCCTGCTCGTTGTCCGGGTAAAAGCGAACCGAGGTATCGGCGTTCAACACCCGCAAGTCTTTGTTGTATATCGACTTCTGCGGGATCACCAGCACCTTCACCGTGAGGCGATTGGCCACAGTGTCCAGCTTGTCCAGACGCACCAACACGACGGTTTCGTCGGAGGGTTCCTCATCCACCGGTGGCAGCGAACCGGCCGGTTTGGCAAGCATGTGCACGCCGAACAGCGACAGCCCATAGACGACTAGGAAAGCCACCAGGATGCCCGCAACGATCAGTGCGCGACGTCCTCGCGAACTGGACGCCTCCGGCGGCGGTGACGTTTCCGGCGTCGGTGGCGGCGCCGGCTCGGATGCGGGCGGAGCGTGATGGGTCATCGGTCACCTACTCCGTGCCGCAGTCCTAGGTCTGAAACCCCGCTCTGCGGGAGGCGGCACGAGGTCAGATGGTAGCGAAGGCAGGCCCCTGGCGTCGCAATTCGCGGTATCTAGGGCATAGCGCCAGGCTTATGGACATGCCAGTTCCGTGTGCCGTTCACCTGACGTTTGTCCGGCCGTCAGTTTCATGGCTGTAAATGTCGGCATCGGAGGCGCGTCGGCCAAAGGGGCAATCAGCATGCAGCGCAAACGATTGGGACAGGTCACGAGCTTGTTGGCGGCGGGCGCCATGGTGCTCTCGGGATGCAGCGCCTCGCACGCCACCCTGGCCTACACCGCTGGCGCCAAGGTCAACTGTGGCGGCAAACAGGTCTTGGCGGCCAGCGGCTCCACCGCACAGGCCAACGCGATGACCCGATTCATCAACGCCTACACGAAAGCCTGCCCTGGGCAGAAACTCAACTACACCGCAAACGGCTCGGGCAACGGAATAAGCGAATTCCTCTCCGGCAAAACCGATTTCGCTGGCTCCGACACCCCGCTCAACGGTGACCAGTACGCCGCGGCCAAGCAGCGTTGTGGCGGCGCGGACGCGTGGAACCTGCCCGTTGTGTTCGGCCCACTTGCCATCACCTACAACCTCAGCGCCGTCGACACTTTGGTTCTGGACGCGACCACCCTGGCCAAGATCTTCAACGGCACCATCACACGTTGGGACGACCCCGCCCTCACCGCACTCAATGCGTCCATGCCGGCCGAGGACATCCGCGTCATTTACCGCAGCGACGCCTCCGGCACCACCTACAACTTTCAGTCCTACCTGCAGGCCGCATCCGGCGGGGTATGGAACAAGGGCGCCGGCAAGACGTTCGACGGGAGCGTCGGCATCGGAGCCGAAGGCAACGCCGGAACCTCGGCGCTGGTGAAATCCACCGAGGGCGCGATCAGCTACAACGAATTGTCTTACGCGTTGCAGCAAGGCCTTTTCGCCGCCGAGATCAAGACCCCGGCCAGCCGCAGATCCTTGCGCCCGGTACGGATCGGCACCGACACCGTCGGGAAAACCATCGTCGGCGCCAAGATCGTCGGCCCCGGCAACGACCTCGTCCTTGACATCTCGTCGTTCTACAACCCCAGCCAGCCCGATGTCTACCCGATCGTCCTGGCTACCTACGAAATTGTCTGTTCGAAATATCCCAAGGCCGACGAGGCACAAGCCGTCAAGGCTTTCCTGCAGGCCGCCATCGGCCCCGGCCAGATCGACCTCAACAGAAGCGGTTACATCCCGCTATCGCCCGGCTTCCAGGCAAGGGTGTCCAGCGCCGTCGACGCCATCGGTGCTGTCGGCGGCCCGATCCTGGCGGAATGACCCCCGACGCTAGGTGTTCCGCTTTCGATCCCGTTGTCGCCACCAGGCGTAGATGAAGATCGTCATTGCCACGGTCAGCGCTATCAACACCCACAACACGACGGCTTGGTCGATCCAGGAGCCAGGTGGGGGCGAACCCGGCAAGAGGTTCCGTAGCGGAACGATGGCGAACAGCATTGCGGCGTACCAGGTTATGAACGGCGGCAAGAACGTCGTCCTGCCCAGTGCCATCGGCACGGCCACCCATAACGCCAACGTCGGCAGGGCGACGAGCACCAGGCAGATGCCTAGGTCGAAGATCAGCGGCCCCTTGGATCGGTGCAGGGAGATGACGACGTCACTCATTTCGTCCGGTGCGTCTTCCGGGTCGTGCACACGCCTGACACTGACGTCCCAGCCGTCCAGCTTCCCGAAGACTTCGATGCGTGCGGGGACTCTTTCGCGGTGATCGACCGGCCCGGTGAATACGTCGGCCGAGATCGTCTGCGTGGTGTACGAATCGAATGGCCAGTTACCGGGCTCGCCATTGGCTTCGATGGTGGTGCTTACTTGTGCAGGCGCTTTTCCCTTCGGGTACTGCAGATCGCCCAGATCGTTGTCCGGATACAGCCGGACGGCCGCATCGACGTTCAGCACCCTGAGGTTTTGATCAATCAGCGATTCCTTCGGCAGCACCTGCACGTTCACCGTGAGGCGATTCGCCACGGGTTTCAGTTCCTCGAGGTGCACCTTCACCACCGTGTCCTCCGCCTCCAGCTTGTTCAGGTCCACGGGAGGAAGCCCAGGCGCCGACTGGGCCAGCAGATGTACCGCAATCAGCGTCAGGACGTACACCACGACCATGGCCAGCAGGATCCCCAACGCGGTCAGCACCCGCGCCCCGCGCGACTTTGGTTGCGGCGCAGGCGTAGCGGATGGGCTATGCGACATCGATGGTCACCTTTCCGGTTGCGGCCGAGTGGGTTCGGGGGTCAGGTTAGCAACCGGTGAGCGTTTTCGGGCAAAAACGAGACGGGCTGATCAATCTCGCGAAAAGGCAAGGGCTAGTTGTGATTCGACGTCCTGATAGGGTCGCCCGGACAGGTCGATGGTGACCTGGGCGATGGTGCCGCCGGTAAAGGCGAACGGCGCCTTGAAGCGGCTGGACACTCCCGAACCGCCGTTACGCCCCACGGTGATGCCGGCGCCGGCCAATCCGAACGTTCCCGGGTGCGTCATCACACCGGCCAGCGTGCCGACCTCGTTGTGATCGAAGTACAGCGCCAGGTCGCCCAGAGGTGTGTGGCTGTTGGGCACGGTGCCCGTCCGCGAATACCGGACGCCGAACAAGTGTCGGCCCAGCGGGATCGGCCCATTCGATGAAATCAGCTGTTGGCGTTCGCCGAAGAAGTTGTAGACATAGTGCAGGCGGCCGTCCTGGATGAAGAGCACGTGCCCGCCGTGCGCGCCACCCTGTTTGAACAGCACGCCTTCGGCGCCGGTGGTGTCCACGGTCACGTCCGCCAGGACGGCGAACGAACGGCCGCGGATCTCAGCGCCGGCACCGATCCCGACGTCCGCGCAGTCGGGATAGTAGACGTAGCTTTCCCGTTCGCCGGCCAGGTAGGGCCGCGACCGCATCAGGGTTTCCATGATGTTGAGGTCGGCCAGCGGCAGCCCGTTGTACTTGGCGGCCTCGGAGAACCACAGGGCCTTGAGCTCGTCGAGTTTGTCGGGGTGCTTCGCGGCCAGGTCATGGCATTGGCTGCGGTCCCCGGCGATGTGGTAGAGCTCCCAGCGGTCCTGGTCGAAGTGCGACCAACCCGCGGGGGTGGCGGCGTGCACGGTGTTGGCGAACCAGCCGTCATGCCAGATCCCGCGGGTGCCCAGCATGGTGTAGAACTGGGTCTTCTTGCCCGTGTCGGCAGCGGGATCCGCAAGGGCCGCTTTGAAACTCACGCCGTCGAGTGGCTTCTGCGCGATACCTTTGACGGTTTCCGGTGGCGTCATGTTCAGTAGGTCGTAGATGGTGGGGGTGATGTCGCTGACGTTGACGTAGTTGTCCCGCACCGCTCCGTGGGCCGCAATACCGTTGGGCCAGGAGATGATTGCCGTGTCGGCGATGCCTCCTTCGTGCGAGGCGTAGCGCTTGTAGAGCTTGTAGGGCGTGTTGAAGGCCATCGCCCATCCGATTGGGTAGTGGTTGTAGGTTTCCGGCCCGCCCAAATGGTCGAAGAGCTTCATGCTCTCTTCGACGGTGTCGATGTAACCGTTGAAGAACTTGCCCTCGTTGACCGACCCGTTCGGGCCGCCTTCACCGCTGGCACCGTTGTCGGAGATCACCACGATGATGGTGTTGTCCAGTTGGCCGGACTCCTCGAGATAGTCCAAAATGCGGCCGATCTGGGCGTCGGTGTAGCTCAGGAAGCCGGCGAAGACCTCGGCCATCCGGTTGAAGAGTTTTTTCTCCTCGTCGTTGAGGGAGTCCCACGGCCGTACCGTGTCCTGCAGCGGCCACGGCTCGCCGGTGGGTCCGGTCACGTCGAGATACGGGTTGATCGGCGACAATTCGGTGTCCGGCGGCACGATGCCCATCGACTTCTGCTTTTCCAGCACGATCTCGCGGTAGCGTTCGTAGCCCATGTCGAACTTGCCGGCGTATTTGTCGGCCCACTCTTTGAAGACGTGATGCGGAGCGTGCCCGGCGCCGGGACACACGTAGCTGAACCAGGGCTTGTCGGGGGCAATCACCTTGGCGTCACGAATGAATTCGATTGTCTTGTCGGCGATGTCCTTCGACAGGTGATAGCCGTCTTCCGGTGTGCCGGGCGGGTTTACCGGGTGGTTGTCGTACACCAGGTCGGGATACCACTGGTCGGTCTCGCCGCCCATGAAGCCGTAGAAACGTTCGAAGCCGCGGGAGGTCGGCCAATGCCGTTTCGTCGACGCCATGCTGGATTCTTCGAGCGGCGTCAGGTGCCACTTGCCGACGCAGTAGGTGTTGTAGCCGCGTTCGGCGAGCACCTCCGAAAGCAGCGCGGTGTCGGCCGGAATCCGGCCATTGCAGTTGGGGAAGCCGTCGGTGAACTCTTCGATGGTGGCCATGCCGACGGTCGTCGCATTGCGACCCGTGAGCAGCGACGCCCGGGTCGGTGAACACAGCGCGGTGGTGTGGAACTGCGTCAGGCGCACACCGCGCTCGGCGATCCGCGTCATCGCGGGCATCTGGACCAGCCCGCCGAAGCAGTCCCAGGTGGCGATGCCGGTGTCGTCCCACACCAGATAAAGGATGTTGGGCGAATTCTCCGGGGCGGTTGGTGCCGCGTATGGGCCCCAATCGGCAACCGAGTCGCGAATATCCAGCTCGATTTTGCCTTGAAACTCGGTCGACCCAGTCATGACTTACTCCCTTGACGCGCTTACCGAATGTCCGTGGACAATACACGCGTCAAGTAGCAATTACGTGAGAATCTGCCGCGGCGGCCGCATCCGCCCACGGACGTCGCGGGTGAAGCCACGGCGTTGGGTGTGAAGCCACGGCTTTGGGCGTGAACGTAGGGTCGAGAAATCGCGATTTCTCCGCCCAGGCCGCACACTCAAAGCCACGGCTTCACAATGAAATCCAGCCGCGGGCGGGAGCTTACTTGGCCTTCTCCAGAATCTCGACCAGTCGCCAGCGCTTGGTCGCCGACAGCGGACGGGTCTCCATCAGCGAGACGCGGTCGCCGATACCGGCGGAGCTGTTCTCGTCGTGCGCCTTGACCTTCTTGGTGGTTCGGATGATCTTGCCGTACAGCGGGTGACGCATGCGGTCTTCCAGCTCGACGACGATGGTCTTCTGCATCTTGTCGCTCACCACGTAGCCGATGCGAGTCTTACGGCGGCCGCGTGGCTTCGGCGTGGCCGGAGTGTGCCTGGGGCCCTTGCCTTTCGGCGCGACGTCGTGCGCAGCGTCCTTGACGGCGGCGTCCTTGGGCGCAGCCTTCTTCGCTGCGGCCTTCGCCGGCGCGGCCTTGGCCGCTGCGGATGAGCTCCGCTTGGCGGGGGTCTTAGCTTCTGCCATCACGATTCCTTACCATCGGGCCCGTCGGGACCATCGGGTCCAGATGCCAGACCCAGTTCTCGTTCACGCAGCACGGTGTAGACACGCGCGATTTCCTGACGCACGACGCGAAGCCGGCGGTTGTTGTTGAGCTGGCCGGTCGCCAACTGGAAGCGCAGGTTGAACAGCTCCGCCTTGGATTCCCGCAGGCGCTCAGTCAGCTCCTCGTCGGTGAGCTCACGCAGTTCGCCAGGGGAAACTCCCACTGCCATCAGAACTGCTCCTCTCGGGTCACGATGCGTGCCTTGATCGGCAACTTGTGGATCGCCCGGGTCAGCGCCGCGCGAGCGGTCTGCTCGTTGGGGTAGCTGAGCTCGAACAGCACTCGGCCGGGCTTGACGTTGACCACCCACCACTCCGGCGAGCCCTTACCCGAGCCCATCCGGGTCTCGGCGGGCTTCTTGGTCAACGGGCGGTCCGGGAAGATGTTGATCCACACCTTTCCGCCACGCTTGATGTGCCGGTTGATCGCGATACGGGCGGACTCGATCTGCCGGTTGGTGACGTAGGCGTGCTCGAGGGCCTGGATGCCGTAGTCACCGAAGTTGACCGACGTGCCACCGCTGGCGATGCCGCGCTGGCGGGGATGGTGTTGCTTTCGGTGTTTAACCTTGCGGGGAATCAACATGATTCAGCTCTCCGTGCTCTGCGGTTCGAGGGCAGGCGCACCATCCGACGGTGCGGACTCTTCGCCACCCGCTGCCCGTCCGGCCTCGGTACTGGTCGCGGTGGTGCCCGAGGCGCCACTGCGGCGCGGACGCGTGCCCGATGGGCGTTCGCGGCGCGGACGGTCGGCACCGGCCGGCGGAGCCGCGGCCAATTCCCGCTTGCCGCCGACGATGTCGCCCTTGTAGATCCACACCTTCACGCCGATCCGGCCGAAGGTGGTCTTGGCCTCGTAGAGGCCGTAGTCGATGTCGGCGCGCAGCGTGTGCAGCGGCACCCGCCCCTCACGGTAGAACTCCGAGCGGCTCATCTCCGCGCCGCCGAGGCGACCGGAGCACTGCACCCTGATGCCCTTGACGTTGGGCTGACGCATGGCCGACTGGATGGCCTTACGCATCGCGCGGCGGAACGCCACCCGGTTGCTCAGCTGCTCGGCGACGCCCTGGGCCACCAATTGTGCTTGCGACTCCGGGTTTTTCACTTCCAGGATGTTGAGCTGGACCTGCTTGCCGGTCAGCTTCTCCAGGTCCGCGCGGATCCGGTCGGCCTCGGTGCCCCGACGGCCGATGACGATCCCGGGACGCGCGGTGTGGATGTCCACCCGGACTCGGTCGCGGGTGCGCTCGATCTCCACGTCGGCGATACCCGCGCGCTCCAGGCCAGTGGACAACAGCCGGCGGATCGCGACGTCTTCCTTGACGTACTCGGCGTACTGCTTGTCGGCGTACCACCGCGACTTCCAGTCGGTGGTGATGCCCAGCCGGAAGCCGTGCGGATTGATCTTCTGGCCCACTAGTCTGAGCCTCCCTTCGGTTCCGAAGCCTCAGCAGCCTTTTCGGGTGCCTTCTTCGCAGGCGCCTTCTTTGCGGGCTCCTTGGTAGCCGCCTTTTTCGCGGGTGCCTTGTTGGCCGGGGATTTCGTCGCCTTCTTCGCGGGTGCTTTCGCGGCGGCCTTGCTGCCCTCGGCGCGCCGGGCGCGCGACGACTTCGAGGACCGCTGGTCCTTACTCGGACGGCTCTCCACGATCACCGTGATGTGGCTGGTGCGCCTGCGAATCCGGAACGCGCGCCCCTGGGCCCGCGGACGGATGCGCTTGGCGGTAGGACCCTCGTCGGCGTACACCGTGGCCACCACCAAGGTGCTGGGATCCAGTCCGTTGTTGTTCTGGGCGTTGGCGGCGGCGCTGGCGATCACCTTGGCGACCGGCTCACTGGCGGCCTGCGGCGCCCAGCGGAGGATGTCGAGCGCGTCCTCCACCGACCTGCCCCGCACCAGGTCGATCACCCGGCGCGCCTTTCTCGGCGACACCCGGACGAACCGCGCTTTGGCGGTCGCCGAGGGGTATTCGGTAGTCGTCGTCATCGCCGCTTGCTCTTTCGGTCGTCCTTGATGTGTCCCTTGAAGGTGCGCGTGGGGGCGAATTCACCGAGTTTGTGACCCACCATGGCCTCGGTGACGAACACCGGCACATGCTTGCGCCCGTCGTGCACCGCAAAGGTGTGGCCGATGAAGTCCGGAATGATGGTGGACCGCCGCGACCAGGTCTTGATCACCTGCTTGGTGTTCTTCTCGTTCTGCGCGTCGACCTTCTTGAGCAGATGGTCGTCGACGAACGGGCCCTTCTTCAGGCTGCGTGGCATGGTTGATCCTTAACGCGAGTGCTTCTTGCCGGTGCGCCGGCGTCGGACGATGAGCTTGTTGCTCTGCTTGTTCGGATGGCGGGTACGGCCCTCGGGCTTGCCCCACGGGCTGACCGGGTGACGACCACCGGAGGTCTTGCCCTCGCCACCGCCGTGCGGGTGGTCGACCGGGTTCATCACGACACCGCGGACCGACGGGCGCTTGCCCTTCCACCGCATCCGACCGGCCTTGCCCCAGTTGATGTTCGCCTGCTCGGCGTTGCCCACGGTTCCGACCGTGGCGCGGCAGCGCACGTCCACTCGGCGGATCTCGCCGCTGGGCATCCGCAGCGAGGCGTAGCTGCCCTCCTTGCCGAGCAGCTGGATGCTCGAGCCGGCCGAACGGGCGAGCTTGGCGCCACCGCCCGGCCGCAGCTCCACCGCGTGGATCAGCGTGCCGGCCGGAATGTTGCGCATCGGCAGGTTGTTGCCCGGCTTGATGTCCGCGTTGGGGCCCGACTCGACCACATCGCCCTGCGAAAGCCCCTGCGGCGCAATGATGTAGCGCTTCTCACCGTCCAGGTAGTGCAGCAGCGCAATATTGGCGGTGCGGTTCGGGTCGTACTCGATGTGCGCGACCTTGGCGTTGACGCCGTCTTTGTCGTTGCGGCGGAAGTCGATGACCCGGTACGCCCGCTTGTGACCACCGCCCTGGTGACGGGTGGTGATGCGGCCGTGCGCATTTCGCCCACCCTTGCTGTGCAGCGGGCGCACCAATGACTTCTCCGGGTGTGACCGGGTGATCTCGGCGAAGTCGGACACGCTGGCGCCGCGACGACCGGGAGTGGTCGGCTTGTACTTCCGAATTGCCATGTCTAATCAGGTCTTTCTCTCTCGGCTAGGCCGGTGCTCCGAACAGGTCGATCGGCTTGCTGCCCGGCGCCAGGGTGACGATGGCACGCTTGGTGCTCTTGCGCTTGCCGTATCCGGTCCTGGTGCGCTTGCGCTTGCCCTGGCGGTTGGCGGTGTTCACCGACGCGACCTTGACGGAGAAGATCTTCTCGACGGCGATCTTGATCTGTGTCTTGTTCGAGTCGGGGTGAACCATAAAGGTGTAGACGTTGTCGTCGAGCAGGCCGTAAGACTTCTCCGAGATAACCGGGGCCAGGATGATGTCGCGGGGGTCAGCGATGGTCGCCATCAGGCCGAAACCTCCTCGGTGGTAGCCGTTTTGGCCGTGTTTGCCGCGATGTAGGCGTTCAAGGCCTCGACGCTGAAGATCACGTCGTCGGCGTGCAACACGTCGTAGGTGTTGAGCTGGTCGGGCGCCAGGATGTGCACGCCGGGCAGGTTGCGCACGCTCTTGGCGCCGGTCTCGTCGCTGCGTCCGATGACCACCAGGACCTGCTTGCGCTCGGTCAGCGTGCTCAGAAAAGCCTTGGCGCTCTTGGTGGACGGGGTCTGGCCCGCCACCAGCTCGGTGACCGCGTGGATGCGCCCGTTGCGCGCCCGGTCGGACAACGCACCGCGCAACGCGGCGGCGATCATCTTCTTCGGCGTGCGCTGGCTGTAGTCGCGCGGCTTGGGACCGTGCACGGTGCCACCGCCGGTGAACTGCGGCGCCCGCGTGGAGCCTTGCCGCGCGCGGCCGGTCCCCTTCTGCCGATAGGGCTTACGGCCACCGCCGCTGACCTCGCCGCGGGTCTTGGTCGAGTGCGTGCCTTGCCGAGCTGCGGCCCGCTGGGCGACGACGACCTGGTGCATCAGCGCGATGTTCGCCGGGGCGTCGAACAGCTCGGCCGGCAATTCCACGGAACCGCTCTTCTTGCCATCCGGAGTCTTGACGTCAATCTTGATGGCAGCCATTACTTCTCACCTCGCTTGATCGCGGAGCGGACCATGACCAGTCCACCGGTGCGGCCGGGGACCGCGCCCTTGATCAACAGCACGCCGTTCTCCGGATCGACCTTGTGCACCAACAGGTTCTGCACGGTCACCCGGTCGTTACCCATCCGGCCCGACATCCGGGTGCCCTTGAACACCCGTGCGGGGGTGGCGCAGCCGCCAATGGAGCCCGGGCGGCGATGCACCGCCTGGGCGCCGTGGCTGGCGCCCTGGCCGCGGAAGCCGTGCCGCTTCATGGTTCCGGCGTAGCCCTTGCCCTTGGAGGTGCCGGTCACGTCGACGTAGGTGCCGTCGGCGAAGATCTCGGCCGTCAGCTCCTGGCCGACCTCGTATTCGGCCGCGTCCGAGTTGTCCAATCGCAGCTCGGCCAGGTACCGGCGCGGGTTGACCCCGGCGGCGGCGTACTGACCGGTCACCGGCTTGTTGACCTTGCGCGGGCTGATCTCGCCGTAAGCCAATTGAACCGCGCTGTATCCGTCGCGCTCCGGAGTGCGGATGCGGGTTACCACGTTGGGCCCGGCCTTGACCACGGTCACCGGGACGACCCGGTTGTTCTCGTCGAACACCTGCGTCATGCCCAGCTTGGTTCCCAAAATGCCTTTTCTCGCCATAAGTCTGCCGAGCTCCTACTGGATGTTGACGTCGACACTGGCCGGAAGATCGATGCGCATGAGGGCGTCAACGGTCTTCGGCGTGGGATCAAGGATGTCGATCAACCGCTTGTGTGTCCGCATTTCGAAGTGCTCGCGCGAGTCCTTGTACTTATGCGGAGAGCGGATGACGCAGTACACGTTTTTCTCGGTCGGCAACGGCACCGGCCCTACGACGCTGGCACCAGTGCGGACGACAGTTTCGACGATCTTGCGCGCCGACGCGTCAATAGCCTCATGGTCGTAGGCCTTGAGCCTGATGCGGATCTTCTGTCCCGCCACGCTTCTCCTACCCTCACTCCAACTTGAGGCCCGTGTCCGGACCTGGTGCTTCCCAGCGCGCCGAATCGGCCGGGGCCGGTCCAGCGTCGCGCCGGTTACTGCGCCGCTGTTTACCTGTCGTGGTCCACCGGCCCCCGCGCTCGGGCGTGTCACCCGCACGCAGCCTCGTTCGCGGCCAAATTTGGTCGCGCTCCAAGGTGGGGACCGGACGCGCCCGTTGTGGGCGCTGGTCGTATGCCCGACCAGGCGCAAACCTGGCGCAGGGCAACCTGAACAGTATGCCTCAGATCGCGGTCGCGGCCAAATTTCCGGCTGCCTCGGCAGCGGGGGCGGCACCCCGGCGTGCCGTCGAGGTTACCCGACCCTGAAAAGTGCTGGTCAGCGGCCCTGGTTGCCGGCATCGGCCCGGCATCTGGCAGCGGGTGCTGATTGGCCTTCACGTCGTCCCGCGACGCTGCGGCGACACGCCAGGTGGGCCCGCAGTGCGTAAAGTCTCGGCGAACGGACACGGCTGAGCTCCGGTTGACGGTGCATCGAAGTCCCCGCGCCAGGTCGCGATGTGGGATGGTGCGTGCGAAGGCACCTTGCCGCGGCGCTGAGGCCTTCCGGGTGTGAACCGACGGCTTTCATTGTGAACCGACGGCGTTCGGTGTGGACCGACGGATGGACTCGCGCCATTTTTCCGCCCTACGTGCACCCCCAAAGCCACAGCTTCACAACGAAAGCCATACCCTCACACCAAACGCCCCGACACGCGATCTCAACGGACGAATTCGGCCGCGCGGTGCGCCAACATCACGATCGTCGCGTGCGGACCGCGGCTGGGAACCACCGGCAGCACGGAACCGTCTATCACCCAGAGGTTTTCGATGCCGCGGACCCGGCACCGATGATCGACGACGGCGTGCTCGTCAGCATCGCCACCCATGGGGGCACTGCCGCACAGATGTTGCGACGTCGACCATACCGCGGGACCGATATGCGTTGCAGCGCTGCATAGTTCGCGGGCCAATTCGCTGCCCTGACGAAGCAACGCGACATCGGCGGGCTCGCTATCGTAGCGGTGCTCGATCCGCGGCGGCACGCCGGGATCCGCCGAGACCAGGATGATGCGCCCGCGTGAGCGCGGCTGCATCAGCGCCACCCCGATGTGCGGCCAGTCCCGGTGTCCCGCGGTGCCGTCGCCGGTCATCGCGACGAAACCGCCAGTATAGGGCCGGATTTCGATGCCGTCCGTAGTGGTGAGCACGACCTCCAGCACCGGCCGATCCACAGCCACCGCCCAGTTGGTGGGCATCACCCACTCCGGGTGGTCACTGCAGTGCACCCCGACGGGCAACGCGGCGACCACCTCGACACCCGCCGCCCGCAGCATCGCCTCTGGCCCGACGCCCGAGAGCATGAGCAGCTGCGCCGATTGAATCGCACCGGCGCACAGCACAATTCGATCGGCGGTCAAGGTGATGGGACCATTAGGGGCGAGGGCGTCGACCCCCACAGCCGTGGCCCCGGAAAACCGCAGCCGCACAGCCCGTGTTCGCGCGAGCAGGGTCAGGTTGGGCCGGCTGAGCGCGGGAATCAAGTAGCCCGCCGCCGAGCTGGTCCGCACGCCGTCGACGATGTTGAGCGGGACTGCCCCCACACCCGAAGGCAGCTCTGGGCCGACATCGTTGAGGTCGGTGATCCACGGAAACCCCGCGCGCTGAGTGGCGGCTACGAAAGCCTCAGTGGCACCAGTCATCTCGCGGGTTCGGCGAACCCGGATGGGGCCGCAGCGGCCATGAGCGGGGGTATCGAAATCGAGGTCCGTCTCGATAGCCCGGAAGTGCTCGAGGACGTCGGACCACGCCCAGCCGGGAATCTCGGTGCGGTCGAAGTCGCGGGTCAGCGCACGGCAAAAGTACCCGCCGTTGACCGCGCCGGAACCGCCGACCGTCGCTCCGCGCACGATGGGCAGCCGGTGATCGGGTCTATCGGTGAGCTTGGTCAGGTAGCGCTGGACCAGCGGGCTGCGGACTCCGATCGGAAGCTGCAGCCCGTTTGCGGCCTGAGCCAACAACCCGGGATCGTCCAGTCCCGGTCCGGCCTCCAGCACGGTCACGTCGCACCGGCGGTCGGCGGAAAGCCGCTCGGCGACAACGGATCCAGCACTCCCCGCGCCGATGATCAATACATTGCTGTGCGGGAT
>NZ_JCALCG010000029.1:0-6844 GCF_059812225.1 Mycobacterium sp. NGS66 | reverse complement strand
GTATGCACTTGTGGCGGTAGTTGACACAGACGGCGGCTGCCGGATGTAAGGTACGACTGGCTCCCCGCCGCTGTGCTACTACGTAGCTTGAGCACAAGACTGCCAGCGCCGCGAGCTTTTACCGCTTAAATGCGGTAATCGTTTGATACCTTCACGTTGTTGGCGGGCGGATCGTCCCGGCTGGCCTGCTGGCCATGGTATCGACCCCCC
Source organism: Mycobacterium sp. NGS66 (assembly GCF_059812225.1). Taxonomy (NCBI): domain Bacteria; kingdom Bacillati; phylum Actinomycetota; class Actinomycetes; order Mycobacteriales; family Mycobacteriaceae; genus Mycobacterium; species Mycobacterium sp. NGS66. Next base: position 6,634 of record NZ_JCALCG010000029.1, on the reverse strand, counting down.
AACGACGGCGGCGCGTTCTCCAGACCCTTGGGCATGAGGCCGTTGCCCCAGGAGAACTCGCTAGACTCAGCGTCGAGAGCATCCCAGTCCAGCGAGTGCCGCGCGTTGGAGTCAGACAGTCCCGGCATCTTGCGAGCCTTCCTGAGAGTGATTCGTACCAGCAGTTGGGCTCTGAGAGCCGGCCAAGGCGGCACCGGCCTGAGCAACAGCCACCAGAACCTGAGATAGGTTGCGACTCAGCCATTCTGACGGAGTCACTTGGGTATCTCCGGAATGTCATAGCTGCCGGTGGCCTTGAGTTGATATACCGCAGCTGCGCTACGGTGGCGGGTTCCGACACCAAACGCGCGAGTGTAAAAACTTTCCGTTAGAGGGTAGGTGGAGTTGTTTCCAGGAATCTGGCGCAGACCGCGATAAAGCGTGTTCGTGTGTTCGCGAACACCAATTGGGTTCGTGGTTGAACGCGGCCCGCTGGAGGCGATAACGGCGAAGTATCCGGCTGGCACGAACTGGGTTTCGACAATCCAGACCGGACCCCATTTGCCGACTGTCGGCAACCCGAACACCTCACCGGGCGGCAGGTTGCCGACAAGCTCACCTGCACCCTGCAGTATGAAGCTGGGTTGGTTGGTGGCAGGCAGGAAATCGTATTTTGATACTTGGGTGTTGTTGTTCTCGACGTTGGCCCGAAAGCTTTGAATCACTTCGCTTTCGCGTTCATTGACTAGCGCGATGAGTTGTTGGTTGGAGTCCACCCGGCCGTAGCCGTGTTCGCGGATATTCTTGACCGCTTCAAGCAGGTCGCCCGAATCGATATCGACACTACCTGTCACGCGGTAGTGCGTGTGCGAGCCGTCGAATGTGCGGCCAAGAAACGGTGGCGGAATCATGCCATCCGCCGACCAGAGCCCGTAACAGGTGTTTCCTTGGCCGTTCTCTTCAGGTTCCGGCGAGAACAGGCGCTGCAGGATGGTTCCGGTCACCAGGCGGTTGTCGCTGTTCATTGCTCCGTCATGTACGGCGCGAACCTGCCGGGCATCCATGTCCCTAATTGCTTTCCAGGTGAAGCGGGCAGCCCGGTCGAAGTCGCGGAACGTAAAGCCAAGCAACACATGCTCAGTCGGAGGACGCAGGCCTTCGGGCTCCCCGAATTCCGATGCCTCTTCAAAGCTCTGTTCGTTGACACCTTGACTTACAGCTTCAGCAGTCGAGGTGTGCCAGTACGAAAGCAGGTCAACGATGGCACTGCGGTGCGCGTTCCACTCAGCAAGCGCGGTCTGCATCTCGAGCCATATCGAGTTGAGGTCCGTGCCGTCGACGGTCTGCGTAACTCGGGGCAGCGCGTCCCCTTCCGTGAGGTAACCGCCGCCTTCGGCGCCATACGGCGGTAGATGCAAAAGGGACTGGAAGTCAGTCGGATTGATTCGAGAAGCCGCAAGAGCACTCATTGTGCGAGCCTTTCCTGGTCGATTGGAAACACCAGGCTCGCAAGCGCGGCGGGACTGAAAGGCATCTCAGCCGCGCCTGCGCTAGGTGCCGACTCGCGCCGTAACAGGAACTTACGCGGCCAAGTCCGCCGCCCGCTGAAACCCGTTATACCCCACCGTGACCCAGCGCGCAGCCTCCGACTTCGGCGGTCACACGCGGGCCGGCGTGGGCTATGATGGGCACCAGTGGCCATGTCCAACAGGTCATTTCGTAAATATATGCAGGAAGCGCATTACAGTCATGACACGAACCGCGTCCTTTGCGCAGTACCTCGACCTACAAGAGGCTGTCAGGTACCTAAGCTCGCTGGGTTTCACAGCAGCCACCGTTGAAACGGTCAAGTACCACGCCTACTACACTGGCAAGCTTCCCCGCCCGAAGATCCTTGGCCGCAAAGCGCATTGGAGCCGAGAAGCGCTAGACGCTTTGGTAGAGGCTCTATGATGCCGGGACTACCTATAGCGCAGTTGCTGTGTGTGGATCGTGAACCCGGCTTTGTGCGGTATGACGTGCTGTGCCCGTTCTGTAATGCGGTGCACCATCACCAGTGGATTGGAACCGACACCAGGTTTGCGTTGACAGCACCGTGTTCCTGTGCGAGGCGGTACCGCGTAGACCTAAGCGGCGCAGTAGGAGCTGGACGCCCGAAACGCGATGTATCACAGCCGCACCCTGTATTCGAGCGTCGGCAGGACCGCGACGACCAAGCAATGCACGAGCACGAAAACAATTGGATCGGATAGGAGAAAAAATCGATATGTTTCAGCTTGATGAAACTTGGCAGAGAATCAGTGAGACTAACAAGGCCGCTGGGGTCCAGGTTGACTGGACGGCAACCGAACGCGGCCAAATGGAAGCGTTGGCCGATGACTTGAATCGAGCGCTTGAACGCCACCCGATCATTCACGCATGGCGCACCAGCAACGGCAGACAGCTACAGTTTTGGTGCAAATTCTGCAAGGACTACCATACCCACGGACGGCACGGTAGCGCGTCTGAGTTTAACGGGAAGGACTCCGGTTCTCTACTGCCAGTACGGTTGTGGAGGCAGTACGTCCGAAAGTACGCCGACTGCACATACCGGTTCGGCAGAGGGTTTTGTACGTGCCCTATAGGTTCCGGCGATGGCCACCGGGCACCACATTGCTGGAACCGTAAACCGGGCCACTACTACGAGCACGGCTACATTTTGCGTGAAGTCGAACCTAACGACGCCAGAGCGCTGCAAAAGCCCAATCGCTTCGGTGGAGTCCCGTATAGCTTCTAGCCTCCAGCCATGGTGTTTGCGAAATTCTGCAGCGCGGCCGAGTAACCAGGGCACCACAGCTCCGTCGAGCGGAACATGACCGCGACGGCCTCACTCTTGTTGAAGTCGTAGGTGTCGATTAGCTTCTGCCCGGTCTTCTTAACGCTGGCGTAGTTGACGCCACCCATCACACCCCAAGCCCGGCAAACAACGATGTCACCGTACGACCGCGAGAAGAAATCAACCTTGCCGGCATCGACGGGGTCGGCCGAAGCCAGCGCGTTGCTGGAACCATGTGCAAACAGGATGCCAATAACGACAACCAGGCGGACAGTGCCACGGGTCACCGGACCCACGGAAAGGAGATGCGCCTTCGCGCAAGCCCCCAGTGCAACGAATAAGCCTGTTAGGACCAGCGCGTAGCCAAGAAGCCGTTCCCCCATTCCACATATCCTAAATTGGGATATTACGGGTGGCAAGGTGCGCTGGCCGGGTGGAGAAGTCGCTCTACTCGGAGCAGTACCAACAGCTGTGTGCCTTGCTGAAGGAATTGCGCCGTGGAGCAGGGCTGACTCAGGTAGAAGTCGCTGCGCGCCTCGATGTCCCCCAGTCATTCGTCAGCAAATACGAATCAGGCGAGCGGAGACTGGATGTGATCGAACTCCGTCACGTGGCCGAGGCGATCGGTACCACCCTGGAGATTGTGGTCTCCCGTCTAAACTGACCGTGCTTTCCCCACGTTCTTCAGGGTCCGTGCAACTGCAATGGACCAGCGGTCCTGGTTGGATTGCCTACAAGGCTTAACAATTAGATTCCGCGCTGGGTGGGCTTTCCCCTCGGGATCGCTGTTGCGCTGGGCAGTGGGAGTGGTGGCGTGGGCACGGAACGCTCGGTTGGGTGAATACAGACGCCACAATGGGCACCTACTCGATTCCGCCGCTAACCGGCAGCGCTTTCGTGCAGGAATCTGCCGAAGTTTCGGCGATTGCAGCTGCTCTATTGACCGCTTTTTACATTGCACCTTCCGTAATGCCTTGTATCGCACTATATTCCGGTGTCACGATGCTGCTTGGCGCGCGTTGGTCCGCTAAATTCAAGTGTGCCAGAGGTTGTCGGCATTCGGCCGCAACCGGCAAGTCATTGGAGAGTAGGAATGTCTGCGCCAACACAGCAGTTCTATGACCGCGCCGAAGTAGTCGCCATTGCACACGCGCGGGGCCTGAAGCATATCACCGAGAACTCAGTCGTCACGGCTGCCTACAAAGGCAGCAAGCCGCTGAAGATGACCAAGGTCAACGGTCGTGTCTACTACGCCCACAACGACGTTGAGGCGTGGCTTGCCGGCGACCGGCTGGCTGACTGAGCCAATAAAAGACGAGACCGCCCAATTGCTTTGACGGACAACGGGCGGCCTCGCGAAGGAAAATGACATGACTTTACCGGACCCGAATGCCAGTGTCGCCCCCGACGATGGAAAGCCAATCAACGGCCTAGAACTGCTCGACGAAATCGATGACTTTTTATCCCGCTACGTGATCTACCCCAGCGACCACATGCGCCGCGCGCACACGCTGTGGATCGCCCACACGCATTTCATGGAGTTGTGGGACTCCACACCGCGAATCTATTTCAAGTCGCCGGAGCCCAGCAGCGGCAAGACCCGCGCGCTGGAAGTTAGCGAGCACCTGGTATTGCGCGGATTCATTGCTCTCAACATGAGCGCAGCCGCGCTGATTCGAAAGCTCGGCGACAAACCCGAAAACCGGCCCACACTGCTGGTTGACGAGGTGGACACCATCTTTGGGCCAGCAGCCGGAGAACACGAAGATATTCGCGGCGTGATCAACGCGGGACACCGTAGAAGCGGAACGTCTTCCAGGTGTGTGGTCCACGGCAGCAACGTGGAGGTTGTCGACTTTCCGGCCTACGGTGCCGTGGGTCTTGCTGGGCTGAATGATCTTCCGGACACCATCATGAGCCGTGCCGTCGTGGTGGCTATGAAGCGCCGTGCCCCTGGCGAGCAGGTCAAGCCTTGGCGCATCCGGGAGGACGAACCGAAGGCCAAGGCTCTTGGTGCCCGCTTGGCACAGTGGGCCATGCAGGTCAAACAAGAGTTGTGGGACGGTAACCAATACGTGGTGGCCTGGCCGGACATGCCGGAGGGAATCGCCGACCGCATGGCGGATTGCTGGGAGGCCTTGCTGGCGTGCGCATCCTTTGCGGGCGGACACTGGCCTCTGACCTGCAACAATGCGGCACTTGCGGCACTTGCGGACTTGCGGGACATGGGGGACGGGGGCAGCACCGGCGTGCTGTTGCTGTCCGACCTTCACCGAATCTTCTTCTCCAAGAGAGGTAAAACCCTCATGGAAGAAAACAACAAGCCTGCACTCAAGACACAACAACTCCTCAAAATGCTTGAGAGCTTTGATGAATCACCCTGGAAGAGTTACCGCCGAGATGGAAGCCCCCTTGGCTCTCGGGATTTATCACAACTACTCAAGCCCTACGGGATTAAAAGCACGAACATCTGGTGGAGCAAAGACTCGAACACCAAAGGGTACTACTTAAAGGCGTTTGAGGATTCCTGGTCTCGGTACGTCAGGGAACCCGAATCAGAGGAACAAACGTCCAATGCCACCAACGGTTTTCAAGTCGCACACGCATCAATGCTCACGAGTACGGAAGTGGAGTTCTAACTCATGGGAATTGAAGCACCGCAGAGGGGCGTCTTCGCCTACCGCCGAGAATCCGCAAGGTCCGCAAGGTCCGCAAATCCCAAGTCAGCGCATGTGCTGTCTGTCGGCATTGGCGGCAGCTTGCGCCACCGTGCAGCAAGCACAGCACCTTCTCACGACAAACAATCCAGCGCGGTTCAGCGCAGAACTCCCGAAAGCAGTGCAGCTCATGACTAATCACGAGGACGGCATTATCGACGCGGAAATCGTAGAAGAGGATCACCTTCCGGCCAGAATTGAGCCTGGGGGCACCCATGAAGGCGCGAAATCCTTTAAGGCACAGCCTCGTGAGGATGGCCGAGACTGGCCACACGGACCATTGCCGGAGCGCCGCTGCAGAGCACACAGCAGCCGGACCGGCGAACCGTGTAAGAACGCGGCGATCAAGGGAAGCACCGTCTGTCGGTTCCACGGCGGAGCGGCAAAGCAGGTGAAAGCCAATGCTAGAGCTCGGCTAGAGAACGCCGCTGACCTAATGGCCAAGCAACTGCTTGGGATTGCCCTCACGGCCGAAAGTGAGGCCGTCAAGCTCGCGGCGATCAAGGATGCGCTTGACCGTGGCGGCCTGAAAGCGCCGTCCGAAGTTGTACTGTCCCAAGGCGAAGCCAAGCCATACGAGCAAGTATTCGACGCCATCGGCGGTAAACCTGAAGAAAGCTCACCTGCAAGCAGGCTCGCTGAATCACTAGACGCTAGTCGCGCTAGTGATCATTACGGCCCAGGCGGCAATAGCACCGAATCTTCTGCTCAGCGTGACCTTTCCGATCCAACCCAACCACCGACCCTGCACACCCAACCAACACCCGAACCGGACACACTGCGCCCGCGGACATGCCGGGACGGCAGTCGGAGCGCTAATGCCGATTCGCCAGTTGCCGACCAGCAGTCGTATTCGGAGGGCAAGCCAGCACGCCAGGAAGTGCACATCACCGGCCTGGCGGCAATACAAATCGCGAACCAGGCAAATCGTGCCAGTGGAGCGTTGCCGCCGCTTCGGGAGCTAGAGAGCCCGCACAAGCGATACAGAAGGCCATAGCCCTACTCGCTGCATCTCTGCAGGTAGAAGGGTCGGCTATAAGTATTCGGTGAGGTGAGTGACGCTCGTCATTCGCCACAACCGACACCAGGGAGAGGACATGACCACAGCAAACGCCGGCTGCCA
>NZ_JCALCG010000028.1:0-7380 GCF_059812225.1 Mycobacterium sp. NGS66 | reverse complement strand
GCGTTAATCTCGCCTGGATTGCAGTGTGGGCCATCTCATACCCCGGTGCGTGGCTGTAAACCGCGCGCGGGTTGTCGATGATCTTGACCGGTGCCTCACACCCCGCGAGCCAGCCAACCCCGGCCCTCGCAACCGAATAGGAACTAAACCTGGGGTACTTCAAGGGAGTGTCAAGGATCAACCGAAACAGCTGTAAAGAATCAGCCGAAACACTGTCAGGCATCAACCGAAACCGAAATGTCAAGCATCAGCCGAGGCAATACAGCACTTAGGTGGGGCGGGCGGGGCTCGAACCCGCGACCAACGGATTATGAGTCCGCGGCTCTAACCAACTGAGCTACCGCCCCTAGTGTTACTAGCGCGGATATAACGTCCGCTTCCTCGTGCTCGGATGCCGGATACCGCAGTTATACCCCAGCACTTTCGATCGCTTTGCTCCAATGCATCCGTGACGCCGGCCAAGTCGTCGCCGACCAACTTCTCGTGGCGACCACGAGTCATCGCCGCTGTCGCGTCTCCTGAGCTTCTGCACGACCTTGACATTAGCGTCCGTGCTAATCGCCAGCGACACCGTGGCAGCCCTCGGTTGCCTAACGCTTGCGCCGCAATGCGACAACCTCCCCAAGTGAATTCAGCAGCAAGCAAGGAGGCCGCGAACCGGGTTGGGCACTCACAGCACCGGAGAAGACGCCCAATATTCACGCAAACTTACGATTCGATCGCCCTCGAATTCCAGGATGGCGACCTCGCGCATCACCTTGCGGTGCCCTTTGACGAGATCGTCGAACCGGGCTTCCCACTCGGCTATCGCGGTCGTCCCATCCAGGTAAAGATTGAGCAGCCTGGCGTCGATGTTGGCCTGCTCCTTGACCACTTTGGTTTCCCAATACTGCCTAATACCACCGATATTGCGGATCGGCTCGTCCAAAACCCGTTCATGGTAGGTCGCGGTCGGTGAAAATATTGTGACGATGAGGTCGGGATCCTGGGTCATCCACGCACGCAGATAGATGTCGACGGTCGCGCGCACATGCATGCGGTCCACAGCCGAGCTCACGCCGGCTCCGTGACGTCCGCCAAGGCGACTGCATGATCGAAACGGGTGCGCTCACAAAGTAATTCGTAAATCACGCGGGGTTCTTTCACCGTTAGCGTGGTCAGTTCCACCCCAGCGGCCGATCCGGAATCCACTCGCGCCCACTTCCATGGTTCTGAAGCCACCGCAGTGTCACTCTGTACCGCTGTGTAGAAGCCGTCCATCGTCAACTCACCGGGTAGCACCGCGAGATGAATCGAACCGTAGAAGTAACGGTCATTCACGTTGCGCCACCTGCCGATCACGTGCCGGCCGAAGATGCCGGCTTCGATGTCGTTGGCATAGCCGCAGGCCTGGCCTTCCAGTCGAGGGCTCGGAGGGTAATTCCTTGCTGCTACCCCATCTTTCGTGGTGGTCAGCACTGACAGGTCGGCATGATGCATTCCGTCGACGACATAGGACGTCACCCACAAGCCGGTCAGGTCGGAAGCGTCGACAGCGGGTCGCACTCCGGCTAGCACATCGTCGACAGCCGGTACGTGCTGAGACTGGAAAAGTTCCTTTGCGCTCCAGCCCGGGAACATCCGCTCCAACACAGCGCAATGGTAGCCGCGCGGCAAATTCTGAATTTCGCCTCCGAGCCACCGGTAATATTGGGCTTTCGTCGGCGGCGCGGCTTGCCGCGGCACACCTAATTCCCTTGCCCGCCTGTTGTATTCGGCCACAAACTCGCTGTAGGCATGCAAATGCCGCTCCTCCAACAGCAGCTTCAAGGCAATCGCCACGTCCGCGATCCTACCCAGGAAACGAGACTCAACGAGACCCATCGAGACTGATCGAGCACCAAACGATCCCGGTGAGCGGTCGCGCGATAAGGCCGAAGCGGGCATTCTTCGATACCGGAGAGTTCAGCTGCCGTGCGGTTGATCATCGCGGCGACGCCGGCTTTCCAATATGGCGCCGCAAACGTCCGTAGACACCAACCAAAGTGAAGGGGAGCCATGGCCGCGGCGGCAATGCCGTTCACACAGCTGGACGAGTACCTTCCGGTCTGCATCAACGAGCCTGAGCGATGGACGGCTACAAATCCCGACGAACAGGCCAAGGCCTTGTGTATCGCGTGTCCGCGACGCTGGCTCTGCGCTCGTGAGGCGTACCAGATGCCGGGCGCCCAAGGGCTGTGGGCAGGAGTGGTGATCCCCGAATCAGGTCGGGCCCGTGAGTTCGCGCTGCACCGCTTGCGTGGGCTGGCTCAACGTGGCGGCTACCAGGTACAGCCGCGCCGCCGTGGTCGTCCGCGCGGTTCCCGAAATTGACCATCTTGGCGGCGGTTGCCCGACGGCCGGTTTCACCCCGCTTGCCCCATCGCTGCGCGGTGTACGGGAGGCGCTGGTCTCGAGTGTGCGAGGAATTGGAGCCACCACGGTCGTTAGGATTCTGGTCGGCGTGACACCGGCTCACTTGGGGGGAATGCCGTGACGATCTTCAGTGTGGAGATGGATCGCTTGGCTGCTCTGGCGCAGAAGTTGCATGGCTTGGCCGATGAGGCCGGCGGCATGAACACGGCGAAGTCCTCAGCCAATCCGCTGACGTTAGCGATGGCCGCGCAGCGCGGTTTGCTAAGCGGGGGTTCAGACGTGCCGACTTCGGTCACCGAGGCCATGAGTATCAGCCATGATCTGGTGGATACCGATTTGGTGCCTGCAGTGCGGGAGCGGTTACGTGAAACCGGCGACCTCATGGTGGATGTGGCCAACCAGTACCGCAACGCCGATGAAACGAAGGTCAGCTTGACCACCGCGATGACGACCTACACCAACGCCACCGGCGACTGGAACGTGCCGGCGGTACCTTCGTGACTCTCACGCTGTCCCAGATCATGACGTGGGACCCCTCGGTTTTGACCGAGATCGGCAACGCCTGGACCGCACTGGGCTCCAAAGTCGATGACCTGTTTAGCCGGTACAAATCGGCGGTCGCTGCGGTTAACGGCGGACATTGGCAGGGGGCGGCGGCCGACGCCACCCTGCATCGCGCCGAAGCCGATCAACGTGCCGCCCATCAGGTGGTCGGTCATCTCGACCGGGCCGCCGCCATCGCCACCAACGGATTCCACAGCATCAATGAGCCGCTGCAGCGGGCGCGAAACGCGATCGCCGAGGCGACCAGCGCGGGTTATCTGGTTCGCGAGGACCTGAGCGTCTACAAACCCGGCAAATCCACCGAGGACGACGAGAAGGCGATGCGCGGGCTTGCCGACAGAATCAAGTCCGCCGCCAACGACACCGAAGCCGCCGACAACGCGGTCAGGAACGCCCTCAGCGCCACCCGGGATGATTTGCGGGCCGCGTTCACCGCTCCGACCGCCTTAGGCGGTGCGCAAGCCCGCGCCGACGCCACCCAACTGCTCAAAGACCCGTCACATCTGACACCCGAGCAGCTGAAGCGGTTGGCCGCGGCGGGATCATTGACCGACGCGCAACTGGAAGCGCTGCGCGCAGGCGACCAGGTGAACATCCCTGCCTCGCAGCTGGCCTACCTGAACGGGTTGGCTCGCTCACTGGACGGAAAGACACCCCAGGAGATCGAGGCAATTCTTAATGCGCTGCCCGCTGAGGCACGCCAGCATGTCGCCAACGCGTTGCAACTGGTCTCCACCGACCGGGTAACCGCCAGCGTGGCGGGCGATAAGGACATTCCCACCCACGGGGGCTTCGCCTTGCTGCCCGACCGGTATCGGGAGTCGTTGAGCCGCGGGGATTTGGTGGTCACCAAATCGATTGGGATGAACAGCACGATGCTCCGCGGGGTCAAAGACAACCAGTCGATCGCGCGGGTCGCCGGGATGTCCGATGACCGGTATAAAGCCGGCTCAGCGCTGGATCAGCGGCTAATGGATGTCGGGCGCCAGTACCTGCACGCCCAGGTTCACAGTGAGCAGGATCGTAATGGATTCTTGAGCATCGACAACGAGGGCAACCCTTGGTTGACTTCCGACCCTCACGGCTCGCTTAGGGTGACCGAAGACATTTTCAGGGCTGTGGCGCCGGACAAGATCGCTTTGCATGACGCGGTGGTTAACCCGTCCCATGGTCAGGATTTCGTCACCGACTTGTTGACGCACCGCTCCTGGGCGGACGGGGGTGAGGCGGCCAAGTCGCTGTTCAGGTTCAACGGCGATGAGCAGTTTGTACGTCCTGGCGAATCACACGCGGGCTATGCGATGGCAGCGCGCGACGGTGAGATCATGCAAGCCGTCGCTCACGCGATGAGCAGCGACGCTGCCCGGAATTTGATGTTCGACGTACCCGGAACCAACCACCAAAGCGTCGGACAGCTCAACCCGGAGCTGATGCGCCAGGTCGCCACCAGTATGGCCCCCTACATACCGGACTTGGCCGGCGCCAGCGCGGCGCCCGATCGGCTGACCGCCGGCTTCGACGTGGGCTTGGGAGAGCAGAACTGGGCCAACACCGATAACCGGCATGGCGGTCTATCGAACATCATGTCGATTTTCGATTCGGATCTGACGAAGAACCCGACTCACCCGGGAGCGGGAGAGATCTTCAACGCCGCCGCGTTTGCCGCCATGAGCAGTCAGGAAGGCATATTTGCCCATGACCCCCATGCGCCGAACGCCGGTTCACATTTGATCGCCTCGGGCACCATCCAGGGCGCCGTGGACCAGGGATTGATGACGGCTCTGCAAACCGATGCCACCAATCACCAGGCCAATCTGCACGACGTGTGGCAACACAAGAAGGACGCCTGGGACACCTGGCAAAGGCTTGCCGGCGTGGCAGAGGGGGAGGTGAAGAAGGCGGGGCCATTCGGCAAAGCCTTCGGATACGCCGACGAACTGTTCGGGGATCAGATCAAAGATGGGCTTAAGAATGATTTCGTGGGTAAGGAGCCCGATAAGAACGTGACGGTGGGTCAGATCCCCGCACCCAATTGGGAACGGCTTTACAACGAAACTCTTGTACAGGTGCCGCCCGGGACGTTCAGCCCCGAGCTGCGCGGCAAGTATTCGTGGGCGTTCGACGCTGATGGGAATGTGCTCGGCTACGACCAAGCACTGACTAACGCAGGGTTACGCGGTATGCAAGATACCGATATTGAGAACGCCTACAAAGTTCTGCTGAATTCGTTGAGTCCTGATGCGTGGGAATCCTTCAGCCAGGGCTACGCAGACGTGACTCGCGTCGTGCTTCCCAAGAAATAAGTGACACCAATGGGTGGGCGGCTGCTGGGTGTGCTGATTGTGGCCGTGGCCGCGGCGGCTGGCTGCTCAGACAAGCCGGCCCGCGACCCGCACGCGGCGCCAACGACGACCACCGTCGAGCAATTACATCCGCATTTTAGCTTCGTCTGGTCCGCCGACGGCGCGTTCGACCTGTTTTCGCGTCCAGCCGAACTTATCCGCGCCACGCGCGAAGCCTTGGAACTGACAAATGATTTTGGCCCAGACCAAACCTTCCCTGGATACCTGAACGCGATCGGCGGCCCTTCTGGCGACGAGGACTATGTATTTAATACCAAGCAATCCAGCCCCGGCATTGCCGAGGTTGGCCGATCGCCACGGACGCAGTACTACCGCATAGCCGAGGTAACCATTTCTCCCGACCACAGCAATATCGGGGCGGTCGTGTGTGGCTATACGCTGGCAGCACCCGAGAATACCACCGGACTGAACGCGTACTTGGTGCAAAATGTCCGCCGTATTGAACTGTCGGGTCCAGCTTCGGACACAGTACCCACGAGTCTCATCGACGACCACCCTGATCGGCCCGATCCCCGCGCGGAAATGCCGCCCACCTGGAACGTCTTCGGAAACTGGCACATCACCAAGCTGACCTCGGTCGACCCTGGAGGGATTCCGGTCAGCTGCGGGGACTGGTGGCAATCCCAACTCCCCTACCTTTGGCGGCCACCGGGGCAAAATTTCCTCAATCCGCCGCCCGATAACCCCAATTTTCAGATGCCGCGTGAGCCGGTCAAACCGCAGTTTCCCGAATGGATCAAAGCCAACCAAATGTGAGAGATGCGAGGGAACATAGTGAAGACCGGCGCAATACTTTTCGATTCGGTTGCGACACGTCCGATGGCCTTGATTTTTTCCTGGACTGTTGGTCACCATCGGTCCCTGCGTTGGCTGAACCGTGTCGGAGCTCACGCGAAGGATTCCGAATGAGTTCGTTCGGCGGCGGTGAAGATACGGCGCGGCGGTATCCGATGATCAGTTCGTGGGGCCGTGAAGAGCGAAGAAAAGTAATCTTCGTCGTCGCGGTCATTGCGGCCATCGCATCAGCCGGGCTTACGCTTCTGCCATGGGTAAACCTGTGGGACATCCCATCGCATTGGAATGGCTTCGGCATGTACATCGGCGACCAAGGCGACGAAGGCTACCTCGGCAGAATCGGCCCGCTGCTCGGTCAGGCAATTAACACGGTGCCGGCGTGGATTGTGTTGCTTGCCTCGGTCGCGGCTGCTGTCACGCTCACTGCCGCGACCCGACTGCGCTGGCTCGGGCTCCTTGCACCGGCGTTCGCGCTCATCGCGTTCGCCGAAGTCATCGCGTGCCTGGTCCATCCGGGGCTCCTGGTGATCGATCTCAAGCAGTGGATGGGCGAAGGCGTGACCCCCGATCGGGCCTTTCTAAACACTGGCGTATTGGTCGCCGAAGCCGCCACCACTGCCGTGCTGGTCCTTTGCACGACCCTTGTCGGAGCATCAGGCATACGCCGTGTTCGCGGCTGACATCGAAACGGGTAGCAGTCTGAGAGCGCCCGGCCGCACAAGGCAATTCGCCGTGCGACTCTCCCTTGAACTGGCAGGTGGCGAAATCGTCTGGCAGGTAACCGCTCCCGCGCATTAGGGGGACCCAGTTCTGGCGTACCCTTACGACTCTGTTCTTTAGACGACGGCTCGACGTCTTCGCAACACCGCGACATCGTCGGCGATCAGCCCATCGATGCGGTCACGAAGACCCTTTGCGGTTACCGGTACCGCGTGGTCGAAGCCGGGTGTGAAAATGTACTCACCATCGTCGTGCAGCCGCACCCAGACGACGACATTTCGGGACCAGTCCACCCCCCAGTCGCGGGCCGGCAGGCAGCGCGACTGCACCGTCGCCATCACCGCCACGTCAGCCTGTGACACCACCGCGCCTCCCCGCTGCGGCTGCGCAACGCTAACGGAAACCTCCACGTCGTAATCGTCGTCCTCGACAACGTCTATAGAACTCGCACGCCCGATAAACCTTTCCATGTACCCGGGAATGACGATACGAGGACGGCAACCCGGTTGTGTCATCCCGACAGATCCGGCGATCGCGGCGCCCA
>NZ_JCALCG010000027.1:0-9028 GCF_059812225.1 Mycobacterium sp. NGS66 | reverse complement strand
GACACCCTCATCCGACAGAAAAACAGTTGCGGACCCTACCCGCGTAGATCGTGGCACCTTACTGACTCACCAGGGGGCGCGCCATTCGTCGTCGTGATCGTCGAGTCCATCCCGCTTGCGCACGAAAATGCGCCACTGATGCTGGATTTGGCGTTCACAGTATTGCTCGATCCGCACCCGTTCAGCGGCCGGAATGCTTTTGCCGCACTCAGGATGCTCATCGAGCCAGTCGGCGATCGCCTCTTCGACCATGGCGTGATATTTGCCGCGGAACCGCTCAGCGTCGTGCGAGTCCTCGGCTTTCGGCTCACTACCGGCTTCGCCGTTGGGCTCCATCAAGTGAGCTGGAATTTCGCCTGTGCGCAACGCGGAAACCACTTCCGGCGGCAGATGAGAAAAAATGGCCACAACTACACCCCAGGATGATCGGGCCAGCCCGGCGTGGACACCGGACTTTTGTCGATTGGCGGCGGGTTGGTCGCGCAATCGGGATCCATGCCCGGGCCGCCCAGCTCGAACTTGCTGGTGTACCAGTCGCCGAACACCGACACCAATGGGGCACGCGCGGGCCCTTTCTGATTGGCCGGCGGAGAAACCCCGACACGTTGAAAGGTGACTGTTCGCTTAAAGAAGCTGTAGTTGTCCGGAAACGAACCACTGACCGCTACATTCCCGGCGTAACAGACCACAGCTGTGGCCGAGCCATCGGATGCAAGAGACAAGTCGTGCACCCAGTTCGTGAAGAAACCCTCGGCCGACTGCCCCCAACCCGCCCGGTAATGGTGATCCTGGGCGGCTGTGGCGAACCCCGGATACGACCCGTCCGCCCGGCCAAAGTTGAAGTCTGCTACATGGTCGGCTTCAGTGTAAGCCCGGAGGTAGGTGCCTTCGGGGCTCATCAAATCCACCGCCGGGGTGGCCACCCAGTGCTCGGAAAACAAGACATTGCGCGGCACCTGATAGCCCGTCGCCGCCTTTACCGTGGTGGTCGACACGGTGGGACTAGCGGGGGTTTTCGACGGCGAACACCCGGCCATCACGATTACTACACAGCTCACCACACACCAAGCGACCATCCGAGCGCCGACACGGGTCACCGACTGCACAGACATGTCATCGCCCCGTGGGAGGTTTCGTCACGTTTCCCGGATCGGGCAATCCTACGAAGTTGATCACGGGGTCCCTGAGACCGGAGTTATAAGCGTCGGTCCAGCTGCCTACCTTCAATTGACCACTGTCGATCAACCTCCCATAAGTCTCCATAAACTGCGGCCCATTATCTCTGACGGCGTTCCAGTCGAGTTTCCAGCCGTTGTTGCCATCGGGAATAAAGAAATTAACGGATCCTTTCGGGGTTTGCACGTTCTGAAATGCGCCGACAAGGGAATGATCCCGAGTTTCATACCCTTCGACGATGCTGTAGTCGTGGTAGACACCATCGGTGAGGACCGCAAATGCGTGCTTGCTGTCGGCGACGGCCGCCGTAACGAGGTCTTTGGGGTCGCTCGCCGGTGTCAGTGGGGTGGGATCTCCCAGTTTCAAGCCCTCCTCGAGGACAAGCTTGCCGAGGAAGGATAAGGCATCGCCGCCGGGCAGTTTGTCAATCGGTAGTTTGTCGAATACCTGGTTGATCAGGAATTTCTTGGTGTTCCAGTCGGAGTTCTGTTTATCGAAGTCCAGGATGCGGGCGGTGTCGTGGTTGCGTTTCAGGTCCTCCATTTCCGCCTCGTAACCGCCATGCAATGCGCTTTCCAATTGCCCAGCCGCGCGCGCATAATAAGCGTTGCCGGTTTCCCCGTAGCGCTCCGCATAGTAATGATCCCACGAGGCCGCCGCCCCTTGAAGCGCCGCCGCCGACGCCGGGTCCGAGGAGAGCACTTCAAACAGGTTCTTCAACTGGGAGGAATCGGTGAAGCGGTGGATGCCGGTGCCGTCGATCCCGGGCACTTCGACGCCACCGAGGTTCCCGAGATAGGGCGTCAGGTTACGGGTCAGCGCTTGGGCCAGTTCGGGATCGCGTTGCCCCAGGCTTTCAAACCGGCCACTTTGGTGATCGCCATAATCGAAGATCGGGATTTTCCCGCCCAGCAGATCATGATTCTTTGCGGTCAGGTTCGCTAACGAGTCGGCGGCCACCGCGGCCTCATGTCCCTCAAAACCGGGTGTGTGCGCGTTCGGGCCGATCCAGTCCAGCATGTTTCTCCAGCCGTGATCCTGCGGCCCGAATTGCGCAGTAGCCAACGCCTTGAAGGCTTCATTGTTGTCGAAATGACCACCATTAACGCGATCCATGTCGACCCCACCCTGCAGGAAATCAGCAACGGCGCGATGATCGATCGACGCATTTGACATCATCGCGCTCACGGTG
Source organism: Mycobacterium sp. NGS66 (assembly GCF_059812225.1). NCBI lineage: Bacteria > Bacillati > Actinomycetota > Actinomycetes > Mycobacteriales > Mycobacteriaceae > Mycobacterium > Mycobacterium sp. NGS66. Next base: position 6,660 of record NZ_JCALCG010000027.1, on the reverse strand, counting down.
CTACTGATCTCGGCCTTGGAGGAAAAGATGCGTTTGTCCCCGTGCGCCACGGCGTCAGGGTCGATCAGTTCGTTAAACTTCGACTTGTTCTCAGCCGCGGTGATTCGTGATGCTTGATTCAGCAATGCTCGGTCCACATCCGAACCCAACCCCAAACCCTTATTGCCGTTCCCGAGCATGTTGTTGAGCGCATCGAACTGACGCTTCGGGAAATCGAGGATTCCTCCTGCCTCGGGCTTCACGGGATTATCGGTGAGCAGCCCGCGCACCTTGGCCGGCAGCGTGTCCAGTCCTCCGTGCATACCGAGCGCGGTCTGGATGTTGGGGTTTCCCATCATCCGCAGTCCATCGCCCATCGCGCCTTGCAGGCCGTATTTGCCCAACGCGGCATCGATGTCGGCTGTCGATTTGCCGTCCATCGCGTGCATCAACGAGGTCAAATAATCGTATTGCCCCTGGGGCATGTCGGCGGGCTTGCCGTTGGCCAAGGCCGCCAACTCCTGCGGTGTCCAGGTCGTCAACGCGGCCTTTGCCCGCGCCACCTGCTGGGGGGTCGCCGTGCCGTCCAACAGGGCTTTGGCGTCATCGCGGGCCTGCTGCCCGCCCACCAAGCCCGCCGCCAGCGGGGCCGCCGCGCCGATCTCGTTCTTCGCGGTGTTGATCGCATTCTTGGTGTCGGTGTCAGCCGCACCCAGCTCATCGGCAAGCCGCTGCAACATCGTCGTTCCGGTCGCCGCTTCCTCGCCACGCTGCTTTTGCAGCCGGTCCATCTCGCTTTGGGCGGCGTTCTCGTCCCATCCCAGTAGCATCAACACGGTCTTGCCGGCGTTGTAGTCGAACGTGTCGGTGACCACCCAATCCTCGGACACGTCGAAATGGTCGTGCTCGAAACCCTGACCCTGCAGACGCAATGTGTCGATCATCGGCTGCATCGTCTTGGCGCCGTTCTCATAGGCCAGGGCCAGCGCCTCATAACCCGCCGCGACCTTACGATCCTGGGCCAGCTCCCGATCGGCGCGCCCATCACAGGCGTTTTGGGTATCGCCCTTCCAGTCCAACCCATGCACCGTATTACGCACGTTCTCGGCGGCGGCCAGCATCTTGCGGCCCACCTCCCGCGTCGGGGCCGCCAAATCCCCCAACGGGGTCGCGTTCGCGTGATACACCGTGGTCTTATGCGGACGTGCCAACCCCACACTCCAAGTGGTCGAGTAAACGAGATTTCTACGGCGTCAGCTCGCCGAGTTCATATCACCTAACGCCATCAACGACTTGCCCACCGCTTTGGTGAACAACTCCTGGCGGGCCTGCGGAGGCAACGCCTGATCAGCAACCTGGAAGACATTCACCGCACCACGGATCAATCCGGCCAACTCCTCAAAGCGCCCCCCAACCACACCCAGCGAATCGGCCACCGCCTCCTTGACCCCCGCCAACGCCCCCGCAGTCTCAAACCCAGCCAGCCCGCCCGCCGCCGCACCCGTATCCGGCGACTGAATCGCGGCCACAGCGGCTTTGGCCGCGGCAATGGTGTTCGCACTGGCCAACACATTCTGCGCGTTAACCTCCAGCAACGGAGCCACCCATATCCCCCTTCGTGCGATACGTCGACCTTCGTCAGCCGAACCCTAACGCACTGCCAGCATCAATAACGCAGGCGTTGGCCGGGGCTTGACCCCGATCGGTGGACACCCGGTCAAGGCGTCTTGTCCCATCACCCCCGACGAGTGCCCATCAAGCTCAAGGCCGTAATCAATGCTCTACAGTGCTGCAGCAAGCACAGCTACGCCACCGACATCCCAACATGGGCAACCGGGATAGAACCCCGACGGACACGGGCTTTTTGAACAAAAGTCGCTTCAATTTGCCAATTCGTTGGATGTTTTCTAGGGCTTCTAGGGACTGGCAACGTGTGCCGTGGGGTTTTCGGGGACTCTAACGTCGAGTTTCGTTGCCCTGCAGTCGGTTCGTGTAGGACTGGTAGTGGAGTCCGAGCGGCTACCGGCAGTACCCCGTCGAGGCGGCGCCTCCGGTGTGGCCATGATGGGGGAGTGACAGCGACGTTTGACGAATTGGTCGCCGAGGCGGACTCGGTGGATGTAGCGGGCTGGGACTTCTCCTGGCTTGACGGCCGGGCCACCGAGCAACGTCCCTCCTGGGGCTACCAGCGGCAGCTGCGCACCCGCCTGGCAGAGGTGACGTCGGCCTTGGACATTCAGACCGGCGGAGGCGAGGTCCTAGCGGGGGCTGGCCCATTTCCGCCGGCGATTGTGGCTACCGAGTCGTGGCCGCCGAACCTGGCGCTGGCCACCCGACTGCTGCATCCGCTCGGCGTGGTCGTCGTCGCGTGTGACCACCCTCCGCTACCGTTCGCCGACGCGGCATTCGAGCTGGTGACCAGTCGCCATCCGGTGGACCTGTGGTGGGATGAAATCGCCCGGGTCCTCAAACCGGGCGGCACCTATTTCGCCCAACATGTTGGCCCGGCGTCGATGCGAGAACTGATCGAGTACTTTGTGGGCCCCGAGCCCGAGGCTTTGGGACATGGCCAGTTGAGCCCCGAGACCGTCAACCACGACGCCGTTAAGGTCGGACTCGACGTGGTCGATCTGCGCCTGGAACGGCTGCGCGTCGAATTCTTCGACGTCGGCGCGGTGATTTACTTTCTGCGCAAAGTCATTTGGGCGATCCCCGGCTTCACCGTCGCCCAGTATCGCGACACGCTGCTGCGGCTGCACAACCAGATCCAGACATACGGGCCGTTCGTCACCTCCACCTCGCGAGTGCTGATCGAGGCCCGCAAGCCCGCTTGATCCGCGTGGGCCGACGATACGCAGGTAACGGCGTTGACGCAGCCGATCGGGCGACGCGAGTATCGCAGCGCTGAGCCATCTCGTTGGTAAGAAGACATCCTTGAGAATCAGCGCAATCGACCGAGCGTGCGAAATACGGCAATCGGCTAAACAATCGGTCTATTCCGGGACGGGCAAGGAGGTACTGGTGGTCGAAGAGCCGCCGAACGGCGATACGACTGCGGAGTGGCGCAAACCGTCGCGGTTCGGCCCCTACCTGTTGAATAAGTTGGTCGGGCGGGGTGGATTCGGCGAGGTGTACGAGGCGTACGACACCACCAAGAACCGGACAATTGCCCTCAAGCTGCTTCCGCCGTCGTTCTCGGTGAACCCTGTGTTCCGCACGCGGCTGTTTCGGGAGGCCTCCACCGCGGGCCGGCTGCACGACCCGCATGTGGTACCGATCCACGATTACGGCGAGATCGACGGGCAGCTCTACATCGACATGCGATTAATTCGCGGCCCCGACCTGCGCGTGGTACTCGACGAGAGCGGACCGCTGGACCCCGAACGCGCGGTAGGGATCATCGGCCAGATCGGCGCGGCACTGGATGCAGCCCACGCCGAACAAATCGTGCACCGCGACGTCAAACCTGCCAACATCCTCCTCGCTGGCGGGGATTTCGCCTGCCTGGTGGACTTCGGGTTGGCCAACGCGGCCACCGACGCCAGACTCACCACCGCGGGCAATACGGTCGGAACCTTCGCCTACATGGCTCCCGAACGGCTCGCCAACGAAGAAATCGACCACCGCACCGACATTTACGCGCTGGCCTGCGTGCTCTACGAATGCCTGACCGGTAGCCCGCCCTACCCAACTGGTGACATGGCCGCGCTGATCGCCGCCCACTTGACAGCACCCATCCCCCGTCCCAGCCGACAACGCCCGGATATCCCGTCCGCTATGGATGAGGTGGTTGCCACCGGCATGGCCAAAAATCGTGACGCCCGGTACTCGAGCGCGGGCGAGCTGGCCGGCGCGGCAAGGAAAGCATTGGCCGCTATACCGCAGACCAATGACCACACACCTCCCGGCGGCCCGCTCACCAAGCGCCGCCGAAAAGTCGCCCTGTTCGCGGGGGCTGCCGTTCTCTTCATGGCCGCAGCGGCAGCAATCACTGTGGGGGCCATCCACCGCGACACATCCCCGACTTCAGGGATGCCCAGTCCCAACACAAGGACCATGACGTCATTCGTTGTGCCGGGCACCGTTATTGACGCCATTCCCGTCGGCAGACACCCGGAAGGAATCGCGGTCGACCCGACTACTCACCTGGCTTACACGGCCAATTTCAGCGACAGCACAGTGTCGGTCATCGATACCGCCACGCGGGCCGTGACGGCGACCATTCCCGTCGGCAAGGGTCCAGAGGGTATAGCGGTTGACCCTGCGGCCGGTGTTGGCTGCACGGCCAACCACCGCGACGACACGGTGTCGGTCATCGACCTCGCCAATCGACGGGTCCTGGCCACCGTCCCGGTCGGCAGCCAGCCATGGGGAGTGGCCATCGACCCCGTCACCCACACCGCCTACGTCACCAACATGTGGGACAACAACGTGTCGGTAATCGACCTGACCGCACGCACTGTCACCGCATCCATCACTGTCGGCAAAAACCCATTCGGCCTCGCCATCGACCCCGACACCCACACCGCTTTTACCGCCAACGGCGATAACACTCTAGCCGTCATCGACACCGTTAACCGCACCGTCACCGCGACCGTGACCGTCGGTAACGACCCGCGAGGTGTGGCAGTCGATCCCGCTACGCACACCGCCTACACCACCAACGAGGCCGACGGAACGGTATCCGTCATCGACCTGACCAACCACGCTGTGACCGCTACCATCCCGGTCGGCAAACACCCGTATGGTGTCATCACTGACCCGAGCACCCACACTGCCTACGTCGCCAACGAAGCCGACAACACCGTCTCCGTCATCGACCTCACCAAACACAATGTCACCGGCAGCATCAAACTCGGCAAAGATCCCTGGGGCATCGCCGCCGACGTCAACACCCGAAGGATCTACACCACCAACCATGACAACACCGTCTCAGTGATCGCACTCATCCATTAGGCCGAAGTTACGAATTAGGGCGGCGCGTGCTCGTCTGGCTGCCCCAGTTGGCCCAGGGGTTACCCAGGTGGGCCCACCGCAAGTTCCTACGAAGACCGGGACAACCTCTCGGCATGGGGACGGCAATACTTACGCTGGACCGCTCCGGCCACCTATTCCCTGACGACCTGGGCCGGATCGCGGACGCCTTCGACGCCGCCGGGGCGGCCACTGCGGACGGAATCGGTACTCCGTGCGCTGCCGGAGTCATAGATTGCACCTTGAGCTGCGCAAATCGAGTGCCCCCAGTCGGACTCGAACCGACACTGGGCGGATTTTAAGTCGGACTCCCCTGTCTCAATAGGGTTGCTGCATTGCCCCGCCGCGATCCTTCAGGACCGCCAAACACATATTCCTAGCTGGGCAGAAACGCCGTGAGCGATGCTTTAGCCGCTGTAGTACCAGTTTGCCCACCTCCGCGAGTTGTCGTCCAGGTGTGGACACGCAGTGGACGCGGCGCTGATACCCGCCATGGCTGCTACCCCTGGACCGCCGATCCAATGGCTCGCAAACCGTGAGGCCGAATCGGTGTGATGTAAGTCATATCACCGGAGCTGGCTAACATTCGCGCTTCTGCATATGAGGCCCTTTTAGAACACGTTCTAATCTATTTCCGCAGGTCAACGCGATATTTCTTACCCAGACCAGCAAATACACTTTGCTAGCAAACTGATTCAGCGGCTGTCCAGACGATATCTGCAGGTCTAGGCCATTTTCTTGTGGAACACAGCTACATCGCACGCTACTGTGGCGATGAGCGCTCACTCACTTGTAAGTCCATACGGAAAGAGTTGAGCAACATGTCAATACAGGAAGACGCCCGCGAGTTCGGGCAGCATTTCAAGCAGGGTGGCTGGCGACTGGGTCTGATAGTTGCGCGCAACGTTGAGCCGCATAAAGGCCAGGGCAAACCTCGTCCACATGTGGACGAAGTCGAGCAGGAACACAACTCGTCGAAACCGGAGAAGGTCTCGGGAGCCGAGTTCGCAACTCGGGCCGGTGTCAGCAAGCAGCATATTGCGAACTACTTCAATGCGTGGGAACTGGCCGCCGATGAAGGCCTTTGCCAACATGCGCGTGACTTGTCGCCAGGAGACGAAGACTTAGACGACATGGAAGAAGACGACGAGCACACGCGAGAGAAGTGGTCGAAGTACCTGGAGAAGGCCAAGAAGCCGAAGGAACCGGGAACCGGTGGGAGCAACTCGGGCTCGGGCAGTAAGTCCGCCACCGACAGCACACCGGATATCAAGGTCAATCAAGCCGTGGAGTCGTTCGTCGAGACTTCCGAGCAACTTTCGAAGAGGCTGCGGAAGGTGGTTGACGGCGTCGGACCAAAGCTTATGGGCGACAACGCCGGACTGGCCCAGTTCGTGGAAGACCTGAGGCAGGCGAGGGCGGCGCTCGACAGGCAATGCCGGGAGATCGATCAGCTTCTTGAGCGCATCGGATTCGGAGACACCGAACCCGCCACAGACATCGAATCGATCTAGAACAGGTAGGGATTGGATCAATGGACAACAACGAAACGCCTGACTCCAACACCGAAATGGTGCTCGAAAAGCGTCTCATGCACTTCCTTAGCTGGTGCGCAGCGAAGGGAGCTCAACTCGAATACAAAGGAAGGCGATTAGGGCGCAGCCGCTGCCAACAAGTTGTCGACATGTATGTCAACGGGTGAGTATG
>NZ_JCALCG010000026.1:0-20130 GCF_059812225.1 Mycobacterium sp. NGS66 | reverse complement strand
GGGTCTTGTTTTAGGCTGGATGATTGCGGCTGCGTGGTTTTGCGGTGACCGCGCAGCTGTCCGTATCGGTAGCCTTCGTAGGCGGCGCGGGCGATTTCGCTTACTAGGTGGGTGGCCTCGTGGCGGCTGTCGTCGCGGATTTCGCGTTTGAGCCACCAGAAGGCACCGATGGCGACTGCGGAGATGACGGCGATCATGACGAGCCGGGCTAGGGGGTGGGCCATGCCGACTTGGTCAGCCCAGCCGCCGCGGGCGGCCATCTTGAGGACGCAGACCGCGGCCACGGAGGTGTAGGTGGTGTAGGCGAAGATCAGGGCGGCGTGTTTGAAGAACATTTTGATGCGCCGGCCCGCGCGCCGGCGGGGGTGTCCGTGGATCATGGCGGGGCCGGCGGCGATGACGGCCAGGAGGGCATTGATGAAGGCGGCGCAGCAGACCATGACGTAGCTGTAGGTGACGTAGCAGATGAACAGGGTGAAGATCAGGCCGAGGAGGATGAAGAACAGGCCGAGGGCGAGGTTGGCGCCGCTGAGGTGTTGGGCGAAGGTCAGGGCTTGGGGGGCGCCGCAGCTGGCCATGGCGTGGGCGGGGCCGGCGAGGTCGCCGGGGTTGTGGGAGGCGAGGATGGCGGCGGTGTAGGTGCCTGCGCAGGTGCCGATGTCGTCGACGGGGGTCCCGAAGTTCATCAGTTGCAGGGGCATTCGCAGGGTGGCGTCGGCGATGAGTCCGGTGAGGTGGGTGAGTTGTGCGGGGGGGCCGCCGGCGGTGAGGGGCCCGTTGTTGGCGAAGGCTTGTGCGGTTTGGAATCCGAGGTTGCGGCCTTGGTTGAGGAGCCCGTTTTCGCTGTAGAGGTCGGTCAGTGGGTCGCGGGTCAAGACGATTCCGAGGATGCCGATGGCGAAGGTGGACAGCATGATTGCCGAGCCGTGGCCTTTGCGGCCGTGCCAGAGGATGTGGTAGGCGCCGACGGCTAGCCCGAGGGTGAGGCAGATGGGGAATACCGAGAGTTCGCTGAGCAGGGCGCGGATGATTTCGAAGAGCGGGCGAAACCAGGTTGCCAGCCAGTACAGCCAGGTGTTGGACATGGCGAAGCGCATCAGCCACAGCGATAGCGTGATCATGAAGATGTAGAAGGCGGCCTGGGCTTGCAGCAGCTCGACGACGGTTTCGTGGGTGAGGCCGGTGGTGACTGCGTTGGCCAGCCAGCGCACCCAGCTGGATGGATCGGCGCTGAGCGAGGGCCCGGCTTTGGTGATGGCTTCGGCGGTGGAAACGACTGACAGGTAGTAGTCGCCGACGGGGACGCCGTGGCTGTCGGTGACACCGGTCCAGTTCAGTGCGCCGGCCAGCCCAGAGGCCGCGGCCGGCGGTGCGGCCACCACCGCCCAGGTGCCCAGCAGCTGGGTGCTCAGCCATAGCCAGGTGACGCGGCGTAGCCGCGGGCGGGTGGCCAGTTGGTAGCCCACGTATTCGGCGACGCGGCAAGCAAATGTGGTTGGGGGGCTGTTCATGCGGTGCGCCCGGGGGTGGTGTCGTAGGCGCCGTGCAGGGCGGTGTCGGGTTCGCTGGCCACGCGGATGGGGGATTTGCGGCGGAATTCGTCGACGAAAAAGCCGTAGCCTTGGCGCTCGCCGCGGTCGGGGTTGTCGACCGCGGCGGCGGTGGTGTCGTCGAAGGCGGTGGGGTCGCGCATTTCCTCGGGGCTGGGTTGGGCGAGGAAGAATTCTTCGATGTCGCCGTAGTCGTCGGGGCGGATGCCGACTTTGGCGGCGACTTGGCGGGCGAGGTCTTCGTTTTCGAACGGCATGATCAGCTGTTGGGTGATGAATTCGTCGCCCATTAGGGCGAGGTCTTTGATGGGGTTTTGGGTGATGATCAGCAGCCCGGTGTAGTGCTTGCGGGCGCGGCGGCTGATGAGGTGGGCGTCGTCGGCGCCGGCGCGGGAGTTGAGCAGGGCGGCGGCTTCTTCTAAGACGATGAGCCCGAAGCGCTCGGTGTTGGCGAAGAAAGTCACTCGGGCGAGCCGCACCAGCATGCCGTAGATGGCCACGGAGGCGCGTTTGCGGTCCGAAAGGCGTTCATACAGGTGCGGGGTGCTCATTTCTGCGGCGGTGGGCAAATCAAGGCTGCCGGTGAGCCAGATGGTGACATCGAGGGACGCCAGGTTGGGCACGGGCAGGGTGTCATCGAAGATGGCTTGGGTGAAGTCGTAGGTGGCCCAGGATTGCAGGGCGGCCAGGATGGGGGCCAGGTCATCGGCGAGTTGGGCGACCCGGCCGGGGCGGGTGTCGGGGCCGGCGGGTGCTTGGATGGCGGCGATGTAGCTGATCAGGGCGGCGGTGCTGGTGATGCCCAGGCGCGCGCGCACGTCGGGCGCCAGGATGGTGCGCAGCCTGCGCACACCGGTGCTGCGGGCATCGAGTCCCAGCATGGGCACCATGTAGTCCAGCCAGTAGCCGGCGGCGACGTTGGCGGGGAAGGTGCGCAGAGGGTCGCAGCTGAACTGTTGTCCGGCCATGTCGATAACGGCTTTGTTGTCGATGTCGGCGAGCGCCCGCGCCCATTCGGTTCCCGGGTCGACGATGAATGCTTGTGCGCCGCGCTGGATTTCGGCGCGGGCGATGCGTTTGGCGGCATACGACTTTCCGTAGCCCAGCGCGCCGCTGCACACCAGGCAGGGGTTGCGGTTGCGCCGCGCGGTGCCGGGCAGGTCGAGCAGGACCGCGCTGCGCAGGGCGTTGTTGGTGTTGAATCCGAGCAGGATGCCGGTGGTGTTGCCGATCATGGAGGAGGTGAAGGGCACGAACCGGGACCATTTTTTGGTGGTGGTGGGTTCGGCGAATTGGTCGGCGCCGGTTTTGTGGTTGGGCGCGCCGGGGTTGAACGTGGCCCATAGGCGGGTTTGGGCGCCGCGGTAGTGGCGCACGGCGATTTGGCCGGATCCACTGAGTTCTTCGCGCAGGCGTTTGACGCTGTAGTCCAGGGTGGGGGGGTCGGGGGCGCCGACGGCGATGAGAAAGGCTGCCTCGAGCGGGCGTTCGTCGATGTTGGCCTGTAGTTGGCGGTTGTATTCGGCGAGTTGTGCTGCGGTGGTGAGCAGTTCGGCGTCGCCGTTACGTACGTCGCGGCGTTGGGTGAATTGGTCGTCGATGTTGCCTTTGGCGCGGTCGTTGCGCACGAATTCCAGTTCGCGGCTTAGTGTTACAAGGTTGACGGCGAAGTCGAAGGTGGCGCCGGTGTCGAGGTCGTCGAGGGCTTGGAGGAACTCTGAGCCGGGAAAGACGATGCCGGCTTTGGGCATGTCGACGACGGGCAGGATCGCTTGGTAGCTGTCGGCATACAGGCCGTCGGGGCTGGATATGCGCAGCACGGTGCGCCAGGAGGGGATGCGGCGCAGCCCGAGCAGCCAGGCCGCGGTGAGTGCGCCGGCGAGCGCGCCTGCCAGTAGGGCTAGGCCGAGCATGCCGGCGAGCACGCTGAGCCCAGCACCGACCGCCAGGGCGGCGGCGGTGATGCGGAGGGGTAGCCGGCGTCCGGCGTGGTGTTGCTGGTCACCGTCGTCGAAGGTCGCGGCCGGCAGCTGGGTGCCCTCGAGGCGCCCTGTCGCGCTGCGGTGGCGCGGCAGGGGGTTGTTGAAGACGCCGCGCCAGGTGTTGTGGCGCCAGAACCAGTCGATCATGTCTTCGCTGGCCGGCAGGGACGCGAATTCTCCGGGTAGGGCGGTGATGATGTCGTGGGCCAGGCGCTGGTAAGCCGCGACCGAGTCCTCGGAGTCTTTGTCGCGGCCGATGACCCAGTCGCGCAGTTTGGTGGCTTGGCCCACTGGGCTGTGCCCGGCGCGGCCGGCGTCGACGGGCATGGCCAGCCAGTAGATGCGGGTGCGGGGGTTGTGGGCGGCGATGACCGGCTGCATGGCGCGGCAGGCGTTGATCCATCGGGGTTTGTCGCGGTGGCCGTGCAGCATCGCGCGCAGCAGTTGGCGTTGATTTTGCGGGACGCAAAGCCCGAAAACCCATGTTCCGGCGGGGATTTCACGGGCCAGGCTCTGGTGGCGATCAGCGACGCCCAGCCGGCGCTTGGTGGATTGCAGGTAGTAGGGCAGCCCGCTGATCAGGTAGTGGGCGTAGACGCCGTGGGCGGTGTAGGTCAGGTTGTCGATGATTTCACGCGGCGGTGCCAGCAGCGGGTCGCTGGTGGTGAGGGCAAGGGCGGGGTGCAGGGTGTGCCACCAGCTGCGCAGCCGGAACCGCAGGGTGGGCCGTGCGCGCGGCATGAGCGACGCGGCCCCGGCGACGGCGCCGGTGAGCAGCAGGCCGCCGAGCAGGATGGCGCGGGCGTGTCCGGATTGCAGTGAGGCAATGGTCAGCGCGACGGTGAGCGCGCCGCCTCCGTACAGGCTCACTGCGACCCACAGGCGCATCGGCTTGTTGAACAGGACGTCGGTGTAGACGGGGGTGTCGTGAATGCCTTTGAACAGCTGGGCTGATTCGGTCATCGCGACGTGCTCCTGGGAGAGAAGGGCGAGGTGGCCCGCCGTGGCGGGCCCAGTTGAGTGGCGACGGGTCACCCGCCGCCGGGGCGCAAGGCGGCCGGCGCGTCGTGGTGTCGGTTATTGGCCGAATTGGCCGGTGGTGATGCCGGTGCGGTCGACGGTGCGCTTAGTGGAGGCGTAGATCGCGTAGCCGCCGCCGACGATGACGGCCACCACGACGGCGGTGAGCGCCCAGGCGACGGTTTGGCCGATGCGTCCGCCGAAGAAAGATGCGGCGGCTCGGGTGCCGCCGGCGAGCAGGATGAAGATCACCAGCACGCCGACACCGATGGTGTAGAGGGCGTGGCTGCCTGAGACGAGGTCGTTGACCGCGAGCAGGTGGGCAGCTGTGTGTGCGGAATTCATGAGATGCCTTTCGTTGCCGGTTATCTGGGTGGTGTTGCTTGGCTGTCGGGGTTAGTGGGGCGTCTGGGTGGGGCGGGGAGGACGGGGGTCAGTTCGGCGCCTTCGGCCAGCAGGGGCGCGTAGTTTAGTGCTGAGACGTTCCATCGGCCGCTGGTGACGGTCAACGTGATGGGGTAGTCAAGCTGTAGAGGCGCGAACCCGCTGGTGACAGCTTCGACTGAGGCTAGGACGCGCAGGGTGGTGCCTTCGGCGGGCACGTCGTGGTCGGGGGCGGAGTGGTTGGCTGCCAGCTTGATGATTCGGGCGGTGCGGTAGTCGGCGGCGGGCAGCAGTCCTGAGCTGGGGGTGATGTAGCGTTCCAGGCCGCCGGCGCCGGTGAGGTAGCTGGTGATGAACCCGGCGACGGTGGAAAACGCCGGGCAGGTGTCGGCCAGGGTGGCCGGGTAGGCCAGTGGGGCGTCAGCGCCGGCGCCGGGACCGTTGACGCGGGCCGGTAGCGCGCTGGCACGCACCCCGTAGTTGCTGTACACGATGGGTAGCCGGTAGAAAGCGGTGTGCGCGGGCGCGGCTTGGTAGGGCCGCTCGGATACCGATATGACCACGCTCCACTGCTGGGTGGTGCCGCTGTCGGTGATGAGGGTGACCGCCGAGACTGCCGTGGAGCTGGCGACCACAGGGGCGGTGGTGGGCAGCCGGATGGGGTCGCGCAGCGACCAGCAGTCGTGCAGGGACTGTTGTTCCGACGCGGTGGCGGTCAGCCAGCGAGTGACGCAGTCTTGGGCGTAGGAGCCGATCAGGGCGGTGCGGTTGACGGCGGTGCGCGCCGGGCCGGCGACGTCGATGGGATCATCGAACATCCAGCCCCAGATGGTGGCGATCGCCACGACACTGCACGAGGCGAGGCCGGTGATGGCTGCGCCGCGGCGCAGCAAAGTACCGCCGCGGTCGAGGCGTTGACGCCAGGTGTTGGTCAGCATGACGACTCTTTATTGGGGTGGGTGGCCGAAAATTTTGATGGCGGACACCGCGAAGGTGTTGTCGGCGGGGTCGGTTTGATCGGCCGGCATGCCGGGCAGTGAGGTGGTGGGCGGCGGTGCGGATGCTGGTGCGGGGGTGCCTAATACGTCGCCGAACAGCCCGCCCGGTCGCGGCGGGGTTGAGGCGGGGCTGGGCGCGTCGGCGGGGGCGCGGCCGGTGTCTTGGATGAGCACGATGATGCGCGAGGCCAGCACGCCGCGCCCGGGTATGGGTTGCGGTGCTTCGCCGTGCACGCTGCGGGTTTCTTGGGAGACGACGGTGGGTGGGGTGTCGTTGAAGCTCCATTGGACGCGGGTCAGTACGCGGTGCTGCAGCCATTGGTCAGCGCCTGAGCTGTTGGCGCCCACCCAGCCGGGGGTGATCGAGACTGCGGTGATGACCATGGTGCGGCCGAGTTCGAGGACGAGGTATTGGCCGACGGTGCCGCCGTGCACGCACACCCAGGCTTGGGTGGGGTCGGAGCCGGCTACCGACTGGGCGGTGGTGGATCCGGGTAGGCATCCCACGGCGGTCGCGGTGTAGGGAATGGGGTTGTCTTGTCCGCCGCCGGGCAGCACGGCGCTGGTGGTGGGCGCGGAGATGGCGCTGAGCCGGGTGCTGGGCTGGGTGCTGTGGTCGCTGTCTGCGGCATGCGGGCCGGAGCGCATGGCCAGCAGTGCCCCGCTGACCGCGAGGGTGGCGATCACGGTGGCGACGATGAATCCCCCCGCGATGGCCTTGTTGTATGTGGGGGGGTGCGCGCTGGTTTGGCTCGCTGTCTGGCTGGGGTCATTACCGGCGGCTTGGGATGCACCGGCGGTCGCGCCATCCTCAGCTGGGTCATCCCCACTGGGCTGGTCGGGGTGGTCATCGCCACCGACGGGATCGTCCTCGACCGCGTCCGCCTCGAGCGGGTCGTCGGATGTGGTGTCGGTCGCGATATGGGCTGGGCTAGGGGAGCTGGTGGGCGGCCCCGGCTCGTCCTTGGCGATGCTGACGGGGTACGCCAAAGGGGGCGACACCTGAGGTTGCGCGGCGTCATCGGCGTCGTTGTCACCGCCACCGCCATCGCTGTCGAGGCGGTCTAGCCAGTCCTGGGTGGCACCCCAGACGTCGGGGGCAGGCCCGCTCATCGCCGCGCCGGGGAGCCGCCGTTGCGGTGGCTCAGCAACGTCGCGGGGCCGCGTCGGGTCAGCGGCGCGGCGACGGGCCGAAGACCGGGCCGCGTCTTGCGCATTTCGTGAATTATCGCCATGTGCACACCTTCCGCCTTTAGGTCAGCATAAGGCGTGGATGGGCCTTAGTTATGGGTGAGAAAATATTTCGTCGGGCGCAGCGAAATGCTGTATCTCGTTGTTACGGTATTCGCGTGGACAGCTTGCCTCGGGACGGCATGGCGCGGCTTTTCTTCTTTTTAGAGGACCGCTTGGCGCAGCTGCAGTGGACGCGCGAAGATCTGGCGGCCGCCGGCGGGCCGGCGTCGGCGACAATGCGCAAGGCGCGGGCCCGAGGCGGTGGGCTGTCGGTGCGCACGCTGGCGCGACTGGATGTGGCATTGGGCTGGCAGGAGGGGTCCGCGCAGCGTGTGCTGCACGGCCAAAGCCCAGCCGTGCGGATAACTCAGGAGGTCAATGCGTGTTCCTCCAGGATCGATGCGCAGCTGAGGCACGCCGAGTGTGCAGGGGTGTCGCGGTGCGCGACGGAGTTGAAGAACTTTTTGGCCGACGTCGTACAACGGCTGGGCGACTTCTACAATGAACCTGTACGGGCCGGTGGGGGCGGTGTCGATGCCGGTTCCCGCTGACAGGTTCGACGAGGTCCGCCGTAAGTGGATCGCCCGTCATCAACATACTTTTATATTTCAGAAAAAGCGCGCTGAAATTCTGGCGCGTCAAATACGTGACCGTGACACTATCATCAGCGGCGCGCGTGATGATCCCGCCGACGACGACGTTATTCATCCGTGGTATGCGCGCCCGGTGAAAACGCCGTACGCCATGTTGGACTGGGCAATTTTTATGACGGCCGCACTGCTTGCTCCGGTGGGTTGGCCGGTGGGCAAGATGCTGTCGGTGTCGGTGGTGCAGCTAATCCCCGGTGAGCTGCGCTCGTATCCGATCGCGGCGTTCATGTGGTCAGCGACCGTGGTCGGGTTGCCGCTTCCGGTGCTGCTGATGCTGGTCGGCCCGCCCGATTCGCTGGCGGCTGCGGTCGGGGTGCCCTGGCTGCTGGCTCAGATCCCGGCCGCCCTGCTCGCTGCGGGGGTGTATGGGATCTTGGAAGGCTGGCTGGCCGTCGACGGTGCGCGCGACTGGTGGCCGATGCGCCCGCCTGCGGCGGCCGAGGATGTTGACTTCGGCTTCGAGGCCGATGACCTGACCGGGCCGGGGATATTCCCTGTGCGTCGTGAACTCCCGCCTGGTGATCCCAGCCCAATCCGGAGGTTTTAGCTGATGTCTGTTCATTCCAGCGCGCCGTATTGCGGGTTTAGCCGTGACGGCGATGGGAAGCTGGTGGTGGCCGAGGCGCCGGCGCACGTGCTGGTCTCCGCGCCGACCGAGACGGGCAAGACACGGGCGGTGCTCGCACCGGCGGCGGTGCTGTGGGGCGGACCTACGGTGTGCGTGTCGTCCAAGGACGACCTGATGTGGCTGGTTTGCCAACGCCGTTGGGGGCCAAAGCAGGTCATCGATCTGCGGCCTGATTATTCGCCGCTGTATCCGCCCGATGTGCAGGTGCGCTCGTTTGACCCGACGGCGTTGATCGCCACCCCGGATCAGGCGGTGACCATGGCCAACACGATGATGCAGATGTCGGCGGTCGGGTTGGGGTCCGGGATCGATCAGGTCTCTGATGCCGGCATCTGGGAGGCCAACACCGAGGCGCCGCTGGCCGCGATGCTGTATGCGGCCTCGCCGAGCGGCAACAAAAAGGGCATCGGGTGGGTGCTGCTGGCGGTGGACAACCTGAAAAAGGACGACAACTTCCCTGATGCGGCCGGCTGGCACAGCGCCGCGCGGGAGGTCTCGCGGCTTCCGCTGTTTCGCAACGCGCTGCTGCGCACGTTGGACATGGACCCTCGTCAGCGCGACAGCATCGCGTTGACGATGCGCAAAGCCGTCACCCCGTGGATGCGGCTCGCGCTGCGCGGCATGACGGAGCCCTCGTTTGAGGAGTCGTTTTTGTGCCAGCCGGATGCGACGCTGTTCATTCTGGCCCCCGCTGAGGGGTCGATCGCCGGGGCGGCGGTCACCCTGCTCGAGCATCTGGTGCGCAGCTGGCGGGGTAAGACCGCCCGCAAGGAAATGCTGCACCGGCTGCTGTTCGTCATTGACGAGGCGGTGAATGTCGCCCCCATGCCGGCCCTGCGACGCTATGTCTCCGAAGGCCGCGGGCTGGGCGTGAATTTGTTGTTGTCAGTGCAGGGCTCCATCCAGTTCGAGACCGTGTATGGCGGCGCGTACATGCGCGAGCTGCGCGCCACCTTTCCGGCCTCACTGATCATGTATGGGGCTGACGAGATGGAGCTGCTGCGCCGCGGCGAGCAGTGGTCGCGCGAAACTACGCGCCGCCAGGAGACATTCGATCAGGCCAGCGGCGCCAAGACGCTGTCGTCGCATTTGGGCCCCAGTTTGGATTATCGGCGACTGTTGCCCGCAAACCGCGGGAAGGCGCGGCTGCTGCGCCGCGGCACGGCGGGAGTGATCACCGAACTGCCCGACTGGCCTGACTTTCTGGCCAGGTATGACCGCGCGGTTAATCGGCTGCTGGCCCAAAAAGCCGACGCGCGTGAACCCGAGACGCTGTGGGAATGGGTGGTGGCACGTCATCGCCGCGCGCTGGAGGCGGTGAAATCGAAGTGAACGCCGAGAGGCTGCGCGGCGAGCTCATCGCCGTGCTGGAGGAGGCGGGGGGGCCGCTGACCACGACGGGCATCCGGCGCGCGGTTGGCGCACGGCGCCACGGTGGGCGGGCGGTGGTCGCCGAAGAGGTCTATCGGGGCCTGCTGGTCCTGCAACGCCGCGGACTGGTGCGCCGGGTTTTCGACCAGCCGGGCCGGCTGGCCCAGTGGGAACTGGCGGTGTTGTTCGGCGAGGCTACCCGTCGGGCCGGCGAATCAGCCGCCGATTTTAGACACAACACCACATAGGGTGAAAGGTTGTGGACGATAATGCATTTCAGTGTTTGCGGGCGCGGATTATCCTATAACCGCGTTATTCGGGGATCGGTACGTGAGCGTCTGAGCCATGTCAGCGCGGGGATGCGAGCGCGCAGGGTTCGTCGACGCTTGGGCAACGATCCGACGCGTGCAATCCGCTCGCCCGTCGATGCGATCGAGGTGGCCGAAGCGCTTGTAGCCCCTTTGTCGCGACGCGACGCGAACTACCACGACGTGTGGGCAAGCGTTTCGGCCGCGCCGCTGGCCGAGCTGCTGTACGCGGCTCGTCAGCAGCCCGGCGGCGGCGGTGTTGAGTGGGCGTGGCGTGCCGCGGTGAATGTCGAGGCGGATGGCACGGTGCCGGGTTGGCGTCAGGCCGCAGATATCTGCGATCAGGCGGGCGCGCCGCTGGGTGGTCGGCTGGTCAAGATCGCCCAGTGGGAGCCGCGCCAGCGCGACAGCGTGGCGCGCACTATGCGCGATGCGTTG
Source organism: Mycobacterium sp. NGS66 (assembly GCF_059812225.1). Classification (NCBI taxonomy): domain Bacteria; kingdom Bacillati; phylum Actinomycetota; class Actinomycetes; order Mycobacteriales; family Mycobacteriaceae; genus Mycobacterium; species Mycobacterium sp. NGS66. The sequence continues at coordinate 9,568 of NZ_JCALCG010000026.1, read as the reverse complement.
GAGCCGTGGATGGCCAAGCAGCGGGGGCGGGTATGAGCAGTGCGCGATGTCACGTCCGCGATGGCCGGATATGGCTAGCAGTTGCTCAGATGTGCACAGGAGTGTCCTTATGATGCCGCAGACATTTGTCGCCACAATCAAGGCCGAGGCAATACGATTCACCCCCGAATCGGCGGCCACGATCATCCAGTGGCTTGATCTGCCGGGCCGGTGTTGCCACCCGGCTGCGGTGAACCCGGCGACCGGCGTGATGGAGCATGGATACCTGATGATTCCTACGCCGCTGGGGTCGCGGCGCGCCGAGCTCGGGGACTGGGTCGTGCGGTTGCCCACCGGAGCGATGTGGCCTTGCAGGCCAGAGCATTTCGAACAGGTTTACAGGGCGCAGCGATGAGCGCGCGGCGCGCGGGCGAGTGGGAGGCTTCCCGCAAAGGGCCGTGGCTGGGTGGTTTGATCGCTGCGCTCAGCGTGGCCGGTTGGCTGATCTATGAGGCGGTGGCCGGCATCATCGAGGTTATTCGCGTTTCTTTGGACACGATGCCCGTTTAACGCAGGGCAGCTTTACGCCGGTAGTCCTATGCGGGGCCTAAAACTAGCTCGGCGAAATCGCGATAGGGTGGCTACGTGGCAGCCGACGAACCTCATGGCATGGATGATTCACTCGCGGCACGGGTGAACAAGCTCTTCGCGGTGTGTCACCGGGCTGATGAAGCGCCCCTGTCGAACGTTGCAGCTGCGGCCGCAATCGCAAAGAAAACCGGGGTGATGATCGAACCGGATTGTTTGCGGCGTTTAAGGGAGGGCGCCAAAACCAGTGCTGCGGTGGGGGATTTGGCGGGCATCGCGCAGTTCTTCGGCGTGCCGGCGTCATACTTGACGGACCTCCGACCTGACCGGGAAATTGACGCGCAATTGAACCTTTTGCAGGCGCTGCGCGATGCCACGGTGCGCGACGTGAGGGGGTGGGGTGGGTCGGGTGCTAGCCCCGACCGGCTCAACGTCATGGCGAAACTGATTGCTTCGCTGGCTCGTTGAGCGGCTGGGTTCACCGCATGCGGAAGGTGTTGTAGCACCACCGGTGTGTGGCCGTTCGGTCCGAGAACAGTTGGGCTGGTTCATAGTTCGAGGCCGTGGTTGTTGTCGCGTTCGCGTTCTTGTTGGCGTTGGTGTTCGCGGGCGCGGTATTGGTCCCAGTGGTCGTCGATTTCGGTGAGGGCTCGCAGGGTTTGGCGCAGCTCGTTGACGATGTGGTTGCGCTGGTTGAGCAGTTGGGCGGCCTGTTGGCGGGTTGGGCTTTGGGCCCCGGTGGTGGCGAGGTGGTGTTCGACTCGCTCGATGGCGGTGGCGGGCTGGGGTTGGTGCCGGTCGGGGGTGCCGATGTGTTGGGTTTGGGGCAGGTTGTCGGTCAGCGCGGTGAGCAGGGTGTTGGCGTGGTGTGAGCGCGGTTGTGCGGTGGTGAGCAGGATGAGTTTGGTGTTGGTGTCGGTGGCGGTGCGGGTGAGCCAGCGTAGTTGGTCGGGGTTCAGCTGGTCGGCGTCGTCGACGATGAGCAGGGTGCCGTCTGGGAGTTTCCAGCGCTGGTCGTCGATGTTGGTTTGGGCTTGTTGGGGTGTGGTGGTGGTGTCGGCGTAGCGGTGTGCTGCGGCGTATTCGGTGGCGGCGGGGGTCGCGGGGAGGGCCAGTAGGCGGTGTTGGTGGTGGTGGGCGGTGGCGGCTAGGGCGGCCAGTAACGCGGGTTTGTCGGCGCCGGGATATAGGCGCACGGGTTGGACGGTGTGGATGTCGGCGGTGATGGCGGTCAAGGCTTGCTGGTGGGGCTGATCTAGGCCGGCCAGCGCGGCGGCGGGCGGGTGGTAGCTGGCGCCGGTGCTGGTGGTGGAGGCGGCGTGCAGGAGTTCTACTTCGGCGCGTAGTTGGGGCAGGTCGGCGCCTAGGTCGTAGCGGTCGGCGGGGGTGTGGGTAAAGGCGCGGGCTGCGGCGGCTTCGGCCCGGGCGAGCTGGGTGTCGAGTTCGCGCGCGTGCTGGCGGGCTTGGGCGAGGGTGTGATTGTCGGCGGCCAGTGCGGTGTTTCGCAGGGTTTGGATGGTGGTGTCGGTGACGATGTTCTCCACGCCGCCGGCGGCATCGATGAGGGCGGTGCGGGCGGCATCGAGGCGGTCGCGGGCGGTCGTGAGGGCGGCGGTAATGCGTGGGCTTTGGGTTTGGACTTGGTCGCGGTGTTGTTGGTAGTCGGCGGCGGTGTCGTGGTCGCCGCGGCCGGCGGCGGCGGTGATGGCGGCGTCGAGTTGAGTGAGCAGGGTGTGGTGGAGTTCGGCGGTGTCTTCGGCGTGGACCCAGCGGGTGTGGGCTTGGGCCAGGGCGTGCTGGTAGGGCTGTTGGTGTTGCTGGGCGGCGCGTAGGTCGGCGAGCTGTTGGGCGGCGGCTTGTTCGGCGGGTCCGCCGGGGCCGGCCAGGATCGACTGGGCCAGGGTTTGGGCGTGTCGGCGGGCGGTGTCGCGGCGGGCGCGCAAGGCCGGGATGTCGATGTCGTCGACATCGCGGGTGCCGGGGGGCGGCTGGGAGGGCAGGTCCGTGAAGTCCAGGGCGCCCAGGTCGTCTTCGGCGAAGCCGTAGGGGTAGTCGTAGGGGTCCGGCGGTGGTTCGGCGGGCAGGTTGGGGTGGTGCAGGTGGGGGGTGAACAGGTCGAGTTGCTCACCGGCAGGCGGTGTTTGGGGGGTGTCGGCGGGGTGGGGGATGTCGGGGTCGATGGTGGCGGCGTGGTGGGTGAGCAGTTCGATGCGGTAGGTCAATAGACGGGCGTATTCGTCGGCCCGGATGGGTTGGACGGCGGCGATGTCGCGCAGGTGTTCGGCGGCAGCGGCCAGCAGGTCGGCGGGGGGCCAGCCGGAGGCGGCGACGGCGGCCACGAGCCCGGGCCAGGCGGGGTCGGTGATGACCGCTTCGGCGATGCGGGTTCCCAGCAGGTGGTGCAGGAGGGGGGTCCAGTCGGGGCGCAGGCTGGTGTCGGGGCGCTGCAGGGAGGCTGGTGTTAGGGTGCCGGCTAGGCGCCACCATAGGGCGGCGGCGGGCATTTCATCGGGCAGCGGAGCGGCGTCGGCCAGGGCGCCGCGAAGCAGGGTGGTGATGTCGGCGCCGGCGCGGGCGGCGTCATCAAGGTGGGTGGCCAGCCGGGGCCAGAACGGGTCGCTGGTGATGCGTGGGTGCAGGTCGTCGGCGAATTGGCGCCACCGTGCGGCGGTGGCCTCGGGGCGGGTTAGGCCGGCGTCGAGGCGGGCGTGGATGAGGCGTTGCACCGCGGCGGAGCGGTTGGGGTGTTGTTCGGGCCCGGTGATGCGGGTGTCGGCGGGATCGACGTCGTGGGCGGCGCGGAAGACGGCGATTTCGGCCATCAGCCCGGGTTGTTTGTCAAGCAGGGGTCGGGCCCAGGCCGGGGCGTTGGTGGGTTCCCAGGCGCGGGCGCGTTCGCGAATGTCGTCGGCCAGTTCGGCGACGAGGTCAGCGCGCCCGGCCAGGTAGGGTCCCCAGGTGGGATGGGTTTTCAATACCTCGGGGGTGGCGGGTAGCCAGCGCAGCGGTCCAACCTTTTCGGCGGCACTTGCGGGTGGGGTGGGCAGGCGCCAGTCCAGGACGGCGGCGGGGTCTTGGGCGGTGGCGAAGTCGCCGGCGGCGGCGTCGTGTAGGGCGGCGGCGGGGTCGTGGCCGTCGAGGGCGAGCAGGGCGAGGTTGCGGCGCAGTACGGGCCAGGCTTGTGCGTCGGTGACGCGGGTGCCCAGGGCGGCGCCGGCGGTGTCGATGGCGGCCATGACGATGGGTCCGGCGGTGTGTTCGGCGGCCGCACTCAATGCGTCGGTGTACATGGCGGCGGCGTGGTGCAGGCGGACAAACGGGTCGGTGTCGGCGGCGGCGACGCTGTGGGCGGAGTGTTGGGCGCCGTCGCGGCGCAGGATGGTGGTGAGGATGTCCACGGCGGTGGGAGGGTGGGTGGCCTTGGGGGCAAGGATGCGGTGCGGGTCGGCTTCTGAGGTGGAGCCGTAGAGGTGGTTTTCGGTGCGGCCGCGGGTCAGAGCGACGTAGAGCTGTTGGCGGGTCAGGCGATCGGAGATGACGGTGTGGCAGGTGCCTTCGGTGTCGCGGCCGCCGGCGGTCATGCCTTCGGCGGCGTCGATGGTGGAGGCGTAGCCCAAGGTGGTGTAGGCGCTGACGTAGCAGGCGGGCAGATGCACAGGTGTGGCGCGTCCCCGCAGGGGTGTGACGGTCAGCGAGCCGTCGTCGTGCACGGTCCGGATGCTCCAGCGGTGCCCGTTTTTGACCCAGGCGCCGTTGTGGTCGGCGGCCAGCCAGCGGGCGTTTTTGCGGGTGGCGATCGTGTCGCCGGCCGAGGCGGTCAACCCGTCGGACAAGATGACGGTCGCGGTCGCGGTGGCGGGGGTCTCGGTGTTCTGCAGGCGGTCCAGGCGGGCGCGTTCGTTGAGCTGGGCGACCACCTCGTTGGTGGGGGCCAACAGCAGTGAGTCGCGCCCGGCGACGCGGTCGGCGGCCCAGGCCGCGTAGGCCATGTCGGCGGCGGTTTGATCGGCACCGACATGCACCCGGTGGTGGTCGATGTAGAAGCCGATCGCCGCGGGGTCACCGGCGCGCACCGCGAGGCTGGCGGCGGCTTCGGCTGGGCCGGTCTGCGGGTGGGTGAACCGTACGACCGTGCTCAGGGTGACCGTCTCGGCGCGGTCGGCCAGATCGGCCAGGACGCCGCCGGCGGCGACGGAGGCGAGCTGCTTGTCGTCGCCGACCAGGCGCACGCTGGCCCCGCGGGCCAGGGCGTGTCCGATGGCGGCGTCCAGGTCGAAGGTGGCGGCCATGCCGGCTTCATCGACGATGAGCAGCGTGTCGGGGCCGATGGTGTCAAACCAGGTTCGGGCGGGGTCGTCCGGTGGCGCGGGCGGTCCGGGCCGGGCGGCGGTGAGCTGGACGAGTTTGGCCAGAGTGTCGGTGGCTGAGCCCAACTCTTCGGCTAGCACTTCGGCCGCTCCGGCGGTGGGTGCGAGGCCGATCACGTTGCCGCCGTTGTTGTTCCAGGCGGCGGCCAGGGCGGCCATGGCGGTGGTTTTGCCGGTGCCCGCCGGTGCCAGTGCGAGCTGCACGCGGGCACCCGAAGTGGCCATGGAGGTGACCATCGCGGCTTGGGCGTCGTTGAGTTGCAGGCCGGTGTTCGCGTGGACCTCAAGGAGAGCCAAACCGATGCTGGTGTCATCGGCTCTGCGCCCGTCGCTGCGCGCAGCCGCGGCCAGGATGCGCCGTTCGGCGGCCATGATCGCCGCACTGGTGTAGACGGTGGTGTCGTGGCGGGTGTAGACGCTGGCCCCGTCGGCGCGACGCAGTATCGCCGGCTCGTTTTTCTCGGTGTCGGTGTGTGAGGTCAAGGTGATGCTGTGCTCGTCGAGGGCGGCGGCGACGATGCGGTTGACCAGTTCGGGGCCGCCGGGGTGATCGGCGTAGCGCACTACCCGGGCGGCTTCGGCGCGCACGTGGTTGATGGTCCAGGTGGCGCGGGCTTCGGAGACACTGGCGATCACTGCGGCGGCTTGGGTGTTGACCCATTCCTCGGTGATTCGGGTCTGCACCTGGGGGTCGCGGCCGGTGACTTCGGCGATCATGGCGGTCAGCGCGCGCTGATCCCCTAGCACCTCGATGGCTTGGGCGCGCCAGCTGTGGCGCTGCTCGCCCAGTGAGCGTGGTTCGTGTTTGGCTTGCCGTGTTTCTAGGGTGGCCTGCTGGGACAGGGCGAGCATTTCCACGGCGGTGGGTTCACGCCCGTAAGCAGCCTGGAATTGTTTGGCCAACTGCCCGACGCGGTGATCGATGGCAGCGCTGCGTGAAGAGTAGGTGGTGATGAGTTCGTCGGGAATGCCGTCGATTTCGCGGACCGGGCGCTTGCCGCGTTTGGCTGGCGAGGCTTTGAACCGCACCCGCAGTTTGTCGATGAGCAGGGCTTCGATGCGGGTGTTGTAGAACTCTGAGGCGGCCACCGCGGCGTGGTGCAGCGGGGTGCCGTCTAGGGCCCGCCAGCGCGGGATGCCGTCGGGGCCAACGACTTGCACCTTGTTGCTGATCACCAGGTGGGTGTGCAGGTTGGGATCGCCGGCGCGCGAGTCGCGATGATCGAAGGCCGCGGCGATCAATCCGGTGGTGTCCACTTGGGCCACACCGCCCGCTCCGGTCCGCGAAAACGCGGCGTTGTCTTCCAGGAATTGCAGGGTTTCGGCGACGGCTTGGTGGTGGCAGTCCTCGATGGTTCGGGCAATTGTTGTCGGGGCCAACGCCCACAGCGCTGACACCGATTTGACCGGGGTGAACGTGAGGTCGTAGCCGGCCACCGCAGTGGTGGGATTGCGCGATTGGGCGGCGATGAATCCGGTCAGTTCACGCTCGTCAGCCGGTGGGCGAGAATAGGTTTCGGCGAACAGTTCGCGCCCGATGGCGGTGCGCAGCCGGGCCCGGATCTCTGGTGCGACGCTGGCCGAAACATCGGCGCCGGTGGTGGTGTTGTAGTCGCGGTAAGCCTCCCGCAGCCGGGTGGTGAACTTGTTTTCTTTGCTGCTGATGTGGAAGGGCCGGCCGAGCCGCGCAGCTGCCCGCGCGCCCGCATGGCCGACGCCAACACTGGTCAGATAGCCGGTGATTTTGTCGGCGTTGGGGTGCAGGCCTTCGCCGAACAGCGCCTTCATCTGGGCTTCGCTGACCTGTGAGCCGTGCTTAATGCCCCACACGGAGGCGACTAGGGGGTCGGCGGCATCGCGCGAGACCGGTTGGCCTAACGCAGCTAGCCCGCGGCCCATCCAAATGCCAGGGGTTTCGCCTTTGGCGCTGTAGTAGTCAGCCAGGCTGGGGCGGCCTCGTTGGGTGGCATCGGAGGCGGCGACTTGCCGGATCAGGTACATGTAGCCGTCTCCGGCAGTCAGTTTGTGTAAGCCCATCACCGCGTCATCGCCTCACTCCGAAGCTATGGGCGGCCTATCCCTTAGACATGGGCCGTTATCAATTCGTGACCCTGAGTGCAAGAGGTGTGATGTGCGGGAAGGAGGTTAAGTTAGGGCATCCTAACTTATGGTGGGCTGTGGTGGTGAGTGGTCGGGTCCGGGCTTGGTGAGTGGGTCGGTGGGCGAGTTTTTCGATTCCATTGGGGCATAAGGCCGTTGAGGGTTCTAGCGTGTAAGGCATGGGAAATGCTGTGGTGAGTAAGGCGGCGCGTAAGGCCGCGCGGGCGGCGACGTCGGCGGCGCAGGAGGAACTGGCGCGGCGCACGCGGGCAAATATGGAGGACTTGGCGTCGTTCTTTTCCGCACGTGAGCGTGAAGAGGCCGTCGAGGGGTGGCTGGCCGAGAAAGTGGCAGCGCTGCGCGAGCAGGCGCACGCTCGGCGCGCTGAGCAGCGCCGAGCCTGCGGCGTGGCACTGGGCGCGATGCGCGACCGCGGGGAGGGTGTGCGCGAGATCGCGCGGATGGCGGGGATATCGGAGAACACGGTGCGCGAACTGATTCGTGCAGCCCAGGGCTCACCGGGGCCGGCGCCGGTGGTTGGGGCGCCGGTCATTGAGCCGGCGCCCGCGATCGTGGCGCTGACCGACTCGGCCGGCCCGGTCGCTCCGCGGCCGGGCGGGGCCGGTGTGGGTGTCGGTGTGCCCGCGCAGGATGACAAGGGTCAGTGATGCAGGGTTGGGTCGGAAAGCGGGGGTCGGAGTGCAGCTTTGGCAACCACTACCGCTGGCGGTCGATCGGCACATCCACGGTGAAGAGCTAGCTCGGTTCGACAGGCTGGTCGTGCGGGGACCGGGCGGTGACGATTGTGCGATCTGGGTGGGCGCGATCGGCGGCGACGGTTATGGGCGGTTTTGGGTGGCGCCGCAACGGGATGCGGATGATGGTGCGGGCGAATCGGTATGCGTTGGCGGCGTCGCTGGGTGGGCAGACGTTAGACCCTGGAGTCAAGGCGCTGCACGGGTGCAATAACCAGATTTGCGTACGCGTCAGCCAGGTAGGTGAGGTGGGCCTGCTTCATGTGGTGGGCGGCACGCAGGGCGACAACATGAGGATGATGGCCCGGGCGGGCCGCGGCGGCGGCCGCGCAGCGGTGCGCCGCGGGGACGCCGGCCGACAGGCTCGGCGGGCCCGGGCGGTGGCGTTACGCGATGCTGTACGCGGGGGATGGGATCAGCAGGCGGTGCAGGCGGCGCTGCTGGGTTCGGCGGAGCCGACCTTGTGGTGAGTACTACACCGCTGAGCGAGCCTGCGCCGGAAGAAAAAAGGGGCCCAGCCAACCCCGGGGAGTTTGGTGGAGTTGGCCAGGCCCGTGGGTGGACACTACCGGTCGGCAGGTGGTTGGGGCGTGTTGTCGGCGATGATTTCGCGGATGTGGTGGGGTTGGACACCGGATTGCAGGGCGGCGAGCATGAGCTGGGCCAGCCGCGGTGCGGGGGTGTGGGTGTGCTCGGCTTCATCGAGGGCGGCGTTGGTGGCGATCCCGCCGCGCACGGTGTCGCCGTAGAGGCAGAAGCAGACCGCGGCAACCGCGAGTGCTTCGGCGCGGGCCTGGCCACGCAGCTGGCGTGCGATGCGGGTCCATAGCTCGGCGGCGGGCTGGGCGTGGTCGAGTGCCAGACCGAGCATGGCATCGCGCAGCGCGGGGTGGCCGGTGATGAGGATGCCGGCGCGGGTGGCCAGGGTGTGGCTGTCGGCGCGGTGCCCGGCCAAGACGTCGGCGATTTCGTCGCTGGTGGTGGTGACGAGCTGCCCGTGATCGCCAATGTTGACCGGCGGGGCAGGGTCGATGGGGGCGAATTCGGCTTCGATGTCGTCGCGGGAGGCGCTGATGCGTTCGCCGCTGTGCACGAGTTGGGCGGTCAGGATGGCGTCGGTGTAGGGGTAGGTGTGTCCGCGGTCTCCGGTGTCGACGTCTAGCCATTGGCCTGCGGTGGTGACGTCGCGGGTGTGCAGGCGCAGCAGCACCTGAATGCTGGCCTGGCGGAGGGCGTCTCGCAGGGTGTCGAGGATGAGGCGGGCGTGGGTGTCGTGGAAGGGGTCGCACACGGTGAGCACGATGGCCGCGGCGTTGTCGGGGTGGGCCAGGTTGCAGGTGTGCGGAATGCGGGCGGCCTGCTCGAGTGTGATGGTGATGTCGCAGCGGATCGCGCTGCGCACGATTAGGCCCCGGGTGATGTCGCGGCGCAGCAGGTAGGCCACCACGCTGTTGGTGGGAGCGAAGCCGAGGAGCGCGGGGGCGGCGGCGACGACGTCGGCTGGGGTGGAAAAGACGGTCTCAAACATGGTGTTGTTCTCCGTTCTGTGCGGTGATGGGTGCGCCGGTTAGCGCTGGGTGTGGGGCAAGCGGCTGAGGGTGGGCGGTCAACCCCTGTGAGGCCGCGGTGCGCGCAGCAGGGTTTTCGGCCCGCGTGAATCCCGGCGCGCCAGCGCCTTGGGATTCACTGGCATAGGGCCGAAAAGGTCACTCGGCCTGCGCAGCGCACCGCGGCCGTGGGTTGAGCGCTCGGGCCCCCGGCCGCTTACACTGGGCACCC
>NZ_JCALCG010000025.1:0-23561 GCF_059812225.1 Mycobacterium sp. NGS66 | reverse complement strand
CGAATACCTGCCCACTCCGCTCACCGAGGCCGAGTTGGCCGATGTAGCCGACACCGCTATCGCCGAGGTGGCCGAGGCCATCGGCGAGCGGCCCGGCATGAAGCAGATGGGCCTGGTGATGAAGGCGGCCACTGCGATCGCGGCCGGGAAGGCAGACGGCGCCCGACTGTCCGCGGCGGTCAAAGAACGTCTCTGAGCTCGTTTGCACCACCGGGGCAGGGGTAACCCTGTCGCTATGACGAAGTTCGGCTATACCTTGATGACCGAGCAGAGCGGGCCCAAAGATCTTGTGCGCTATGCGGTTTCAGCCGAGGAGCGCGGCTTCGACTTCGAAGTCTGCAGCGACCACTTCTCGCCGTGGCTGGTATCCCAGGGACATGCCCCCAACGCGTGGGCGGTGCTGGGTGCGGTCGCGCAGGTCACCGAGAAAGTGCATCTCTACACCTATGTGACCTGTCCGACGATGCGATACCACCCGGCGATCGTCGCGCAGCAGGCCGCGACCGTACAGATCCTTGCCGACGGTCGTTTTACCCTGGGGCTGGGCAGCGGCGAGAACCTCAACGAGCACGTGGTCGGCAAGGGTTGGCCGACCATCGAGCGCCGGCAGGACATGTTGCGCGAAGCCATCAAGATCATCCGCGAGTTGTTCGGCGGGCGGCTGGTGAACTGGCGCGGCGAGTACTTCCAGGTGGACTCGGCGCGGCTGTGGGATCTGCCCGAGGTGCCGGTTTGCATCGGCGTCGCCATGGCCGGGCCCAAGGGCGTGGACAAATTCGCCAAGCTGGCCGACCACCTGATCGCCGTACAACCCGACGAGGAACTCGTCGATGCCTGGCACGCCGCCCGGCAGGCCGCCAATGTGGCCGGCGGCGAACGGGTGATCGGGCAGGTGCCGGTGTGCTGGGATCCCGACCGCGACGCGGCCATCGAGCGCGCGCACGATCAGTTTCGCTGGTTCGGCGGTGGCTGGGCGGTCAACGCCGACCTGCCGACGCCGGCCGGTTTCGACGGGGCCACCCAATTCGTGCGTCCCGAAGACGTCGCCGAGAGCATTCCCTGCGGTCCCGATCTGGATGCGATCGTCGACGCCGTCCGACCGTATTGGACGGCGGGGTTCACCGACGTCGCCCTGGTCCAGATCGGTGGTGAGTCGCAGGACCTGTTTCTCAAGGAAGCCGCTGAACCGTTGCTCGAGGCGCTGCGCGCCGCGGCGCAATGACGACGCAGGCGCGGCGACGATGCTGCCGGCGTTTGACCGGTGCCCGCCCGGGTATCCGGTTCGCATTGCGGCTGACGGGCCCTCTCCGGCACCAATCAGGCGACCTGCAAAGCGGCTGAGGGACAACACTTTCCCGTCAACGTTAGGAAAGTCGTTCTAAGACAGTGGCTTTCAGTGAAGGAGGACGCCAATGTCACACGGATTAGATGGTAAGAAGATCGCTATTCTGGCCGCCGACGGAGTGGAGAAAGTAGAACTCGAGCAGCCGCGCGCAGCGTTGAAGCAAGCGGGCGCGCAAGTCGAGGTGCTTTCGCTGAGGCGCGGTGAAATACAGGCGCGCAATCACGACCTCGAGCCCGCAGGTGCGTTTGCTGTCGATCGCGCCGTATCAGACGCCAAGCCAGATGAATTCGACGGGTTGGTGCTACCCGGCGGCACGGTGAATCCGGACAAGCTACGCCAAGACGATTCCGCGGTCGCGTTCGTGCGCGAGTTCGTGGACTCCGGAAAGCCGGTGGCCGCGATCTGCCATGGTCCGGCGACGCTGGTGGAAGCCGGTGTCGCCCAGGGACGGACGCTGACGTCGTACCCGAGCATCCGCACCGATCTGCGCAACGCCGGCGCCAACGTGGTCGATGAGGAAGTCGTTGTCGACGGCAATCTGATCACGAGTCGTTCACCGGCCGACCTTCCGGCATTTTGCTCGACGATTGTCAAGCAATTCGCGCACGTTTCTACCGGTTCGCCGCGATAGCGGTGAAAATCGTCCGCGTGGTTTGAAGCAGCGGTTTGCGGGCATTAATGAATCGTGCCGTGATAGCGGCCGACGGGACTGAGCCCGGAAATTCACCGAAAGGCCTACGTTGACGACCACCTATCACGTGGCAGATGCCGCCCTGCCCGCCGTCACGGTCTACCAGCCACAGTACGATTCGCGGCTTTTGGTGGACACCATGAAGTGGACCGGAATTGTCGCGGGGCGACGGGTGCTCGACTTGTGTACCGGAAGCGGTTTCGTCGCGATAGCCGCCGCGGAACTGGGCTGCGCCAGCGTCACCGCTTTCGACATCTGCCCGCATGCCGTTCGGTGCTCACGTGACAATGCCGTGCACGCAGGGGTGGACGTCGACGTCCGCGAGGGGTCGTGGACCAGGGCTTTCGACTGCGCGCCGTTCGACGTCGTGGTGTCCAACCCGCCGTATGTGCCGACGCCTCCCATCGACGACACCGACTTGATCTCGCCCACCGCCGGACCGTCGTGGGCGTTCAACGCCGGCCCCGACGGGCGGCTGGTGCTCGATCCACTATGCGAATCGGCGACAGATTTGTTGTGTCAGGGCGGATCCCTGCTCTTGGTGCAGTCGGCCTTCGCCGGTGTGCAACGGTCACTGGACAGCCTGCGGTCGACCGGGCTCAACGCCAGAGTTATTGCGTCCCAACGGGTTCCGTTCGGGCCGGTGTTGTCTGCCCGGGCGCGCTGGCTGGAGTGCGCCGGCCTGCTACGGCCCGGCTGCCGCCAGGAGGAGCTGGTCGTGATCCGGGCCGAGAAGCCGTGACTACCACTCGGGTTCAAGTGGTACCCAAAGGCCCGGTGCTGATTTCCGGTCCGGTGCGCATCGAGCTGCCCGACGGCGGCGTCGTCGAATCCGATCGGTTCATGGTGGCGGTCTGCACCTGCGGGCGCAGCAGGGAATATCCCCTGTGCGACACCAGCCATCGGCGTTGCCGGATGACTGAAAAGCGTTGAACCGGCGGTGCATCCAGCGGTTAAACGAAAGTTCCACCCGAGCTCATGTAACCCGCAGCGCGAGCTATCGGCAGGAACCGCTTGGCCGAGATCAGAGCGTGAGGCTTTCCAATAGGTTCGGCCACCGGCTCGGCCACATCGTGGTTGTGGGCGTTCCGACCGGCTGCGACGGCGCACCCGCCCGGTCGGCCTCGAATTTTGTTTACGAACTTCTTGTCGGTTTCGGTCGGCCTGGCAGCAATGAGCTGAGCTATGGCGCGCCGCTTGCCAGGATATCCATAAACGTGCCTTGTAAAGCCGGCAAAAGTGCGCTGGCATAAACCCAACTTTGCGTCACCGCCAGCTGTCTCTCCAGGGCGCGGCTTGCCCCTTGTACATTTGCACGGCTTCGAATTCCTCAGCGTTGAAATAGCGCTGGAACGATCCGAGTGCCATGGCGACCAACAAGCCGAAGACAAGAGCAGGAATCATGATAAAAATGGGAGGGAAAAACCAGATAAGCCTAGACTTGATAGGACCATAGGTCCATCGGTCGATCCGATTGTTCACCGCGTCCAACAGGTCGATACGCCGCTGATCCCGGGTGGTTCGCCACTCACGCTTCTTGGCAGCGTACGCACGAAACACTAAGTATCCGTACCATAGACCGCACATCAGGGCAATGAACATCGTCGCCTCGAGCGCACACTCTATACCGAAGGAATCAGTCTCATAAACACCAGAGAAAAGTCCCGACAACATCACCGCATTGATCGGCACTAAGATCATGAAGAAGCATGACCACAATACCCTTCGGCACCAGTACTCAACTCCTCGGGCGTACCAGCTTCGACCCAATCCCCTAACTGAGGGCGGTGCGAACTCTGGACCGTTCACGATACTTCCCTTCAGTCAAACATGCCATGCCAAAGCGACTTGGCGGCCCCCGCAACTTCCCTCCTCATAGCTTCTAAATCTTCGCCCACCCGGGCTGCCGTATTGGCGACACCATTAGCGAGCCCGGCCACCACGCCGGAATTGTGGACATCTTCACGCCAATGTTCGTGGAATCCTTGATATACGCTGTCGCCGACCCCGACGGTGGCGAAAATCCCTGCGACTACTCCACCACCGCCGGGAATAGCAGCGAAATCCTGGCCCTTACCTCTCGGCGGGTCAGGTGAGAACTATTCCCGTTCACCGAGCGCTCGACCACCATCTGGACATACCAACAGCACTATCGGACACCTTTCCGTCAGCTGCGGTCCATCGTCAGGTCTGCCCATTTGCCAGCATCCTTGCTTTGGCTCACGACCAGCGCCTTTCGTGCGACGGGCACCTTAGCGACCGCGTTACCGTCCGCGCAGCATAACAAGCCAGACTGTAGTCGGGTCGGTCGCCGCGATGCGGAGCGCAGCGCTGAAATTAAAGGTCAGACGGGCCGCCGCAGCGACGACTGGCCCAACTTCCAGCACACCATTAGGTTGTCCGCCAAGCGATTTTCCACCACGGCGTGCGCGCGGATCCCGAACACGATGTCGCGGTCCAGCTTCGGTTCTCGTTCGACCAGGTCGGCGACGACGTCGCGGCGCACCACCTGCTCGTGCACCGCGTCGGCTTCGACGTGCTCCTGGTAGAACGCGACGCAGGCCGGTGGCGCTTCCATTCGGCGCAGCGCCTGGACCATTCGTCGGGAGCCCGGCGGCGAGGTGATCTCGGTGGCGGCGAAGTGCCCGATCGCAGCACCGCGCAGCCACCGGTGCAGCCCGAACATCGACATCAGGTTCACCACCGCCAGCGACTCGGCGGGGACCGCATCCAGGTAGCCCAGGTAGGTAGGGTCCAGGTCGGCGGCGGCCATGAGATCGGCAAACAGTTGCTGATGCAGCCGCGGGCCCTGACCCGCGCCATACTCGTCGTATTCGACCGCCACGAAGGCCGCCTTGGCCCGGCCGGTCAGCCGCGGAATCACCCAGGCGTGCGGATCGCCTTCCTTGAGGTGATACAGCGACCTGTGCACGAAGTATTCGCGCATCTGCTGCCAGGTGCCGGCATCGCGCAGGTAATACGACGGGCCGGTGCCGTCGACCGGCTCGACGGACAGCGCATCCATTTCGGCCGCCGCGCTGTCGCCGGGTTCGATCGCGCCGACGTCACGACGCACACCGGCAAGGAACGCGCGTTCCAACTCGGCGCGCAACGCCAGCAGCGCCGGGTTCCACTCCCAGGTCGGGTCGATGCCCGAAAAGCCTCGATAGTGCAGCTCGTAGCACATGTAGAGGGCCAGCTGCAGGTCAAGCCCGTAGGGGTCGGAATCGCGCACCGACGCGCCGATCCGGGTGAATTGGTCGCGAGACGACGGCGCCGTCAGGGCGCGACGGACCGTCATCGATAAGGGTCCATTTGCGGCCGGCAGGGCCGGTTCGACGGTGGTCGATGCGCCAGTCACCTCGGTCAGATACCCGCTCTCGGTCCTGGCAAACGGAGCGGACGTGACAGCGCGGTGGGAAGGCTTTCGAAATCTCATGGGCTGCTGGGCTTTCAGCGATCGCGCACACCGGAGCGGGCGGGCAGCCGAAATCTCATGCTGACGGTTGTTCCGGCCGGTGTGTTGTCCACGTCAACTGAGTCGGCCATCGCCCGGATCAGCACCAGGCCGCGGCCGCTGTTACCTGGGTCTGCGGCCGGTGTTTGCCAGGAACCGGTGTCGGTGACGCGCACCTGGACTTCGTCGTCCACGCAGTCGACCTCGAGTAGCATTCTCCCCGCGCCTTGGCCGACGTAGGCATGCTCGATGGCGTTGGTGCAGGCTTCGTTGACGACGAGCACGATGTCGGACGACAGCTCGTCGGGCACCTCGGCGCCGCGCAGCCAACCCGTCAGCCGGTGCCGGACCATGGCCAACTGGTCGGCGGTGGCGTCGGTTTCGATGCGAAGTGGCGCCGACTGGTGCCGGTAGATCACCATCGCGACGTCGTCGTCATAGCCGGCCGGCGGAGCCAGTTCCCGTAGCACCGCGTCCGCGACGGCATCCAGCGGCAACGTCATGGTTTCTGCCAAAACGTCTGCCGCGCACCGGATTCCGTCGTCAATCGACTCATGCTTGCGCTCGACCAAGCCATCGGTGAACAGCATCAGCGTCGACCCGGACGGCAGTATCTGCAAGGCTTGCGGACGCGGTCCTTTGCGGCGGACCGCGAGCGGCACCGACCGGCCTCCGCTCAAGATGCTCGCCTCCGATCTGGAATCCGGCCCGGACGTGGCCAGGATCGCCGGCATGTGGCCGGCGTTGCTGTACTCCAAGATCCCGGATTCGGTGTCCAGAATCGCCAAAAACACGGTCGTGCAATAGGCATCCGGAATGAGCGAGGCGGCCGAGTCGAGTTGCTCGAGCAATACCGCCGGCTGGTCACCGGTGAGCAACAGCGCCCGCGCAGAGCTACGCAGTTGACCCATGATGGCCGCTGCCGGCAATCCGCGACCCACACAGTCGCCGACCACGATGCCGATGCGGTGATCACCGACCGGTAGTACGTCGTACCAATCGCCGCCGATCTCCAGTGGCGGGACGGCGGGCTCGTAGCGCACGGTGAAGCCCGGCGGAGGCTGCAGGGACGGCAGCATCGCGCGCTGCAGCGTCAGCGACGTCTCGCGAGCGATCTCGAACTGTCGGACGTGCTGGACCGCCAGGCTGAGGTGGCCGACTAGTACGGTCACCAACAGCCGGTCCTCGGCACTTACCCAGCGAGGTACCCGAAGCTCCAGCCACAGCGCGACGTCCGCGGCGCCGGACAGCACCGCCACCATGCCGCGCGCCTTACCCGGGGCGTCCGGCGACTCCACCGTTGTGGTGGTCAGCGGCAGCTGCTGGCGGGCATCCTGAAATGCCTGACGCAGCAACGGATCCAGTGCGTGCCAACTCGACACCGACGGTTCCCCCGCGGCCTGTATGGAAGGTTCGCCGTCGCCGGGCGGCCAGATGGCCGCGACGACGCGCTGCACGTCGATCGCCGTGCGACATTCCTCGAGGGTGATCGACAGCACCTCGGCCAGGCTCTTGGCCACCGTCGCGGCCGTTGCCAGGCGCAGCACGGCGCTTTCTCGCGCCGCGAAGGCCCGTTGGGCGGTGATGTCGCGAATCGTTCCGACGAATACGCCTGGCTCCGTGCCGGATTCGCGTACCGCATTGATGCTCACCGCCACCCAGGCCAGCCGGCCGTCCTGGCGGCGAATGGGGGTCTCGTATTCCGCGCCGCCCTCGCGCAAGACTCGGTCGGTCTGTTGCGCGGCCGTCTTCTTGTCCACCAGCCACGGGTGTGGCCACGCGTAGGGCATGCCATCCGGCGGATAGCCGGTGATTTCCGTGAAGGCAGCATTCATCTCGACGACGGCGCCCTGCGGATCGGAGACGAAAAACCCTTCCTGCAACGAATTCACCAGGGCGGAGCGGAACTTGTCCCGGTCGGCCAGGCCCTCGGCGCGCGCGCGTTGCTCCTCGTAACGGCGGGTGCCGTCCAGATAGCCACGAGTCACCACGTCGAGCGCCGCCAGCGTCTGCAACAGGAATTCCACCGCCGCGGGAGGGTCGAAATCGGGATTCTGGGCGAGCTGTTCGATCTGGGCGAAGTGGTTCTCGATGATCTCGAGCATGCTGATTTGCTCTTGCAAGGCTCGACGGCCCAGCTCATGACCGACGGCCAGGCTGTCCTCGTCACGGCTGTCCAGGTAACTTTTCAGCGCGGTCACGTAGCGGGTGTGAAAGTCGTTGCCGTAGTTCATGTCTTGCTCATATCGAGCTACCCCGATGGCGCGCGGCCAGCACCATGGCGTCGTCCGATTCCTTCGCGTGTTTTTGTAATATCTGACAAGCGATCTCGGAGGCCGAGGCCGCGAAGTCGATCTGGTCCAAGTGATCTTCGGCGATGCCGTCGCTGGCGATGAGGAGCAGGTCGCCGGTGCGGATCGGAACCACTTGTGCCGGCCCGATATCCGGTATCCGATAGCCGACGATGCCATTCGTGAGGCGAGCCGAGGAACGGATCTGGATACCGCTGGCAGCCTTGGCGACCAGGTTGGCGCTGACGTTTCCGACACCGGTCCAGGACAGATTGCCGGCCGCAAAGTCGATGCGCGCCAAGGTCATCGCCGCTCCTCTGGTGCCGGACAGGGCGCGGTGGCAGAGCTGGATCAGGACTTCGAGCGGTTCTGCGCGAGCACCCTTGAGCGCCTCCACCCCCGCGGTGGCCGCGGTCGCGGCCGACGGGCCGTGACCCAATCCGTCCAGCAGGCCGAACAACGCGGCCGCATCGCCCACGCCGACCGCGAGCGATTGATCGCCGCAGGCGTATTCGCCAGGACGGGGACGCCCCGCCGTCGCCCACTCGATCGGTCCCAATCGGCCTTGGTCACGCACGCGCCGGAACCCACTTCCACATCTCGACGACGGTGCCCTGGCCGAGCGCGGATTCCACGATCAAGCGGTCCATCAACCTGCGGGCGCCCGGCAAGCCCAGTCCGAGCCCGCGGCCGGTGGAGTAGCCCTCTTCCATGGCACGGTCGATGTCGGCGATTCCGGGGCCGTCGTCCTCAGCACGCACCACCAGCGCCTTGCGGCCCTCCCGGTCGGCCACCGCAACCTGAACCGCGCCGCGACCGGCGTAACTGGTGATGTTGCGGGCGACTTCGGAGATGGCGGTGGCAATCATGGTGACGTCGGTCAGCGAGAATCCGAGGTTCAGGGCGAGCTCATGGCCGGCTTTGCGGGCGTCGACGATGTCGTCGGGGTTGTTGATGTCGACGATCACAGCTTCCGGGTCATCCGCCACCGTCGCGCCCGATCGTCGATTTCCCAGGTCCCAATTGCCGGTTCAACAGGGCAAGGCCCTCTTCGAGGTCCAGCGCGGTGTTCATGTCGTCGAACGCCAGACCAAGCTGGACCATCGCGAAGGCCACTTCCGGCTGCAGACCGACGATCACCGTATCGGCGCCGCGCAGCCGGGTCATGTGCGCGATCGTGCGCAGCGATCTGGCCGCAAACGAATCCATCACATCGATGGCGGTGACGTCGACGATGATCCCCTGGGCGCGGAACCGGCTGACTCGCTCCATCAGGTCGTAACGCAACCGCTCGGTCTCCGAGTCGGTCAGCGCGGCCTGCACGGTTGCGATCAGAATCGAGCCCTGCTTCAGGATTGGTACTGGCATGAGGGTCCGTGGCCTTGTGCTTACTGGCGTGCTCAGCCGCTTACGTCGCCGGTGCGCGTGACTTCGTAGCCGAGCAGCCGCTCGGCTTCCTCGATCCCGCCCTGCAGGTCACCGACGGCGTTCATCTTCGACAGGTCCAGCCCGATCGTCACCAGCGTCAGGGCGATTTCTGAGGACAGGCCGGTGATGATCACGCTCGCGCCCATCAACCCGGAGGCGTCGACGGTCTGCACCAGGTGGTTGGCCACCGTGGAGTCGATGGTCGGCACACCGGTGATGTCGATGACCACGACTTTGGCGCGGTTGGCCCGAATGGCGCGCAGCAGCTGCTCGGTGACCTGCCGGGCACGCTGACTGTCCAGCACACCGATGATCGGCAGGATCAGTAGCTGCTCGCGCACCTGCAGCACCGGCGTCGACAGCTCGCGGATGGCCTCCTGCTGCTGGCGGATGATGCGTTCGCGTTCCTGGACGAAGCTGACGCCCACGGTATTCGCGATGCGGTTGGCCGCCGGCTCGTAGGCGTCCAAAACCCGGTTCAGCATGTCGAACTCGGCCTGGTACTTCTCGAACAGCGACCGCGCCAGCACGTCGCGCAGCAGCAGCACGATGCCAAGCACCTCGTCGGTCTCCACCCCTCGCGGGATGATGCGCTCGGAAAGGTCGCGCGCGTATGCCTGCAGCGCCTCGACGCTACCCGTCTCGAGCACCTCGACGTAGTTGTCGTAGACGGCGGTCGCCTCGGAGAACAGCTCCTCGGGCGTCATCGCGGTGAGCAATTTGGCCTCGGTGATTCGGCGCGCCCATTCTTCGCGCAGAATCGTTCGATTTCGGCGCAGGTGTTGCACCAGCTGAGGCAGCAGCCCCTCACTGGAGACGCTGACCGTTTGCGCGCCGGTGCCGGGGTTGTTGTTCTCCATCAGCGAATCTGACATCTGGCCCTCCTAAGGCCTCCCAAGTGCGCTACCAGTGCGCCTCGCGCTCGATGACGCAAGTTCTATGTGGACATTAGCCTGAATACACGCACGGCAGGTGTTGAGGTCTTTTCTTCTCGCGGTTGGCGAGGCGGGTTAGGCTTGCAACACGCTCACGGCCGTCAAGACTCGGACAAAGGATCGCCATTTGTCAGCTCCTGATTCGATCACCACCTTGGTTTCCGACCACGATGGGGTGTCCGTGGTCAGTGTCAGCGGTGAGATCGATTTGGTCACCGCTCCCGCTTTGGAACAAGCGATTGGCGCGGTGATTTCCGAGAGTCCGACCGCACTGATCATCGATCTGTCAGCGGTGGAATTTCTGGGCTCGGTGGGGCTGAAAATTCTGGCGGCGACCTACGAGAAACTCGGCAAGTCCGCCGAGTTCGGGGTGGTGGCGCGCGGGCCGGTGACCAGACGGCCGATTCATCTGACCGGCCTGGACAAGGCCTTCCCCCTGTATCCGACGCTGGAGGAAGCCCTGACCGGCGCGCGAGACGGCAAGCTCCACCGCTAACGGCCACGGCGTTTCCGGGCTGCGGCCATGGATGTTGATCATCCGGAAGAAGACCAGCGCTGGGATACCAGCCAGCGGGGTGAGACCGAACTGCAACGGCTGGACCGCAATTGGAACAGCCTGCTGCAGGAGCTGCGCGTGGTGCAGACCGGAGTGCAGCTACTGACCGGCTTCTTGTTGACGCTGCCGTTCCAGCAGCGGTTCGACGTCCTCAACCACCACATGCGAGTGGTGTACCTGGCGACGGTGAGTTGCTCGGTCGGCGCAACGGTGTTGTTGATCGCGCCGGTCGCCATGCATCGGCTGCTGTTCCGGCGCCACCGCCTGCAGGTGCTGGTCTCAGCGGCGCACCGGTGCGCCTATGCCGGGCTGACGCTCCTCGGACTCGCGTTGACCGGCATGACGGTGATCATCTTCGCGGCGGTGTCCGGGCGCAACGTGGGCATTGTCGCCGGAGCGGTGGCGCTGGCCCTGTTCACGCTGTTTTGGATGGTGGTGCCGCTCCTCTTGCGCACTCGCGGCCCATAGCCGGCGAACCCTCGCGCTCGAGTGTCGCTCTGTTGGCTGATCCGGTAGGTTACCGAGCATGCTGGGGGGCAAATCGCGCGTGGCGGGGCGGATATCGACCGTTGGGTGGGCGCTGGGTCTGGTAACGGGCGTGATCGCGTTCGCAAACGGATACCTCCTGGTGGCCGCCGCGGGCTTACTTCTGGCCGTACTGGCGCCCTTGTTGGGGCTGGCCGCGGTACTGCACAGCAAACCGCGCGTCTTCGACAGTGAATTACCTTGCCAAGCCCAAGGTTCGGTGCACCCGCTGCCGCTATCTGGCGGCGGTTACCGGATACGGTTGCCGGCCCGCTGAGGCTCCCAGGACGGCGTTCCACGCGCAGGTCTTTTGCGTGAATTTCAGCTTTACCCGACGCCGGAAAAGCCTATTGAATTCATTGGAATTAATAGGTGTGACCAGCGTTTGAACGGGGTATCGCCTGTGCCACGGGTCGACTACAGGCACGTCGGTCGGCCCTCCCTCAGCAAGGAAGGAACCGCCATGAAGACCGCGAGCGATTACGACGTACGCCGGGTGTCCGACGTCGACACTGCGGACCGGTCCACCCTACGGGAGTTGGCACCCGTTGTGCCTCGGTCGGCGGCGACCATCATCGACGACGATCCGAACGATGCGCCGTTTTTCGAGCTGCCCGGCGCGGATTTGTCCGGCGAAGAATTGACCGTGGCGGTGATTCCGGTGCGCGACGACGAGTTCACCTGCTCGTGCTGTTTCCTTGTGCAGCACCGCAGCCGGTTGCGCAGCACTGCGGGTGGCCGTCAGATTTGCGCCGACTGCGCGTGAAGCAAACTGGGCCGATGGACCGGCGTTTGCTTTTCGATGGGCTTTTGCTTTTCGACGGGCGGTGCGGGATGTGCACCCGGGTGTGCAACCGATTGGCCCGGCTGAATCGGACCGGCCGGATGCGCATCGAGCCATTTCAGAAGCCGGGAATGGCCGAACTGCTCGGGGTATCCGCCGAGCGGCTGACGGCATCGGCCTGGTGGGTCGACGCGTCGGGCGTGGTCTTCTCGGGGGCGAAGGCAATGAATGCGGCCCTTTCTGCGGCGCTCGGCACGACGCTGCCGCTGCGGATCTATCAAGTCCCGGGTATCGGCGCGGCGCAGGACGCGGTCTACCGCTGGGTGGCGGCACACCGGTATCGGTTCCGCGGTGTGACGCCGCTGTGCGAAGCGGAGCCCGAGCGCTGCGCGTAACCGTAATCGACTGCGGCGGCTGCACTTACGACGGATTCGCCGAGCGGTAGGGCATGAGCGCGCCGATTCCGCTAACCTTCCGCAGATGAGACTCGGCCGGCTCGGTATGCGTGCCGCGGTGGTGCTCAGTGCCATTGCGCTGGCCGTGGCGGGCGGTTGCCGTTCCAGCGGCGCGACCAGCCGGTCTGGATCAACCTCAGCGAGTGTCGCTGCGCCACAGCAGGTTTCGCTGCCATGCCCAAGCGTGTCCCTGGGCATCCAGCAGAAGCTGCAAGACCAGCATGTGCGGTGCGTGCTGCACATCGACGACCGGCTGAGCCTCGACGTGTCCAGCGATCCCGCTTGGTCGTTCACCCTGCGAAACGCAGGAGCGGTTGCCCAGGATTTTCGTGAGCCGACAGACGACATCGGGGAAAGCGGCGCGGTGCCGCTGCTGCAGGACATCGACAACCACGAACCCCCGGAGTTACTGGTGGTCACCGGGCGAGGCGGGACCGGAGGCGAGCCGATGGCCGTCTGGCGGTTGACAGCCCAGACGGGCCAGCCGCCCCGGTTCGTCCGCTCCGGCAACCTGTTCGGGTTTCGCCACTTCTACCAAACCCCCGAGGGATTCTTCGGCAACTACGCCCACTCCAGCGCGGCGTCGGGAACCGTCCAGCTGTACCGCTGGGTCGACGACAAGTTGGTCGAGGTGGCCCTGCTCGACATGCAGGTCGCGGAAATGGGGCCGGTTCCCGATCCGCAGCGGGAGTGGGTGCGCAACGGCAATGTCTTGTGCAGCCTCGACATCGACGATCATCCAGCGGACACCCGCGCGGCCCGGACTTCCGCGTTGCAAGCTGCCGGAATCGACCCCGCTACCGCGGCGCAGCGGTTCTGCACGCAGCCCTGGGTTGCTTCGATCTACAGGTAGGTCGCCGAGCCGCTGTTGTGTTGCCGTTTGCCGGCACGTGGCTCCTTGACCTCGTCGCATGCGCCGTGTTGTGTCGTTGACGTGGCACCATCCGCGCTGCGCTTCACCAACCCGCCGGGTGCCTTGCCGCGCCCGCCGGGGTTGCCCGCGCCCCGCAGGTTCCGTGCGGTCTTCGCGGCGGCGTACGCGGTTGCCTATCTGGTAGGTGGGGAGCGCCGGATGCTGCGGTTGATTCGCCGATACGGCCCGATCATGACGATGCCCGTGCTCAGCCTGGGTGATGTCGCGATCGTATCCGACCCGGCGCTGGCCAAGGAGGTCTTCACCGCCCCGACGGACGTCCTGCTCGGGGGTGAAGGGGTGGGCCCGGCGGCGGCGATCTACGGGTCGGGATCGATGTTCGTGCAGGAGGAACCCGAACATCTCCGGCGGCGCAAACTCTTGACACCGCCGTTGCACGGGGCCGCGCTGACCGGTTATGTGCCCGTCATCGAGGAGTCCGCCCGGTCGGCGATGCGGTCTTGGCCGGTCGACCGTCCTTTCGAGATGTTAGCTGCCGCAAGGTCATTGATGTTAGACGTAATCGTCAAGGTCATCTTCGGCGTCGAGGATCCCGCCGAGGTGCGACGACTGGGCCGGCCTTTCGAGCGTCTGTTGAATCTCGGTGTGTCAGAGCAATTGACGGTCCGCTACGCCCTGCGTCACTTCGGCACTCTGCGAGTGTGGCCGCAGCGCGCAAGGGCCAACGGAGAGATCGACGGCGTCGTCATGCCGCTCATCGCCCGGCGGCGCGATGATCCCAGACTGCCGGAGCAACAAGACATCTTGGCATTGCTCATGCGCGCGCGTGACGAAGACGGTGAACCGCTGTCCGACAGCGAGATTCGTGACGATTTGATCACGTTGATGCTGGCGGGCCACGAGACGACGGCAACCACCTTGGCCTGGGTCATGGATCTGCTGCTGCATCATCCCGACGCACTGCAACGTGTAAAGGCCGAAGCGGTCGGCGGTGGAGAGGAATTCACCACCGCGGTGATTCACGAGGCGCTGCGGGTACGTCCGCCGGCGCCGTTCACGGCACGGGTGGCCGCTAAGCCGTTTCCGATCGGCGGCTACCGCGTCGATGCCGGAACCCGAATCGTGGTGCACATCATTGCAATCAACCGCAATCCGGATGTTTACCAGCATCCCAACGAGTTTCGGCCCGAGCGTTTTCTCGGTATCAGACCGCAGACCTACGCCTGGCTCCCGTTCGGTGGCGGGGTGAAACGCTGTCTGGGCGCGAGCTTCTCGATGCGGGAACTGACAACCGTACTGCATGTGCTGCTGCGCGACGGCGAGTTCACCGCCGTCGACCCGAGTCCGGAGCAGATCGTACGACGTTCCATCATGCTGGCGCCGCGCCACGGCACCAGAGTGCGCTACCGCCCTGCATGACGAGCAGACGCAAAATCACCCATTTCGGCACGAAAATGGGTGATTTTACGTCTGCTCGCCCGGGCTAGCTCCCGTTACGGAAGCACCGTGTGCATAAGCATTACATCGTAGGCGGACCACAGCGAGAGGTTGAAGTAGAGGTCCCTACCGGAGGACCAGGGATGGATCATAGGAGCGTAGATGCCGCCGGGCATCTGGAATGACGACACGAGCAATTGCTCTGGGCTCCAAGGCCCTTGCGGAGCCGGCGCCGTTCGCGCTACGACGTCGTTCGCCCCGTTGGTGTAGAGCACCAGGTATTGCTTGAGATAACTGTTGTACTGCGCTGACATCTCGGCAACCGGGCCCGGGATGACCGGCGTTGCCGCTGCCGGGTCGGCCGCAACCCAGCGGCCCTCTCCGTCGCCGTTCCAGTACTGGTACTTGCTGAGATCCGGCACGAACTGCGGTGGCACGCGCGCGAGATGCGCCGCGCCGCCGCGCCCGGCCGGAGTGCCGAACGAGTAGAGGTAACCGTCGTTACCCTTCATGAACGCGCCCATCTGGAAATTCTCATTGCCCGGAACGAATTTGGCGCCTGGTACGCCTTCCGGGTCGGCGGGGCGGATGGTGCCCGGGTAGACCCCCCAGGTCTGGCCGTTGTCCCGGGACATCGCGATGGCAGAGAAGTTTGTCCGCCAGTCGCCGTCGCGAACCCATTCCCGGATGGACATGAAATTGACGAGTTGGGTTCTGCCGATGGAGATCCCAGCAGTCGGAATGATGCCCGTCTCGTGCGGTGCCCGTTTCATGGTGTTGATGATCTGTCTGGACAGCCCCGAAGGATATGACGGCGAACCGGCGTACCGGTCGGTGGCCGAACCTGGCGCCACGTGGATCCCGTGCGACAGATCGTGGTCTGAACTGCGGAACAGCGTGTTGTATCGCCATTGCTGGCCGTGGACGCGGCAATAGCCGAACGTGTCACCAAAGGCCATCAGTACCTGACGGTTGGTGGGATCACCGTTGTCCCAGACGATTCCGAGGTCTGTTCCGGAGATGCCAAAGCGTTCGAGGGTCTTGTTGGGGCCGTTGACGCCGGTTACCCAGTCGACCAGCGAGGTCGGAGCGCCCGCGATCGAGGCCGGGGGCGCCGCCTCCGGCGCGGGCTGGGCGGCCGGTTCGGGCGCGGGCTGGGGGGCAGGTTGCGGTGCAGGCTGCGGCGCTGCGTTCGGACGCAACTGGGTGGCATTGGGCGGCGGTTGGGCGCCTGGCTGGGGTGGATTGGGCCCGGGCTGTGTTCCCTCCGCTCGCGGTATCACTTGTGATTGGTTTTGCTTAGGGGCGGCATAACGAGTGGTGCCGGGCTTGAGCAGCGACGAGATCAGCGGACCCAACTTGGGAAGCGGCGCATGGTCGTTGGTGTTGCTCGGCCGTCGACCGGTCGGCGGGCGGACAACCGGTGCCGGCGCAGGAACCGGCGCGGCTGTGGCAGGAGGGTCGATGTTCGCCTCCGGCGCCTCGCACGGCGTCGCGAATGCAGGTGGTGCCGCGCCGATCCCCACGATGAGTCCGATGGCGACGGCCGACGCCACCGATACCGACACGAGTCGCGGAAACGCCGACAATGTCACACCTTTCGAGGTCGAGACGCCGGTTTGACGCCCGCAGTTACACATGTGACGATAGAGATCTACGAGGCTGTTGTGACCACTGATTCGGCAAAAGGTACCCATCTGAGATCGTGTCGCGACCCTTTTGTTGGCCTGAGTCAAGCCGCACGTGATCAGTTGTCACGTCGCCGCGGTGGTAGGCGGAATTGACGCCGACGCCGACCGCTCGATGTGGCTGAATACAGGCTGTTGCTAAGCGGGCGCACTCTGGACGGCGCCCTGAAACCGATAGCTGGGCAATCCGATTGGAGCTAGGAGAAGCGGGTATACCAGCCGAACCAGCTAATTGGACTTCTTTCAGCAGAAGGGCACGACATGATTATTCTCGGCATCATTCTTTTGGTGATCGGCGCTTTCACCGGCCTGCAGATCCTGTATGTTATCGGCGGCATTCTGGTGGTTGTCGGTGTCATATTGTGGATCCTCGGAGCCGTCGGCCGTCCGGTGGCGGGGCGAAGAGTCTGGTTCTGAGCTCGCCGCTGACTCGGTATTCGCCGTGCGCCCGGTGGTGAGCGGGCCACCGGGCGCACGGCCAACGCAATATCCCCCTCGTAGCCAAGCGTTTTCGCCATGTCAGCGTTCCCGCGTGGCTTCGGCAAATGCAGGGGAGCTGGTTCTCAGCCGTAAAGCGACTGCAGCACCGCGCCCGCGTCGTCGTCTTCAACGAGGGGAGTGGCCTCAATATCCATGAACTCGTTCCACTGCGCGAACCACTCGAATAAGGCCTTCGCGCTGTCGGTCTCGGCGATCGCGAAGCCTTTGCCATTGCCGCCATGCCAGCGGCCAATCATCTCCACGCCAGCAGGGGGTGTGCCCCCGCCCTTGAGGAATCGGGACACCGCTGCGCGATAGTTTTCGCCGTGCGGCAATGTCCAAGACACCAGGAACTTCATGATCGACCCTTCCCTTTCGAGTCCCCCCTGGTGAAACAGTGTTTCTCGATGGAAAGTGGCTGCCTAGAGTAGGGCCCTACCTATCCCTACTGCGCTGCTGCGGTCATCTCGGCCCCGGCCGGGTCATCCCCCTCCGTACGTGGGCCCCTGCACGCCATCGCGGTAGGTAACGCATTTCGCGGAGGCCCCGGTCCCGGTGCAACATGTCTCGATGAGGGTGGGGGTGGCACCGAAATGCGGTTGTACCTCTTCCGACGAATATTGGCCGCCGGAGTTCTTGCAATTAGTCTCGATATCCGTCTGCGCTTGGGCGAGAGGCGCGGCCAAGATCATCACCGCAGCCGCAATTGTGTAACTGGCCATGGGTATGGCGCTGAATACACGACGTTTCATGTTCCTCCATAGTTCCGCGTAGGTCCGGAGGCCATTCCTCCAAACCGTGCCTTACCGTCGGATCGGGGTCTTACGCACCCAGATTCTGCTCCGCTTAATTCCCTAACGTAGTCGGTTTTAACCAGCTACTTGAACGACTGCCCGGTTGACGATGGCCGCCGGACGGCGAAAGATCACGTCGGTCCGTCGCGTCCGGCCGCGGACAGGCCACAGGAGGAGCCGTGATTGGTGTCAACGTCAGGTTCCAGTACGAGGATTCGTTTGACCGCGCGCGAGTGGTCGGCATTGCTGACAATGCTCGGGCGACGTTCGAAGGAATGCCAGGCCTTCGCTTCAAGTTCTTCACACTGAACGAAGCAGTCCGACAGGCGAACAACTTCTACGTCTGGGATTCGAAAGAGGCGGCGCTGCAGTTCTTCTCCGACGAGCTTCGTCGGCGGGTGACTGACCTTTACGGCATCGCGCCGACGATCGAGTACGTGGAGATCGCGCAGATCGTCGACAACTCTGGCTCGTAGAACTGCGCATCGCCGTCTCCGGCGTCGTCGCACCGCGCTGAGTAAGCGCCTGCCCCGTCCCGCTAGGCCGCGACCGCATGCCTGCAGTCAGGACTAACTTCTATGAGTCGGGGTGGCGGGATTTGAACCCACGGCCTCTTCGTCCCGAACGAAGCGCGCTACCAAGCTGCGCCACACCCCGCTTGAAGCCACGACAGCCTATCGCACCGGCCGGTCCGCTGGCCAAACGCGCATCAGCCCCAGCGGCCAGAGCGCTCGAATTCTTCGAGAATGTCGGCCGGCCCGGTGGGGTCGAGTCCCTGCGCTGTCAACCATTCGTCGCTGAAATAGGTGTCCGTATAGCGGTCGCCGCTGTCGGCAAGCAAAGTGGCCACCGAACCGTTGCGTCCTTCTGCGACCATCTCGGCGAGCAGGCCGAACGCGCCCCACACATTGGTGCCCGTCGACGGCCCCACCCGGCGGCCCAAAACGGCGCTGACATGCCGGGCGGCCGCGATTGACGCCGCGTCCGGCACCGCGACCATGCGGTCGACGACGCCGGGCAGAAATGACGGCTCAACTCGCGGTCGGCCGATGCCCTCGATTCTCGACGACGTCGGCATCACGATGTCGTAACGATCTTCGGCGTACGCAGGGAAGAAGGCGGAGTTCTCCGGGTCGACGACGCACAGCCGGGTGGCATGGCGCCGGTAGCGGATGTAGCGGCCGATCGTCGCGCTGGTCCCGCCGGTGCCCGCGCCCACGACGATCCAGTCGGGTATGGGATGCGCCTCGTCACGCATTTGGACGTAGATCGACTCGGCGATGTTGTTGTTGCCCCGCCAATCGGTGGCGCGCTCGGCATTGGTGAACTGGTCCAGGTAATGCCCGCGGGTGTCTTTGGCAATACGGACCGCCTCGGCGTAGACCTCACTGGACTTCTGCACGAAATGACAACGGCCACCATGGGATTCGATCAGTGCCACCTTTGCGGCGCTGGTAGCCGCTGGCATCACCGCGATGAAGGGCAGACCTAGCAGTGCCGCGAAGTAGGCCTCGGACACCGCCGTGGAACCCGACGACGCTTCGACCACGGTGGTATCCGCGCCGATCCAGCCGTTGCAAGCCCGATCGCATTGTCGGTCCATTCCCGCGGCAGGCTACGGACCGCGATCTGGGTCCGATCCGTCAACGCACCGATGCTGTTGGCTGTGAGCGGCTCAGGTTGCTGTCGGAATCCCGGTCGCCCATCGGGGCAGCGATCAACGTCAGCAACGTTGCTTCTGGCCGGCAGCAGAATCGCACCGGCGCAAACGGAGAGGTCCCCACTCCCGCCGAGACGTGCAGCATCATGTTTTCACCCCAGTGGGACGGCCCCTTGGCACGCGACCGGTCCAGGCCGCAGTTGGTTACCAGGGCGCCGTAGATGGGCAGGCACAGCTGACCGCCATGGGTGTGGCCGGCCATCACCAGTTGGTAGCCGTCGGCGGCGAAGCGATCCAGCACCCGCGGCTCTGGTGAGTGCGTCAGCCCCAGCCGCAGGTTTGCCGCTGGGCTCGCCGGACCGGCAATGGTGTCGTACCGGTCCCGGTCGATATGCGGGTCGTCAACTCCGGCGGCGGCGATGTGCAGTCCCGCCACCTCGAACTCGCGACGGGTGTGGGTCAGGTCGAGCCAGCCGCGCTCGGTGAATGCCGCGCGCAAGTCTTGCCATGGCAGCGGCTCGCCGCGGACCCGGTGACCGGGGTTGGTCAGGTAGTTCAGCGGGTTTTTGAGCCGGGGGCCGAAGTAGTCGTTGCTGCCGAACACGAACACGCCCGGGCGCGACAGCAGATTGCCCAGCGTCTGGACCACGGCGGGCACGGCCTTGGGGTGGGCCAGGTTGTCACCGGTGTTGACCACCAGGTCGGGCTCCCACGCGGCCAGCTCACGCAACCAGGCCTGTTTACGGCGCTGATTGGGCAGCATGTGCAGGTCGCTGATATGCAGCACCCGCAGCGGGGTCGAGCCCGGCGACAGCACGGGCATGGTCAACTCACGCAGCACAAATGCGTTGCGCTCGACAATCGAGGCGTATCCAACTCCGGCGACGGCGGAACCGAGCGCGACGGCACCGGTGCGTAGCAGCGCGGGCAAAACAGGCATGTAGGCAGCCTACTGCCGGTCGCCGACTAGACACGCATGTGTTACGACACAGGGCCCTCGAAAAGGGGCCTTCGGGTTATGGCGGCGGCTGTCCCGGTGGAGGCGGCGGCGGGGGTGCCAACAGCGGGATGGTGATCGGTGGTAGTCCCGGAATTTCCACGACCTGCGAGCCGATCGGTACCGGCGCGCCCTCCGGCGGTGGCGGCGGTGGCGGCGGGATTCCGTTGCTCACTTGAATGGTGATGATCGAACCGGGAATCGTCTGGCCGCTGGGCGATGTTCCGACGACCTCGCCGTACTTTGCGGAGCTGTTCACCGAGGCGGTTTCTTGGGCCACCTGGAAACCGGCTTCCCTGAGGCGCTGGCGGGCTTGCTCGACGTCCAGACCGGCCACGCTGGGCACGCGTGAAGCTGGCGAGCCCTCGACGTAGCGGGGATCTGTCGGAGGCAGCTTCACCTCGCCGAACAGGGTGGCGATCGGTTTCATCGCGGTGAACCAGGTGCGGGCCGGCTCGTTGCCGCCGTACAGGTCACCTTCCCCGCAATGGCGCAGGGGGCCGGAACACAGGTCCGTCGGCGAGGGCGAGTCGTCGTAGATGTAGTTCGCCGCCGCATAGTGATTGGTGAAGCCGACGAAGCCGGATGAGCGGTGCGCTTCGGTGGTGCCGGTCTTGCCGGACATCGGCAGGTCCCAGCCGGCCGCAGCGGCTGAACCCGCCGCCGTGCCCGAGCCCGTCGCGTCCTTACTCATCGCATTGGCCAGCGTGTTGGCCAGACCCTCGGGAACGACCTGGTCGCAGGTCTCGGTGGTCACCGCGACTGGATTGCCGTTGCGGTCGATCAGCTTTCCGATCGGGTTCGGTGGGCACCACACGCCCCCGGACGCCAGGGTGGCCGCGACATTCGACAGTTCCAGCGCATTGACCTCGATGGGGCCGAGGGTGAACGACCCGATGTTCTGCCGTTTGACGAAGTCGGCCAGGCTCTCGTTGCTGTCGGGGTTGTAATCGCGAGCGGTGCCGGGATTCGCGTAGGACCGCAGGCCCAGCTTGATCGCCATGTCCACCGTTCGGGACACCCCAACCTGCTGGATCAGCTTGGCAAAAGCGGTGTTGGGCGAGGTGGCCAGCGCGTCCGTCACGTTCATCGACCCGCCATATTTCCCGGCGTTGATGACACACCAGGTGTCCTTCGGGCATCCCTTGGCCCCGCCGCTGCCCATGCCTTTGGCCTGGAACCTGCCGGGCACCTCGAGCGTGGCATTGATTCCCATGCCCATGTCCATCGCAGCCGCAGTGGTGAAGATCTTGAATACCGACCCCGCACCGTCGCCGACCAGGGAGAACGGCTGTGGACGCATCGTTTCGCCGGCGTCGATGTCCAGCCCGTACTTGCGGTTGCTGGCCATCGCCAGAACCTGGTGCGAGTCCTTGCCGGGCCTGATCACGCTCATCACGCTGGAGATGCCCGGCAATGTCGGGCTGGCGTATTTGTCGATCGCCGCCTTCACCGGGACCTGCACGTCGGGGTCGAGGGTGGTGATGATCTTGTAGCCGCCCCTGGCCAGCTGCTCCTTGCTGATGCCGGCACGAGACAGATACTCCTGCACGTAGTCACAGAAGAACGCGCGGTCGCCCGCAGCGATACAGCCCCGCGGCAATTCCTTGGGCTGCGGCAAAATGCCCAGCGGCTGGGCCTTGGCGGCGCGCAGAGCCTCGGCTTCCGCGGGCAAGTTCTCGATCATGGTGTCCAGGACGAGGTTCCGCCGCGCCAGGGCGCCTTCCGGGTTGACGTACGGGTTGAGCGTGCTGGTCGACTGCACCATGCCGGCCAGCAGTGCCGCTTGCTGCCAGTTCAGCTCGGAGGCGTTGATACCGAAGTAGGTCTGCGCGGCGTCCTGCACGCCGAACGAGTTGTTGCCGAAGGACACCAGGTTCAGATATTTGGTCAGGATCTCTGGCTTGGTGAAGGTCTTGTCCAGGGTGAGGGCCATCCGGATCTCGCGGAGCTTTCGCGCCGGTGTGGTCTCGACGGCTGCCCGCTTCTCCGCATCCGTCTGGGCGGTGACCAGCAGCTGGTAATTCTTGATGTACTGCTGCTCGATCGTCGATCCGCCGCGCGTGTCCACATCGCCGGATGCGTAGCCGGCCAGGCCCGTCAGGGTACCTTTCCAGTCCACCCCGTTGTGTTCGGCGAACCGCTTGTCTTCGATCGAGACGATTGCCAGCTTCATGGTGTTGGCGATCTTGTCGCTGGGCACCTCGAACCGGCGTTGTGAATACAGCCACGCGATGGTGTTGCCTTTCGCGTCGACCATGGTCGACACCGCTGGCACTGCCCCCTCCAGCAGCTGCGCCGAGCCGTTGGCGACCACCTCAGATGCCCGATTGGACATCAGCCCCATACCTCCGGCCACCGGGAACATCAGTGCGGTGGCGAGGACGCCGGCGAGCAAGCAGCACCCGGCGAGCTTCAACAGCGTCAGCGCGGCCGGGGGACGATCGGACATGGGTCTACAGTATCCATCTGCGGTGACAACGCCATGTTTGTGGCCTCGAATCCATCCGCGCACCGGCCGTGGGAACCGGCGAATTCGTCGAAAATCGTGCAAATCGCACTTTCGGAGTGCAGCTACGGGGTACGCGACCGTCGGCGGATGCCTCCCGAGTGGCCCAGACGGCACGCTCGTCCCAAAAAAACCGTTATAAGACTGTTGCGCAATTGGGCTCTGACCACCTAACTTATACACACGGTGAGATGTAGGTAACACCGCGGTGCACAGTGTGGCGTAGATCGCAGCCGAGTCGCACCCGGGGAGGACGGCCGTAAACAACGGCCGGGAGGAAGGGAACGGCTCGTGTCAGCAACACGCCCAGGAGCGCGCAGGACGAGTTTGTCGGCTGTGAATACCACGCTCCGCGCCGTTGACGCCGAAGAACGAATCGCGTGGGTCTCCAAGGCGTTGTGCCGGACAACGGATCCAGATGAACTGTTTGTTCGGGGCGCCGCCCAACGCAAGGCCGCGGTGATCTGCCGACACTGTCCCGTCATGCAGGAATGCGGGGCGGACGCGCTGGACAACAAGGTCGAGTTCGGGGTTTGGGGTGGCATGACCGAGCGTCAGCGCAGGGCCCTGCTCAAGCAACACCCCGAGGTCGTGTCCTGGGCAGACTTCTTCGACAAGCGGCGTAATCGCGTGGGCTAGTTTTCGGCCATCGGGC
>NZ_JCALCG010000024.1:0-25017 GCF_059812225.1 Mycobacterium sp. NGS66 | reverse complement strand
GACGGCGGCAGCGAGCTGGCTGTGCAGCGCCGCCTGGTCGAGCCCGCCGAGCGCGCCCAGCGCCTCCAGCCGGGCGGGGACCTCACCCGGGCTGTTGGCATGCACGGTGCCGGCGCCGCCGTCGTGGCCGGTGTTCAAGGCCGTCAGCAGGTCGACGACCTCGGCGCCCCTGACCTCGCCGACCACGATGCGGTCCGGCCGCATCCGCAGCGCTTGGCGGACCAGCTGGCGCACCGGCACCTCGCCGACGCCTTCCACGTTGGCGCACCGCGCGACCAGCTTGACCAAATGCGGATGCCGCGGTGCCAGTTCGTCTGCATCCTCGATGCACACGATTCGCTCAGTGGGTGCTACCGCGGCGAGCATCGCGGCCAGCAGGGTCGTCTTTCCCGCCCCGGTACCGCCGCATACCAGAAACGCGAGCCGCGCGGCGATGATGTCGGCGACCAGCGCGGCGGCCTGCGGCTCGATCGCGCCGTCCGCGGTCAGGGCGGCTAGATCCTGGGTGGCGGGCCGCAACACTCGCAACGACAAGCACGTCCCTGCGGGGGCGATGGGTGGCAACACCGCGTGCAGCCGCACCGCGAACTCGCCGCTACCGACACCGGACAGCTGGCCGTCCACCCAGGGTTGCGCGTCGTCGAGGCGCCGACCGGCGGCCAACGCCAGCCGCTGTGCCAATCGCCGCACCGCTGCCTCGTCAGCGAAACGAATCTCGCTGCGCCGCAGGCCGTTTCCATCGTCCACCCAGACCCCATCCGGCGCGGTGACCAGAACGTCGGTGGTGCCGTCCGCACGTAGCAACCCTTCCAGGATCCCGGCCCCGGTCAGTTCGGTCTGCAGCACCCGCAGATTAGCCAGCACCTCGGTATCACCGAGCACGCCGCCCGACTCGGCCCGGATCGCGGCGGCCACCACCGCGGGCCCCAGCGGGGACCCCGGCGCGGACGGCTCCGCAGCGAGCCGCTCTCGCACCCGTTCGATCAGCGACCCGCTCATGCGGCCCTGCCGTTCTGCGTTGCGCCCGGACGGGCCGGCAGCACGCCGAGTACCCGACGAGCCGCCACCGCCAGCGCGGAGCCGCGCCGCAATCGCAGGCCACCGTGTTCCAGCTGTTCGGCGAGGCGCGGTTGCGCGCGCATAGACGTCAGCAGCGGCAGGCCCGCGATGTCCGCCACCTCGGCCGCCCGCAAGCCGCCCGGTGACGGGCCACGAGCGACCAGTCCCAGGTTCGGATTGATCGCGGCCAGCACCGGAGCGACGGTCGCGGTGGCCGCACACGAACGCACATCGCACGGGCTGATCAGAACGGTCAGATCGGCAGTGTCCAAAGCGGTCTGGGTGGCCTGGCTGAGGTTGCGCGGAAGGTCGCACACCACCGTGACACCACCGCGACGGCCGGCATCGACGACGGCGTCTAACGGCGCTGCATCAATTTCATACCCGCGCCGGGTGCCGGACAGGATGCTGATCTCCCGATGACGCGGCAGCGCTGCGCGCAGTGCGGACCAATTCAGCCGTCCGCCTTGCAGCGCCAGGTCCGGCCAGCGCACACCGGGCACGCCTTCGCCGCCGACCAACAGGTCAATGCCGCCGCCCCACGGATCGAGGTCGACCAGGAGCGCGTCGGTGGCCGCGAGTGCCAGTGCGACCGCGAACAACGATGCGCCCGCTCCGCCGCAGCCGCCGATTACCGCGACGACGGCTCCGCGCGGGGCGTCCTCGCGCGCTGATTCGGCGGCTTCGGCCAGTTCGTGGACCAGTTCTGCCTCTTGCTCGGGCAGTCTCAGCACGTGCTGAGCGCCGACTTTGATGGCCGACTCCCAGGTCGCCGTCGTCGGTGCGACGGCGACTACCACAGTGACATGGGCACGCCTCGGCAGCGCCAACCGCCCGCAGCGATCGGCCGCGGCCTGGTCGAGCACCACGCCCGCGGCCGCCGACCATGTCCGGCTGCTCAGCGCGGCTCCAGCGCCCAGATGCACCACACGAACGCCGACGGCGGCGGCCACCCGGTCCAGCTCCTCACGCAGATCGGAGTCCGTCACCGCAGCCAATATTCCGGCCGAAGCCGTCCCGTCGGTCCTCGCGTCGCCTGTCACGCACCCAGAGTGGGCGCCGACGAGGATGGGACGCCAGTCCCAAACAGCGATCTGTGGATAGGAACGCAGGTGTGCACAAAGCTGCCGGCACTGCGCTGCGACCGCGCCCGACAGCACATTCCCGCAACGCGCGCGTCGCCGTGCTCAGGACACTACGTACAAGAAATATTTCCGGGAGAAAGGGACGACCCCCGCCAGGGGGGGAGGAGGCGAGGGTCGTCGTGTATCAGCCCCGGGGGGTCGGGCTGATACACCCTCGGCATCGGCCGAGTACTGCTTACTATACACATGACAGTCGGGCCTAACGCAAGTAATCGGGGCATCAAAAAAGACACGTTGAGCCGCAAAAACGCCCCCTGCCTCGGTTAGCTCGGGTGACTCGACGGGCTGTTTTGGGCGCAGGAACGCGGCCCGGTCGGCACTGCGACCTATGCTGGGTGGGTGACCGCCTCCGACTCGGCCGGGCAGCAGCAAACCCCGCCCGAAGCAGTGCCACCCGCCGGTCCCGGCGTCCGCACCGCGGCATTTTTCGACCTCGACAAGACCATCATCGCGAAGTCCAGCACCCTGGCGTTCAGCAAACCGTTCTTCGCTCAGGGGCTGCTCAGTCGCCGCGCCGTGCTCAAGTCCAGCTACGCACAGTTCATCTTCCTGCTCTCCGGCGCCGACCATGACCAGATGGATCGGATCCGCGCCCACATGACCAACATGTGCGCCGGCTGGGACGTCGCGCAGGTCAAGTCGATCGTCAACGAAACCCTGCATGACATCGTGACCCCACTGGTGTTCGCCGAAGCCGCGGACCTGATCGCCGCACACAAGCTCTGCGGCCGCGATGTGGTGGTGGTCTCGGCGTCGGGCGAGGAGATCGTGGCGCCGATCGCCCGCGAGTTGGGCGCTACCCACGCCATGGCGACCCGGATGGTGGTCGAGGACGGCAAGTACACCGGAGAAATCGCGTTCTATTGCTACGGCGAGGGCAAGGTGCAAGCAATCCGCGAGCTCGCCGCGCGCGAGGGCTATGCGTTGGAACATTGCTACGCCTACTCGGACTCGATTACCGACCTGCCGATGCTGGAGGCCGTCGGCCACCCGAGCGTGGTCAACCCCGACCGCGCCTTGCGTCGGGAAGCGATCGAACGCGGTTGGCCCATACTGTCTTTCAGCCGGCCGGTGTCGCTGCGCGATCGCATCCCAGCGCCCTCGGGCGCGGCGATCGCGACCACCGCGGCGGTAGGTATCAGTGCGCTGGCCGCCGGTGCCGTCACCTATGCGCTGCTGCGCCGCCTGGCTTTCTGAACCGGGCTGCCAGCAAACTGATCAGCGCGCAAATTGCTGCCCACTCGTGACATTCATTGCAATTGGGCCTTGCTGTGCTAGGGGTCTAGTAGTACAAAGGAAACACGGAAGCCCGGTGAGGCCTAGGTCGATCCGGAAGAGAAGGTTCGATCTCCCGATCCGGGCGCCTAGCACGGTTCTCGGCACCCACGCTGAGTCACAGCCGCGATAATGGCAGAAGTGTTGCGGGCCTGCGTAATTGCGAAAAGTGGAAGGTATCGACGGCCCTTTGGGTGGGGTTGCAACCGGAAGCGTCGCAAGATCGCCGAGGCCAACCCACGCAGCCCATAGGATGTACGCTTGGTAACCGAGTTCCGTGTTAGCGGGCGGCGGCCCGAATAAATCGGATCGCCGCCCGCTTCGCATGTCTGACAGCGATTTACGGTGCCGGTCTGGCTACTATTTCGGATTCTTCGACAACGACTCGGCAATCAACAGCGCCTCGTCCGCACCGGCCTGCAGCGCGCGGCAACACATCAGCAGCCACGCCCCCACACCTTTCGGCGTGCCCTCTGCGAAACCGCGCGCCGCGTCACGATAATTCGCGGATTGGCGCATCCATCGCACTTCCGGTACCCCAAGCCCATGCGGGTCCAATCCGGTCGCGATAGTCACCAGCCGTGACACGGCCCGTGCGACGACGCCATCCGCACTACCGAATGGCTTGAGCGTCAACAGCTCTCCGTGTGCGACGGCGGCAACCACCGGCGCCGACGCCTCGGTGTGACCGGTCACCAGCTCGGCGAGCAATTCCAGCCGGGGCCCAATTTCTGGCCCGGCGCGGGGACGACCCAGCCGATCCGCCTCGACCTGGTCCGCAGCGGCCAGCACGTGCAGGCGCGCCAGCGCCTGCAACGGGGCCCGCTGCCACACCCGGACGAGCGTGCCTCCCCCACCTTCCAGGGCCTGAGCCACCCGCAGCGCTCCCGCGAAGACCGGATCTCCAACGCCGGCCGACTCCGCCACGTCCTCCAGGCGGACGGGACCGCCGTCGAGCACCGAGGAGGCGCGCGCCGCCCGCAACGCCGAATCGGCAGCCGTCACCGGCCACCCACGCAGGTTGGCGCGGTGTCGATGGGCACGCCCCAGCGCGTCGCGGGCGCGGTCACTGGCCTCGGCCACGCCCGGCAGCTCCATCAGCGCGGCCAACGGGTCAGCGGTCACAGCCTGCCAACCTATCGCGGAGGTGCCGATGCGCCGGGAATGGCCCGCAGCAGCTCGCGGGTGTACTCATGACCGGGGCGATCGAACAGCTCTTCGGTAGGGGCGTGTTCAACCACCCGACCGGCGCGCATCACCAGCACGTCGTCGGCGATCTGACGGATTACCGCCAGATCATGGCTGATGAATAGGTAGGTAAGCCCGAGCTGCGTCTGCAGACCGGCCAGCAGCTCCAGAATCTGCGACTGCACCAACACGTCCAGCGCTGAGACGGGCTCGTCGCACACCAGCACATCTGGGCGCAGTGCCAGCGCCCGAGCGATCGCCACCCGTTGCCGCTGACCGCCCGACAGCTCGCCGGGTAGCCGGCCCAAGACTGACGACGGCAGCGCCACCTGGTCGACCAGCTCCCGCACCGCCTGCTCGCGGTGCCTGCGATCGCCGACCCGGTGGATTCGCAGCGGTTCCTCAATCGCTCGGTACACCGTGTACCTGGGGTCCAGACTGCTGTACGGGTTCTGCAGCACAGGCTGGATCCGCCGCCGATAGGCCAGCGCCTTGTCCCGCTGCAGGTTGTCGGTGATCTCAGTGCCGCCGAAAGTCACGGTGCCCGACGTTGGTCGCAGCAGACCCAGGACCATGCGCGCCAGTGTCGACTTACCCGACCCCGACTCTCCGACGATCGCCAGGGTGCTGGCCCGTCGCAGCCGGAACGACACCGCGTCGACCGCGCGAAACTCCCCTCTTCGCCAAGGGACGCCGTGCGACTCCCGGTAAACCTTGGTCAGCTCCGAGGCGACGAGGATGTCGTCGGGTTCGGCCGATGCTGCGCTAGACGGCGCCCGCCGCCGGGCCGCGGTCAGCGATGGCGCCGCGGCGACCAGCCGCCGGGTGTATTCGTGTTTGGGATCATGCAGGATCTGCTGTGCCGCACCAGATTCGACCACCCTGCCGCGGTGGACGACGACCACGGCCTCGGCCCGCTCGGCAGCCAGCGCCAGATCGTGCGTGATCAACAGCAAAGCGGTGCCCAACTCGTCGATGAGGTGCTGCAGATGGTCGAGCACCCGCCGCTGCACGGTGACGTCCAATGCTGATGTCGGCTCGTCGGCGATCAACAGCCGGGGCCTGCCCGCCAGGCCGATGGCGATGAGCGCGCGCTGACACATCCCGCCGGACAGCTGATGCGGGTATCTGCCCACCTGTTTCACCGGGTCGGGCATGCCTGCCTCGTCGAGCAAGGCCACCGCCCGTCGGCGGGCGTCACGCCCATCGGTGTTGGCGCGCAAGGATTCCCGGATTTGAAAGCCTACCTTCCAGACCGGGTTGAGGTTGGTCATCGGATCCTGCGGCACATAGCCGATCTCCCTGCCCCGGATGGACCGCAGCACCCGCGGGTCGGCGGAGGTAATGTCGCGGCCGTCGAAAACAATGCGCCCGCCCGTGATTCGACCTCCGGGCGGCAACAGACCGAGGATCGCCGCAGCAGCGGTGGATTTGCCCGATCCGGATTCGCCTACCACGGCGACGGTTTGGCCGCGCAGCACCGCAAGATCCAGTCCGCAAACCGCCGGTGGGTGCGTCCCGAACTTCACTTCCAGGCCTTCGACCGACAGCAGCGGCGACTCGCCCGTCATGCCCGCCACGCCCGCGACGCCGGATCGAGCGCATCGCGGAGGACGTCGCCCATCATCATGAAGGCCAGCACCGTAATCGCCAGTGCGCCTGCGGGATAGAACAGTATCGGCGAGCCGGCCCGCAGTCGGGTCTGCCCGACGTTGATATCGCCGCCCCAGGACACCACCGAAGTCGGCAGGCCCACCCCGAGGTAGGACAAGGTTGCCTCGGTGACGATGAAGGCGCCCAGAGCAATGGTGGCCACGGCAATCACCGGTCCGATGGCGTTCGGCAGCACATGGCGCAGCAGGATTTGAAATCTACTCAGCCCCAGCGCTTTAGCGGCCAGGACGTAATCGCTGGACCGCACTTCGAGGACTGAGCCGCGCGCGATCCTGGCCACCTGTGGCCAGCCGAACAAGGCCAGGATGGCGATCACCGTCCAGACCGTGCGGTGGTGCATGACCTGCATGAGCACGATGGCGGCCAACAGCAGCGGCAACCCGAAGAACACGTCGGTTAGGCGGGATACGACGGCGTCCAACCACCGGCCGTAGAATCCCGCCACCGCGCCGAGCGCTCCGCCGACGACGAACACCGCCAGGGTGGCCCCCAACCCGACGGTGACCGACGCACGGGCTCCGTAGACCGTGCGCGCGTAGATGTCGTGGCCCTGCAGGTCGGTCCCGAACCAGTGTGCCGCCGACGGCGGCTGCAGGCTCTGGCCCGGATCGGCATAGGCGGGGTCGGCTCCGGTGAACAACGCCGGAAATCCCGCGACGACCACGACGAGCACGATGAGCGCGGCGGCGACGATGAACTTTGGCCGCCGACGCAGATCGCGCCAGGTGTCACGCCAGAAGCCATGTGTCTCAGCCATACCGGATCCTTGGGTCGAGGGCCGCATAGAGCAGGTCCACCAGCAAGTTGGTGATCAGGTAGATCAGCACCAGCACCGTCACGATCGATACCACCGTCGGCGCCTCCTGCCTGGTGACCGCCTGATACAACACGCCGCCCACCCCGTGGATATTGAAGATGCCTTCAGTCACAATCGCTCCGCCCATCAGCGCCCCCAGGTCTGCGCCCAGGAAGGTCACCACCGGGACCAACGAGTTGCGCAGGATGTGTACGGTGACCACCCGCGGCCGGGATAAGCCTTTGGCGGTGGCGGTGCGTACGTAGTCGGCGTGCGCATTGGCGGCCACCGCCGAACGCGTCAAGCGCACCACGTAGGCGAACGACACCGAGCCCAGGACGATTCCGGGCAGCAGAAGTCTTGCCAGGCTTGCTCTCTCGCCGACGGTGACCGGTGCAATGCCCAGCCGGACCCCGAAGAGGAATTGCGCCAGAAAGCCGAGCACAAAGATCGGAACCGCGATGATGACGAGGCCGGTAACCAGGACGGTGGCATCGAAGATACCGCCCTGGCGCAGCCCCGCGATGACCCCGAACCCGATGCCCAGCACCGCCTCGACTGTCAGCGCGATCAACGCCAGCCGGATCGTCACCGGAAACGCATGTGCCAGAACGGCGCTGACCGGCAGGCCGGAGTAGGCGCGACCCAAGTCGCCGTGCAGGATGCCGCCCAGGTAGCGCAGGTACTGCAGCAGGAACGGTTCGTCGAGGTGATAGCGGGCGCGCAATTGCGCGGCCACAGCCGGGGTCAAGGGTCGGTCGCCGGCAATCGCGGCCAGCGGATCACCGGGTAGCAGGAAGACCATGGCGTAGATCAACAAGGTGGCCCCGAGGAAGACCGGCACCATGGTGGCGATCCGGCGCGCTATGTACCAACCCATTTCAAGCCTTCACGATGTTCTCGTAGTCGGGCAGCCCGTTCCAGGTGACCGTGACGCCGTGCACCGCCGACGACCATCCGACCACCGCGATGTTGTCCCACAGTGGCACAGTGGGCATGTCGTGCAACAGGATTCGCTGCGCGATGTTGGTCAGCACGGCTGACTCCGGCAGGCTGGGCGCTGCTTCGGCCCTGGCCAGAGCCGCGTCGAACTCCGGGCTGGAGTAGCCGACGTCGTTGGAGCCGGCGCCGGTCCCGAACAAGGGGGCGAGAAATTCCACCATCGACGGATAGTCGCCCTGCCAGCCGGCGCGGAACGCGGTGCCGATGGTGCGGTTGGTGATCTGGGTGCGGAAACCGGCGAAGGTCGGCTGCGGCGCGCCGACCGCGTCGATGCCCAGCACGTTCTTGATGCTGTTGGCTACCGCGTCGACCCAGTCCTGATGTGCACTGTCGGCGTTGTAGGCGATCGCGTAACGGCCGCTCCACGCCGAGATCGCATTGGCTTGCGACCAAAGTTGCCGTGCCCGTTCGGGATTGAAGTCCAGCACGTCGTTGCCCGGCAGGTTCGGATCGAAGCCGGGCAGCGATCGGGCGGTGAAATCGCGGGCCGGGCTGCGGGTTCCGGCGAAGATCTGCTGGCAGATTTGCGGACGGTTGATGGCTGCGGACAGGGCGAGACGGCGCAGCCGACCCTCTTCGCCACCGAAATGCGGTAGGCGTAGCGGCGTGTCGAGGGACTGATTCACCGCTGCCGGCCCACTGGCGGCGTTGCCCCCCAGGTCGCGCTTGTAGACGGTCAGCGCGCTCGACGGAATCGTGTCCAGCACATCGAGATTGCCGGACAGCAGATCGGCATACGCAGTGTCCAGGTTGGCGTAGAACTCGAACCGCAGGCCCTTGTTGCGGGCCTTGCGGTTGCCGTGATAGTCGGGATTGGGTTTCAGGTCGATGCGGACGTTGTGTTCCCAGGCAGGGCCGTCGGGACCGTCGGTAAGCCGGTATGGGCCGTTGCCGATCGGGCTGCGGCCAAAGGCTGCCATGTCGCGAAATGCCCTGTCCGGCAATGGATAGAACGCGCTGTGGCCCAGCCGCAGCAGGAAGTCGACGGTCGGCGCCTTGAGCCGCACGGTGAACTCGAGGTCATTGACCACCCGTAGCCCGGACATGGTGGTGGGTTTTCCGTCGGCCGGTGCGCCGGCAACATCCTCGAAGCCCTCGATCGGGCTGAAAAACTCTTGCTGCAGTTGGGCATTGGCGCTCAACGCCCCGTAGTTCCAGGCGTCGACGAACGAGCGCGCCGTCACCGGTGACCCGTCGGTGAACTTCCACCCGGGTTTCAAGACGATTCGATAGTTGACGTTGTCGGTGGTCTCGATCGACTGTGCCACCTCATTCGCCGGTTTGCCGGCGGCGTCATACGACACCAAGCCGGCGAACAACCGATCGAGAATCCGGCCGCCGAGGCTGT
This sequence comes from Mycobacterium sp. NGS66, assembly GCF_059812225.1. Taxonomy (NCBI): domain Bacteria; kingdom Bacillati; phylum Actinomycetota; class Actinomycetes; order Mycobacteriales; family Mycobacteriaceae; genus Mycobacterium; species Mycobacterium sp. NGS66. The sequence continues at coordinate 15,530 of NZ_JCALCG010000024.1, read as the reverse complement.
CGTTGGTACCGGTCGGAATCAACGGGTTCGGCGGCTCCCCACCGTTGACCACCACCACATCGGGGCTCAGCACGCCGCCGCCGCAGCCCGCCAGCGCGGCGATTACCAGCACCGCCGCGACGACGGCGCCCAACGTGGCCCTTGACCTCGGACGCATGACAGCGACCCTAAGGCGTGCGACCGCGGCGGGGTGTCACGCCCACGCCGACGCGCCGCACTGGCTGGCGATTGATTCCCACTGCTACAGTTGCAGTATTGTGCATTTTCGGGTTGCAGACACACCGTGCAGATCGTCTCGTTGGCGCTCGACTATCGCCATCGTTGCTGCGATTTGTGTCTGTGCTGCCGGCCTCAAGTGCTGGAGTTTGCAGACCGATATAGCCACCGGCGCCCCGCAATCGGTCGCCGAAAGCTCACTGGTGGTACCGAACGCCGCGCCGGCACAGGCCAATCGCCGCTTCGCGTCGTCAAGCGGTTTCCAGAACGTCTCGCCATCGGATGACAAGGCCGTCAAAGGCGCCGGATTGCGGCGCGACCGGCCGGCCACTTGGTCGGTGTGCGAACCTCGTGGGTCCTCGTCGCCGCCGACGGTCGCCTGGGCCGCCGGGCCGCAGCAGCCGCAGCGCGATCCCCACTCGCGTCCGCCCGCGAACTGCCTTGCGGGCCAAGACCTTTTGACGCAACTCTGCGTCGCACGACGCTGATCGGTTAGCCCCCGGGCGTTGCCCTGCGGTTGCGGCCGGTGAATCGCGGCCGGCCCGCCAAAAAACCAAGCTCACTCTTCGAGCCGCCTCGACGACGGCGAAATCATCCGCCTGCCCGGTGAATGCGGGCGACGACGCGGCCGCCGGGCGGTGGCTGGGTGGACGACCACCGAGCAGCGCCAGATAAGCCGCAGTAACCGCAACCGCTATCTGCTCAAAAACTTCAAATTCGATTACTCGACCAGCCGAGGAAGTGAGATGGATTTTGCCGGATTACCACCAGAGATCAACTCCACCCGCCTGTATATGGGTCCCGGAGCGGCGCCGATGCTGGCCGCATCGGCGGCATGGGACGCGCTGGCCGCCGAACTGCACACCGCCGCAGGGGCCTATCAGTCGGTCATCACCCAACTGACCGACCAGTCGTGGGTCGGGCCGTCGGCGATGTCGATGGTGGCGGCGGCCACGCCCTATTTGATCTGGATGAGGGCCACCGCCGCCCAATGCGAAGAGGCGGCCAGGCGAGCCACCTCAGCCGCGGCCGCCTATGAAACCGCCTATGCGATGACGGTTCCGCCTCCGATGGTCGTGGCCAACCGGGTTCAATTGGCGACGTTGGTGGCGACCAACCTGCTGGGGCAGAACACACCCGCGATCATGGCCAACGAAGCGGAGTACGCCGAGATGTGGGCTCAGGACGTCACGGCCATGTACGGCTATGCGGCCAGTTCTGCTGCTGCGTCAGCGGTTACGCCCTTCACGCCGCCACCGCAGACGACCAACCCCGGCGGACTTGTCACCCAGGCGAGCGCTGTCGGTCATTTCGTGGGCACTCGCGCGCAGACGGCGTCGGCGCAGCTGATGTCCACGGTGCCGCAGACGCTGCAGGGTCTGGCCACACCCGGATCTTCCAGCGCGGGAACGATTGCCACGTCGGGCGTCTCGTCGGCGGCATCAGCGCCGATCGCCGCGGTCTCCAGCCTCCCCGGCGTCTCAGGCATGAAGGGCATCGGCAAAAGCGCCGGCGCTCTCGAGGGCGCGGCGACGGGCCTGACCGGTTTGAGTGAAGGGGAGTTGGGCTTGGTCGAGGACACCGCCGGTCTCGGTATGGACGCGTTCGGACTGGTGGGGTTGGACGGCGGCGGCGTGGGCCTGGACCTGCTTGGCGTGGGCATGGACTTCACCGGCGCGGACGAGTTGACCGAGTCGGCAGGGTTAGGGCCGTTGGCCGCCAGTGGACCGCTGGGTAGTGCAGGGGCTCTGGGATCCCCGAGCGGCATCGGCGCAACGGCGAGCCTGGGTCAAGCGACATCGCTGGGAACCTTGTCGGTGCCGCCGAGTTGGGGCGCCCAGGCGCAATCGGTGTCGATGGCTGCTCCGGCGCCCGTCCTCGACGCCGGCGTCGTGCCGAGCGGAGCGGCCGCGACGCCTGGACCCGCGGTTTCCCGGACGCCGCTGGGCGGAATGGTCGGGCGCGCGTCCGAGGGCGCGCTGCGAGTCGGGTTCCGCCCGTCACTGATTCCCCATACGCCGTCGGCCGGATAACGTCGTCTTCCTGCCACTCGGCGGGCCGCGGATCATAAGGTGTCCGCGCGGTGGGTAACCGCTCCTCATCGCCCGCGCGCGGATAGCGGTGCGGCGCTAGGCTCGCAGGCGCGAGCCGCCAGAGCCTCGACTGAGGAGAGAAGTCAGTGAGCGACACCAACACCGCAGAACCTGCTGAGGCCACGTCGTATCCGCCGCCCCCGCACTTCGTCGAGCAGGCCAACGCCGGCGAGGAGCTCTATCGCGAGGCAGAGCAAGACCGCTTGGCCTTCTGGGCCAAGCAGGCCGAGCGGCTGTCCTGGGAGACTCCCTTCACCGAGGTATTGGACTGGTCGGAGGCACCATTCGCCAAGTGGTTCGTCGGCGGCAAGCTCAATGTCGCCTACAACTGCGTGGATCGCCACGTCGAGGCCGGCCACGGGGACCGCGTCGCCATCCACTGGGAGGGCGAGCCCGTCGGCGACAGCCACAGCTTGACGTACTCCGAACTGCAGACCCAGGTTTGCAAAGCCGCCAACGCCTTGACCGAGCTCGGTCTGGTCGCCGGTGACCGCGTCGCGATCTACCTGCCATTGATCCCCGAAGCGGTGATCGCCATGCTGGCCTGCGCACGGCTGGGTGTCATGCACACCGTGGTGTTCGCCGGCTTCACCGCCAAGGCACTACGAGCCCGCATCGCCGACGCCGAAGCCAAGCTGCTGATCACGGCCGACGGGCAATTCCGCCGCGGCAAGCCGACGTCGCTGAAGGACTCCGCCGACGAGGCGGTCGCCGGTCCGGACAGTCCAGTCGAGCACGTTATCGTGGTGCGCCGCACTGGGATTGAAGTGCCCTGGAACGACGGGCGCGACCGGTGGTGGCACGACGTGGTCGACGCCGCGCCAGCCGAGCACACGCCGGAAGCGTTCGATGCCGAGCAGCCGCTGTTCCTGTTGTACACGTCGGGCACCACCGGCAAGCCCAAGGGCATCGTGCATACCAGTGGCGGCTACCTCACCCAGTCCGCGTACACCATGGACGTCATCTTCGACATCAAGCCGGACAGCGACGTGTTCTGGTGCACCGCCGATATCGGCTGGGTCACCGGCCACACCTACGGTGTCTACGGTCCACTGTGCAACGGCATCACCGAGGTGCTCTACGAGGGCACGCCGAACACGCCGGACGAACACCGGCACTTCCAGATCATCGAAAAGTACGGCGTCACAATCTATTACGCAGCGCCCACCTTGATTCGAACCTTCATGAAGTGGGGCCGCCAGATCCCCGATGCCCATGACCTGTCCAGCATTCGGCTGCTGGGATCGGTCGGCGAGCCGATCAACCCCGAGGCTTGGCGCTGGTACCGCGAAGTCCTTGGCGCAGGCCGGGTTCCAGTGGTCGATACCTGGTGGCAGACCGAAACCGGCTCGGCGATGATATCGCCACTGCCCGGAGTTGCCGCCGCCAAGCCAGGTTCGGCGATGGCGCCACTGCCCGGCATCTCGGCGAAAATCGTTGACGATCATGGCGATCCGCTGGAGCCCGCCGATGACGAAGCCGGGCACATCAGCGGCTATCTGGTCATCGACCAGCCGTGGCCGTCGATGCTGCGCGGCATCTGGGGGGACCCCGACCGTTATCGGGAAACCTACTGGTCCAAGTTCGCCGACAAGGGCTTCTATTTCGCCGGGGACGGCGCCCGCACCGACTCCGACGGCGCGATTTGGGTACTGGGCCGCATCGACGACGTGATGAACGTGTCCGGCCACCGCATCTCCACCGCCGAAGTGGAGTCGGCTCTCGTCGGGCACTCCGGTGTCGCCGAGGCCGCGGTGGTCGGGGTTACCGACGACACCACCGGTCAGGCCATCTGCGCGTTCGTCGTCTTGTGCACCAGCGACGACGCGCACGAAGGAACCGTCGATGAACTGCGCGCGGAGGTGGCCCGGGAGATCTCGCCGATCGCCAAGCCGCGCGAAATTCACGTCGTGCCGGAGTTGCCCAAGACCCGCAGCGGCAAAATCATGCGCAGGTTGCTGCGCGACGTCGCGGAAAACCGCGAGCTGGGTGACACGTCAACGCTGCTGGACCCCAGCGTGTTCGACGCGATCAAGGCGGCCAAATAGCTCAGCCAGGCACCGGCACGAATCCCGCGCCGGGCCGGTTCTTGGCGGTGACGTCGGCCAAGATCGTGTTGATGTCCATCACGACCGCCGGTGTGTGCAGCGGGATGTACTTGGTGATGCAGGTCGGCAGGTTGTCGCTAAAGGCTCCGTGGATCATGCCGACCAGCAGGTTGTTGACGGTTACCGGGGCTCCAGAGTCACCCGGACGCCCGCAGACCTGCATGACGATGGTGCCCGGCTGCTGACCCATGCCCCAGGTGACGCCGCAGGAGTTCCCGGTGGTGCGGCCCTGCTTGCAGGCGACCTCACCGAAGGCCGGGTCCGGCCCGATGCCGTTGATCACAAAGCCGTTGTAGTTGGCCACCGGCGCCACCTTGGCCGGGTCGAACTTGATCACCGCATAGTCCAGGTTGTCGTTGCCGGCGACCATCACGCCCACCGGACCGCGGCTTTCCGCGACCTCCGCGGCGACCTGTGCACCCGGATTCCCGCAGTGCGCGGAGGTGAAGCCGATCAGCTCGCCGGTGCGATCGGTGCCGATCGTCGTCAGGGTGCACATGGTGTCCCCGTTGACGACGATGCCCGCCCCACCGCCCAACGGAATCCTGTCGTCAGCCGAGGCGATGGCGGGCAATCCAACCAGTGCCCACAGCATGGCGGCTATCGCCACCGCAACCCAGCGGCGCGCTGACTGCACGGCAAAACTCCTGTCTGGCTGGTTGAGCGTCGGAGAACCGGTGCGCCAGTCTAAATGATCGATTGTGGGTACCCGTTCTGGGCGAATTGCCGCGCCGTCGATTACGGCTGGCCTCGTCTGGCAGCGCAGCGCATGGCAACATGAACCGCGACGACAGCGAACCGGGCAATCAAACCGAAAGGACCGTCTGTGAGCAAAGCCGATCACACGAACGGTGTGCCCAGCACCCTGACCACGATTCCGCTGGCCGATCCGCATGCCCGGTCGGGTGAACCGTCGATCGGTGACCTGATCAAAGACGCCACAACACAGATGTCCACGTTGGTGCGCGCCGAGGTCGAATTGGCCCGCGCCGAGATCACCCGAGACGTCAAGAAGGGCCTGACCGGCAGCGTGTTCTTCATCGCCGCGCTGGTGGTGCTGTTCTACTCGACGTTCTTCTTCTTCTTTTTCCTCGCCGAGTTGCTCGACACCTGGCTGTGGCGATGGGTGTCGTTCCTGATCGTCTTCGCCATCATGGTGGTCGTCACCGCGGTGCTGGCCTTGCTCGGCTACCTGAAGGTCCGCCGGATCCGTGGACCCCGCGAGACCATCGAATCGGTCAAGGAGACCCGAACGGCGCTTACCCCAGGCCACGACAAGCCCGGTGCCCCCAAGGCGATCACGTCCGACTCCAAGGAACCGAAGAAGCCCGCCGACCCCTCAGGTTGGTAGATGCCGGCACCAGATCCGTCGGTGGTCCGCATCGACGGGCCGTGGCGGCATCTGGACGTGCACGCCAACGGCATCCGGTTCCATGTCGTCGAAGCTCTGCCCACCGGCCAGGAAGCAACCGCACCCGTCACGGCCCGGCCGCTGGTGTTGCTGCTGCACGGTTTCGGGTCCTTCTGGTGGTCGTGGCGGCACCAGCTGCGTGACCTGACCGGAGCCCGCGTCGTCGCGGTCGACCTGCGCGGCTACGGCGGTAGCGACAAGCCGCCGCGCGGCTACGACGGCTGGACGCTGGCCGGCGACACCGCCGGGCTGATCCGGGCGCTCGGGCACTCCTCGGCGACCCTGATCGGCCACGCCGACGGCGGACTGGCCTGCTGGGCCACGGCGCTGTTGCACTCCCGGCTGGTGCGCGCCGTCGCGCTGATCAGCTCACCGCATCCGGCCGCGCTGCGCAGATCCACGCTGACTCGGCGGGACCAGAGCCGAGCGCTGCTGCCCACCCTGCTGCGCTACCAGATGCCGATGTGGCCGGAGCGGCTGCTCACCCGGCACGACGCGGATGAAATCGAACGCCTGGTCCGCAGCCGCAGCTCCGCGAAATGGGCTGCATCTGAGGACTTTTCACACACCATCGGACATTTGCGGCGAGCGATTCGGATCCCGGGGGCAGCGCATTGCGCGCTGGAGTACCAGCGCTGGGCGGTCCGCAGTCAGCTCCGCGACGAGGGTCGGCGCTTCCTCAAGTCCATGTCGCAGCAGCTCGGTTTGCCGCTGTTGCATCTGCGCGGTGACGCGGATCCCTACGTGCTGGCCGACCCGGTCGACCGCACGCAGCGCTACGCGCCGCACGGCCGCTACCTATCCATAGCCGGCGCAGGGCATTTCGGCCACGAAGAAGCGCCCCAGGAAGTCAACAGGCACCTGACGCGCTTTCTCGAGCACGTGCACGGGCCGCGGGTCAGCTGACGCAGGTTTGGGTGGCAACCGGTTTGGTGTTGCCCACCTTGGCACGCTGACTGGCCACCTCGTCGGCCGTCAACACAAAACCGGTGTTGACATCGTCGACAGCCGCGCCGAACACCACACCCAGCACGCGGCCGTTGAGGTCGATCAGCGGACCGCCCGAATTACCCTGCTCCACAGTGGCGAAAATGGTGTATACGTCGCGAGTCACCTGCTGCGGGTCGTGGTAGATGTCGGGGCCGTTGAGCTTGATGGCCTCACGAATCCTCGCTGGCGTGGCGGTGAAGTTGCCGCCACCGGGATAGCCCAACACCACCGCGTCGGCGCCACTTCTCGCCTCAGTTTGAGCGAACTCCAGCGGCGGCGCCTGCAAGTTCGGCACGGCAAGGATCGCGATGTCGACGCGGGGGTCGTAAGACACCACCGTGGCGTCGAACGGATTGCTGCTGGCGTACACCTGGACACTGTTAGACCCGGCCACCACGTGCGCGTTGGTCATCACCCGGTTAGGCGAGATCACGAATCCGCTGCCCTCGAGCACTTTCTGGCAGCTCGGCGCCACGCTACGGATCTTCACGACGCTTGGTCGGGTCGCCGCGATCACGGGATTGTTGGCCAGCGCCGGATCCGGTGACGCGATCGGGGCGATGGGCGCCAGGATTGCGGGCATCCCCGAAGGGTTCAGCAGCGCCGACATCCGCTTGGGCACCGTATTCAGGAAGGGGGGCGCAACGTCCCTGACCTTCGCGAGCACTCGCGAGCCCTTGACCGCCGAAGCCAGTTGAGGTTGATCCTTCGACTGCGTGACCATCGTCGACAACACGAAGGCCGCGGTCAGCACCACGAAAACCTGAAAGCCCACCCCGATGACGGAATCGACCAATCGCAGCGTGGGATTGCGAATCGCACCGCGGACAGCTCGGCCGAGCACCACTCCGGCGACCTCGCCAACGACGACCAAGGCCAAGAACAGGAATATTACCGAGAACAGCTTGGCCTGCTGAGCCGCGATATGACTCGCGATATGCGGGGCAAGCAGCACACCGGCCAGCGCGCCCAGCAGCACACCGGCGAACGACATCATCGAGCCCAGCGCGCCGGAACGCCAGCCTGATATGGCGGCGACGAAGGCGATCGCCACGATGGCAATGTCCAGCCACTGCGACGGGGTCATCGAATTCATCGTGCCCCACCCTGCTCGCCGACCAGCACCATTGCGTCATCGAGTTCGCGGACGTCGCTGGTGTCCCAGGGCTGGGCCCACCCGGCGACATCGAGCACTGCAGAGATCACCTGGCCAGTGAATCCCCAGACCAGCATTTCGTTGAGGAGAAACGCCGGTCCGGCCCAGCGCCGGGTCAACGCACGGCGGTACACCATCAGCCGGTTCGCCGGGTTGACGAAGGCGCGCACCGGGACACGCGCCACGATCGCCGTTTCGGCTTCGTTGACGACGGACACCGGCCCAGGGTCCGGCGAATAGGCCAATACCGGAACGACATGGAACCGGGACGGCGCAATGAACGTCCGTTCCATCGTGGCCAGCGGATGCAGCCGGGACAGATCGATTCCGGTTTCCTCATGCGCCTCGCGCAGGGCGGTGGCGACGGGCCCGTCGTCGCCGGGGTCGGACGCGCCGCCGGGAAACGCCGCCTGACCGGCATGGTGCCGCAGGGTCGAGGCCCGCACGGTCAGCAACAGGTCGGCGTCGTCGGGAAGGCTGCCGTCGGCCGGGCCGTTCTGCGGGCCGGAGAACAACACCAGAACCGCGGCCTCACGATCGTCGCCACGCACAGATGCCACCGAGGACATCGCCCGGGCCGCGGTGACCATCGCCAGCACGTCGGCCGGCAGCCGGCGCCGGAACGCGTCGGGAATCTGAGCGACGTTGTCGACCAGGGGTCGCAGCCAGGGCGGGCCGAGCTCAGGCGTCAGGGAAGTCGCAGCATGCACCGGCGCCTCCCTCGCGTTCCGCCGCTGTACAGCGCTGTCATCTCGCGATGTTTCCGAGCGCAGCCGCGATCTCATCGGCAGTGGCGAAGGCGCGCGGCAGCGTCTGGGCAACGCTACCGTCCGGGCGCAGCACAACCGTCGCGGGCATCACGTTTGCAACCGCCAACGCCGCCGCCACCCGCCGACGACCGTCCTGCAACGTCGGCAACCGGACGTCGAGCTCCGCCAACTGCAGCAACCCTGCCGTCTCGTTCACGTCTTGATGCACGGTCATCACCACCACGTCCGACCCGACCCGGCGCTGGTACTCGGCCATGGCCGGTAGCTCGGCGCGGCACGGCACACACCAATACGCCCACAAGTTGAGGACCACCCGACGTCCGGCCACCGCGCGCGCGACGTCCACCGCCGAACCATCCGCAGCGCACTCCACCACCACGCCGCGCAACGCCGTCGGGCCGGGATCGTTCCCGGCTGCAGGGCAGGACGGCAGATTCGCGCGCTGCCGGGGTCCCGCCAGCGCGGCCGGGGTGTCGGCGTCGCGGTGTTCGCGCTCAGCGGTTGACCGGGTCGGGCCGGCGGTCTCCGGGTCCTGCTGCAACTGGGCCACCAGCGCCGCCGTCAGCGCCGCCACCACCGCCAGGATCGCGATGGTCCAGCGGGTCCGTACGGTCAACTCACCCGCCCCGCTGCTACAGCCCGGCCAGGGCCAGCAGATGCTCGGTTTCCGGACCCTGGACCAGCGGAGCCGCCAGCAGCGGTTCGGTGGGACCAAGGCCGAAGGACGGGCAGTCCTTGGCCAGCACGCAGACCCCGCACGCGGGTTTGCGGGCGTGACATACCCGGCGGCCGTGGAAGATCACGCGATGGCTCAACAAGGTCCACTCTTTGCGTTCGATCAGGTCGCCGACCGCGTGCTCGATCTTGACCGGATCCTCTTCGGTGGTCCAGCGCCACCGGCGCACCAGGCGCGCGAAGTGGGTGTCGACGGTGATGCCCGGGATACCGAAGGCGTTGCCGAGGATGACGTTGGCGGTTTTGCGCCCCACGCCGGGCAGCGTCACCAACTCGTCCATGGTGGCCGGCACCTCGCCGTCGAATCGCTCGACCAAGGCTTGCCCCAAGCCGATCAGCGAGTTCGCCTTGTTACGGTAGAAACCCGTGGGACGGATGAGGTTTTCCAGCTCGGCGCGATCCGCCTGCGCGTAGTCCAGCGCGGTCCGGTATTTCGCGAACAAGGCCGGCGTCGTCAGGTTCACTCGTTTGTCGGTGCTCTGCGCCGAGAGGATGGTGGCCACGGTCAACTCGAGCGGCGACGTGAAATCCAGTTCGCAATACACATTGGGAAACGCCTGTGCCAGAGCACGATTCATCCGTCGCGCCCGTCGCACCAAGCCGACTCGGGTTTCCTTGGCCCACCGCCGGGCCAGGCCGTCGACGGGTGCCGCCGTCCTCGGCTTGGCGCGGCCGGACGCCTTTGCCACTGTCACCTTCGACAGAGTACTGATTTCGTAATCTCACTGAGACCTCGTGTTGATTCGAGGCCATGTTTACTTCCTTTGTGTCGTGGTTGCTGGTGGCCTGCGTTCCGGGGCTGCTGATGCTAGCGACGCTTGGGCTCGGGCGCCTGGAAAAGGAACTGACCACCGACACCGTCACGGCGACCGACGTCGACGAGTTCCTCGAACATGCCGAAGCCGTGGATGTGCACACGCTGGCCCGCGAAGGTATGCCGGAGGCATTGGATTTTCTGCATCGGCGCCAGGTCCAACGGCTCGGCGAATCGCCGTCGCCCGGCTCCTCCTCGGGGCCACAGCCCGACGCGGTGTTCTTTGCCGGCAATCTTCGCGCAGCAGGTGCGTCAACGCAGCCGACGCAAATACCTGCCCGTTCGGCGGACTAATCCGCAATTAGGCAGACTCGGGACGGCAATCGTGTGTAGCGTTGGCACGTCGAACCGATTGGCCTACCTTTAAACGCGTGTCACTCGTAACAGGTCGGGCTGCCCGTATCACTTTGTTGGAAAACTGAAGAGGCAACGTGGACGAGGTCTTGGCAAGGGCAGGGATCTTCCAAGGGGTTGAGCCCAGCGCGGTCGCCGCACTGACCAAACAACTGCAACCTGTCGACTTTCCGCGTGGACATACGGTTTTCGCCGAGGGAGAGCCCGGCGATCGGCTGTACATCATCATCGCGGGGAAGGTCAAGATCGGCCGCCGTTCGCCAGATGGCCGAGAGAATCTGTTGACCATCATGGGTCCGTCCGACATGTTCGGCGAATTGTCGATCTTCGACCCGGGGCCTCGGACGTCCAGCGCGACCACGATCACCGAAGTGCGCGCGGTCTCGATGGACCGGGATGCGCTGCGGGCATGGATCGCCGACCGTCCCGAAATCGCCGAGCAGCTGTTGCGGGTGCTTGCCCGACGGCTGCGCCGTACCAACAACAATCTGGCCGACCTCATCTTCACCGATGTCCCCGGCCGGGTGGCCAAACAGCTGCTGCAGCTGGCCCAGCGTTTCGGCACCCAGGAAGGTGGCGCGATGCGGGTTACCCATGACCTCACCCAGGAGGAGATCGCGCAACTCGTGGGCGCCTCCCGGGAGACCGTGAACAAGGCGCTGGCCGACTTCGCTCATCGCGGCTGGATTCGCCTCGAGGGCAAAAGCGTGCTCATCTCAGACTCCGAGCGCCTAGCCCGCCGAGCGAGGTAAGCGCGCTTGCGCGCGCGCAACCGAGCGAGAAATCCAACACCGAGCGAGGTAAGCGCGCTTGCTGCGGCACCGGCGGGTCGACGGGTTTGGTGTGAACCCTTGGCTTTCCTTGTGAATCCTGGGCTTTGCGGGTGAGCGTAGGGCGGAAAAGCCGCCGGATCCGCGCCGTGCGCTCACGCTGAAAACCCTAAGCTCACACTCAAATGCGGGGTATGCGATGCCGTTTCAGGGATCGGCGCCACAGGCTCGAGCCGACTCACCCACGCAAGTAGTTCAGCTGTACCTCGACCGACCACTCGGCGGCATCCCAAAGCTTTTCGTCGACGTCGACATAGACGTGTTCGACGACTTGGCGCAGGCTCGCGTCGTCGCCGAGATCCCGCAGCGCCGCGCGTACTTGCGCCAGGCGTTCCTGGCGGTGCACCAGATAACCCGAGGTGACGGCCTCGACGTCCGGCAAGTCTGGGCCGTGGCCGGGCAACACCGTGCGGCCGCCCAGCCCGCGCAGGCGCTGCAATGACTCCAGGTAGTCACGCAAATTGCCGTCTTCCTTGTCGAAGACAGTGGTGCCGCGACCCAGCACGCTGTCGGCGGTCAGCACGGCGTCGTCCAGAACGAACGACAAGGAGTCGGCGGTGTGGCCGGGAGTGGCCAGCACGGTGATCTTCAGGCCGGCGGCGTCGATGACCTCGCGATCGCTCAGCGTCACGCCGTCGCCTCTTAGGAACTTTGGATCGGCGGCCCGCACCGGCGCGCCGGTCAGCTCAACTAGTTTGTCGATCCCGTCGGTGTGGTCGCCGTGCCGGTGGCTGATCAGCACCAGGGCGATCCGGCCCAGCGCTGCGATCCGAGAGATGTGTTCGTTGTCGTCGGGTCCGGGATCCACGATGACCAGCTCGTCGCTGCGCGGACCGCGCAACACCCAAGTGTTGGTTCCCTCCAGCGTCATCAGACCCGGGTTGTCGGCCAGCAGCACCGACGCGGTCTCGGTGACGGCTCGCAGCCTGCCGTATGCGGGATGCGCAAGCGGCTCAACAGGCTCGGCTGACCCGGGCATAGGACGCTAGCCGACCTCCACGATCAACTCGATCTCCACCGGTGCGTCCAGCGGTAGCTCGGCCACACCCACCGCGGAACGCGCATGGGCACCCTTGTCGCCGAACACCTCCGCCAGCAAGTCCGAGGCGCCGTTGACAACGCTCGGCTGGCCATGGAAGCCGGGAGCCGACGCGACGAACCCGACGACCTTCACTACCTGAGTGACGGTGTCGAGGCCGACCAACGCATCCACCGCCGCCAATGCGTTGAGTGCGCATTTCCGCGCCAGTGCCTTGCCCTCTTCAGGAGTGATGTCCGCGCCCACCTTGCCAGTGCCTGCCAGCCTTCCGGACTCGAACGGCAATTGACCGGCGGTGTAGACCAGATTGCCGGTGCGCACCGCGGGGACATAGGCCGCCAGTGGTGCCGCTACCTGCGGCAGCGCGACACCGATTTGCCCGAGGCGGGTCAACCAGGAGGCTCCGGGACTCGTCACGACCGCTACTTCGGACGCTTCAGATAGGCGACGTGCTGATCGCCGACGGGTCCGGGCAGCACCGCCACCAGCTCCCAGCCATCGGCGCCCCATTGATCGAGGATCTGTTTGGTTGCATGCGTGAGCAGCGGAACCGTGGCGTACTCCCACGCGGTCGGTTGGGTCATGACGCGAGCTTATCGGTCGGCCTTGACCAGCTCCGGCCAGCCCGGCAGCCCGGCGAAGTCGTCGGGCTTTAGCATGCGATGGTGGCAACCACATATAGCGGCAGTCGTTCGGTCGGCTGGCCGGCGCGCTTGTCCAAGGCCCGCTTGCACTTTGTGACCGGCAAGGGCGGTACCGGAAAGTCGACCATCGCGGCCGCGCTGGCCCTGACCCTGGCCGCCGGCGGCCGCAAAGTTTTGCTCGTCGAAGTCGAGGGCCGCCAGGGGATCGCGCAACTCTTCGACGTCCCGCCGTTGCCCTACCAGGAACTCAAGATCGCCACTGCCGAGCGCGGCGGCCAGGTCAACGCATTGGCGATCGACATCGAGGCCGCGTTCCTGGAATACCTCGACATGTTCTACAACCTGGGCATCGCGGGCCGGGCGATGCGCCGCATCGGTGCGATCGAGTTTGCGACGACAATCGCTCCCGGGCTGCGCGACGTGTTGCTCACCGGCAAGATCAAGGAGACGGTGATCCGCGTCGACAAGAATCGGCTGCCGGTCTACGACGCGATTGTGGTCGATGCGCCGCCGACCGGGCGGATCGCGCGTTTCCTGGACGTCACCAAGGCGGTATCCGATCTGGCCAAGGGTGGTCCGGTGCATTCGCAGGCCGAAGGTGTGGTCAAGTTGCTGCACTCCGATCAGACCGCCATCCACCTGGTGACCCTGCTGGAAGCGTTGCCGGTGCAGGAAACCCTGGAAGCCATTGAGGAGCTGGCGGGAATGGAACTGCCGATCGGCAGCGTGATCGTCAACCGCAATATTCCCGCGTACCTCGGGCCAGACGCTTTGGCCAAGGCAGCCGAGGGAGACATCGACGCGGACTCGGTGCGGGCCGGTTTGGCGAAGGCCGGAATAACCTTGTCCGACGGTGATTTCGCCGGCCTGCTGACCGAGTCGATCGAACATGCCACCCGGATCAGCGCCCGCGCCGAGACCGCCCGACAGCTCGACGAGTTGCAGGTATCGCGACTGGAGCTGCCGACCATCTCCGACGGCGTCGACCTGGGCAGCTTGTATGAACTTTCCGAATCGCTTGCAGAGCAGGGGGTTCGATGATGACCCACCAACCGAAGACTCTGGACATGGCCGCCATCCTGGCCGACACTTCCAACCGCGTTGTGGTGTGCTGTGGCGCCGGCGGTGTCGGCAAGACAACCACCGCAGCAGCGATGGCGCTGCGTGCTGCCGAATACGGCCGCACGGTGGTGGTTTTGACGATCGATCCGGCGAAGCGTTTGGCACAAGCCTTGGGCGTCAACGATCTTGGCAATACTCCGCAGCGCGTGCCGTTGGCCCCGGAAGTCCCCGGCCAGCTTTACGCGATGATGCTCGACATGCGTCGCACGTTCGACGAAATGGTGGTGCAGTACTCCGGACCTGAACGCGCCCAAGCGATTTTGGACAACCAGTTCTACCAGACCGTTGCCACATCACTAGCCGGCACGCAAGAGTACATGGCCATGGAGAAGCTGGGTCAGCTGCTGGCTCAGGACCGTTGGGACCTGGTGGTGGTGGACACCCCCCCGTCGCGCAACGCGCTTGATTTCCTCGACGCGCCAAAACGGTTGGGCAGCTTCATGGATAGCCGGCTCTGGCGGCTACTGCTGGCACCCGGACGCGGTATCGGTCGATTGGTCACCGGCGCAATGGGATTGGCCATGAAGGCGATGTCGACGATTCTGGGTTCGCAGATGCTCGGCGACGCCGCGGCGTTCGTGCAATCGCTCGACGCGACATTCGGCGGATTCCGCGAGAAGGCGGACCGCACGTATTCGTTGCTGAAACGGCGCGGCACCCAGTTCGTCGTAGTGTCGGCGGCCGAGCCCGACGCGTTGCGCGAGGCGTCCTTCTTCGTCGACCGGCTTTCACAGGAAGGGATGCCGCTCGCCGGGCTGGTTCTCAACCGCACGCACCCGACCTTGTGCTCGTTGCCGGTCGAGCGCGCGATTGACGCCACCGAAACGCTGGAGTCCGACCATCCCGACTCCAGTGACACAGCGCTGACGGCGGCCGTACTGCGGATCCATGCCGACCGCGGACAAACCGCCAAGCGGGAGATCCGGCTGCTGTCCCGATTCACCGGCGCCAATCCACACGTGCCGGTCGTCGGAGTTCCGTCGCTGCCATTCGACGTTTCCGACCTCGACGCGCTGCGGGCCCTTGCCGACCAGATCACTTCGGTCGGCGACGATGCGGGCCGCGCAGCGGCCCGCTGAGGAGCCGGCCCATCAGCACACGTCGGCGACGATGCGGGCCGCGCAGCGGCCCGCTGAGGAGCCGTTGGTAACCGGCTCCGCACGGTCCCCAAACGCCAGTTCTTTTAGCGCACAAGTGCATTCGACTCTTTGGCTGGCGATGTAACAGAAAAGTAATGAGGAGCGGCCA
>NZ_JCALCG010000023.1:0-39087 GCF_059812225.1 Mycobacterium sp. NGS66 | reverse complement strand
TTATCTGTAACGTCGATTGGGATGTGTAAGACAGGTACCCACGTGGATTTGGAATGCCGAGCATCTCGTCGGTGTCAGTCTTATCTGTAACGGTGTTCCCTTCGTGGTTACCTGTCGCGGCTTGCTGTATCGCATGCGCATTGACGGTGAGTAGTCTCCGAGGGCCGCCGGGGTGGCGAGTAGCTCCTTGACGCTGCGTTGGCTGTTCGCCTAGAAGGGCGGTTCGTCGGTATCTGTGGTCCACGGACCGGAGGGCGCCACGGCAGCGTCGGGTAGCGGGAGGTTTGTCACGACATAAAGGTTCAAGATGTCGTTGCGGTCGATGAACATGATTTGGCTCCGTTTGGAGGCGTCGAGGGCGTTACCGATCCAGTTGCGTGCCGCTTTGGTGATTTCGCCGCCCGCGACGATGAAGGCGTGGTCGACGAGAACCCGTTTGTTGTGTTCAGGGTCGAAGATCTCGTGGGCCAGCATCATCAGTGCCTGGTTGTGAATTTCGGCGATATTGGCGTTGCCGGTCTTGGTGACTCCGGAGGCGTCGAGTTTGCCCTTCTTGACATGAATTCCGAAGTAGAGGCGGTGCTGGGTGGGCAGGGTGTAGCGCATCCAGATGTCCTTGCCGTACTCGAGTGCCTTGTCTTTGTGGCCTGCGGCGGTGATGCGGTGAAAGCCGAGTTGCCGGAAGAGTGGCAGGAGGACGTGTTCGATGAGGGCATCTTCGCTGCAGGTGTCGAGGTATGCGGATAAGTCGGTGCGCCTTTGGTTTTCGGCGGGGGTGAGTGGTCGGTGGGGATTGGCTTGCAGCATGGTGACGGTGTCGCTGCCGAGGTGGCGTAGATAGCAGTGACGGTCTTCGGCGTAGAACGCTTCGAATCCTTCTCGGGTGAGCACGTCGTTGAGTTGCGCCAGTGCGCGGGGACGGTCGGCGCCTTCGTTGAGCGCCTCGCGCGGGTCCATCAGTTGGTCGATGAGACGGCAGAAGGTCTGCGGAGGTTGGTGTGGCCCGTCGTGGGGTTCGTTAAGGATGGATTCGATGACGTCGGCGACCCACCACTGTCGAGTCGAGCCGCCATGCACCCAGTCGGTGTCGAGGTCGGCGAAGAACTCGGTGATGTAGCTGCTTGACCGGTAGGGGAAGTACTTGGGCTTCTCGCCGAAGCCTGGATCGTCGGAGCCGACGTTTCCGCAGATCAAGTCGGCGAGGTCGGCGGCGTTTCGCCGTTTGAACTTCATGACGTTCCTCGTTGTGGACGGCCGCCGGCATTGCGGAGTCGGTGCAGTTCTCCGTGTGCGGTGGCCAATTCTTGTTGCAGTTGCTTGACCTGGGATTTGAGTGTGGCGATGTCGGTTTCGTAGCGGGTTTTCTGGCTGCGGAGTTGGTCGCGCAGTGCGGCGGTGATGCTGGTCTCGCCGTTGGCCTCGTCGCCGGGTGGGGTGGTCGGCCGTGGCCTCGGCGCAGTGGCTGCCGCGCGGATCTCGTCGCGCAAGTCTGGGTGGTTGTAGATGGTCTTGCGCGCGACCTTGGCGTAGTTGGCGACAGCGTTGATGTTGATGGTGCGCCCTTTTTTCTTCATCTCGCGCAGCGCTTTTCGGACCTTGGCGCGGGTCGCAGCCTTGCGCCGTTTGGTGCTGTCCAGCAGGCCTTCGGTCGATCGCGGTGGGGTCACGGTTCTCCGGTGCGGCGGCGGCGGGCTTTGTCGAGTGCGGATTGGTGCGCGCCGCGGGTTTGGATCTGCAGCAGCGGCAGTCGCTTGGCGGCGCCGGCGCCGGCCACCGAACCGGCTTCCTCTGTGGTGAGCCGGTCGATGATCGCCTGGAGGGAGGCGATTTCGCGGCGGCGTTCGATGATCCAGATGTTGTCCTCGCCGAGTTCGCGACCGGAGCGTTGCCGGTATTGGTCTTGACGCTGCGCGATGAGGGTTTGAGTGGAGGCGAGCTGCTGCCGCAGTTCGGCCAGGTGGGTGGCGTCGGTAGCGAAGTGCCCGCAGGATAGACAGGCGTTGCCCTTGTCGCAGGATTTCAGCGGCGGCAGCAAGCAGACCCCGTTGGGCAGCACACGGTCGGTGCGCTTCGCGAGTTGGGTCATTTCATAGATGTCGTGTGGGGTGATGTCGATGTCGGCGCCGTGTGCCCCAATCTTCTTGTGTTTGAGGAATTCCGCCTCAGCGGTGGCCGCCAGGGTGGCGGCATACCGGGCGGTCATTTCAGGGCTCTTGTGGCCGAGGTAACGCTGCACGACGTGAAACGGCACACCGTCGTTGAGCAGTTCGGTGGCCCGGGTGTGGCGCAGCCGGTGTGTTTGGGTGAATCTCAGCGGGCGCCCGGCGCTATCGGTGAGGTCGTGGCATTGGTCGAGCTTGTCGAGCATCGCCCGGTAGGTGGTGTAGGACCGTGGCCGTTGCCCGCGGTGCTGATTCTTGATGCCGAGGAACAAGTATTTCGGTTGCAGCGCAGGGTATTTGGATTTCAGCCAGGCCTGTTGCTCGGTGATGATGTCGACGATGGCCTGCTCGACCAGGATGGTCGGTATGACGCCGTCGACTTTGGTTTGTTGATACCGCAGCCGCGCGACGAACGCCCCGCTGTCAGGTTCGGCGGCGTCGGTGGGGCGGTCGCGGCCGGGGATGGCTTCGAGCGGGTCGTAGTCGAGCATCAGGATTTCCGAGGCCCGCCGGCCGGTCAGGGCTTGCAGCAGCCAGATGCGGGCGGCCTGGGGGTCACCGAGCCCGGGCAGGACGGTCAGTGTGCCGTCGGGCCGGGTCATGACGACCTTCTGCTTGCGGTCGGCGGCCAACACGTCGAGGTAGGTGAGCATGCGTTGCAGGTCGGCGGTGGAATACCAGGTCAGGTCGCGTTCGCTGCGCTGGCGTCGGGGCGCGTGGATCGGTGACCACAACGCAGTGTGGGTCAGCGTGGCCTCGCGCCAGCGGAGATTGCCGGTGCCGGCAGCGGCCTCGGCGGCGTGGTCGTGCATGAACGTGTAGAACGACTGGGTTTCGCTTTGCAAGCTGGCCACGGTGTAGGGGGTCAGCCGCTCGGATTGTGTTGCGGCCTGCGGTGATCGCAGGTACTCGAGGTAGCCCAGAAACGCTTCCCGCAGCTCGTCGGGGTCGGTGCTGATCAGCGGGTCGTGCAAATACCCCCGGTCGCGCGCGAAGCGGCCCAGCTGCGAGCCGATGTTGCGTGCGCGCGAGACGACTGAAGACCAGGTGAGCAAGTCATAAGTCAGGGCGCTGCGCAGCCAGAACCGCAGCCCTTCTCGCAGCCACACCGGTTCGATGCCGCGCAGCCGCACCGCTTGGTCGTGGTGAGGTTCGTGCGGGCGTTGCGGGATGCGGGGGTCGGCGCGAAGATCCCAGATGTCGTGGCTCCACCACGGGGCGTCGGTGCAGCGCACCGCTACGGCCAGGTGCAGATGCTCGATGAGATGGCGGATGTTGCGCCGCGACCCCGCTGACGGTAGCCGGTTGTTGCGTCGCTGGAACGCCAGGGCGGCCTGGCGGATCAGCTCGGTGGGATCCAGATCGGCGATGCTGACCGGTGGGTGACCCGTGCGGGCGCTGTGTTCGGCGACCGCGCCCGGCAGGGTCCGCACCAGCCAGGCCAGCAAGGAGGGCTCGATCCGGCGCAGCTGCTGATCCCAGCACAACCACACCCACCAGGCGATCTCCTCGGCGAACCGCGATGGGGCCGCCGGGGTGAAATCGTGTGCGGCGGTGGCGCGGTTGGCGCGCAGATAGAACTGGTTGCGCAGGAAGACTTCGTCGTAAGGGGCCGCATAGATCGGGTAGACGGGACGGCGCCACGCGGCGGGAACCTGCGCCCACTGGGCCTCCCACGAGCCGAGCCCAGCCACCAATGGCCCCGCATCGCTCGCGGTTGGGCGTGGTGGCTCAGGGGGTGTCGTCATGGTGCAGGCCTTTCCATCCGGCCACGTAGTTGCGCCACTGGGCCACGGTGCGCATTTCGGCGTCTTCGGTGACCCAGCCGTAGGTCGACAACGTGGTTTGGATGTCGGCATGCCCGAGTCGGCGCATCACCACGTGTGGCGGTGCCCCGGAAAGCAGCAGCGCGGTGGCATGGGTGTGACGCAGCCAGTGCGGTGTCCAGTCTTCGGGCAGCACACCGTTGGACCGTCGGGTCAGGGAATCGACTTTGGCGTAGACGGTTTCGGCTCGCATCGGGGCGAACCGTTCACCGGCGACGAGGTTGACGAACACGAAATGGGTATCCAGGTTCGGCATCGCAAGGTCAGCGCCGTGGTCGACCAGATGCCAGACATAGGACGAATACAGGGCTTCCAGGTCGTCGCCGATGTAGATCCGTCGCCCGTGCAGTGTCTTGCCGCGGGCTCCGCGTGGATGGTCCTGGCGGGTGCCCACCTCGATGTAGGGGGTGGCGCCGGTGCCGAGGTGAAAGTCGTGGTGGCGCAACGACAGTGCTTCGCCCAGCCGCATCCCGGTCTCGGCCAGCGTGGCGAACAGCAGCCGATCACGCAGGCCGGACGCGGGTCCGGACCAGACATGCCCATTCTGGGTGGCGCACCCGTCGAGGATGGCGGCGACTTGGCTGGGCAGCAGTACCGGGGTGGCCGCGAGGTTACCGCGGCGCACCGTGTAGACCGGACGATCCTTGGTTCGAGGTGGGCCCACCCCGGCCAGCATCGGAATGTAGCGGGAGCGACCGCGTTTGCCGCGGCTGGTGAACAGCCGCCGATACGGGACGGTCAGTCCGTGGGCGTCGGCGTGGTAGCGGTAGCAGGCCAGAACCGCTGCGGCCCGCAGTTGGGTGCTGGCCGGGCCCAACCATGTCGGCGGGGCGCCGATGCGGGCGGTGCCGGGCAGATCCCCGCTGCGCAGATAGGCCAGGAACTGACCGAACATCGCGGTGCTGACCTCGCGCCAGTCGGTGCCGGTGTACTCCAGCAGGGTCCACCAGGCCGCCAGCCCGGCGGCATAGGCCTTCACCGTGTTCGGGGAGGCCGCGTCGTCGCGCAGGAACTGCAGGTACTCCTCAGCCGGGTCGACGGGCAGGTGATCGGCGCCCAGCACGGTGTAGGTGTCGGGGCGATCGGTCAGTGCGATCCGCTGCGTGCGTGCCATCGTGTGCTGACCGACCCGTGGCGTTCTGCTAGGCCTGCCGGGGAGCCCGGTGCAGTGGCACCACGATGTCGCCCTGTCCGGCACCGACGTCAGCGGTCCTGGCGTGCTCGGTGCGAGACCGGCCGGGTGCATCGCCTTGACCGGCCAAGATGTCGGCGAGCAGATCGGTGGGATAGATCAGATTGTGGGCGGCCAGGGCTTCGGCCGAATCGGCCCCGGCGTAGCAGACCCCCATCCACCGCCGCAGCAGCCGCGGCCGCTCGGGCTTGTAGGTGTCCCAGCCCGGTTCGGTTTTGCCCCAAGTGTGCCCGGTGTCGGTGTTGATCCTGGTGTAGAGCTGACGCTGCAGCGTCAGTGCGCGGGCGTCGTCGATCAGCTTCGATTCGCGAAGATGAATGATCAACGCCCCAATGGAGATTCGCCACTTCAACTTCACCTCGATCAAGTCATTCAGTGTCGGGGCGTCCGGGATCTCGGCGGCGATCGCCTCGGCGGGCGCGAGCAGCTCGGAGGCAAACCGCGAGGCTTCCCGTTCCTCCTCATCGCTGATATCGCCATAGCGGTGCAACACCAAATGCCCGATCTCATGGGCAACCGTCCAGCGGGTGCGCTCCCACGACTCCATGCCACGCAACAAGACAACGGGGCGGTCGCGATAATCGCCGGTCCGCGCCGAACAGCCCAGATGCTTCTCGGTCAACAAGCCAACCGGTTCATCGTCGGCGTTGTCCCAATCGATCAGCCCGGTGGAACGCGAATGCTTCATCCGCAGCACCACCGGAACCCCCGCGGCTTCCAGCTCGTAGGTCAACCGTTTGATCGGCGTCAAAGGCTCCACGCCCAGCCAGCGGCGGGCCTGCGCGGCTGCAGCGACCACATCGATGCCCGCGGGCAGCGGCTCCAGCCGCACTGCCGGCAGGGTGGCCTGCCGGTTGAGTTGATGGGCAAGATCACCGATGACGTTGGCGAACACCGCCAGGTACTCCTTCTCGGCGGCCGTGGTGGACTTCGGCGCCCGGAACAACAGATCCCGAGTGCTCACCCGTGACACCGGGGCGGTAGTGAAAAACGCTGGGGGGAAACGCAACAACGCGGCCAGCCGGTCGAACTCGGTGGTGTCGAGCACCGCTGTCTCGGCCTGCTCCAGTCGGGTTTGCCGCGGCGACCGCCAGCCCATGTGCTCCATGACGGCGGTACCCGACATTCGCCGAAGGACCCGGGCCTGGCGGACCCGAGTGCCGAACACCTCGACTGTCGTCATCACCGACCACCTCGTCCCCGGTCAGCGCCAGTCGGCAGAATCGCATGGTCTAGGCCTCCGAATCCCCAGTCTCCGAAGGCGATTCGGGGGGCAAGAGATCCTCGAAGTCGCGCACATCCTCGTCGTCGGAGTCGTCGGGTGCCGCCATCTCGGCCGCTGTCTTGGGCCGGATCGCCGGCGGCAGTTCGACGAACTCCACGATCCGCTCGTCCTTGGTGTCGATATCGGCGACCATCGCCAGGATGGCACCGGCCACCGACAGCCTGCCCGGGCTCTCCCACCAGTAGGCGATGAACTCGTACTGGTCGCCGATGCCCGGCGGGCCCATCACCTGCGGCTCCGATTCCATCTCGGCGGCGTCGAACGCCATCTGCTTGCCCGGCTGGGTGGCTGGTATCGGCTGTGGGGTCAACGCACCGATGTCCTCGGCCTCCTGCGGTGTCAGGTGGCGCAACCGCGCCCAGGCCACCTTCTTGGTGTCGCCGAGACGCACCGACGAACTCGGGCCAGAGGTCATCTTCAACGTCGACCCCGGGCCGCACGACGCCCCTTTCGGGGGTGTCCGCGGTGGGTCGTCGAACCTGCTCCGCGCGTCGATGCCGTTCATCAGCAGCACCCGGGTTCGCACGTCGCTGCACAACGTTCCGCCCGGGATCCGCATTGGGTCGGGACACACCGGCGCCCAGGCGGCCAAGGTCTTGTCGAACGCGACCTCCACCTCGCCGAGCAACTTGGCCCACGCCACCCCGTGCTGGGTGACCAACTCGGTAAGCAAGTCCTTTGGAACCGCCATGGCAGAAATTCTGCACGGTTTTTCCTACAACACTGTGGAGGCTCCACGCGTGTCGGGGCGTCAATTTCGGCTGATTCACCACGTCCAAAGTATACATGTGTAAATCGTGGGATGCAGTGCAAACACACCGATTTCGCGAAATTTCGAGTACATTTCGGCGGCCGAAAATGGTCGGTGGCGGTGTCGGCGTGAGCTGCCGCCGATCACCCGTCGGCGCTTGCAGGAAGGGGCGGGCGGGCCTGCCGAACATGCGTACGAGTGTGACCCATGTGACTCGTGTGGCCGGTGAAGCGCTGGGCGTGTTGCCGCACGGCGAATCCATATCGGGCCGCCTGATTCTGTCGAGCCGTCGTCATCGACCAGACCCGCGTGATCCCTTGGAACCGGTCGAGCGAGCAGTGCGTCCTACGAGCATGGATCCCGACGACAGACAAGCATTGACTGATGCCGGGATTAGACCCTGAGGCCCCGCCGGTCCAAGCGGCGCTGGACCTTGTCCGGTGGGAGCTTGAGCACCTTCTCGGCGTCGATGTCACGGAACCATGACATCGACACGCTTGTTGCGGTACCGCGACATCGGCGTGCTCCTGCCCCCGCCGCCGCCGACGTAACGTGAGACGGTGACCACCCAGGATCCGCGCACCGGCGAAGACACGCTCGACCTCATCGACGACGCCGTCGCCGCCCTCGCCGATCGCCGCGGCGTCTGGCTAGGAGATGATCTGCGCAGCCTCGCCTTGGTCGCCAGCCTCATCCAGCAAGCCGAACGTTGCCTGCCCCAACTGGTCCACGACGCCCGCGCCAACGGCCACGGCTGGACCGAGATCGCCCGAGCACTGGGCACCAACCCCGCCGAGGCCATCTTGCGATTCGACCCCGAATCTCCGATTGCCGACGGTAGATGGCCTTAGGGGCATCAACGGTGGACCTGACTGCTGAATCGTGAAATCAGAAAAAGGAGGCTCGTCGGCCGGGCCGTGGACCGCTGGTGGGGTCAGTGCCCGCCGGGCACCTCTTGGGCTCCACGGCGTTTACCGCGCACGGTTGGGTTGGGGCCACCAGCTGGCGTCGCGCAGCAGTGTCGCGATGGCGGGGACGGTGAGGGTGCGGACGAGGAAGGTATCCAGCAGTAGGCCGCATCCGACGATGAATCCGGCTTGGATCATGATGGCGATCGAGCCGAACATGAGGCCGAACATGCTGGCTGCGAAGATGACCCCGGCGGAGGTGATGACCGATCCGGTGTTGGCCACAGTGCGCAGCACGCCGACGCGGATGTTGGTGCCGGATTCCTCCCGTAGCCGCGAGACGAGCAGCATGTTGTAGTCGGCGCCGACGGCCACGAGGATGATGAACGCCAGAAGCGGTACGGGCCAGGCGATTTCGTAGCCGAGTCCCCATTGGAAGACCAGGACGCCGATGCCCAGGGAGGCGAGGTAGTTGAGCACGACGGTGCCCAGCAGGTAGATCGGGGCCAGCAGGGCACGCAGCAGCAGCACCAGGATGAGGCCGACGATCACGATGGTGGCGATGGCGAGTTGGGCGAAGTCGGCCCACAGAAGGCGTGCGATGTCGGAGTTGACGGCAGGGAATCCGGCCACTGACACCGTAGCGTGGGCCAGGGAGGTGTTGGGGCGGGCGGCGTCGGCGACGTCAGTGATCGTGTGGGCGAGGTTCATCGCGTCGACGCTGTAGGGGTCGTGGCTGGACTCGATGGCGAAGCGGGCGGTCTTGCCGTCGGGGGACAGGAATTGCTTGGCGACATCGGCGAATTGGCGGTTCTCGAAAGTGTTGGGAGGTAGGTAAAAGCCGCTGGAGGAATCTGAATCCGCGCTGGCACGCGCGGAGTTTTGTAGTTGGGTGGCGATCTGACTCATGCCTGAGAGCATTTCAAGGTTGCTGTCGACGAGGGTGTGCACGCCGGTGGCCAGGGCTTGGGCACCGGAGGCCAGTTGGCTGATGCCGTCTTGGAGTCGGCCGATGTTGCCGGCCAGGTCGGCGGGATCGCCGAGGGCTCCGAATGCTTTGTCCATGGCGGTGACGGCGTTTCGGATGTCGGCGAGGGTTTCGGCAACCGTGGCGCCGGTCGCGGGATTGTAGCGGTCGCCGAGGTCGGCGACTTGGTTGAAGAAGCCACTGTTGCGCAGGGTCACCAAGACCTGGACCTGGTCTCGGATCTGGGCGCATTGGGGTGTGGTGGCACACCACGGAGCGGTGTTGAGGGCACCGACGAGCGGATCGAGGATGGCGATGGCGTGGGCGGCTTGGTCGGCCCATGGCCGCAGGCCCGGCCCGGCTTGGATGGCCTGGTCGACCGCGGGTGCGGTGGCCGAAAGTTGCTGCAGCAGCGGCCGGAACTGCTGCATTTGTGTGCCGGCGGATTGGGCTTGGCTCAAGATTCCGCTCAGCGGGGCCAGGGCGGTGCGCAGGGTGGTGTCGAGTTGGGCCAACCCGGCGGCCAGTTGGTCGGCGCCGTTGGTCAGTTTGGCCAGGTCGGCTTTGCGGGCGTTGCCGTCGGCGACGGCGTCGGCCATCTTGTCCCCGATTTGTTGGTTCTGCCAGGCTAATTCGGCTTGGTCGAGTCGCTCGCCGGTGGGGCGGGTGACCCCTGAGACCTTGGTGACGCCGGGGATCTGGGCCACGCGTGAGGCCATCTCGTCGAGATCGGCCAGCCCTTTGCCGGTGCGCATGTCGGTGGGGTTTTCGACCACCAGGAATTCGGTGAAGACGACGTCTTTGCGGAAGTGGCGGTCCAGCAGCTGGTAGCCCTGGTTGCTGGCGGTGTCGGCGGGTTGGCCTTTGCGGTCGTCGTAGCTGATGTTGATGGTCACCGCGACCGCCGACAGGGCCAGCAGGACGGCCAGGCTGATGGTCAACAGTGTGACTGGCCGGCGGACCACGGCGACGGCCACGCTGTTCCAGTAGCGGCGGGTGCGGTCGGGTTTGGGGTCGCCGATGCCGCGTTTGGCGGCCAGTGCCAGCACCGGCGGCAGCAGCGTGACGGTGGCCAGGAATCCGAACAGGACAGCGATCGCGCACGCGGGGCCTAAAGCGGCGAACACGCTGAGCCGCGCGAACACCATCGCCAGGAACGCGAACGCCACGGTGGCCGCCGAGGCCAAGATGACCCGTCCGATGCTGGCGGTCGCGTAGATCGCGGCCTGCTCGGGCGCTACCTGGGCGCGGCGCTGCTCGTGGTAGCGGCTGATCAGAAACACGGTGTAGTCGGTGCCCGCGCCGAGCAGGATCGCGGTCATGAACGCCACGGTGAACTGAGACACCGGCATGCCCATCTCCCCGAGCGCGGAGAGCACACCGCGCCCGACGGCCAGGCTCACACCGATGACCAGCAGTGGGAGCAGGGCGGTGAACACCGACCGGTACACGATCAGCAGAATCAGCGCGATCAGCCCGGCGGTGGCGATCGAGATGAGCACCAGATCGTGTTCGGCCGAACCGATTTGGTCGCTGAAAGTGGCCGGTGGACCGGTCACCCGCACCGTGGTGCTCGAATCGGCGAAGGCCTCGGCGGCGAGGGCGCGCACCGCTTGCACGGATTCGGCCGCGGTGGGGTCACCTAAGGTGCCGGCCACGCCGACCGGCAGATACCAGGCCTTGCCGTCCTGGCTGACCGCTTGGGTGGCGGTGACCGGGTCGGCTAGCAGGTCTTGGACCAGCAGCACATGGTCGGTGTCGGCGCGCAGCCGCGACACCATCGCCTCGTAGCGGTCACGCGCGGCCGGAGTCAACCCGGCGGGGTCTTCCATCGCGACGAAGACTGTGGTCTTGGATCCCTGCTCGCCGAACGCGGCGCTCATCCGGTCCAGCGTTTGAAACGACGGCACGTCGCGCGGGATCAGATCCACCGATTGCTGCCGCACCACCGTCTCCAACTGCGGAAACAGCAGGGCCAACACGACCGCGACCGCGAGCCATGTCCCGATCACCAGCACTTTATGCCGCACGGTGAATCCGCCCAGGGCGGCCAGCCGCCCGCTGTATTCCCTCCCGGCGGCCGGCGGCCGGGTCTGCCCGGTTCGTGCCGTGTGGCGCGCGTTCGCCGTGGCCGTCGAACCTGGTCGGCCGTCTGTCATCGCATCTACTCCCGAAAGGGAAGCGCCTCTCCCTGGAAGAGAGACTATGGAAAAGAGACTATCGGTATCGCAACGCTACTATGAGTACCCCTTTGTGGGGAACGGCATGCACCCGAGGTTGC
The DNA here is from genome assembly GCF_059812225.1 of Mycobacterium sp. NGS66. Taxonomy (NCBI): domain Bacteria; kingdom Bacillati; phylum Actinomycetota; class Actinomycetes; order Mycobacteriales; family Mycobacteriaceae; genus Mycobacterium; species Mycobacterium sp. NGS66. The sequence goes on along the minus strand of NZ_JCALCG010000023.1, from coordinate 27,715 downwards.
CGACGCGATGCCCCTGTAGTGGTGGCAGCGCCGGCATCGTCAGGCGGTTTCTGGCGTCGGTGGTCGGTGGGCCACCAGGAAATCGTCGACGATGCGGACACGGTCCGCTGGTGTCAGTGTTTTCATCCCGGTGAGTTTGGCGAACACGATGGGTCCGAGTAGTTGGATGATGGCCAGCGTGGTGTCGAAGTCGTCGAGTTCATCACGAGCCGCCGCGCCGGCCAACAGCTCGTCGAAGGGTTGCCGGTACTGCTCGATGACGCGAGCGCTCAGACCGGCCAGGGGCTGGCGCGCGTCGCTGTTGGGATCGGGCCCCAGCGCCAACCAGGCCAACGCGGTCAGATGCAGCGGCGCCTCATCGATCAGGGCAGCCTGCCGATGCACCAGCTCGATCAGCTGGTCACGTAGATCCCCCGTGGCCGGCGGCGAGGTCACCTGGGGAAGCAGCCGCTCAAACGCCTCCGCCAGCAGATGCGTGGTGCTCTCGAAGTGCCGATACAGCGTGGTACGCGCCACTTTCGACAACCGCGTCACCGCGTCCACAGTGACCGCCTCCACCCCGCCGCTGGTCAACAGCGACGTGGCGGCATCCAGCAGCCGGGCGCGTGAACGAAGTTTGCGCGGGTCGACGTCGACGTCGACGTCGTCATCGTCGACCGCGTCATCTGACCCGCGTGCCGACGGTTCGGCGGGGTCAACTGCGGCCATCGGCGGACACGCTCCTACCTAACAGTCCTGCTCTGCAGCGTGGCGCTATCTCGCCACCGCCGCGGTGCTGTCGTACTCGTCGGGTATATCGTGGCGCACGACGCGCACCCTGCCCCGGGGCAGGCAGGCCATATAACCGTGGTACTTGCCATACAACTCCCACGCCGTCCGATGCTCGTCACCCGCGACGTCGATCCGGTGACCACTGGAAAACTCCAGATGCAGGTGACCATCCTCGTCGTAGAGCGCCCGAGTGCACGTCGATCCCGAAAAATCCAACAGCGGACGCATCGCCACCGGCACATCGTTCGGATCGATGACGACCTCCTCGAGCGGGCAGTCACCCACCGGAGGCACAGTCAAGCGCAGCGGCCCCCAAATGACCAGCTCGTTGTACTCGTCGAGGTCAAGGGCGAGGCCATCCTTGACCGCGACGCGCTGCACGGCGCACCCCTCGATCCACTGGCTCAACATCATCGTCCCTTCGACGCGACGTCAGGTCCTCACTCCAAAGACTACTCCTGGTAGCGCTACGCTACTGCAAGTTTCATTATCCCGGCCTTTCGATTCAGATTTTCGAGTGCTCATCGTCACCGATCAGCAGGCGCATCGCGTGGTCCAGTCGCCGACCGACCTCGGCCGTCGACACCCGCCGGCTCAGCCAGGCGGTCAGATTTGACAGCCAAACATCGCAGATAACTGTCGCGATAGCATGCTGCTCCTCGGTGGGCTCACCGCCGCTCATGGCGCGTGCCAGCATGCCTTCGAAGACGTTGGCGGCATGATCAACCTCCGCGGCCGCACTGGCGTCAGCGAACACGAACGCTCGCGTCATCGCTTCCGTCAACCCGGGATTGCGCTGCCATTCCTCGTTGACGCGGTCGATCAACCGGCGCAGCCGCTGCTGCGCCGTAGCGCCGCTCGCCGCCCAGTCGTAGCTGGTGTCGAAGCGTTCGAACTCACGTCCCAGCGCCGATACCAACAGATGCACCTTGGATGGGAAGTAGCGGTAGAGCGTTCCGATGGCGATGTCAGCCCGCTCGGCGACCTCCCTCATCTGAACCGCGTCATAGCCGCCCCGCGACCCAATCGCCACAACTGCATCCAGGATCAGGGCGCGACGCCCCCGCATCGGCGTGGCGGCAGACCGCAAGTCAGCGAAGGCTGTCGGGTTCATGACGGCGCCACATAGAAGTTGAGCCATCCAGCCCACCAGTGATGCGGGTATCGCCAAACATCTCACCGGCACCAGTCAATGGCGCCCCGGCGATGGCGTCGACCGGCGGATCTTCTGCCGACATGGCCCGTGCTCCCCCTTGAGTGCCAGCTATCTACACCAATCACGCTACTACTAGTAGCGGTGCGCTACCAGTAGTACTAGTTTTCGGGGAACCGCGCGCGGACGCGATCGGAGGACATCTCGTTGGCAGGCGACATCTTGGGGGCACTGCAAGCAGAAACGCCAGAATGTCCGCTTTGGCGAAGCAGTTAGAAATGGTCGATTAGGCGATTCCGGTACCGACTGCGGCATCTACGAGATCTGCATCTCCACTCGCGGTCGCGCAGTGATCACGACACTCGGAAGCGCCGCTAGCATGCCCAGCCGTCGCCGACATGATCGGCGCCGCCACGGAATCCAGAACCCTCCGCGCCCAGCCGCGACCTACACATGTGCACCTGGCGGGCCATCAAGCAGTTCGATCACCACATGTATAACTCATCTTGACCAGCCCATATTCAGCAAACTGCCGCTCTCCTTACAGATAACCATGCCAGGTGCTATTGCATGTCGCCCGGGATCGAAGCGGCCGGCGTCGGCTCGTCGAGATCGCCTTGCTGCGCGCCGTCGACGGGCGGGTTCGTGCCGTCACCGCCTGGCATGTCGACCAGGGCGTCACCGAGGCCGTGGGTGAGCTGCGGCGCTTGCTGCAAAGCCGAATGACGTCATGAACGGCCAACTGATAGCGGCGGTGCTGTTGTCGCTTGCGGTCGTGGTGCTTTCGTCGTCCCCACGGCGCCGACTCGCGTTATCGGCGCCTGGTGGTCGGCACCTCAGGTGGGCGCACGTGCGGTGGGCGGGCTGTATCGCCGCGGGTTGCTCCGCCGTTGCCGCCGCCGCCTTGCTGCCGTCGACGACCGTGCTTGCCGGCACTGTGCTGGGTGCCACCATCGCCTTGCGACACCGTCGTCGCGGTCGAACCCGCCGGGCCACCGACGAGGGCCGAACCTTGGAAACCGCGCTGGACGTGCTGGTTGGCGAGCTTCGCGTGGGTTCACATCCGGTGCACGCGTTCGATGTCGCGGCAGGTGAAACGCGCGGCCCGGTTGCCGCGTCGTTGCGGGCGGTCGCGGCACGCGCCAGGTTGGGCGCCGACGTCGCGTCGGGTCTGCGCAGCGCGGCCGGCTCCTCGGCGCTGCCCACGCATTGGGAACGACTCGCCGTGTGTTGGCGGCTGGCTAGCGATCATGGCTTGGCCATCGCGACCCTGATGCGCGCGGCACAGCGGGACATCGCCGAACGGCAACGATTCGCGGCGCGGGTGGCATCGGGGATGGCCGGGGCGCGCGCCACTGCCGCCATCTTGGCGGGCCTGCCAGTGCTCGGGGTGCTGCTCGGCCATTTGATCGGGGCCCGCCCGCTGAGCTTCTTGTTGAGTGGCCACGCGGGCGGCTGGCTGCTGGTAGCCGGAACCACGCTGGCCTGCGTCGGGCTCGTGTGGTCGGACCGGATCACAGCGCGAGCCGGAGCTGAGACGTGACTACCGCGGCGGTGCTGCTGGCCCTGGCATTGTGGACCGGCGCCGGCCAGTCGACGCTGCGAGCACGAGCCAGGATGCCGACGCGCGGACCTACCCGGCAAGGCCTGTGGAACCGCGCCGCGCGCGGGGCGGACCCCCTGGCGGTTGCATCCAGCCTCGACGTGCTGGCCGTGTGCCTGACGGCCGGAATGGCGGTGTCGGCCGCCGCGGCGGCTACCGCGCCGTCCGCGCCGCCCAAGCTGGCCCTGGTACTGCGGCGGGCTGCCGATCTGCTGGCGCTGGGCGCGGACCCGGCCGTGGCGTGGTCATCGCCGCCGGATCTGCCGGCCGACGCGGTGGACGCACAGACCGACGCACTGCTGCGGTTGGCCCGACGTTCGGCAGCTTCGGGCTCGGCGTTGGCGGACGGTGTCGCAGAACTGGCCGATCAGTGCCGAACTGACGCCACACACGCGGCCGCCGCCGCCGCCGAGCGCGCCGGGGTGCTGATCGCCGGACCCCTGGGGCTGTGCTTTCTGCCGGCGTTCGTATGCCTGGGCATCGTCCCGGTGGTCGCCGGGCTGGCGGGCGATCTTCTGCAATCAGGACTGCTGTGAGCATGAGTAAAGAACGACCAAAAGGAGAAAGCATTGGGAACCAACATGTTTCGGGTATTCATGGCGCGCATGACGCTGCTTGCCACCGACGAGTCAGGGATGTCCACCGTCGAGTACGCCATCGGCACCATCGCCGCCGCGGCCTTCGGCGCGATCCTCTACTCCGTCGTAACCGGTCACTCCATCGTGTCGGCGCTGACCAACATCATCGGTCGAGCCCTCAACACCAAGGTCTAGCTTCCAGTGCCGGCGCAAGCACGGTGGAGGCGGCATTGGGCGTCGCCTCGTTGGTCGTGGTGCTGGTGGTTTGCCTGGCTGGGGTTACTGCGCTCTCGATGCAGGTTCGCTGTGTGGATGCGGCCCGCGAAGCGGCCCGATTGTCGGCGCGCGGCGACGAAGGCGCGGGGATCGCCGCGGCGCGACGCATCGCGCCGGGCGGTGCCCAGGTCCGCGTACACCGCGACGGCGACTTCCTGGTCGCCACCGTGGTTGCGCACTCAAAGCTGTTGCCTGCGTTGGACATTGCGGCCAAGGCTGTCTCGGCGGCCGAACCGGTGGGATGATCGCGGCTCGGCCACCGTGCTCGCGGCGGCAATGGTCGCCGTTGTGCTGTTCGTTACCGGCGCCGGTGCATACCTGGGTTCGGTTGTGGTGGCCCGCCACCGAGCCCAGGCGGCGGCCGACCTGGCCGCGCTAGCGGCGGCGGCGCGGCTACCGTCCGGCGTCGCGGCGGCCTGCGCCCGGGCGACGGCAGTGGCCCGGGGGATGGGCATCGACGGCGCCGAATGCCGGGTGGACGGCCTCGACGTCGTGATCACGGTCCGGGTGGCTGTCGCCTTCACCGGTGTCGCGCAAGCCGCCGCGCGGGCCGGGCCGGTTGCCCACTAACCCAGTCGGTGGCCGCGTCGTCAGCTGTCGTCGGTCAGATTCGCGTCGGCGAGTTCTTCGTCGGTGGGCCGCCGCAGCGACACCAGGCCGGCGAACGTACCGGGTTCGAGCTCCACCCGGTTGACGGTGACATGCACCGGCACCCACTCGCCACGGTCGCCGGGTAGGCGTAGCACGCGAGATGTGGCTCCGCCGGCGAATTCCGACGTCATCGACGACTTCAGCTGTTCGTCGTCGGGATGCACCCGCGGCCGGTGGGGGTCGCTGCCGCGCCAGTCATAGAAGGGGCACGGGTCGTCGAGCCACTTCAGCAGCGTCCAGTTGTTGAGGTCGACCAACGCTCGGTGTACCCCGGGCTGCGCTAATCCGTTCAGGATCTGCTGCGCCAGCCGATCGACCGGCATCGGCCCACCCTCGAGTTCGCCACGCCAGTTCATGCCACGCGAGATCAAGTGATCGCGACCGTCTGGGCCCGGCTCCACGGCAGTACGCGCCACGAATCCCACCCGGATCGGCTGACCCTGCCAATCGATGACATCCCAGCTGCTGCAGAGTGTTTGACCCGGTTCGGCTTTGATGGCCAACGCGAGAACCTTGCTTTCGTTGGGGTTGAGATCGCGCGACGGCAGATCCTCCGCGAAGGCCCGGCAATGGGTAGCCTCGACCGCGGGATTCTTACCGCTGTTCTCCAGCGACTCCGGCGTATCGGTGGCCATGCCCAGCGTCAGATCCCACTTGAGTGGGCCTGGGACCGGCCGCTCCGGCGGGTCGGTGCCGGCCGGTCCGCTCCAAACGTGCACGCCGTGCATGCGGCCGTCGGACATCACGACTGGTTCGGTGCGAATGACGCGGTCGCTCTTGGGGGTGATGCTGGTCAGGCTCTGGCCGGTTTGCACGGACTCGGCGATCGCCGTGCGGACCGCGGAGAGGTATGGGCTTCGCCGCAGGAACGTGGTGATCGGAACGAGATTCTTTGGTTGACGCCCCTGCGCTACCACGGCAGGTTCGTCGCCCAGCGTCTCCACGAGCAACCAGTCGTGGGCCATGTCGGCAAGTTTACGGGCCGACCGAGCGCGGCGGGGCCAGGTGAAGCGGGCCGCCGCCGGCACTGCCGCCTGGAACGGACGGATTCGTGCGCCCTAGGAATTTGCGCAGACCGGTTGGAACGAGGTAGTTTCCTCTGCGCCCGCAGCGTCGGGCTTACGAGCGGGTCGCGCTTTCCGACCGCTCGTCATCCCGTGGAGGTCGACCGTCGAGGGGTCGGTCGCCATCCGCCGGATTTCTCAGCGTGATTCCCCGGCCAGCGCCCCGAGCACCAGCCGCAGCACCTGCACGGCACCGGCCTTGTCCAACGGATCATTCGCGTTGCCGCACTTGGGCGACTGCACGCACGAGGGACATCCGCTCGGGCATTCGCAGGCCTCGATGGCCGCGGCGGTGGCATTCAGCCAGGTGCTGGCCTGGCGAAAGCCGCGTTCGGCGAATCCCGCCCCACCCGGATAGCCGTCGTAGACGAACACACTGGGCAGACCATCGGGCCCGATGGCAGTGGACATCCCGCCGATATCGCCGCGGTCGCAGCTGGCCACCAACGGCAGCAGTCCGATGGCCGCGTGCTCGGCGGCGTGCAACGACCCGGGGACTCGAGGTAGCTCAATATTGTTGTGTATCAAAGCTTCCGGCGTGATGGTGTACATCACCGCGACGGTGGGCAAGGTGTGTTGGGGCATGTCCAACTCGATGAAGTCGATCACCTCCCCGCTGAGTTGCCGACGCAGATAGCCGACCACTTGGTGGGTGACGGTCACCGGCACCAGGCCCAGGGTGACATCGCCGAACCGGGAGCGCTCACCGGAACCGGTGACCGAGATGTCGGTGACTTCCCGCGCGAACGTCGCGTAGCCCGGATCGCCCGCATGCACGAAGGCGATGCCGTCCGCGATATCCAGCGAGTCGACGACATACGTTTCGCCCTGATGCAGATACACCGCCCCCCGATGGACTGTCGCCGGAGCCTGGCCGACACCGACGCTGCCCAGCAGCCTTCCCGTGCCGGTTTCCACGATCATGATCTGATCGCCCGTTGAACCTCGAATATCCACCGCCGCATGGGGTTCGAGGCCAGGCGCGGGAAAAAGCCTGTCGTTGCGCCGCCGCAGCAGCCCGTCGTCGACCAGGTCCTCAGCCACCTGCTCGGCCCCCAACGCTCGGACCTCGGCGTCCTCGAGCGGCAATTCGGTTGCAGCACAGAGCAACTGGGGTCCGAGCAGGTAAGGATTGGCGGGATCGATCACGGACCGCTCGACCGGTTTGTCCAGCAGCGCCGCTGGATGATGGACGAGATACGTGTCCAGCGGGTCGTCGCGGGCGATCAGCATCACCAGCGCTCCCTGTCCCCGTCGACCGGAGCGGCCGGCCTGCTGCCAGAACGAGGCGACCGTTCCTGGAAACCCGGCCAGCACAACGGCATCCAGCCCGGCGATGTCGACACCCAATTCCAGGGCATTGGTGGTGGCCAAACCGCGCAGCCTGCCCTCGGCCAGCGCATGCTCGAGTGCGGTGCGGTCTTCGGCGAGGTAACCGGCTCGATACGACGCCACCGTGTTCGATAGCTCGGGAGCGATCTCGCCCAACCGGGATTGGGCGCCCAGCGCGGTCAGTTCCGCCGCACGCCGCGACCGCACGAATGTCAGGGTCTGCGCGCCTTCGGCGATCAGGTCGGCCATCACACGCGCGGCCTCGGCGCCCGCGGACCGTCGCACCGGGGCGCCGTTCTCGCCGGTGACGTCGGTGCGCAGCGCCGGCTCCCACAGCGCCACGGTGCGTGCCCCCTGCGGTGATCCGTCCTCGGTCACCTCGATGACCGGGCGGCCGATGAGTTCGGTGGCTGTCGCTCCAGGTGCTGCCGTCGTCGCACTGGCGAAGATCACCGTCGGCTCGGCCGAGTAGCGCGCGCACAACCGGAGCAGGCGACGCAGCACCATGGCCACGTTCGAGCCGAAAACACCGCGGTAGTAGTGACATTCGTCGACCACAAGGTAGCGAAGACGGCGCAATAGCACCGCCCAGCGGGCGTGGTTGCGCAATATCGACAAATGCACCATGTCGGGGTTGGAGAACAGCCAGCGGGAGCGCTCGCGGGCAAAGCGGCGCACCTCGGGGGGACTGTCACCGTCGTAGGCGGTGGGCGCGACGTCGGCCAGTCGTGGGACGGCGGTGGTCAGAGCGTGCGCGGCGCGCAATTGATCGTGGCCGAGCGCTTTCGTCGGCGACAGGTACAGCACTCGGGCCGCGGGGTCGGTGGCCAGCGCGTTGAGCACCGGAAGTTGGTAGACCAAGGATTTTCCCGACGCGGTGCCGGTGCTCACCACCACATGACGGCCGGCGTGCGCTAACTCGGCCGCGTGGACCTGGTGCGACCACGGAGCGACGATGCCCCGGTCGGCGAACGCGCGAACCACGTCGGGCTCGGCCCACTCCGGCCACCGGTGGGGCCGGCCGCTGCGCGCCGGCAGCTCGGCGACATGGCGCAGCGGGCGCTCGCCCGGTGGGGTGCCGGTGAGCGCGACGGTCAGCAATTCGCTGCCGAAGCTGGCCATCCCAAGCCTTTCTGCGCGTGCCTAGCGGGGTGTCCGGTATGACGCTGACGTAAATTCACCATCCCTTCGCCCGCCAAGGAACTGTCGCCGACGCGTGGAACATGGTTGACTGATCCCGGTCGCAGCTTCTGTGTTCGTGTCAAACTTTCGCAGGATCGACGTTGCGGCCGCGGTTCCTGCGAGGTTATCGGTCGGGTGAAGTTCCGGCGACTCCGCGAGGTATGGCGGTCGCAGCTTGGCCCGGGGCACCGAAAGGCGGTGCACCGCACCCAGAAGAAAAGGAAAGATCGAGAAATGCCACAGGGAACTGTGAAGTGGTTCAACGCGGAGAAGGGGTTCGGTTTCATCGCCCCTGAGGATGGTTCCGCGGATGTTTTTGTCCACTACACGGAGATCCAGGGTTCGGGCTTCCGCACCCTTGAAGAAAACCAGAAGGTCGAGTTCGAGATCGGCCACAGCCCTAAGGGCCCCCAGGCCACCGGCGTCCGCTCCGTCTAAGCGGGCAGAAGCTGACGAAACCCCCCGGCGCGATCCGGGGGGTTTTCGTTTGAGGTAGTCGTGGCGAGCAGACACAAAATCGCCATTTTCGAGCCGGAATAGGGGATTTTGCGTCTGCTCGCCGGTGGGCTGCGACCAGCGAGCTGAAGACCGCCGCGCCGAAAACCTCAAGCCGGGACTCGTCTCCCTGGCCTACTGTCGGTGACGTGAGCCAGCTCTCCTTCTTCACCGCCGAGTCGGTACCGCCCGCGGTCGCCGACCTCGCCGGTGTGCTGGCGGCCACGGGTCAGATCGTGCTGGTCAACAGCGGCGACATGCAGGGCGCCCGGCTCTCGGTCGTCGTGGATGAGCCATGGCGCGCAGAGGCGCTGGCCGAGATGATCCAGGAAGCCGGATTGGCGGCCGAGATCTCCCGCAGCGAGGAAGACAACCCGCTGGTCAGGACCGAAGTCAGCCCGTTGTTGCGCAGCATCGCCGCCGAATGGACGCGCGGCGCGGTCAAGACCGTACCGCCGCGCTGGCTGCCCGGCCCGCGGGAGTTGCGGGCCTGGACCCTGGCGGCGGGCACTCCCGAGGCCGATCGCTATCTGCTGGGCCTGGATCCGCACGCGCCGGACACCCATTCGCCGCTCGCGTCGGCGCTGATGCGGGTCGGCATCGCGCCTACGTTGATCGGCACCCGCGGAGCTCGCCCGGCCCTGCGGATCAGCGGCCGGCGCAGGCTATCGCGCCTGGTAGAGAACGTGGGGGAACCGCCGGATAGCGCGGAAGCGTTGTCGCAATGGCCGCGGGTTTAGCGGCCCGCCGGCGTCCCAAACGCGGGGAGTCTGCTGGCACCCAGTTTGCGCGGGCCCACCAAAGGGTGCGAAATTGTCAGGTGCCCGCAGGCGGAGGGACGCCGACGGACCCGGATCGCCTGGAATGCATCTGCACGTCAGGACCACCGTCATCCCTGCTACGGGTGGTCCCGTCAGGGGCCGGAATACAGAGATGGAGCGTAATCGCAGTTGCCTGACCCGACTACTCGAGGCCGAACGGGCACTACTGGCGGCCGAAATGGGAGCCCACGGCGACTTGTCATTGTCGAGTCGCCGACGAAGGCGCGCAAACTAGCCGGCTACCTGGGTCCGGCGTACATCGTCGAGTCGTCGCGGGGACATATCCGCGACCTGCCGCGCGCCGCGGCGGATGTGCCCGCGAAGTTCAAGTCCGAGCCCTGGGCCCGCCTTGGCGTCAACGTCGACGCCGACTTCGAACCGCTCTACATCATCAGCCCGGAGAAGAAGAGCACCGTCACCGAGCTGAAAGGGCTGCTCAAGAACGTCGACGAGCTCTATCTGGCCACGGATGGCGACCGCGAAGGCGAAGCGATCGCCTGGCACCTGATGGAGACCCTGAAACCGCGCATTCCGGTCAAACGGATGGTTTTCCACGAGATCACCGAGCCGGCGATCCTCGAGGCGGCCGAAAATCCGCGCGACCTGGACATCGACCTGGTCGACGCGCAGGAGACCCGCCGCATCCTGGACCGGCTGTACGGCTACGAGGTCAGCCCCGTGCTGTGGAAGAAGGTCGCGCCCAAGCTGTCGGCCGGCCGGGTACAGTCGGTGGCCACCCGCATCATCGTGCAGCGGGAACGCGACCGGATGGCGTTCCGCAGCGCGTCGTACTGGGACATTCTGGCCAAGCTGGACGCCAGTGTGACCGACCCGGAAGCACAGCCGCCCACCTTCAACGCCCGGCTGACCAATGTCGATGGCATGCGCGTGGCGACGGGACGCGATTTCGACTCTCAGGGCGTGCTGCGCGGAAGCCGCGAGGTCGCGGAAGTCACCGTGCTCGACGAGGCGCGCGCGACCGAGCTGGCTGCCGGATTGCACGGTGCCCAGTTGACCGTGGCGTCGGCGGAGGAAAAGCCCTACACCCGGCGTCCGTATCCGCCGTTCATGACGTCGACGCTGCAGCAGGAGGCCGGCCGTAAGCTGCGGTTCTCCGCGGAGCGGACCATGAGCATCGCCCAGCGGCTCTACGAGAACGGCTACATCACCTACATGCGTACCGACTCGACCACGCTGTCGGAGTCGGCGATCAACGCCGCACGCACGCAGGCCCGCCAGCTCTACGGCGCGGAGTACGTTTCCCCGTCGCCGCGTCAGTACACCCGTAAGGTGAAAAACGCCCAGGAGGCACACGAGGGCATCCGGCCGGCGGGCGAGACGTTCGCCACCCCGGACGCCGTGCGGCGCGAGCTGGACGGCGACGAATTCCGGCTTTACGAGCTGATCTGGCAGCGCACGGTGGCATCGCAGATGGCCGATGCGCGCGGCACCACGTTGAGCCTGCGGATCGAAGGCACGTCCGGAGCGCAGCAGGTCGTGTTCTCCGCGTCTGGGCGCACGCTCACCTTCCCGGGGTTCCTCAAGGCATACGTCGAGACGGTGGACGAATTGGCCGGTGGTGAGGCCGACGACGCCGAGCGCCGGTTGCCGCATCTCACCAAAGGTCAGCGGGTGGATGCGGTCGAGCTGACCCCGGACGGACACGCCACCAACCCGCCGCCGCGCTACACCGAGGCGTCGCTGGTCAAAGCCCTCGAGGAGCTGGGCATCGGCCGGCCGTCGACGTATTCGTCGATCATCAAGACCATCCAGGACCGGGGCTACGTCTTCAAGAAGGGCAGCGCCCTGGTGCCGTCGTGGGTGGCGTTCGCGGTCACCGGCCTGCTGGAGCGACATTTCGGCCGGCTCGTCGACTATGGGTTCACCGCGGCGATGGAAGACGAGCTCGACGCGATCGCGTCGGGCAACCAGCAGCGCACCAACTGGCTCAACAACTTCTATTTCGGTGGTGACGTCGGGGTGCCGGACTCGGTGGCGCGCTCGGGCGGGCTGAAGAAGCTCGTCGGCGTCAACCTGGAAGGCATCGACGCTCGAGAAGTCAACTCCATCAAGCTGTTTGACGACGCGCAGGGCCGCCCGATCTACGTTCGGGTGGGTAAGAACGGGCCCTACCTGGAACGCTTTGTGTCCAACGACGACGGCGAGCCCACGCCGCAGCGGGCCAACCTGAGCGATTCCATCACCCCTGACGAGCTGACCTTAGAGCTCGCCGAAGAGCTGTTCGCCACCCCGCAAGAGGGGCGCGTGCTGGGCGTGGACCCAGCCACCGGCCACGAGATCGTCGCCAAAGACGGCCGGTACGGGCCGTATGTGACCGAGATCTTGCCCGAGCGGCCCGATGATGGTGACGAAGGCAACCAGGGCGCCAAGAAGGGCAAGAAACCGACCGGACCGAAACCGCGGACCGGCTCATTGTTGCGCAGCATGGACTTGCAGACGGTGACGCTGGAAGACGCGTTGAAGCTGCTGTCGTTGCCCCGGGTGGTCGGCGTGGACCCCGCGTCGGGCGAGGAGATCACCGCGCAGAACGGGCGTTACGGCCCATACCTGAAGCGCGGCAACGATTCTCGCTCACTGTCCACCGAAGACCAGATATTCACCATCACGCTCGACGAAGCCCTGAAGATCTACGCCGAGCCGAAACGTTCCGGCCGGGCAAGCGCCTCAGCGCCGCCGCTGCGCGAGCTGGGGACCGATCCGGCGTCGGGAAAGCCGATGGTGATCAAGGACGGCAGGTTCGGGCCTTATGTCACCGACGGCGAGACCAACGCCAGCCTGCGCAAGGGCGACGACGTGCTGTCGATCACCGACGAGCGTGCCGCCGAGTTGCTGGCCGACCGGCGCGCCCGCGGCCCCGCGAAGCGGCCGGCCAAACGGACTTCCCGCAAGGCCCCGGCCAAGAAAGCGGCCAAGCGCTCGTAGTCAGTCTCGCCGTTTATGCGCCGGGGGGCGGAAGCGTCAACGGTTGCCCGCTCCCGAGCGACAATTTGGCCTGCTCGGGCGTCGTGGAAGGACGTCTCCGGCGCCCAGGCGCGCGTCAGGGCTTTCGGTGTGAAACCAGGGCTTTCGGTGTGAAGCCACCGCTTCGCGTGTGAAGCCAGGGCGGCGTGTGTGAAGCCAGGGCGGCGTTTTCGCCGTCAGGCCGCCCTAGGCTCACGCTGAAAGCCATAGCTTCACACTGAAAGCCATAGGCTCACACTGAAAACCGTGGCTTTACTCTCAAAGCAGGCAGCGCGATCGAAGGCCCATCCGACTGACGTCCGTCAACGGCCGACTTCGCTGGATGCCTCTTCAGGGGCGGCCTCTTCTGGAGTAGGCCCGGCGGCGTCGGTCTCAGCGTGGGCAGTCGCCACGTCATCCGGACCCGCCAGATTCAGCGGACGTGCCAGCTGAGTGGGCGCGGTGCGGCCACGCAGCTCGACGACCTCCCCGACGTCCCAGCACAGCGCCTCGGCGTCGAGGGCGCCACTGACCGCGATCGCCGACGCCAGCACATGGCCTTCCTCGAGTTTGGCGAGCTCAGTCAGCCGGGCGGCCTCGTTGACCGGGTCGCCGATCACGGTGTACTCGAAGCGCGCCTGAGCGCCGATATGGCCTGCGATCGCCCTACCGGCCGATACGCCGATGCCGAACTCGGCGGAACCCAGCACCGGTAGCAGCTCGTCGTGCAACTCACGCGCGGCGGCCAGCGCGGCGCCGGCGCCGTCGGGATGTTCGATCGGCGCACCGAAAATCGCCAGCGCGGCGTCGCCCTGGAACTTGTTGACGAATCCGCCATGCCGGCCCACCGTGTCGACCACCACCCGGAAGAACTCGTTGAGCAGGTGCACGACCTCGGCGGGCGGCCTGGTCGCCGCCAGTTGGGTCGAGCCAACCAGGTCGACGAACAGCACCGCGACGTCGCGCTCCCGCCCGCCCAGCTCGGTACCGCGCTCCAGGGCCCGACGGGCCACGTCCTCGCCGACGTAACGACCGAACAGGTCACGCAGCCGCTGCCGCTCGGACAGGTCGCGCACCATGTCGTTGAAGCCGGCCTGCAGCAAGCCCAGTTCGCTCGCGTCGTAGATCTGCATGTGGGCGTTGTAGTTGCCGCGCTGCACCTCCGACAGCGCCCAGCGCAGCTGACGCAGCGGGTCGGCGATCGACATCGCCACCAGCAGGGTGCTGACCAAGCCGATCCCCAGCGCCGCCAAGGCCAGCAGCAGGATGGGGTCGAACAGCGACTCGGGCTTGGCGCGCAGCAGGGAGGCCTTGTCGGCCACCACGGCCAGGACGATCGTCAGCAGCGGCACCCCGGTGGACAGGATCCAGGCCAGCATCAGCCGCAGGATGACGCCGGGTGCCTGGACATTCTCCGGCACACCGCTGCGCAGGGCCGCGACCGCCACCGGCCGCAGCACCCGCTCGGACTGCAGGTAGCCGATGATCGCCGTCGCCGTGGCGCCCAGTGCGGTGGCGACCGCCACGACCGGCGCGGCGTATCTGGCGACCGACCAGCTGGCGACGATGAATATCGCGCCGCCGACCGCCCAGGACGCCATGCTGATCAACGTCCGGTAGAAGGGCATCCGCAGCGCGCGGGTACGAGCCACCTCGGTGTCGGCCGGGTCGGATTCGACGAGCAGATTGTCGCGTCGCTGCCAGCGGAAAACCGGCATCAGCAGTCTCACGTTCACCACGAAGCCGGCCAGGAAAACGGCAACCAGCGACGTTACGACGATCACCAGGTTCAGCAGTGGCAGGTCCTGCAGCTCGATGCGGTCCTGGGGCGGCAGCCCGTAGCGCAGGAAGCCGAGCACGAAGAGGGCGCCGATGATATCGGCCTGCAGCATGCTCAGCGAAAACACCGGCCACGGGGTGCGCACCACCCACCGGACGAACCCGCTAATCCGCCCGGGCAGTGCCGCCGCCTGGGTTGCCACGAAACCACCGTATCGGTCGGTGGTGACTTGTCGAAAACCCAATTCCGCCTCGGCAAGTCGTCCGCCGTCGACGAAAGATGCCGAAGATCACGGAATTGTCGCGAAACGGTGGCCGATCGGTATCTGTCGGTTCGTCTCACTACTGTTGCCGATGATGTCCGGAGTGTTTACGCGGCTGGTAGGTCAGGAGGCCGTGGAGGCTGAGCTGCTCGCCGCCGCGCGCTCGGCCCGGGGTGATTCGACTCACAGCTCCGCGGGCCGGGGGAGTTTGACACATGCGTGGCTGATCACCGGGCCGCCGGGCTCGGGCCGCTCGGTCGCGGCCTTATGTTTCGCCGCCGCGCTGCAATGTACTGCGGATTCGGCCGACGGCGGCCCTGGATGCGGGCGCTGCCGGGCGTGCACGACGACAATGGCCGGCACCCACGCCGACGTCCGACGGGTCATTCCCGAAGGCCTGTCCATCGGCGTGGACGATATGCGCGCCATCGTGCAGATCGCCTCGCGTCGCCCGACCACCGGGCGCTGGCAGATTGTGGTGATCGAGGACGCCGACCGGTTGACCGAGGGCGCCGCCAATGCGCTGCTCAAGGTCGTCGAGGAGCCGCCACCTTCGACGGTGTTTCTGCTGTGCGCGCCGTCGGTGGACCCGGAGGACATCGCGGTCACGCTGCGGTCCAGGTGCCGGCATGTCGCGCTGGTGACGCCGTCGGCCGAGGCGATCGCCCGGGTCTTGATCAACAGCGACGGGCTGGGCCCGGACACCGCGAACTGGGCGGCGTCGGTAAGCGGTGGACATGTGGGGCGGGCGCGCCGGCTGGCCACCGACCCCGACGCGCGCCAACGACGTGAGCGGGCGCTGGGACTGGTGCGCGACGCCGTCGTGCCGTCGCGGGCATACGCGGCCGCCGAAGAGCTGGTCGCTGCGGCCGAAGCCGAGGCGATAGCGCTGACCGCGGATCGTGCCGAAGCCGAAACCGAGGAGCTGCGAACGGCTCTCGGGGCGGGCGGCACCGGAAAGGGCACCGCCTCGGCGTTGCGCGGCGCCGCCGGAGCGATCAAGGATCTCGAGCGACGGCAGAAGTCCCGCCAGACGCGAGCATCGCGTGACGCGCTGGATCGCGCGCTGGTCGACTTGGCGACGTATTTCCGCGACGCCTTGGTGATCGCCGCCGACGCCCGCGAGGTGCGGCCCAACCATCCCGATATGGCCGACCGGGTAGCGGCGCTGGGTGCGCACGCCCCGCCGGAGCGGCTGCTGCGCTGCATCGAGGCGGTGCTGGAATGCCGGGAAGCGCTGGCCATCAACGTCAAACCGAAGTTCGCCGTCGACGCCATGGTCGCCGCCATCGGCCAGGAACTTGGGTGAGTCAGCCCGCCTGCCGTAGACTCGTGCCGCCCGTGTGCGGGCATGCCGCCTTAGCTCAGTCGGTAGAGCGATTCACTCGTAATGAATAGGTCAGGAGTTCGATTCTCCTAGGCGGCTCTGTTTTTGGCGGCTCTGTTTTTGGCGTTGGCTCTGCGTCCACGGCGCATAAGTGCGAGTAGTCCACGCCGTGAGTGCAGAGTCAACGATCTGCTCAAGGCTCACAACTGGCTCGGCGAGCATTGTCGTGGCATGCGCCAGCGGGCTTCAGCTCGCTACACCGGCGCCAAGAATCCCACCGGTCCCGACGCGATACAAAGCGACAGTGCCGTGGTATCGACCTGCACGGCGATCGCGCCTCCGGCGCCGGGCAGCCTGGTGAAGACCTTGTTAAGTCCCGGCCGCACCGGCACCTTCACTTTCGGTCCGTCGGTCAAGGACAGTGTGATCGACCCGTTGGTGTTGGCCAGGTAATTGAGTTCGACGGTCCAGTCGGCGGGTAGCAGCGGCCCGTCGAGCATCAGCCAGGTCGGCGCGTCCGGCTGGACGAAGTACCCGCATTGCGGCTGCGGACCGGGCACGATGATGCGAACCCAGGTCACCTGAGCGTCGACCAGCCGCCCGGAGGAGTCCAGCATCCGCAGTTTCGTTGTCGCCGTGTCGAATTCCGGGCGATCGCGAAGCAGGGCGAACATGTGGCTGGCGAGGTTCTCTGGCCAGACGACGCGCTGCAGCACCATCGGATCGACCTCCTGGTCCAGCAGCGGCGCAGTCGAATCCGCCCGCGCGGCAGCCAAACTCGTGCGGGCATTCACCAGGTAGGGTTTGGCGGGGTTGTCACGCCAGCTGGACAAAAAGGTAGCCGTCGAATACAGACTGCTGGCTAGGAACAACCCCGCCAAACCCGTTGTCAGCAAAGAGCGTTGCGCCGAGGCGTCCAGCCAGTGCGACCATGGCCGGTTGGGTGGCCGGTTGGGTGCGGTGAACGCGACGGCGGCCAGCAACGCCAGCACGACGACGAGGTCGGGAAGGTAACGCAGCGTCTGGGCCAATTCCAGGGCGGTGAATTGAGAGGACCGCATCAGGTAGATAGGTACCTGGCAGGCGATCGCATAGCCGCCCGCCGTCAGCCACACCAACCCGATGCGTTGCTTGCGGATAAGCGACACCGCCGACAGCCCGGCTAATACCAGCCAGCCGAGCGTCATCACCACCGGCGTCGGCGTCGCCCACGGCGAGGACGGGGCCCAGCGTTCCCAGCGCCAGGGTCCGCCGGCCAAACCAGGCACGATGCCGTGCGTGATCGAACGGCGCAGCAGACCCCACGTCATCGCCAGGTCCAAACTCCACCGCTGCTGATCCACCACGCGCAGATACAGCGCTACCCAGCCGGCGGTCAAGGCCAGCGACGGCACCCACAGCCGCAGGCCCGCCCGCCATACCGAACGCACGACGCCGGTCTCACCGCGCACGTGGCGCAGCAGTGCGACCACAGCGAAGGCCACGAACGGGATCACGGCGGCCTTCTCGAAGAACAGCAATCCGCCGAGATACGCCAGCACACCTGTGGCCGCGTAGCGCCGGTTGCCGGTGCGGTCCAGCAGCACCGCGTCCGCACACACCCACGCCAGCGCCGCCAGCATCGGAAGCGAGTTCAGCGCCGCCGCCCACCACGCGAACCCCGGCACCGCCAGCGGCGTGAACAGTGCGAACGTCAACGGAATCAGCAGCACCGGACGCCAGCCCAGGATCACGTACAGCGCCCGCAACAGCGCCAGCGAGACCAGCAGCTGCAGGACCACCAGGCTGAGCGCCGGTCCCGTCCAGTTCAGCGGCGCCAGCCGGATGATTGCGCCTGCCACCAGGAAGGCGGCCGGCATCACGTGGCCGTCGTGGTCGTCGAACAGGTACGACGGCGACAGCGGTCCCTCGGTGCCGGCCTTGCCGACCAGGATCAGGTCGTCCCAGTAGAAGTAGCCACCGAACGCCAGAACCGCGCGGATCACCAGCTGCACGGCGATCAGCACGGCAGCGGCCAGCGCCACCCGCGGCATCCGAGTGGTCGCGGTGAGCATGGTTATTTCTTACCGGTCGGTATGGTGGGCCGGTGCGCGCACTGGTCACCGGGGCAGCCGGGTTCATCGGATCGACCTTGGTCGATCGTCTACTGGCAGACGGCCACACCGTGGTCGGTCTGGACAATTTCGCCACCGGCCGGGCGACCAACCTCGAGCATCTGGTCGACAATCCCGCGCATGTGTTCGTCGAGGCCGACATCGTCACAGCAGACCTGCAGGGCATTTTCGACGAGCACCGGCCCGAGGTGGTGTTCCACCTGGCGGCCCAGATCGACGTCCGGCGTTCGGTGGCCAACCCGCAATTCGACGCGGAGGTCAACGTCGTCGGCACCGTGCGCCTGGCCGAGGCGGCGCGCAACACCGGCGTCCGCAAGGTCGTGCACACCTCGTCGGGCGGATCGATCTATGGCACCCCCACGCGGTTTCCGACGAGCGAGGCAGTGCCTACGGACCCTGCTTCGCCGTACGCGGCCGGCAAGGTGGCGGGTGAGATCTACCTGAACACCTTCCGCCATCTCTACGGGCTGGATTGTTCGCACATCGCACCGGCCAACGTCTACGGCCCGCGGCAGGATCCGCACGGGGAGGCCGGCGTGGTGGCGATTTTTGCGCAGGCGCTGCTGGCCGGCACGCCCACCAAGGTGTTCGGCGACGGCACCAACACCCGCGACTACGTGTTCGTCGACGATGTGGTGGACGCGTTCGTCAAGGCCGGCGGCGATGTCGGCGGTGGGCAGCGCTTCAACATCGGCACCGGCATAGAGACCTCGGACCGGCAGCTGCACACCGTGGTGGCCGCGGCGGTCGGGGGACCCGACGATCCGGAGTTTGCGCCGCCGCGGCTGGGCGACCTCAAGCGATCGTGCCTCGACATCGGGTTGGCGGAACGGGTTTTGGGCTGGCGTCCGCAAGTCGAGTTGGACGAAGGGGTGCGCCGCACGGTGGAGTACTTCCGGCGATTGCGCGCGGGGTAGACGCCCCGGGCGAGCAGACGCAAAATCCCCCGATTTCGTGCGAAAACAGGTGCTTTTATGTCTGCTCGGCGACGGGTTCTTGCGCGCCTTCGAGGGCAACCGCCCGGGCGAGTCTCGCGTAGCGCAGCTCCAGGTCCTTGAACCGCATATAGGTGCTCAGCGTGGTGAAGCTGAACGCCATGACCAGCGCGTAGAGCATCAGGTCGGTGCCGCGGCCCACGCCGAACCAGTGCGCGACCACCGTGGTGTCGGCCGGCCGCAGCACCGCATAAATCCCGGCGAGCACGAACAACACGTAGCCGACCTTGACCCAGGCGCGCGACCGCGCATTGCGCCGCGACCGCAACAGGTAGACCAGCAGGGCGATGATCGACCCGATCAAGGGCACCTGAATCCAATTCATCTCGGCATCCTCCCTCGAAGGAACCCGTCGAAAATGATGTTCACCCCGTTGAGCAGCGGCTGGCCCTTGGACTTCGAGTACTCGGTGTACAACACTTCGACCGGTTCCTCAACAACCCGCCACCCGTTTTCGGCGATCAGCATCACGAACTCGTTGGCGTGGCTCATCCCGCTCATCGTGATGTCCAGCCCGTCGGCGACCTTCTTGTTGAACACTCGCAGGCCGTTGTTGGTGTCGGTGAGGCCCAGCCGCCGACCGCGTCTGCTCAACCGCGCGGCGGTCCGCAGCACGATCCGCTTCAGGAACGGCGGCCGGGCGGTCTCAGAGCCGCCGAACCGGGTGCCGATAACGATGTCGACGTCGCTGGACGCCAGCCGCTCGACCATGGCAGCCAGGTCCTTGACTCGGTGCTGGCCGTCGGCGTCGAAGGTGGCGAATACGCGCGCCCCCGGTTGCTTGCGGGCGTACTCGACGCCGGTCTGGATGGCCGCGCCCTGCCCGACGTTGATCGGATGACGCACCAAGTGAGCCCCGGCGCGCATGGCGATGTCCCCGGTGCCGTCGGTGCTGCCGTCGTCCACGCAGACGACGTGGTCGAACACCGAGCGCAGATCGGCGATCACCTCGCCGATGACCGCGGCTTCGTTGAATGCGGGAACGACTATCCAGACGTCGGGGTAGCGCGCTTCAGAGTTCATTTTCCAAGCCATTTATGCCCACAAGGTACACGCCGCTACGGCAGTTCAGCGGGTTACACGTCCGACGCGGGCCAGTGCAAACAGATGGACACCGATTCCCACCAGCGGCCCGCACAGCAGGCCGACGACGGTGCGGGTTTCCAGCGGCAGCGGCAGCAGCAGCAACATACCCGACGCCACCGTCGCGCCGACCCAGCCCAGCGAGTAGGCCCGATGCAGGGCGGCCGCCACAGCGGCGGCCCCGGTCAGCGTCAGCATCGCGATCGCGACTGCGGCCGCAGTCAGCCACGCCAGCAGTGCGCTGCTGGCGAGGTACTGCGGTCCGAACGCCACCCGCAGCACCCACGGCCCCACCACGCCGGCGGCCAGCACCCCGAACCCGCCGATGCCCCCGATGATTGCCGCCGGTGCACCCAGGGCCCGGATCCGGTGGCTGCGCTCGTCGACGAAATGCGCGATCAGGTTGCCTTGCATGGCGGTAAGCGGCACCAGCAGCGGCGCGCGGGTCAATGTCACGGCCAGGATGACGACGCCGCCCGCGGCCCCGAGTTCGTTGCTGGTCAGCTTCAGTAGCACGGGAAACCCCATCACCAGGATCGCGCTGGCGCCGGCGGCGGTGATCGAATGCGCCGCGCCGCGCAGGAAGGTGGCGGTGGTGCCGGGTGTGAGCAGGTGCGCCGCGGCCCGTGTCGACGGCGAAGTCGCGAGCATGAGCAGCCAGGCAACGGCGCCCGCGACGGTGGCCCAGAGAAACCCGGTCAGCGCCCACCCGACCACGAACGTCGTCGCGGCGACGGTGACCCGAATGACCGCGTCGGTGACCATCAGCGCTCCGTACTGCGTCCACCGATTGGTGCCGGCCAGCATGCCCAGCAGGGTGGCATGCACGCAAAACCCGGCCAGCCCGACGCTGAGCAGCGCCACCGACAGCCAACGCTGCTCGACGAAGACCCGCCCGCCCCACAGCGGCGAACTGCCGGCGATCACCACAGCCGCCGCGGTGCCGACCAGAGCGGCCACGCGCACCGGGTGCGCACGGGGTCGGTCCGGGTCGGGCAGAGCGTCGAGGTAGAGCGTCGACCGAACTTCCCGAGTCGTTTCCTGCAACAGGCCGTTGGCGGCGCCGGTAACCAGGCCGAATGCGCCCCAGAAAACCCCGAACACCGAGAAGCCGGTCGGCGCCAGATCGCGGGCGGCCAGATAGATCACCGCGTAGCCACACAGCGCGGTGAGGGCGGTTGCCACACCGACCCGGGCCACGCTGGCACGCGCGATCGGCCCAGCGGCTGCCGTGGAGGCTTGGGTACCGCCGACTTCGGGCATCGCCACAGAACGAAATACTAGGTGCGCACGCTGTTCGGCCCGTCGCACGAACCCAACCGGTAACCCGGCGTCGCTATTCTCCAGTGGCTGTCGGAAGGATCCATGACCACATTCCGCACGTTCGCCATCTCGCTGCTGTGCACCGCGCTGGCGTTGGCAGCCGGGTTTTGGCACGGCGGGCTCGACGCGCTGTTTCTGCTGGTGGTGCTGGCCGCCCTCGAGGTGTCGCTGTCGTTCGACAACGCCATCATCAATGCCGAAATTCTGCGGCGGATGAGCCCGTTCTGGCAGCAGATGTTCTTGACGATCGGGATCGTCGTCGCCGTCTTCGGCATGCGGCTGCTGTTCCCGCTGGCGATTGTCTGGGCGACCGCGGGCCTCGATCCGATGCGGGCCATGAAGCTGGCGCTCAACCCGCCGCCGAACGGCGCGCTGGAATTCCCGGACGGCTCGCCCAGCTACGAGAAGCTGCTTATGCTGGCGCACCCGCAGATCGCGGCCTTCGGCGGCACATTTCTGTTGATGCTGTTTCTTGATTTCATCTTTCACGACCGAGATATCAAGTGGCTCAAATGGATTGAGATCCCGTTCGCCCGAATTGGGCGGGTTGGCCGGTTGTCGGTAGTGGTGGCGGGGACTGCGCTGATCCTGGTCGGCACGCAGTTGACGCATTCCAGCGAACAGCGTGCGACGGTGCTGACGGCCGGTCTGGTGGGCATGCTGACCTATCTGGTCGTCAACGCGTTGAGCCGCTCGTTCCGGCCGGCCAACGTCGGGCTGGCGGACTCGGGCCCGGCGGGCGGCAAGGCCGGACTGGCGTTGTTCCTCTACCTGGAAGTCCTGGACGCCGCCTTCTCGTTCGACGGCGTCACCGGCGCATTCGCGATCACGTCGGACCCGATCATCATGGCGTTGGGTTTGGGATTGGTGGGCTCGCTGTTTGTCCGGTCGATCACCATCTATCTGGTCCGCCAGGAGACGCTGGAGCGCTATGTGTACCTAGAGCATGGCGCGCACTGGGCGATCGGGGCGCTGGCCACCATCATGTTGATCTCCGTCGAGCAGCGAATCCACATTCCCGAGGTGCTCACCGCCTCGGTGGGCGTGGTGGTCATCGCGGCGGCGTTCACCTGGAGCGTGCGGCGCAACCGACGGCAAGCGCAGGACCATTCCGACGCCGAGCTGGTCAGTGCCCCCCAGCCTTGAACCGCTCCACCGAACGCTGCACCTCGGCTTCGGCTTCCTCCCGGCCCACCCAGTCCGCCGCCTTGACGAACTTGCCCGGTTCCAAATCCTTGTAGTGCACGAAAAAGTGCTTGATCGAGTCCAGCTCGAAGGCCGGAACGTTGTCGATGTCCTGGATGTGCTCCCAGCGGGGGTCGCCGGCCGGAACGCAGAGCACCTTGTCGTCGCCGCCGGCCTCGTCGACCATCCGGAACATCCCCACCGGGCGGGCTTCCACCAGCACCCCGGGAAATACCGGCTGGGGCAGTAACACCAGCGCGTCCAGCGGGTCGCCATCCTCGCCGAGGGTGTCCTCGATGAAGCCGTAGTCGGTGGGGTAGGCCATCGGCGTGTAGAGGTAGCGGTCCAGCCGCACCCGGCCGGTCTCGTGATCGACCTCGTACTTGTTGCGCTGGCCTTTCGGAATTTCGATGGTCACGTCGAATTGCACCGTCATGGCTCCTTGGATGGGTGGTTCAGTCGCGGGTCAACCCTAGTCGAGCTTCCGGCCGCAGGTTCGGCAGAATGGACCCAGACAAGTCAGGAGAGTGATGGGTCCTACTCGCTGGCGGAAATCCACCTACGCGATCGTCACGGTGGCCGTGCTGGTGTTGATCGCGGCCGTGGTGGCGGCGGCGGCGTACTTCACCAGTGCTCACGGCTCCAGTGGCGCCCATTCGACGGTCCCGCCGCCGCGGCCGCCGACGGTCAAGCCTGGCATGAGCCCGGCGCCGGACACCGCCGCGGTCCCCAGCCCGGCAGCGCTGGCGGCCGCCTTGGCGCCGATCGCGGCCGACCCCAACCTGGGCACCTTCGGGGGTCGTATCACCGACGCGATGACCGCCAAGGAGCTGTGGCAGGTAGCCGCTGAGGTGCCGTTGGTGCCGGCGTCGACCAACAAGGTGCTCACGGCCGCGGCGGCACTGCTCACGCTGGACCGTGAGGCCCGCATCAGCACCCGGGTGGTGGCCGGCAGTCAGAACGCCCAGGGCCCGGTGGTGCTGGTTGGTGCGGGCGATCCGGTGTTGTCGGCCGCGCCCCCCGGTGTGGACACCTGGTATCGCGGTGCCGCCCGGATCAGCGACCTGGTCGAGCAGATCCATCGCAGCGGCATGACGCCGACGTCGGTCCAGGTCGACGCCCACGCGTTCAGCGGCCCGACGATGGCACCGGGCTGGGACCCGGCCGACGTCGACAACGGTGACATCGCGCCGATCGAGGCGGTGATGATCGACGCCGGGCGAATCCAGCCGACGACGGTCAATTCGCGCCGGTCGCGGACGCCCGCGCTGGACGCCGGACGGGAATTGGCCAAGGCCCTTGGCCTGGACCCCAACGCGGTCAGCCTCGCCACCGCACCCACCGGCGCGCGGCAACTGGCCGTGGTGCAGTCGGCGCCGCTGATCCAGCGGCTGTCGCAGATGATGGACCACTCCGACAACGTGATGGCCGAATGCATCGGCCGCGAGGTGGCGGGCGCGATCAACCGTCCGCAGAGCTTCACCGGCGCGGTCGATGCCGTGACCAACCGGTTGAGCACCGCACACGTCGAAACCGGCGGCCTCGCGCTGGCCGATTCCAGCGGGTTGTCGGTCAACGACAGGCTGACGGCCAAGACGCTGGACGGTGTGGTGCAAGCGGCCGCCGGCCCGGATCAGCCGTCGTTGCGCGCGCTGCTGGACCTGCTACCGATCGCCGGCGGCAGCGGCACCCTGTCCGACCGCTTTCTCGACCAGGCCACCAACCTTGGCCCGGCCGGCTGGCTGCGCGCCAAAACCGGTTCGCTGACCGCCGTCAACGCGCTGGTCGGCGTGCTCACCGACAGCAGCGGACGAGTGCTGACCTTCGCGTTCATCTCCAACAACGCCGGCCCCAACGGCCGCAACGTGATGGATGCCCTGGCGACCAAGCTGTGGACATGTGGGTGCACGTGACCCCGTCCTCTGAACTGACCATCGGTACCGCTGTCGACTGGCGATTCGCCGCCACCGTCGGCCAACGGCTGGCCCGGCCGGGGCCCGCGGCCACCGAGTACACCCGCCGCCAGGTCATCGACGAGCTGATCAGGGCGGCCGCAAAAGCCGAACCGCCGGTCCGCGACGTCACCGGCCTGGTCACCGACGATGACGTCGCTCCGGCCCGTGTCGTGGACCGCTCGGAGTGGGTGGCCGCCGCGGCCGAGTCGATGCGGGTGATGACGAACGGGAGCGAAAAGCCGCGGGGCTTCTGGACCGGCCGGATCACCGGTGCGCAGACGGGCGCGGTGCTGGCGTTCGTGTCGTCGGGGATCTTGGGTCAATACGACCCGTTTGCGGCCGCCCGACAGGGCTGTCTGCTGCTGGTGTATCCCAACGTCCTCGCCGTCGAGCGTCAGCTGCGCGTCGAGCCCTCCGACTTCCGGTTGTGGGTGTGCCTACACGAGGTGACCCACCGGGTGCAGTTCACCGCCAATCCGTGGTTGGCCGGGTATATGTCGCAGGCGCTGGGAATGCTGACCCAAGACGTCGGCGATGACCTAGGCCAGGTGGCTAGCCGGCTGGCCGAGTTCGTCCGCAACCGCGGTGATGCGGCAGCGCACGGCGGCTCGTCGGGGATTCTCGGCCTGGTACGGGCCGTGCAGTCCGAGCCGCAGCGCAAAGCCCTGGATCAGCTTCTTGTGCTGGGCACGCTGCTGGAAGGCCACGCCGAACACGTGATGGACGCCGTCGGCCCAATGGTGGTGCCGTCGGTGGCCACCATCCGGCGCCGGTTCGACGAGCGTCGCCAGCGCAGGCAACCACCGTTGCAACGAGTGCTACGCGCACTGCTGGGCATCGACGCCAAGCTCAGCCAGTACACCCGCGGCAAGGTGTTCGTCGACCACGTGGTGGACCGGGTCGGCATGCCGCGGTTCAACGCCATCTGGTCGGGCCCGGACGCGCTGCCGTTGCCGGACGAAATCGACGAGCCGCAACGATGGATCGACCGAGTGCTGTAGCGCAGCTGCGCGCGGCTGTCGAGGCATTCATTGGGACCTATCTGGGCACGGATGACCCGTGGTGCGTGGCGCTGTCCGGCGGCCCGGATTCGTTGGCCCTGACCGCGGTTGCGGCGCAGCTGCGACCTACTACGGCGGCCATCGTGGACCATGGTCTGCAGCCCGATTCCGCGGCCGTCGCCGAAACCGCACGATCGCAAGCTATCGCGCTGGGATGCGTTGCGGCGCAAGTGGTTTGCGTTCAGGTCGAAAACTCCTCCGGTCAAGGTGGCGGCCCCGAAGCAGCCGCCCGGGCGGCCCGCTATGCCGCGCTGAACGCCTGGCGTGACGGGCCGGTGCTGTTGGCTCACACCCTCGACGATCAAGCCGAGACGGTGCTGCTCGGCCTGGGCCGGGGTTCGGGAGCGCGCTCGATCGCCGGGATGCGCCCCTACGATCCGCCGTGGTGCCGGCCGCTGCTGGGGGTACGGCGCAGCGTCACCCACGCGGCGTGCCAGGAGCTGGGCCTGACTCCGTGGCAGGACCCACACAACAGCGACCGCCGCTTCACCCGAAGCCGGCTGCGCCACGAAGTGCTGCCGCTGTTGGAAGACGTGCTCGGTGGCGGAGTCGCCGAAGCGTTGGCGCGCACCGCGACGGCGTTGCGCGAGGACACCGACCTGATCGACGCACTGGCCGCCCAGGCGCTGCCCGACGTCACGGCTGGGTCCGGGCTGCAGGCTCAGGCCCTGGCAGCGCTGCCCGATCCGGTGCGGCGCCGGGTGATCCGCGGCTGGCTGCTGGCCGGTGGCGCGACCGGACTGACCGACAAGCAGATCCGTGGGGTGGACACGCTGGTCACGGCCTGGCGCGGTCAAGGTGGTGTCGCCGTGGGCTCGCCGCTGCGCGGGCAGCGACTGATCGCTGGGCGACACGACGGCCTGCTGACATTGCGACGCGAGCCGGTGTAGCCGCCCGGTTGGGCGTCGTCGCGCCGAGACTGCGGCCCGGTCGGGTTTTGCCGCGCCGAGACTGCGGTGAGGGCTTCCCGATTCGCCAAACCATGGCCCTGGGTTCAGGCTCGGCGCCGTGAGCGCAGTTTCGACGGATCCGGAGGCACCGGGCGCGACTGACCAGTTGGTTGTTCGCCGGATGGCGTGGCACTCTGTGGTCGTGGCCCAGAGCTCCTCGGCGATCACCCCCGGACAAGCCCCGGAGCTTTACCCGGGAGACATCAAGTCCGTGCTGCTCACCGAGGAGCAGATTCAGGCGCGCATCGCCGAACTCGGCGAACAGATCGGCAATGACTACCGCGGCGTCGTCGCCGAAACGGGTCAGGATTTGCTGTTGATTACCGTGCTCAAGGGCGCGGTGATCTTCGTGACCGACCTGGCTCGGGCGATTCCCCTGCCCACCCAATTCGAGTTCATGGCGGTCAGCTCCTACGGGTCATCGACGTCCTCGTCGGGTGTGGTGCGGATTCTCAAGGACCTCGACCGGGATATCAACGACCGCGACGTGTTGATCGTCGAGGACGTCGTGGACTCCGGCCTGACGTTGTCGTGGCTGTCGCGGAATCTGACCACCCGGCATCCACGTTCGCTACAGGTGTGCACGCTGCTGCGCAAGCCCGACGCGGTGCGCGCCAACGCGGAGATCACCTACGTGGGCTTCGACATTCCCAACGACTTCGTGGTCGGTTACGGGCTGGATTACGACGAGCGTTACCGCGACCTGCCCTACATCGGGACGCTCGACCCCCGCGTCTACCAACAGTGATGGTGGCGACCCGCGTCGCCCGGCTGCGCCGCGCTCGCGATCGCC